>BDTW01000033.1 GCA_002897735.1 bacterium BMS3Bbin13 | reverse complement strand
CGCCCCCCGCGCGCGGTGGCGCACCCCTCGCCGGCCCCGCCGCCCGCACCGCGTTCCCGGCCGCTCGTCCGCGCCGTTGCGCCCGTCCGCGTCGCCGCGCCCCCGGCACCGCGCCCGGCGGCCCTACCGGTGCCGCGCCTGGACGATCTGCCCGCGAGTTTCCGCGCCCAGCTCCCGAAGCTGAATATCGAGGTGTACGTCTACTCGCCGCGGCGGGCGTTGCGCTGGGTCCTGATCAACCTGCACAAATACCGCGAGGGACAGCAGTTGCCCGGCGGCGAGGTGCTCGAGGAGATCACCTCCGGCGGCCTCGTCCTGCGCTACGCGGGCCGGCGCTTCCTCGTGCCGCGCCCCGGTTGAGCGCACGCCCCCGGAATCGACGGATCCCGGGCGTGGACCGCCGGGCCGTATCCCGACCCTGCACGATCGTTGTCGCCGCTACGAGGCACGGGTGGTTCACCGTTGCGGAAGATTCGTGCGGTGTGCCCGCCTCGAGGCCCGGCCGGCCCGGTCGGATCGGTGCGGCGAATAATGGTAAGGTGAAAGCGCGGCGCCCGCGCGGCGCCCGGTGGTGCGATGCGCGGCGAAGGCCGCCGCACAACCCGGGGAATGCGATATGAACCTGCCGATCGAACGACTGATGCAGTATTTCGCGGGTGTGGACTGGGGCGCCGTCGGCGCCGGGGTGTTGCGCGTGGTGCTGGTCCTGGTGATCGCCCGCGTGCTGATCGCGGTGCTGCACTCCGCGTTCCGGCGTTTCGAACAGGAGTTGGAACGGCGCGCCGCGGCGCAGGGCGAGGGCGCGCTGGAGGCGCGCAAGCGTGCCGAGACCCTGGTGCGCCTGCTGCGCCAGGGTGTGGTGCTGGTGATCTGGATCATGGCGGTACTGATCATCCTCGGCCAGATCGGGATCAATATAGGCCCGATCCTGGCCGGCGCCGGAGTCGCCGGTCTGGCGGTCGGCTTCGGCGCCCAGAATCTGGTGCGCGACGTCATCTCCGGCTTTTTTCTGATCCTGGAGAATCAGGTGCGGGTCGGCGACGTGGCGGTGGTCAACGGCACCGGCGGTCTGGTCGAGGCGATCAACTTCCGCACCCTGATCCTGCGCGATCTGTCCGGTATTGTGCATATCTTCCCCAACGGTACCATCAACAGTCTCTCCAACCTGACCAAGGAATGGTCGGCGTACGTCTTCGAGATCGGTGTCGCCTATAAGGAGGATACCGATCACGTGGTCGAGGTCCTGCACCGGGTGGCCAAGGGGCTGCGCGCCGACGAGTACTTCGGGCCGCTGCTGATCGATGACGTGGAGATCTTCGGTGTCGACCAGCTCGCCGACTCCGCCGTGATCATCAAGGGCCGCATCCGCACGCGACCGATCAAGCAGTGGGAGGTGGGGCGCCAGTTCCTGCGCCGCGTCAAGCAGGCCTTCGACCGCGAGGGTATCGAGATCCCGTTCCCGCATCGCTCGCTCTACGTCGGCGAGGCGACCAAACCCCTGGCCGTGCAGATCCTGGAGGGCTCGCGCGGCGGCCCCTCGTGAAGGGCGGGTCGATGCGTGGTTCCACGACGTCGGCCGGGCGAGCCCGGCCCTACGTGTCCCGCGCTCGTCATGGGTTCCGTGGGGCGGGACCCGCCCCGCCGGGGCGGCATCCCCTGTGGGGCGGGCCTCGACCCGCCGACGGTGTTCGGGGTTTCGATTGTGATTCGAGTTTTGGCGATGTCGGCCGGGCGAGCCCGGCCCTACCGTGCCCCGCGGCTGTCATGGATCTGTAGGGCGGGGCTGGCCCCGCCGACGACGTTGGGGATTCCCTTGCCGCGTAGGCTACGGGTTGAGGTCGAGGTTGAGGCTGACCGGTCGGCCGCCGCGCAGCACCGAGAGTTGGATCGAGTTCGCGCTGCGCAACGCCTGCAGCGCGTGCATGCTGTTGCGCGCGTCGTCGAGCGGGATGCCGTTGACCGCGGTGACCAGATCCCCGGGCCGCAGCCCGACGCGCGCGAACAGCGCCCGGTCGCGCGCGGGATAGACGCGGAAGCCCACGAACTGTCCGTCCTGGCGGGTGGGGATCAGCCGCAGCAACCGGAACACGGAGCCGGGATTGGACACCAGTCGCCGGCGATAGGTGCGCAGTTTGCGTGCCAGCGCCGGATCGGTCCCGGTGCGCGCCGGTGCGCCGAGGTTTCCGCCCTGCCCGCGCGGCAACGGCAGCGTTTCGTAGCGTCCGTTGCGCTCGAGCAGCACCCGGTCCGGGTAGATCTCCTTGAGAATCGCGTTTCCGGGCAGGAGATCGCCCACGCGGTAGGGTTTCTCGGTGCCGTCGGGTGTGCGGATGATCGCCCGCGCCGCCTGGATGTCGGTCGCCGCGAGCACGCCGTTGAGCACCAGCTTGAGGGTGGTCTCCGGGGCGTTGATGGGGGCGCCCGCCGCGCCTTCCCGGGGTGCGACCCCGAACAGGTGCAGGGCGGCGATGCGTGCATCGTCCGGTCCCAGGTCACGGACCGTCGGAGCCGCCGCCGTCTGCGGCGGGGGAGGGACGGCGCGCGGCGCCGGTGCCAGCAGCCAGGTGAGGGTCGCCAGCCCGTGGGCGATGGCCAGGATCAGCAGCAGGTTCAATCCCGCCCGCAGCCGGCGCGCATCCTGCAGCCGGCGCAGGATGTCCGGCACCGCCTCGTTCCACGCCACGGGGACCACGGCGGCGGTGCTCAGGCCGAGGAACTGCGCGTCCGATGCCGGCGCTGCGGGTCACCCCCGCGGCCCGCTTCGTGCGGGCGCCGTTCGCGCCGTGCCGGGGCGATGGGGGTCACGAGCATCGCCGGCTCGACCGGCTCCCGGGGGATTTTCTGGCCGATGTAGTTTTCGATGTCCGGCAGCGAGTAGGCGTAGCGCTCGCAGGCGAAGCTGATGGCGTCGCCCTCGGCGCCGAGGCGCGCGGTGCGCCCGATGCGGTGCACATAGTCCTCCGCATCCTGCGGCAGGTCGAAGTTGAAGACGTGGGTGACGTCCGGGATGTGCAGCCCGCGTGCCGCCACGTCGGTGGCCACCAGCACCGGGAGATTGCCGCCGAGAAATTGGGCCAGCAGGTGCTGGCGCTTCTGCTGCGGGACGTCGCCGGAGAGCATCCCGGCGTGGAAGCCGTTGGCCTCCAGGTAGCGTTCCACGCGCTCCGCGTCGCGCTTGGTGTTCACGAATATGATGCTGCGTCTCGGATCCATGTGCCCCAGCAGGCCGAGCAGAAGCGGGATCTTGTCCTCGTTGGCGGTGTAATAGACGCGCTGGCGGACCTGATCGACCGTGAGCTTCTCCGGTTCCACCTGCACCAGCTCCGGGTTGTTCATGTGCTCGTAGGCCAGTTCCATCACCCGGAAGGACAGGGTCGCCGAGAACAACAGGCTCAGGCGCTGCTCCGGCGCCGGGCAGTGGCGCAGCAGGAAGCGGATGTCGCGGATGAAGCCCAGGTCGAACATGCGGTCGGCCTCATCGAGCACCACCACCCGGGCATCCTTGAGGTCGAACACGTGCTGCTTGAAGTAATCGATGATGCGTCCGGGCGTCCCGATGAGGATATCCACGCCGGCCTTGAGGGTCTCGCGCTGGCTCTCGTAGCCGGTGCCCCCGTAGGCGAGGCCCAGGCGCAGTCCGCAGTGGCGGTTGAGCACCTCGGCGTCGCGATGGATCTGGATCGCCAGTTCCCGGGTGGGCGCGAGAATCAGTGCGCGGGGGCGCGGGCACTCCGGCGGCTGCGTGCGCGGGTGACGCAACAGGTGGTTCAGCGTTGCGATCAGGAATGCGGCCGTTTTTCCGGTCCCGGTCTGCGCCTGGCCGGCCACGTCGCGTCCGGCCAGGACCAGGGGCAGAGTTCGGGATTGGATCGGGGTGCAGTATACAAACCCCGCTTCTTCAATGCCTTGAGATATCGGAACGGGCAGGTCGAAGCGGGAGAATGGGACGTCCGTCAGGGGATTCTTGCTCATAGGTTCGACAGCATACCGCAACTGGGGGCGAGAGTGGACTTGAAAAACCAACGGCTTTGGGTTGAAATGAACCGCGCTATCCTAAAAGACCTTAGCAAAAATCCCGTCCAGCGCCCGGATTCACCGGGCAGTCGCTCCCTTCGGATATCGGCCCATCGCAGGCAAGGGACTGTCGGAGTAGCCCGGGAAGCGCGGAGCGCGGTTATCCGGGGCGGTCGCACTTCGCGGCGGGGGGATCGGTCTGAATGCGGGTCCCGTGCGATCCGGGGATGGCACGAAGCGCCGTTTCCGATCCCTCACGGTTACCGAGCAGTACCGGCTCCGCCGGTTTGGCGTGCGCCTTGCTAAGGTCGCAAAAGACGAAATGCATCCTGGAGGCAGACGACGTGAGCGAGAACATCGTGTATGTGACGGATGACAGTTTCGAGAACGAAGTCCTGAAATCCGGGACCCCGGTCCTGGTGGACTACTGGGCCGAGTGGTGCGGCCCCTGCAAGATGATCGCGCCGATCCTCGACGAGATCGCCGGTGAGTACGCCGGCAGGGTGCGCATCGCCAAGCTCAACATCGACGAGAACCCGGCCACGCCGCCGAAGTACGGCATCCGCGGCATCCCGACCCTGATGCTGTTCAAGAACGGCAACGTCGAGGCCACCAAGGTGGGCGCGGTCTCCCGAGCCCAACTCGCCGCGTTTCTGGACAGCAACCTGTGAGTTCGTCGCATGGGCCGGATCCCTGGATCGGGATCGCGCGAGGTGATAGAGTCCGCAGGCGGAGAGCGGTCGGCCCGGCGCATGCCGTGCCGATCGTACCCCGACCCGTTTCGCAATCGTTCCCCAACCCTTTCGTTTTCCGCGCACCCGCCCGGCCCCGGTCGAATGGCACCCTGACATGAACCTTACGGAACTTAAACAGAAGACCGCATCGGAACTCATCGGCCTGGCGCAATCCCTCGGCGTCGAGGGCATGGCGCGCTCGCGCAAACAGGACGTCATCTTCGCGATCCTCAAGTCCCAGGCGCGCAACGGCGAGGACATCTTCGGCGACGGCGTGCTGGAGATCCTCCAGGACGGTTTCGGGTTTCTGCGTTCGGCCGACAGCTCCTATCTCGCGGGACCCGACGACATCTACGTCTCCCCGAGCCAGATCCGGCGTTTCAGTCTGCGCACCGGCGACACCGTCTCCGGCACCATCCGCCCCCCCAAGGAGGGCGAGCGCTACTTCGCGATGCTCAAGGTGGCTCAGATCAACTTCGAGCCGCCGGAGAACGCCAGGAACAAGGTGCTGTTCGAGAACCTCACGCCCCTGCATGCCACGGAGCGGATGACGCTCGAGCGCGGAAACGGCAGCACCGAGGACATCACCGCACGCATCATCGACCTCGTCTCGCCCGTGGGGAAGGGCCAGCGCGGGCTGATCGTCTCGCCGCCGAAGGCGGGCAAGACGATGATACTGCAGAACATCGCGCAGTCGGTCGCCGCCAATCACCCGGAGATCCACCTCATGGTGCTGCTCATCGACGAGCGCCCCGAGGAGGTCACGGAGATGCGGCGTCTGGTGTGCGGCGAGGTCATCTCCAGCACCTTCGACGAGCCGGCGACGCGCCACGTGCAGGTCGCCGAGATGGTGATCGAGAAGGCCAAGCGGTTGGTCGAACACAAGCGCGACGTGGTGATCCTGCTGGATTCGATCACCCGTCTGGCGCGCGCCTATAACACCGTGGTCCCGGCTTCCGGGAAGGTCCTCACCGGCGGCGTCGATGCCAACGCCCTGCAGCGGCCCAAGCGTTTCTTCGGCGCCGCGCGCAACATCGAGGAGGGGGGAAGCCTCACGATTCTCGCCACCGCGCTGATCGAAACCGGCTCGCGCATGGACGACGTGATCTACGAGGAGTTCAAGGGCACCGGCAACATGGAACTCCACCTCGACCGGCGCATCTCCGAGAAGCGCGTCTACCCGGCGATCAACATCAACCGTTCCGGCACCCGGCGCGAGGAGCTGCTCACCGACCCGGAGGAGCTGCAGAAGATGTGGATCCTGCGCAAGTTGCTCCATCCGATGGATGAACTCGCCGCCATGGAGTTCATACTCGACAAGCTCAAGGCCACCAAGACCAACGCCGGGTTCTTCGATTCCATGAGGCGCTAGAGGATACGGCCCCGGCCGGGCTCGGTCGCGGATGGTGTAGGGCGGGGCTCGCCCCGCCGCCGACGGGCGAGGTTCCGGCCCCGTTGGGATGGTCGACGGCCCCGGCCGGTGTTCGCCCCGCCCCCTCAATCGTGGACGACGGGGCGTATTCCCCAGATCTCCCGGATGTAGTCCCGGACGGTGCGGTCGCTGGAGAAGCGGCCCATGCCGGCGACGTTGAGGATCGCCCGGCGGTTCCACTCCGCAGGGTCGCGGTACAGGGCGTCGACGCGCGCCTGGGCTTCCAGATAGGGGTCGAAGTCCGCGAGTACCAGATAGGTATCGCCGCCCCGGGTCAGGGATTCCACGAGCGGGCGGAAGCGGCGCGGCGCGGCCGGTGAGAAGAAGCCCCCGGCGATCATCTCCACGGCGCGCGCCAGTTCCGGGCTGCGCGCGAGACAGGCGGTCGGATCGTAGCCCTCGCGCCGCGACGCCTGCACCTCTTCACTGCGGTGTCCGAAGATGAAGAGGTTCTCCCAGCCCACCGCCTCGCCGATCTCGATGTTCGCCCCATCCAGGGTGCCGATGGTCAGTGCCCCGTTCATCGCGAGTTTCATGTTGCCGGTCCCGGAGGCCTCGGTGCCGGCGGTGGAGATCTGCTCCGAGAGTTCCGCGGCGGGGATGATGTCCTCGGCGGTGGTCACGTCATAGTTGGGAATGAACACCACCCGCAGCCGGTCGCCGACCGCCGGATCCCGGTTCACGATGTTCGCCACGCCGTGGATGAGTTCGATGATGAGCTTCGCCATGCGGTAGCCCGGGGCGGCCTTGCCGCTGAAGATCACCGTGCGCGGGACTGCATCCGACGCGGCCCCGTCGCGCAGCCGGTTGTAGCGCGCGATCACGTGCAGCACGTTGAGGATCTGGCGCTTGTACTCGTGTATGCGCTTGATCTGCACATCGAACAGCGAGCGGGTGTCGACGGTGAGCCCCAGTCGCTCGCCGATCATGCGTGCGAGGCGGGCCTTGTTGGCGTGCTTCACTTCCCGGAAGGCGTCCTGCATTTCGGGGTCCGCGGCCAGCGGGCGGAGCGCGCAGAGCTGGTCGAGGTCGGTGATCCAGCCGCGCCCGATGCGCCGGATCAGCAGTTGCGTGAGCGGCGGATTGGCGTGGTGCAACCAGCGGCGCGGGGTCACGCCGTTGGTGATATTGACGAACTTGTCCGGCCACAGGGCGGCGAAGTCCGCGAACCCCGTGTGGGTCATCAGCTCGCTGTGGATGCGCGAGACGCCGTTGACCTTTCGGCTGCCGACGATCGCCAAGTGTGCCATCCGCACGCGCCGCCCGTTTTTCTCGTCGATGAGCGACATGCGGCGCAGCCGGTCGTCGTCGCCGGGCCAGCGCTGTGCGACTTGGACCAGGAAGCGGCGGTTGATCTCGAAGATGATCTGCAGATGCCGCGGCAGCACATCGCCGAGCAGCGTCACCGGCCAGGTCTCCAGGGCCTCGGGCATCAGGGTGTGGTTGGTGTAGGCGAACACGCGCGTGGTCAGGTCCCAGGCCGCATCCCACTCCATCCGGTGCTCGTCCAGGAACAGGCGCATCAGCTCCGGGATCGCGATGGAGGGGTGGGTGTCGTTGAGCTGGATCACCGCCTTGTCGGGAAACTCCTCCAATCGCTCGTGATGCTGGAGGAAGCGGCGCAGGATGTCCTGCAGCGAGGCGCTGACGAAGAAATACTCCTGCTTCAGGCGCAGCGTACGTCCGCCGGCGCTGGTATCGTCCGGGTACAGGACCCGCGAGAGGTTCTCGGATTCGATCTGGGCCTGGAGCGCGCCGATGTAGTCGCCCTCGTTGAAGTACTGGAGATTGAAGTCGCGCGAGGCGCGTGCCGACCACAGGCGCAGGTTGTTCACGGTATGGGTCCGGTAGCCGGGAATCGGGGTGTCGTAGGCCATGGCCATGACCTCCTCGGTGCCCGCCCAGCGATGGCACAGCCGCCCCTGCGCGTCGTGCGAGACCTCGACGCAGCCGCCGAAGCGGATCAGGTAGAGGACCTCCGGGCGCGCGAACTCCCAGGGGTTGCCGTAGCGCAGCCAGTTCTCCGGGTGCTCCATCTGGCGCCCGTCGCGGATGGATTGCTTGAACAGGCCGTATTCATAGCGGATGCCGTAACCGTAGCCCGGGATGTGCAGCGTGGCCATGGAGTCGAGGAGGCAGGCGGCGAGGCGGCCGAGCCCGCCGTTGCCGAGCCCCGCGTCGGTCTCCAGTGCCTCGATGCGCCCCAGGTCGAGGAGCATCTCCTCGACCGCGCTGCGGCACTCCTCGTAGAAGTCCATATTCAGCATGCTGTTGGCGAGGCTGCGTCCGATGAGGAACTCCAGCGACAGGTAGTAGACGCGTTTTGCGTCCTCCTGGTAATAGGCGTGCTGGGTCTCCATCCAGCGATCGATGAGCCGGTCGCGGACCAAGTACGCCAGGGTGTAGAACCAGTCGCGGTCGGTGGCGGTGCAGGGGTCCTTGCCGACCGAGTAGATCAGCCGGTTGGCCAGCGAGCGCTTGATGGATGCGCCGTCCAGGCCCAGGTAATCGTGTTTCGGCACGCACTTCGGTGTCGGCCTCATCGGGATCTCCGCGGCATCGCCCCGGTGCGCACCGGGGCGATGCCGACCATACTGTTTTTGAATGCCCCCCTGCGCAAAAGCCGGGACGCCGCTGTTATACTGCCGAACGGCCCCCGTGCGGGGGCCGTCGTGAATCGCATGAATCTTCTTCTGTGCAGCGATCTGGATCGCACCCTGATTCCCAACGGCCCGGAGCCGGAGTCGCCGCGCGCGCGGGCGTTGCTGCGTGAGCTGGCGCGCCGCCCGGAAATCACTCTCGCCTACGTTAGCGGCCGCGACCGCGCGCTTATTGAGGCGGCGATCCGTGAGTGGCGGCTGCCGGTGCCCGCCTACGCGATCGGCGACGTGGGTACCACGATCTACGAGGTCCGCGACGGAAAGTGGCGGCCGTGGTCGGAGTGGGCGCGGGAGATCGCACCGGACTGGCGCGGCCTGGGCCGCGACGGGCTGGCCGCGCTGTTTGCCGATCTGGACGGGCTCACCCCGCAGCCTCCCGAGCAGCAGGGGGTCTTCAAGCTCAGCTACCATGTCCCGCGCGCGGCGGCCCGCGGTCCGCTGCTCGCCGAGGTGCAGCGCCGGCTCGCGGCGCACCGCGTGCGCGCGAGCCTGATCTGGAGCATCGACGAGGCGCGCGACACGGGCCTGCTCGACGTGTTGCCGGCCGGCGCCACCAAGCTGCACGCCGTGCGTTTCCTGATGGCGCACCGCGGGTTTCAGGAGGAGCACACCGTGTTCGCGGGCGACAGCGGCAACGACCTGCCGGCACTCACCGGCGGTCTGCAGGCGGTGCTGGTGGCCAACGCCGGTGAGGATGTGCGCCAGGAGGCCCTGCGCCTGGTGGAGGCCAACGGCAATCTCGATCGCCTGTACCTCGCGCGCGGCGGGTTCCTGGGCATGAACGGCTGCTACGCGGCCGGCGTGCTCGAGGGGCTCGTGCATTTCATTCCGCAGGTCGAATGCTGGCTCGATGCCCGCCGCGCGTAGCGGGGCTCGCCCCGCCGACAACGTATGGTGCTCCCGCATCGTTGCGAATTTCGGTGTCCTCGGCGGGCGGGCCCGGCCCTACCGTCGGGCACGATCGCCGATGCGCCGGGCGGACGCCGGTCGCTTGGCAGGACCGGTGCGGGTGGTCCATCATGGCCCGGCGCCCATTTCCCAATCCCGTTGCTCCCCCTATGCCTTGGTTGCAGATCTCCGTCGAACTCCCGGATGAGGACCCGCAGCGGATTGCCGCGTCGCTGGAGGCGGTCGGCGCGCTGGCGGTTACGTTCGAGGCGGGGGGCCGGGATGCGCTCTACGAACCCCCGCCCGGTGAGACCCCGCTGTGGGCGCGCACACGCGTCGTCGGTCTGTTCGCCGGGGACACGCAGGTCGCGGCGGTGCGCGGCGCGCTGACGCGCTCGCTCGGGCGCCCGGGGCTGGAGGTGCAGGTCGCGCCGTTGCCCGATCAGGACTGGGAACGCGTCTGGCTGCGCGACTTCCACCCCATGCGCTTCGGCGCCCGGTTGTGGGTGTGCCCCGGCGGGGCGTGCGCGCCGGACCCCGGCGCGGTTACCGTCTCCCTGGACCCGGGCCTGGCATTCGGCACCGGCACCCACCCGAGTACCGCCTTGTGCCTGGAATGGCTGGATGGCGCGGACCTCGCCGGGCGGGCGCTCATGGATTACGGGTGCGGCTCGGGCATCCTCGCGATCGCCGCGGCGAAGCTCGGTGCGGCGCCCGTGTGGGCGGTGGACCACGACCCGCAGGCGCTGCAGGCGACCGAGGTGAACGCCGCGCGCAACGGCGTGTCCGCAAGAGTGCGTGTATGCGCCCCCGCCGATCTGGAGCCCGCGGGGCCGGCGCGCGGCGCGGTCCGGGTGTTGGTCGCGAACATCCTCGCCGGGCCGCTGCAGGCGCTCGCCGGGCGCTTCGCCGACCACCTTGCGCCGGGGGGCACCGTGGTCCTCGCCGGCATCCTCGCGGAACAGGCGCACGGCGTGATGCGGGCATACGAGCACTGGTTTACCATGGAGCACCGGCAAAACTGCGAGGAGTGGGCCCTGCTGGTGGGGTGCCGTCGGGAGGAGTAGTCCGGGTATGGAATGCCGCGCGATCGAAGGCCGACACGGCGCCGCAGCGGGCAAGGCGCGCGGCGCCGGGGCGGGGCGGGTGTGAACGCCTCGGGCCTGTTCACCCAGTGCACCCACTGCAAGGCCTATTTCCGGGTGCGGGCGATCACCTTGCGCGTCGGGCAGGGTGTCGCTTTCTGCACCAATTGCCATAACCAGTTCAACACCCTGGAGCGGCTCCAGGAGGGCGACCCGGGGTTTCCGATCCTCGATGCCATCCCGGTCACCGAGCCCGCGACGCCGCGCCCGGAACCCTCCCGGGAGGCGCCCCCCGCGACGGCGAAGCCGCTCGCGCAGCCCCCGGAGACCGCCGGCGTCGACTCGCAAGCGCGGGAATTCCCGGATATCGGGGACGAGTGGCGCTGGGATCTCGAGGTATCCGAGGGCAAGGTGCTCCCGCGGCTCTCGGAGCCCGCGGTTTTCGGGGAATCGGGGAGATCGGGTCCGGAGCCCGAACCGGTCCCGGGCATTGCCGCGGAGCATCCGGCCGGCCGGGCGCCGCCCGACGATCCGCCCGCCGCCCTGTGGGAGGATCTCGCGGCGCCGCGTCCCCGGCCCCGTCCGCTGGCGACCGCGGCCTGGAGCGTCGGCATCCTGCTCCTGCTCGCGGCGCTCGCGGGGCAGTTCGTCTATTTTCAGAGTGCCAACCTGGCCTACTATCCGGCGCTGCATCCGTGGCTGGAACGCTTCTGCGGCCTCACCGGTTGTCGCGTGCCCCTGCCGCGCGATTTCGCCGACCTCGACCTCCTGGACCGGCGCGTGTACGACGACCCGTCCGCGCCGCATGCCCTGGTGCTCTCGTTGATCCTCCAGAACAACGCCGCGTTCCGGCAGGCGTACCCCTATCTCCAGGTGCGTTTCTTCAACCTCGCCGGACGCGTGATCGCCCTGCGACGCTTCGCGCCCCGGGAGTACCTCCCGCAGGGGCCCGACCCCGCCGCCGGCTTCCAGGCGCACGGTTCGGTGCCGGTCACATTGCAGATCGTGGACCCCGGCAAGGACGCCGTGTCCTACGATTTCGAGTTTCGCTGAGCGGCGCGATCGGCCCCGCCGGGCGCCGTCGGACGGTACCGACCCGACGATTCCCACGGCGATGATTCCCCTTCGGCGATCCTCCCGCGCCGCCCGCCGGCGCTTTGCGGGGTCCGGTCTTTGCGGGTAAGATGATCCCCTTTTCGCGGTGTCCCTCATGAGCCTGGCCACGATGCGGATCGGCCCCCACCAACTCGCAAACCGTACCCTGCTGGCGCCCATGGCCGGGGTGACCGACCGTCCGTTCCGCCGCCTGTGTCGCACGCTCGGCGCCGGGCTGACGGTCTCCGAGATGATCTCCGCCGACCCGCGCCTGCGCGACACCCCCAAGAGCCGGCACCGCGCCGACCACGCCGACGAGGCCGGACCGGTGGTCGTGCAACTTGCCGGCGCCGACCCCGCGATGCTCGCCGAGGCCGCACGCCGCGCCGTGGATGAGGGCGCCGAGATCGTCGATCTCAACATGGGTTGCCCGGCCAGAAAGGTGTGCAGCGCCTGGTGCGGCTCGGCGCTGCTGCGCGACGAGGCCCTGGTCGGGCGCATCCTGGCGGCGGTGGTCGCGGCGGCCGGCGTGCCGGTCACGCTCAAGATCCGCACCGGCTGGGACCGCTCCCGGCGCAACGCGGTGGCGATCGCGCGCATCGCCGAGGCGGCCGGCGTGCAGGCGCTCACCGTGCACGGGCGCACCCGCGCCGACGCCTTCCGGGGCGCGGCGGAGTACCGGACCATCGCGCGGGTCAAGGTCGCGGTCGCCATCCCGGTGATCGCCAACGGCGACATCACCACCCCGGAGCGGGCCCGCGCCGTACTCGAATGCACCGGTGCCGATGCGGTCATGATCGGGCGCGCCGCCCAGGGCCGGCCGTGGATCTTCCGCGAGATCGACCACTACCTGCGCACCGGGCACGCGGCGCCGCCGCCCGATCCGGTGGAAGTGGGCGCGATCCTGACGGTCCACCTGGAGCAGCTCTACGCGTTCTATGGGGAATACACCGGCGTGCGCGTGGCGCGCCGGCACATCGGCTGGTACGTGCGGCGCCACCCGGACGGTGCGGCGTTGCGCGCACTCGTCAACCGTACCGAACGCGCGGTCGAGCAACTCGCCCTGGTGACGGAACACTTCGCGGCGCGCTCCGACAGGTGGGCGCGCGCGGCATGACCGCGTCCGCGGACGATTCCGCACCGCCCCCGCAAGAGCCCTTGCGGGACTGCGTGCGCACCGCCCTGGAAGCCTACTTCCGCGACCTCGACGGCAACCGCCCCGGCAACAACCTGTATCGCATGGTGCTCCAGGAGGTCGAGCGCCCTATGCTCGAGGTGGTGATGCGCCACACCGGCGGCAACCAGACGCGCGCCGCCGAGTTGCTCGGCCTCAACCGCACGACCCTGCGTAAGAAGCTGCGCGAGCACGGGCTGGAGTAGGGCGGGGCTCGCCCCGCCGACGATGTCACCGGACTTGATGCTTGGAGGCTGATCTATGCGTGATGTGTCTGGTGCGGGGTATGTCCGGATCCGGCTTTTGGAGTCGGCCGGGCGAGCCCGGCCCTACGGGTAGGCACGGTCGCCGGTGTGCATGTAGGGCGGGGCTTGCCCCGCCGACGGCATCACCACTTGATGCTTGGAGGCAGAAATCACGATGACTATCCGCCGCGCCCTGATCAGCGTCTCGGACAAGACCGGCCTGGCCGGCTTCGCGCGCGCCCTCGCCGATGCCGGCGTGGAGATCCTGTCCACCGGCGGGACCGCGCGGCTGCTTGCCGACGAGGGCGTCGCGGTGCGCGAGGTCTCCGAGTACACCGGCTTTCCCGAGATCATGGGCGGCCGCGTCAAGACCCTGCACCCAAAGATACACGGCGGGATCCTCGCGCGCCGCGGACGCGACGAGGCGGTGATGCGCGAATACGGCATCGAGCCGATCGACTTGGTCGTGGTCAATCTCTACCCCTTCGAGCAGACCGTAGCGCGCCCCGATTGCACGTTCGCGCAGGCCGTCGAGCAGATCGACATCGGCGGTCCGACCTTGCTGCGGGCGGCGGCCAAGAACCACGCCGACGTCGCGGTGGTCGTCGATCCCGCCGACTATGCGGTGGTCCTGGGGGAGATGCGTGCGAACGGCGGGGCGCTGACGCCGGCCACGCGCCGGCGCCTGGCGGGCACCGCCTTCGCGCACACCGCGCGCTACGATCGGGCGATCACGGACTACCTGGCCGGCGCGTCCGCCGCCGATGCCGAGGGCGGGTTCCCGGCCGAGTTACGCCTGGAGTTCGTAAAGCTCCAGGACATGCGCTACGGCGAGAACCCGCACCAGCGCGCGGCCTTCTACCGCGAGCCGGGCGCCGGCGGCGGGGCGTCGGTGGCCACCGCCCGCCAGATCCAGGGCAAGGCGCTCTCCTACAACAATGTGGCCGATACCGACGCGGCGTTGGAGTGCGTCAAGTCGTTCTCCGAGTGCGCCTGCGTGATCGTCAAGCACGCCAACCCGTGCGGCGTGGCGCTCGCCCCCGTTCCCTTGGCCGCCTACGAGCGCGCCTATCGGACCGATCCCACCTCGGCGTTCGGCGGCATCATCGCCTTCAACCGCGCGCTCGACGGCGACACCGCGCAGGCCATCGTCTCGCGCCGGTTCGTGGAGGTGATCGTGGCCCCCGAGATCACCGAGGCGGCGCTGCAGGCCCTGCGCGCCAAACCCAACGTGCGTGTGCTCGTCTGCGGGCCGCTGTCCGATGAGGAGGCGGCCGCCGCCCTGGACTTCAAGCGCGTCGTCGGCGGGCTGCTGGTGCAGGAGCGCGACATCGGGCGCGTGGACGGCGCGGACCTCAAGGTGGTCACCCGCCGCGCCCCGGAGCCCGCCGAGTTGCAGGATCTGCTCTTCGCATGGCGCGTGGCGAAGTTCGTCAAGTCCAACGCCATCGTCTACGCGCGCGACGGGCAGACCATCGGCGTCGGCGCCGGACAGATGAGTCGTGTGGTCTCGGCGCGCATCGCCGCGCTCAAGGCGGCCGACGAGGGCCTCGAGGTGGCCGGTTCGGTGATGGCCTCCGACGCCTTCTTCCCGTTCCGCGACGGCCTCGACGCCGCGCACGCCGCGGGCATCCGCGCGGTCGTCCAGCCCGGCGGGTCGATGCGCGACGCCGAAGTGATCGCCGCCGCCGACGAGCACGGCATGGCGATGGTGTTCACCGGCATGCGCCACTTCCGCCACTGACCTTTCGGCGCCCTCCCCGGCAGGGGTGCGACGGGCGCGCGAATTGTGCCGAAAACTTATATGAAACAAGCTATAATTTATAAGATTTCGAGGTGATGTATTGACCGGGTGATCGGCGCGCGGCGCTTGCGGCGCTCTTTGTCCCGAACTTTACCGGTGAGGCTGCTGACCACGTGAAATCACGTTACTGTAGGTCTGCCGATGGGCGGCGTCGGCCGTGATCGCAACCGGCGACACGCTCGTCATCGGCATCGACGTCGGCTCGACCACGGTCAAGTGCACGGTCCTCGACCCGGCCACGCTGACCATCCGCTGGTCGCGCTACCGGCGTCACGATACCCGCCAGGCGCAGGCGCTGGCACAGATGCTCGAGGCGGCCGAAGCGGAATTTCCCGGGCTGACGCAGGGCATGGGGCAGGCCTTCATCACCGGCTCCGGCGCCGGGCCGCTGGCCGAGGCCGTCGGTGCGCGTTTCGTGCAGGAGGTCAACGCCGTCACCCTGGCGGTGGAATATCTGCACCCCGAAGTGCGCAGCGTCGTCGAGCTGGGCGGGCAGGACGCCAAGATCATCCTGTTCCAGGACGACCCGGCCGGCGGGGCGCGCCGCGTCATCACCTCCATGAACGACAAGTGCGCCTCCGGTACCGGCGCAACGATCGACAAGTGCCTGCTGAAGACCGGCTTGTCGCGCGCGGCGCTGACGGAACTGCGCTTCGACCCCGAGCGCCTGCACCCCGTCGCCGCCAAGTGCGGGGTGTTCGCCGAGACCGACATCGTCAACCTGATCAAGGCCGGGGTGCCGCCGGGTGAAGTGATGAACTCGCTGGCCGACGCCATCGTGATGCAAAACCTGTCGGTGCTGACCCGCGGCAACACCCTGCAGGCGCAGGTGCTGCTGCTGGGCGGGCCGAACGCCTACCTGCCGTTTCTGCAGGCGGCCTGGCGCCTGCGCATCCCGCAGACCTGGGCGGAGCGGGGTTATACGCCGCCCGACGGCGGACCCCCGGAGGCGTGCATCCGGGTGCCGGACAACGCCCAGTACTACGCCGCCTTCGGCGCCGTGGTGTTCGGTGTGCAGGTCGCCGGCGAGCCGTCGGCCTATCGCGGCGCCGCGGGCCTGCGCGCGTTCATCCGCGACGACCGCCGGGCGCGGCTGGGTGAGGCGGCCGGGCCGGGCCTGCTCGCCGAGGGCGAGGACCTGGAGGTCTTCCGGCGCCACTACCAGGTGCCGGTCTTCCATCCGCCCGCGCTGGCGGCCGGTACCCGTGTGCGCGTCTATATCGGCCTGGACGGCGGCTCCACCAGCTCCAAGGCGGTGTTGATCGACGAGCAGGGCGGGTTGCTGCTCAAGGCCTATCGCCTGTCCCGGGGCAATCCCATCGACGATACCAAGGACCTGCTGGCCGAGCTGCGCGACCAGGTTTTGGGCCGCGGCTGCACTCTCGAGGTGCTCGGCTTCGGCGCCACCGGTTATGCCGCCGATGTACTGGACCAGGCGCTGCAGGCCGATGCCAACATCGTCGAGACCGTGGCCCACATGATGAGCGCGCAGCGCTACTGCGGCGAGGACGTGGACGTAATCTGCGACATCGGCGGCCAGGACATCAAGGTGCTGTTCCTGCAGAACGGGGTCATCAAGAGCTTCCGTCTTTCCAACCAGTGTTCCGCCGGAAACGGTATGCTGCTGCAGGCGATGGCCGACCAGTTCGGCGTGGCCCTGCGCGACTTCGCCGACGTCGCCTTCCAGGCGCGCCTGGCGCCGCGCTTCTCCTACGGCTGCGCGGTGTTCCTGGACGCCGACCGGGTCAATTTCCAGAAAGAGGGTTTTTCGCGCGAGGAGTTGTTCGCCGGCCTGGCGCAGGTGCTGCCGAAAAACATCTGGCAGTACGTGGTGCAGATCCCGCGGCTGGCCGAACTCGGCCGCAAGTTCGTCCTGCAGGGCGGCACCCAATACAACCTGGCGGCGGTCAAGGCCCAGGTGGACTACATCCGGGCGCGTGTTCCGGGGGCCGAGGTGCGGGTGCATCCGCATTGCGGCGAGGCCGGCGCCATCGGCGCCGCCCTGGAGGCGCGGCGACGGGTCGTGCAGCACGGCCGGTCCCGCTTCATCGGCCTGGAGGCGGCGATTCATCTCGAATACACCGCCCGTACCGACGCGGGCACCCGCTGCGGTTTCTGCGACAATCACTGCACGCGGACCTTCATCGACACCCGCACGCCGCAAGGCGCCACCAGCCGTTACATCGCCGGGTTTTCCTGCGAGAAGGGAACGGTCGAGTCCAAGCAGGCGGTGGTGACGCTCAACCAGGCTCGCAAGCGCCTCAAGTCGCGCTATCCGAACTTGGTCGATTACGAGGCCCATGCGATCTTCCGGCACCGCTACCGCCCGGCGCCGTTGCCGGACGCCGGACGCCCGGTCGACGACGAGGTGGTGAGCCGCATTTGGTTCGGATGCGGTCCGGTGCGCCGGCGCCCGGTGCGCCGAGCCTTCGTGCGCAGCACCGACGCGGCCCGCGCACGCCGCGCCGAACTGCGCATCGGCATCCCGCGCGTCCTCAACCACTATATGGTGGCGCCTTTCCTGCGCACCTACCTGGAGAGCCTGGGTATCGGCTCGCGCAACATCGTGTTCTCCGACGCAAGCTCGGAAGACCTGTGGCGGGAGAGCGGCAAGTACGGCTCGGTCGACCCCTGTTTTCCCGCCAAGGTCACGCTGGCCCACCTCCACCAGTTGCTGCACGCCAAGCAGGCGCGCCGGCCGCTGGACGCGATCTGGTTCCCCTGCATCACCCATACGGCGAGCTTCCTGTCCCATATCCTGGGCTCCAGTACCTGCCCGGTGCTGGCCGGTACGCCCAAGGTGGCGCGTGCGGCCTTCACCAAGGAGCGCGACCGGTTCGCCGCCGCCGGCGTGGCCTTCATCGACCGGGCGCTCAACTTCGAGTTGCCGGCGTTGTTGCGGAAGCAACTGTTCGAGACCTGGGGCGAGCGTCTGGGCATCACCGAGGACGAGAATGACTGGGCCTGCGAACAGGGCCGGGCGGCCATGGCCGCCTGCAATCAGGATCTGCAGGCGCGCGGGCGGGCGCTTCTGGATCAGGCGCTTCGTGATAACCGCCTGGTGCTGTTGATGCTGGGACGTCCCTACCACGACGATCCGGGCGTCAACCACGAGGTGCTCGAGGAGTTCCAGGCGCTGGGGTACCCGGTGCTGTCGCTGCGCGCCATTCCCAAGGACCCGGCCTGGCTGGAACCGCTGTTCCGGGACGATCTGCGCAGCGGCCGGATTGCCGACGTGTTCGATATCCGCGACGTGTGGCCGGAGAACTACTCGGTCAACAGTGCGCAGAAGGTGTGGGCGGCAAAGTTCGCCGCGCGTCACTCCCACGTCGTGGTGCTCGACCTGTCGAGTTTCAAGTGCGGCCAGGATGCGCCCACCTACGGGCTGATCGACAAGATCCTCGCCACCAGCCGGACGCCGTTTCTGACCCTGCACGACCTGGACGCCAACAAGCCCGGCGGCAGTATCAAGATCCGCGTTCGGACCTTCGCCTATGCCCTGGAGCGCTACTGGGAGCGGTTGGCGTCGGGCGGCGGCGAGGAGGTCGCCGTTCCGCGCCATACCGCCGGCGGCTGAGAGTAAGGAGGTGCTATGCAAGCGGTAGCTCAGTGGCACGACCCCAATCCCCGTGCCTTCAGCAAGGCCCGGCGCGGGGGCACCACCCTGCTGTTCGGGGGCCTGACCGCCATGCACGACGCATTGATCGAAGCCGCGCTCACGGCGCTCGGCTATCGCCCGCAGGCCCTGCCGTGCCCGGACCGGAGCGCACTGCAGTGCGGCAAGGAGTTCGGCAATCGCGGCCAGTGCAACCCGACCTATTTCACCGTCGGCAACCTGATCAAACACCTCATCCACCTGCGCGACGTCGAGGGGCTGAGCCGCGAGCAGATCGTCGACGACTACCTGTTCGTCACCGCCGGCGCCTGCGGACCCTGCCGTTTCGGCATGTATGTGACCGAATACCGCAAGGCGCTGCGCGATGCCGGCTTCGAGGGTTTCCGCGTACTGGTGTTCGAGAACGCCGGCCGCCTGCAACAGGGCGAGGCCGATACCGGCCTGGGGCTGACGCCCGGCTTTTTCATCGCGCTGCTCAAGGCCGCCATGCTCGGCGACGTGGTCAACGCCATGGGTTACCGCATCCGCCCCTATGAAGTCGTGACGGGCAGCACCGACGCGGCGCTCACGGAATGCCGGACGCTGCTCTGTGCCGCCTTACGCGAACGCCGCAGTGTACGGCGCGCCCTGCGACAGTGCCGCCGGCGGTTGGCGGGCGTACCGGTCAACCGCCTGCAACCCAAGCCGAAGGTCTCCATTGTCGGAGAGTTCTGGGCCATGACCACCGAAGGCGAGGGTAACTACCAGTTGCAGCGCTTTCTCGAGGCCGAAGGCGCCGAGTGCGAGGTGCAGGCGGTGGTGAGCTGGGTGCTGTACAGCGTTTGGGAAGCCGCCTACGACACGCGCGAGCGCATGCTGCTGCGCAACGAGCAGCCCACCGGGCGCCGGCGCTTTGAGTTCGCGCCGCTGCGAAAGATGCTGTTGCTTCGGCTGGGGCGTATCGTCCTGCGACGCTGTTTTTATCGCTACGCGCGCCATATCGGCCTGTCCGGCTATCACCTGCCCGACATGGACGAACTGGCGCGTATCGGCCACGATTACTACGCCAACGAACTGCGCGGCGGCGAAGGCCACATGGAGGTGGCCAAGCTGATTCAGGGGGTGACCCAACAGAAGGTGCACCTGACCCTGAGCGTCAAACCGTTCGGCTGCATGCCGTCTTCCGGCGTCTCCGACGGCGTGCAGTCGCTGGTGATCGCCCGCTACCCGGAGGCCAACTTCCTCGCCGTCGAAACCACCGGCGACGGGGCGGTGAACGTGCACAGCCGGGTACAGATGGCGTTGTTCCGGGCGCGGCGAAAAGCCGAGGATGAATACCGGGCCGCACTGCAGACCACCGGCATCGACGACGGGCGGGCGACCGCCCGGCTGGCCGCCCGGCGCCGTTGCCGCCAAGCCACCCACTACCCCCCGCACCGCGTCGCCGGCACGGCGGCGAACCTGTTATATGAACTGGCGCGGCAGCCGTGGCCTCGGCGATGAGAGAGATGAACGCTCCCTCCCTTGGGGTGTAACAGGGGTTTCCGCAACGTTGGTGAAGAACGGTAGGGCGGGGCTCGCCCCGCCGACGCCGTCGCGACCCGAGACGCCGGTGAACCCCCCGCCGACGTCGGCGGGCCAAGGCCCGCCCTACCCGATGTTCCGCAACGCCGGTAAAGAACGGTAGGGCGGGGCTCGCCCCGCCGACGCCGTTGCAACCCGAGATGTCGGTGAACCCCCCGCCGACGACACTATTTCATTCCGGCTTCCGGGGGGCGGTTTGCACAATCGCCCAGGACGATGAACCGTCGGGCCGCACCGTAACTCGTTCGCCGGGACTCAGACAGCGGAACTTACTCATCTTGTGCGTGTTTTGAACGGTAATGGTTCTGCCGGAGAGCAACTCGATCTGGTTATGGCAGTGGCTGAGACCCTGGTCGTCCGGCCTGCAGTTGGAATCCGTCTTGACGATGCCGATGGTCGGGCGCGAGAGCTTGCCTTGGATGATCGGCACGAAATAGCGGCCGTCCTTTCCGTTTAGATACCAAGAGGAAGGGCCTCGGACTCCATTGGGGAGTTTGGGCTCCCAAGCCCAGGCTGCGGACGACAATCCCACGAAAAGAAATCCGACGGCCACAACCGTCGTCAGGAATCTTCCCCGGCGAATATTACGTGAACTCATAAATTTCATCCTCTCGTATTTCGAGATATGAATTAATGCGTGAAGGACCCGCCGTTCCCGTCGGGAGGAAATGTATCCCGACCAGGCTGGAAACACCTGCTGTTCAGCGGGCACGTAGCGCGTCCGCCTTGGATATTACGCCAATTGCCGTGAGGTCTGCGAGCCGGAGAGGCGCGGGATCGGCGGCCGGGCCGGATTTCTCACTGTTTGCATTTCCGGGCACGATTCAGGATAGTCTCGGGTTGCATCCTGGTTTCTTACAGTTAAGGTTCGGGATGAACATCCGCCGCCGCTTTGCTTGGTTGATTCTTGTCGCGGCATTGCCCGCCGTGGGCACGGTGTTCTTTGTCGCCTGGCGCGAGTACGGCGCGTTGCGCGCGAGCACCGAGGAAACGGCCATGCTCGCCGTTCGCACGGTGAGTCTGGATTACGGAAAGGATCTGCACCGGCTCCGGATCGGATCGGCACGCCTCGCCGCAATGCCCGCCCTATACGAGGGCTCCCCCAAGTACTGCGCCGCTGTTCTTGCCCGGGTGGTGGATCTCGATCCACTGGTGTCCGGGCTCGCGGTGATGGGACCGAACGGCCGAGAGCGGTGCGGCTCAGGCTCGCTCGCGCACGCCGGCGGAAGCGTGTCTTCCGTCCCTCCCGCGACGAAACCGGGACGTCCCCGCCCCTGGTTGCTGGACTTGCCCCTGCCGGGCGGGGGCCGGCTTCTCGTCGATGGGCGGCCGGGGCGATTGGCGCGGCGGGTCGCGCAGGAACTCCTGCCGAGCGGATCGAGCATCATCCTGATCGGACGGACGGGTCGCATCCGCGCACGCTGGCCCGGCGCCCCGCATAGCATCGGCAAGCCCCTGCCTCCATCGCTCGAGGCGGTCTGGGCCCAGCGAAGCACGGCCGGCCTTCACGCACTCCTGGCCACGGGGGTGGACGGCATACAGCGCCTGTATGTGATCAATCCCCTGCGGATCGACGACGGGCCGATCGCCTACCTGCTCGTGGGGATTCCCGAGGCGCGCCTGCTCATCCCGGTTCGCCGAATCCTGATTGAAACTATGGGATTGGGGATTGCAACCCTGGTGGTGCTATTGGTGATCTTCGCCCTGGTGGGGAAAATCTGGATTGATCGCCCGTTGCGGGGACTGCTCGATACCATCGAACGATTCGATGCCGGCGACGAAAAAGCGAGAAGTCCTCTCGATGTCCGCCGCGACGAATTCGGCGTCCTCGCCCGGGGCTTCAATCGGTTGGCCGACCACGTGGAGCGGAATCACCGGGTTCTCGAAGATCAACTGGAACAGATCGAGCGACTGAACCGCGCCCACCAAACGCTGAGCGGCATCAACCAGGTTCTCCTGCGGATGCGCGACCGGACCGGATTTTTACAGGCGGCCTGCCGCATCGCCGTCGAGCAAGGCGGCCTGCGCATGGCCTGGATCGGCGAGGTGGACTCCGCCACCGATCGGGTGCGGGTCGTGGCCCAGGCGGGGCCGGGCCGCGAAGTTCTCGATGGGCTGAGCGTCTCGGCCGACGGCGCCGTCCCCGAGGGCCGCGGTACCGTCGGCCCATCGCTGCGCTCGGGAACCCCCCAAGTGGTGCAGGACATCGAATCCGACCCGCGGATGGCGCCCTGGCGCGAGGCGCTCCTCGCCCTGGGCTGCCGCGCGGCGTTGACCTTCCCCCTGGCCCACGGGGGACACATCTTCGGCAACCTTACATTATATGCCGCGACGGCAAACGCCTTCGACGAGGCATCGTTCGGTGTGTACCGCGAACTTGCCGGAGACATCGCCTTCGGCATGAACTTCCTGCAAGTCGAAGGTCAGCGCGACTGGCTGATGGATCACGATGCCGCCACCGACCTGCCGAACCATCGCCGATTTCTCCAATGGTTCACCGATGCGACCGCCACCCTGGACGCGGGAGAGAACCTCTCCGTGGGCGTGCTCCAGGTGGACCAGATGGCCGAGCTGCGCACGCGCCACGGCCGTGAGGCCGTCGATACCCTGCGCCGGGAAATCGGCACGCGCCTCGCTGCACGACTGGCGGGCGATGATCTGCTCGCCGTGCTGAGCGAGGATGACTTCCTCCTCGCCTGGTATACCCGCCCGGGGCGGGACGTGACCGCCTCCGCCCTGGATCTGCTCTCGGTGTTTCCGCTCGAGCTGCGGGTTGCGGGCGAACCCATCCGCCTGAACGCGCGACTGGGCCTCGAGCCGTTGACCCCCGGCGTCGACGTCGAAACGTTGATCCACCGCGCCGCCCTCGCCGTGCGGTCCCTGGTGCCGGCGGATGAGCGCCGGCTGGCCTTTTATTCCGCCGCGCTCGAGACGCGGGAGAAACATCGATTCGAACTCTTGCGCGCCCTGGAACGGGCGAGCCTCGATGAGGAGTTCCGCTTGGTGTACCAGCCCCACGTCGATCTCGCGAGCGGGCGGGTACTCGGCGCCGAGGCCCTATTGCGATGGAAGAGCCCGACGCTCGGCGATGTGCCCCCGGGGGAATTCATTCCGGCGGCCGAGCAGTCCGGGCAGATCCGGCGCATCAGCCAATGGGTCATGGGCGCGGCGTTTGAACGGCTGCATGCCTGGCAGGAGGCGGGGGTCGAGCCCGGCGTCGTCTCGATCAATTTGTCCGCCCGGGATTGCGCCGACACCGAATTCGTCGCCTCGATACGCGAACGCCTGGCTCGATCCGGGCTCGATCCGCACCGGGTCGGGATCGCCGTGGAACTCACCGAAACGGATGCGGTCACGGATCTGGAGCACACGGCGGGCGTGTTACGGGCACTTAAATCGCTCGGTTTTTCGCTCTATCTCGATGACTTCGGCACCGGGTTCGCTTCCATGAGCCACCTGGTGGGGCTGCCGCTGGATGCCATCAAGATCGACCTCAGCTTCATCCAGGCCATGTTCGAGAACCCGGCGGCGCGCAGTGTGACCGAGGCCTCGATCGCCCTCGGGCACGGGCTCGGACTCCAGGTGATCGCCGAAGGCGTGGAAACCGAGGCACAGCTCGAGGCGCTGAGGGCGCTTGGCTGCGACGCCGCGCAGGGATATCTCATCAACCGCCCGCTCGAGGTGCCGGCGTTCGAAGCGTGGCTGCGCCAACGTGCAAGTGCAACACCCGACGTGCAGCCCGCGCCCGATCCGCCCGCGCGGGAGTGATGCACATCGCGGCGTTGGGACCTCCGGCGGCCTCGGCCGGGCGAGCCCGGCCCTACCGGTGGGCACGATCGCCGATGCGCGCTCGCCCCGCCGGGGCGGCGCCATCCCCCCACCCCGCCTCCCAACCGAAGCTCCCGTAGAGCGGGCCTTGGCCCGCCGACGACGCTTTCCTTCACCTTGGGATCCCGATTTAATTACACTATCTCCACCCTGTCCATTTCCTCTCTAAGGGGGGCGGAACGTACGCCGAGAGGTCGGCTTCCCTCACGTCCTCCTTAGCAACTCGGGAAAAACGAAAGAGATCGCGATGAAACTATTGGTGGTCGGCGGCGGCGGGCGCGAACACGCCCTCGCTTGGTGTCTGGCGCGCTCGTCGCGCGTCGCAGAGGTGCTCGTTGCGCCCGGTAATGCGGGTACCGCACACGAGCCGAAGGTACGCAACGCCGCAGTGGCGGCCGGGGACATCGGCGGTCTCCTGCGCCTGGCGCGGGCCGAGGGGGTGGATCTCACGGTGATCGGGCCCGAGGCGCCGCTGGTCGCGGGCATCGTCGATGCCTTTGCGGACACCGGCCTGCGCTGCTTCGGCCCCCGCCGGGCGGCCGCCGGGCTGGAGGGTTCCAAGGTCTATGCCAAGGACTTCCTCGCCCGCCATGACATCCCGACCGCCGCCTATCGCAGCTTCACCGACGCCGGCGCGGCGTGCGCCTGGATCCGCGAGCACGGTGCGCCGCTGGTGGTGAAGGCCGACGGATTGGCGGCGGGCAAGGGCGTGACCCTCGCGCACAGCGTCGTGGAGGCCGAAGCGGCGGTGCGCGCCATGCTGGAGGAGGGGGCGTTCGGGGCCGCCGGCCGGCGGGTGGTGGTCGAGGAGTTCCTGGAAGGCGAGGAGGCGAGCTTCATGTGCCTGGTGGACGGCGCGCACGTACTGCCGCTCGCCTCCTCGCAGGACCACAAGGCGCGCGACGAGGGCGACACCGGCCCGAACACCGGCGGCATGGGCGCCTACTCCCCGGCGCCGGTGATCACCCCGGCGCTGCACGAGCGCATCCTGCGCGAGGTGATCGAGCCGACGGTGCGCGGTCTGGCCGCCGACGGGCGCCCGTTCACCGGCTTCCTGTATGCCGGGCTGATGATCGGAGCGGACGGCACACCGCGGGTGTTGGAATACAACGTGCGCCTCGGCGACCCGGAGACCCAGCCGATCCTGCTGCGCCTGCGCTCGGACCTCGTCGACCTGCTGGAGGCGGCACTCGATGGGCGGCTGGATCATGCACACGCCGAGTGGGACCCGCGCACGGCGCTCGGCGTGGTGCTCGCCGCCGGCGGCTACCCGGGTGCCTACCGCAAGGGCGACGCCATCGAGGGGTTGTCGCAGGCCGACGCACCCGACACCAAGGTATTCCACGCCGGCACGGCGCTGCGCGACGGGAGGGTGGTCACCAACGGCGGGCGCGTGCTCTGCGCCTGCGCCCTCGGCGCCACGGTGGCCGAGGCCCGCGAGCACGCCTACGCGCTCGCGGCGCGGATCCATTGGGATGGGGTCTACTATCGCCGCGACATCGGCCACCGCGCGCTGGCGCGCGGCTGAGGCGAGCCGGCCGGGAATATCCCGAGGTGCCCGTCTGGAGTGGGCTCCAAAAACCGGACGGGTTGCCAAGTAAAGATCGGCATGAACGACCCCCACTCAAAAACATGTACTATATGTTGTACAGTTATAGATTTGGGCCTATACTTGTTCAGTAAGCTGAACATGTGAGGGCGAAGAAATGCGAATCGTATCGTTTACCGAAGCCAGAAACAGCCTTAAATCCGTTTTGGATCAAGTGGTCAATGACGCCGATTGTACGGTGATCACTCGGCGTGATAGCGAAGATGCCGTAGTAATGTCATTGGATTATTACAATAATCTCATGGAAACGGTGTACTTGCTGAGGTCTCCCGCAAATGCAGAACACCTAAGAGAATCCATTGAGCAGTTCCGCCGGGGCGAAGCGAAAGAAAGAGATTTATTGAATGAGTAGGTGCTTGGCTTGGACGGAAGCTGCGTGGTCCGATTACCTGTACTGGCAAGGTCAGGACAAAAAAACACTGAAACGAATTAATAAACTGATAGACGATGTTATTCGAACGCCCTTTGAGGGTATCGGCAAGCCGGAAGCATTGAAGGAAAATCTGTCGGGTTTCTGGTCCCGGAGAATCGATGATTCACATAGACTTGTGTGTGCCGTTACCGATGCTCATATAACCATCATTGCTTGTCGATACCATTATCAGTACACATAGGACGGGGGCTCGCCCGGCCGACGACGCAGAATGTCCCAATGTCGCAACGCGGATTTACAACCCCAGCTTCTTCTCCAGGAAATGGATGTCCACGCCGCCGCGTTGCACGGCGGCGTCGTTGATCAGATCGAGCAACAGCGGCACATTGGTCTGGATGCCTTCGATCACCACCTCGGTGAGCGCGGTGCGCATGCGTGCGAGCGCGGAGGCGCGGTCGGCGCCGTGCGTGATGAGCTTGCCGATCAGCGAGTCGTAGTAGGGCGGCACCCTGTAGCCGGCGTAGACATGCGAGTCGAGCCGCACCCCGGGCCCGCCCGGCGCGTGGAATTGGGTGATCGTCCCCGGCGAGGGCAGGAAGCGTTCCGGGTCCTCCGCGCACAGCCGGCACTCGACGGCGTGGCCGCGGATGTGTACATCCTTCTGGCGCATCGCCAGCGGCTCGCCGTCGGCGATGCGCAACTGTTCCTTGACCAGATCGATGCCGGTCACCATCTCGGTCACCGGGTGTTCGACCTGGATGCGGGTGTTCATCTCGATGAAATAGAAGCACCCGTCCTCGTAGAGGAACTCGAAGGTCCCGGCGCCCCGGTAGCCGATCGCGCGGCACGCCTCGGCGCAGCGTTCGCCGAGCGTACTCCGCTGTTCCCCGGTGATGCCCGGCGCGGGCGCCTCCTCGATCACCTTCTGGTGGCGGCGCTGCAGTGAGCAGTCACGCTCGCCCAGCCACACGGCGTTTCCGAGGGTGTCGGCGAGCATCTGGAACTCGACGTGGCGCGGGTGTTCCAGAAACTTTTCCAGGTACACGGTGGCGTTGCCGAAGGCGGTTTGCGCCTCGGTACGCGTGAGCGAGATCGCGTTGAGCAGCGTCCCCTCGGAGTGCACCACCCGCATCCCGCGCCCGCCGCCGCCGCCGGCCGCCTTGATGATCACCGGGTAGCCGATCTCGCGCCCGAGCGCGAGATTCGTGTCCGGGTCCTCGCCGAGCGGGCCGTCGGAGCCGGGCACACACGGAATGCCCGCTTCCTTCATGGTGTGGATCGCGGAGATCTTGTCGCCCATCAGGCGGATGGTCTCGGGGCGCGGCCCGATGAAGATAAAGCCGCTGCTCTCGACGCGCTCGGCGAAATCGGCGTTCTCGGCGAGGAATCCGTAGCCCGGGTGGATGGCCACCGCGTCGGTGACCTCCGCGGCACTGATCAGCGCCGGCATGTTCAGGTAACTCTGCTCCGAGGGCGGCGGGCCGATGCACACCGACTCGTCGGCGAGCAGCACGTGCTTGAGGTCGCGGTCGGCGGTCGAGTGCACCGCCACCGTCTTGATCCCGAGTTCGCGGCACGCGCGCAGGATGCGCAGCGCGATCTCCCCGCGGTTGGCGATGACGATCTTATCCAGCATCGAACTTCCTTTCCGCGCGAGGTACCGCCGTGCGCCCAAACAGACCCGTCCCGCAATCCCCCGACCGCGTCCGGCCCGTTCCCGCGTCGCCGGCGGGGCAAGACCCCGTCCTACGAGATCCCACGGCGTTCGCGATACCCTGTAGGGCCGGGCTTGCCCGGCCGACGCTGCCGAACGTCCGGCTGTGCCTGGCCCTTTCCGGTGCCGTCGGCGGGCCGAGGTCTG
Source organism: bacterium BMS3Bbin13 (assembly GCA_002897735.1). Taxonomy (GTDB): domain Bacteria; phylum Pseudomonadota; class Gammaproteobacteria; order 21-64-14; family 21-64-14; genus BMS3Abin12. The sequence goes on along the minus strand of BDTW01000033.1, from coordinate 7,112 downwards.
CTTTACGCGGTCACCCGATCACGAACAACGGCTGACCGTACTCCACCGGCTGGCCGTTCTCGCCGAGGATTGCCTTCACCGTGCCGGCCACGTCGGACTCGATCTGGTTGAGCATCTTCATGGCCTCGATGATGCACAGCACATCCCCGGGCTGTACCTCCTGGCCGATCTGCACGAACGGGTTGGATCCCGGGGAGGGGGCCTGGTAGAAGGTGCCGACCATCGGCGAGTGGACGACGTGCCCCTCCGGGAGCACCTGCGCCTGCGCCTCGGCCGGCGTCGCCGGCGCGGGGGTTGGTGCCGCGGCCGGGGCCGCCGCCGGCGCCGCCGCCGACCCGTAGCGGCTGATGCGCACCGACGCCTCGCCCTCGCGGATCTCCAGTTCGGCGAGGTTGGATTCCTCCAGCAACTCGATCAGCTTCTTGATTTTCCGGATATCCATCCGTCGATTCCGTGGGGGTCAGGGGATCTGCGCGAGGTGCGTGATCGCCGCTTGCAAGGCGAGTTCGTAGCCCTGAGAGCCGAGGCCGGTGATTACGCCGAGGGCGATGTCGGAGAAATATGATCGCCGGCGGAACGTCTCGCGCGCGTGAACATTGGAGAGGTGGACCTCTATGAAAGGGATCCCGACCGCGAGCAGGGCGTCGCGCAGGGCCACGCTGGTGTGGGTGAACGCCGCCGGATTGACGATCAGGAACGCCACCCCGTCGGCGGGCGCACGCTGCACGCGCTCGATCAACTCGTGCTCGGCGTTGCTCTGGAAACCGTCGACCTCGTGGCCCACGGCCCGGCCGGCGGCTTCGAGGCGGCGCTGGATCTCGGCAAGGGGGGTGTCGCCGTAGTGCGCGGGCTCACGGGTCCCCAGCAGGTTCAGGTTGGGTCCGTGGAGGACGAGGATCTTGGCCATGGACACCCGCCGGTGGTCTTTGCGCCTGGGCACGAATTACCGCTGCAGCGCCGGGTTTTCGGCCCGGATCCCCGGGCGGTGCGGGGATCATAGCAACGCCGGCCGCAGGCTGTCCAGTTCGCTGGAGATTGGCGACGTTCTCGGCAGATTCGGGGCGTGGAGGTCGTTCCCCGGATTTCGGCCTTCGGCCTGCATCCAGGCTGCGCGGACGTAGTAGCCCGGATAAGCGCAGCGCAATCCGGGGATGTCGCACCGCTCCCTCCCGAAGTCCGGCCTTCGGCCTGCACTTGGCCGCCTGGGCGGGCGGGCAAACAGGCCTTCAGACCCATGTGTCATTAGAAGAAGCTCCCCTTGGACCCACTATATCATTGCGTACTATGCTTCCTCAGTATTCAGAGTCTTCAAAACCCGCACTTTTGATCGTTGGATGCGTAAGCTCAGAGTTTCTGACCGGGTCATTGCCCACTGCCCCGCCCGGTTACCCCTGAGCTTGTGCAGTCCGATGCAGGCCTCGAAGACGGCAGGGCGAGGGAGGGTGGGATAATGAGATGCATTTTCCACCGGCCCCAGGCGGGGTGGGGCGCCGGGAAAACCGTGGTCTGTCCCCGGTTTCTCTATATCAACCAGGACATCGCCCAGCTTTGGGGGCGGATCCGGGCGCCTCACCCGGAAAACGCGTTGGACAAGCAAATTGTCGCCACGGCGCTGATTTATGAATTGACGGTCGTCACACGCAACCGCAAGGCTTTCGTCAAAGCCGGTGTGCATGTGTTGAACCCATTCACAGAGTAGATGGTGAACGCGGCGGTTCGTGCGCCGCGGAGAAGTACGGTGTGGTGTGTCGGGTCGGGTGCAAGTCCCGGCATGGAAAGGGTCAACCACCCACCATTACCGAGTGTTGCGCCTCTGGCGGTCCCCCGGATTTCGGCCTGCGGCCTGCATACGGGCTACGAAGATGTAGCCCGGATAGAGCGCAGCGGAATCCGGGGATGCCGTGTGATCGTGCCCGCCGGTAGGGCCGGGCTCGCCCGGCCGGCAACGCGCGCATCGGTGATCGCACATTTCTTTTCCTGAACGATTTTACCGTCCTTATTTGCGAGCCTGCCAGTGATACGGATGTCGGCTTCCATGCATAACCGCCACGACAACGATATGTGAATTCTCGACACGATAGAAAATTCCGAACGGAAAACGATGCATCAACGCACGCCGCGTATTTCTGCGCACGATCGGGTAAAGGAGTGGTTGCTTCGCGATGAGTCGAAATGCGGAGAGTGCTTCGTCCAGGAATTCGTGCCCCAATCCGACGCGTTGCTGTTCGTACCATGAAGCGGCCACGGCCAAATCCCCATCCGCCTCTTCCCTGAGGTGGACGATGAGCTTCATAGTCGCTTGCGAATCTCCGCGATGACATCCTCCGCGGGACGTCCGGGATGGCCATCAGCTTCGTAGGCATCGAGACGCTGGTCCAGCTCAGCCTGTTGGTCCGGCGTCAGGGGCAAGGTATTTCGATCGGAGGCAATGCTGTCCCACAGATCTTCAACCAGACGAATGCGTTCATCCAGAGACAAGTTTCGCAGATCGGCATTCATGTCTACAGAATACTCCCACGCATACACTTGTCCAATAACGCCTAAAATACCTTAGGCTCGAGCCCGGCTTTGAGCGCGTCAGGCGAAGCCGGCGATATCTTGCAGGTGAAAGTCCTGCCAGGGTGAGTCCGACCCTCCGGGGGGCGGATAGCGCGGCCCCTACGGGAGGCTACCGCGCCCCGGCGGGCAAGGCCCGCCCACGCACGCACGCACCGGCGATCGAACCCACCGGTAGGGCCGGGCTCGCCCGGCCGACGACGTTTCGCGCCCACAACGGACGCTGCGGAATAATCCGGCGTTGCCGACGGGGCGAGCCTCGCCCTACGGGTGGCTACCGTCGCCCCGGCGGGGTGACCCCGCCCTACGCGATCCCGTGGTGTCGTGGTCCGGCTCGCCGGTCTCGGGGCCGCGTCTTCCGAGGTGCCGCCGCTCCTGGAGATGCGGTTTCAAGGGGGGGCGATTGGATGCCGCCGATAGCCAAGCCTTCTATCTCTCCGAGCACGGAATGCCCATATGTCAAGCCTGACCCCCTTGCCCCCTTGGTTGAACTGCGTCCCCTCTCTCCCCAGAGGGGCGGGGAGAGGAGAGGGAATCGAATCACGGGGCCCTCCCGGATTTCGGCCATTTAGCAGTCCGGCCAAGTCGTTTGCGTACCCGGTGGGGTTATACAGGTCGCGAAACTTCTATTCACCGACCTCCACAAAAACCGCCTATCATCCATTTGACTCAACCGAGCCGACTAGCCATAACAGATCGTTTATTCACTTGTTTCCCAGCTTTCCCATCAGTAGAATCAAAGTTCCCATTTTATTCAATTATATATTCATCCTTGGATTCAATCGTTCAATGGCAAGACCTGCGCTACTCAACGATCTGCTGAACCAACTAGCCGGTGGTCCGACCACTGCGGGTGAACTGGGTGCTCGCTTGGGGGTGAGCCAGCCTACGGTGTCCAGACTCCTCGCGCAGGCAGGGAATCGGGTCGTACGGGTCGGCCGGGGCCGGGCCACGCGGTACGCCTCCACGCACACGGCGTTCGGTGTCGGGGACCGGATCCCCGTCTACACGGTCGCCGAGAATGGGGTGGTCTCCCAAATTGCCCTGCTGCGGCCGCTGAACGGCGGGGGTTACTACCTCGAGGGCGAACGGCGGTCCTGGTGGGCGCTTGGGGAGGCCGGCACCGGGTTGTTCGAGTCTCTGCCGTACTTCCTGGAAGACGGCAGGCCGCAAGGCTTTCTGGGGCGCCATGAGGCCGAGCGGCTCTCGCGGCAGGGGGGCTGGCCCGCCGACCCAAGGCGATGGAGTGAAAGCCAAGTCGGGGCCTATTGGATAGACCATGGCGGCGACCTGCCAGGCAATCTTTTGCTCGGAGAACGCGCGCTGGGCGCCTACCGGCAGGCTATGCCGTCGCCGATCAAGGACCGGAACGCCCAGTACCCCGCCATGGCGGAACGGGTATTGGGCGGGGAGCCGGTCGGGTCCTCGGCGGGCGGCGAACAGCCGAAGTTCACCGCCCTCACGAGCGATGGCCACCTCATCGTGAAGTTCTCCCCTCGGCGAGACTCCCTGGAGGGGGGGCGCTGGGCCGATCTGCTGGTGGCCGAGCACCTCGCTCAACGTACCCTCGCGCAGGCCGGGATCCCGTGCGCCGGCACCGATCTGCGGGTCATCGGGGATCGCTACTACCTGGAGGTACGCAGGTTCGACCGGGTGGGGGAACACGGGCGCCGGCCGAGTCTCTCGATGGCGGCGATCGACGCCGAGTATGTGGGCCTTGGGGAGGATTGGATCTCCGTAGCGGAGAGACTGCTCGGACAGGGGCGCCTGGATGCCCAGTCGCGCCGGACCGTGATCTGGGCGGCGACCTTCGGCCAGTGGATCGGCAATACCGATATGCACCTCCATAACCTCAGCCTGGCCCCCGGGGCCGACGGATTCACCCTCCTGCCGCTCTACGATATGACGGCGATGCTGTTTGCTCCCCGCCGCGGGGAGATCGTGGACCGCCGGCCGGGCGTGCCAATCCGGGTCCTGGACAACGTTGAGCTTTGGGAGGAGACAGGCCAAGCCGCCCGGCAATTCTGGGAGGCGGTCGCGACCGATGCGCGGGTATCGGAGGATTTTCGAGCGACCGCGCAAGGTTGCGCCGCCGAGGTGGCACAGGCGATCGACAGCCCTTCTCCACCCCCAGCGGGACCGCCGAGTTCAAGGGGTCAGAGTACTTGAAATTCCCACTGTGCCGATTTCTTGCGTTGTCGCTGGAGATTTCAAGTCCGCTGATCCCTTGAACTCCGTACGCCCCCTCCCGGATTCCGGCCTTTGGCCTGCATCCGAAGGCCCGCCCGCATCGATGATTGTGTCCGCCTGTAGGGCCGGGCTCGCCCGGCCGACGACGTTTCGCGCCCACAGCGGACGCTACGGAATAATCCGGCGTTGCCGGCGGGGCGAGCCCCGCCCTACAGGAGGCTACCGTCGCCCCGGCGGGGTGACCCCGCCCTACGCGATCCCGTGGTGTCGTGGTCCGGCTCGCCGGTCTCGGGGCCGTGTCTTCCGAGGTGTCGCCGCTCCTGGAGATGCGATTTCAAGGGGGGCGGTTGGATGCCGTTCATAGCCAAGCCTTCTATCTCTCCAAGCACGGAATACCCATAAGTCAAGCCTGACCCCTTGGCCCTTTCTCCGGTCTCGATGCCGTCAGCCATCGACCCGAGTTGTCCGACGCGGGCCTCGAAGATGGCGGGCGAGGGAGGGTATGAGAATGAGGCGTATTGGTCACCGACCCCAGGTGGGGTCGAGTGCCGGAAAACCGTGGTCTGTCCCCGGTTTCCTAGCGCATCGGCGGCCGGGTGATCCACCGGGCCGATTTATGCGGCAGGGGAGGGAGGGCATGAGAATGAGACGTATTTATCACCGACCCCAGGTGGAGTGGAGTGTCGGGGAAAACCGTGGTCTGTCCCGAAGAACGAAAGCGACAGTGAAACGAAGGAGGTCAAGCCACAGCCTCCTCGCCAAAGAGGCGCCCGGGTTCAGCAAGCACGGCGAGCGGCACCGCCTCGACGCGCTCGCCCAAAGCGTAGCGCTTGGCACCGGGATACACGACGGCTACGCGTTCGAGCCCCAGGTCCTTGAGAGCGATGCGGATCGATGGGGTGGAACTCGGCGCGTCAGCTCGTTTGCATTCGACCCCAAGCAGCCGGTCGCCGCAGCGCAGCAGAATATCGATCTCGGCACCCTGATGGGTGGCCCAGAACCATGCTTCATCGTGCGGCTCGCCTGCGAGCACCTGCTCGATGACGAAGCCTTCCCACGAAGCGCCGAGCTTGGGGTGGGAAAAGAGCGCTTTTTCGCTATCGAGGCCGAGGAGACCGTGCAGCAGGCCGCTGTCCCGCACGTAGACCTTGGGGGACTTGACCTGCCGCTTGCCGATGTTGGCGTGCCAGGGTTGGAGCTGGCGGACCACGAGGGCATCGGTCAGCAGATCGAGATAACGCCGCGTGGTGGACGGATTCACGCCGAGCGCTCGGGCAGGCTCGGCGGCATTCCAGACTTGGCCGTGGTAGTGCGCGACCATGGTCCAGAACCGCAACAACGCCGTCGCCGGAACGCGCACGCCCCACTGCGGCAGATCGCGCTCAAGCAGCGTCTGAATGAACTGCTTGCGCCAAGCAAGGCTGTCGCGTTCGGAACGCGCCAGGTAGGCCGGTGGAAAGCCGCCGCGACGCCACAGGACCGGCGCCGACTCGGGGCCGAGTTCCTCAAGCGTGAAGCCGCCGATCTCGATGCGCTCCAGGCGACCGGCGAGGCTTTCGGAGCTTTGCCGGAGCAGATCGCCGGAAGCGCTGCCGAGGATCAGAAAACGCGCCGGACGCCCGCGACGGTCTGCGAGCACGCGCAGGACCGGAAATAGGTCCGGGCGGCGCTGAACCTCGTCGATGACGACGAGGCCTTTGAGCGGCTCGAGGGCCGTTCTGGGTTCCTCGAGGCGGGCGAGGCTCGCTGGGTCTTCCAGGTCGAAATAATCCGGGGAGTCCTCGGGGAGAATCTCCCGCGCGAGCGTGGTCTTGCCGGACTGGCGCGGCCCAGTCAGCACGACCACCGGGGCCCGCGCAAGTGCGGTTCGGATTCGCTCCAGAAGGGACGAGCGCGTGACGTACATGGAATCTCCGCAAGAAGGCCCGCGACCTCGGCCGCCATTTGTGCGGGCAGAGCAGTAATATACCATGAAATTCACGTATCGTGTACCCGTTTTTCCTGGTAAGAGGCCGGGAATCGGATCCGGTCCGGTGCCGCAGAGCCCCCCCGTTCTGTCCCTAATTTTCGTTGCAAGGATCCGTTGGGGGGAGGGGAGGGCTTTGGGGGAGTTCGCGCCCGGGCGTGAATTGCTGGCTACGGCGCCGGGTTTTCGACCCGGATCCCCGGGCGGTGCAGGGATCATGGCAACGCCGGGCGCAAGCCGTTCATCTCGCTGGAGATTGGCGGCGTTCTCGGGAAATTCACGAACGGGAGTTGAGTTCGAGCCGGAACGCCGCGCCCTCGGCGAGCGCCCCCCGCACGCGCAGCGGAATCCGGGGTGCCGTGTAGTTCCCCCGGATTCCGGCCATTGGCCTGCATCCGAA
>BDTW01000032.1 GCA_002897735.1 bacterium BMS3Bbin13 | reverse complement strand
CGGACTGGTGAAGCTCGTCGCTCACCGCGGCCGCTTGTTGGGGGCCTCCGTCCTCGGACCCCGCGGCGGCGAACTCCTCCACGAGCTGGCGCTGGCGATGACCGCCGGGGTGCGGCTCGGCGCGATCAGCGCCACCATTCATGCCTATCCGACGCTGTCCCAGGTGCATCGGCGCGCCGTGAACGCCGGGCTCGGCAAGCGGCTCTTCAGCCGCGGTACGCGCCGACTGGTGCGCATGATTCACCGCCTGTTGCCGTAACCGCCCGCCGGATACGCCGGTCTCGTTCCCTTGATTCCATTCCCACAATAATCGGATTGTGATTGGATTCGGACTGATTCCGGATGGGCGGATGTGCGGCCGATTCGTTGTTTCGAATTGATCCATCGCATCAAGAATCCGGTCCGTGCGGCCGATAAAGCGGCAGCCGCGTGCTGTCGGCATCGTTCACTGTCCTGGAGGTATCCGTGATGCGCTGGTTTCGCAAGAGTCTGTTTCGCAAGCTTTTATTCATCACCGGTGGGGGCACGGCCCTGCTGCTGGCGAGCGCGCTGACCGGCCTGTGGTGGGTGGACGCCGACCTGCACCAGGTCGGGGCCGCCATGCATCGGGAAGCGGCGCTGGAAAGGACGGGTGCAGTGCATCGGCTTGACGCGCAGGAACTGGCCGCGCGGATGGACCGGGCGGTTGTGCAGGCCCGCGGGGATTTGGAGATGGCGCTTGCTCTGATGGGGGGGGCGGTGGTGCTGGCGTTTGGGTTATTTGTAGTGCTTTCACGGCGGGGCATTGTGGGGCCGGCGCGGACGCTGGTGGAGGACCTGGAGCGGCTGGCGGGTGGGGATTTCGGCAAAGCAGTGCGCGTGAGCGGGGAGGACGAATTTGGCGCGGTGGCACAGGCGGCCGAGAGCCTGCGGATCGGATTTGGGACACTGATCGGCGGGTTGGCGGCGAGTGCGACGGAACTGGGCGAGGGGGCGGGGCGGCTGGGGGAGACGGCGGGGCGGGCGCTGGAGGCGATTTCAGGGCAGCGGTTGCAGACCGACCAAGTGGCCACGGCGATGAACGAGATGGCCGCCTCGGTGCAGGAGGTGGCGCGCAACACGCAGACGGCGGCGGAGTCGGCGCGCCAGGGCAAGGAACTGGCGGGATCGGGGGCGCTGCTGGCGAGCGAAGCGATGGGCGGGGTCGGGGCGCTCGTGGAGAAGCTGCGCGTAGGCGGGGAGGTGATGAGTCGGTTGCAGGCGGGAGCGGGGGAGATCGGCGGGGTGTTGGAGATCATTGCGGGACTGGCGGACCAGACGAATCTGCTGGCGCTGAACGCGGCGATCGAGGCGGCACGAGCGGGGGAGCACGGGAGGGGATTTGCAGTAGTAGCCGACGAGGTGCGTTCGCTCTCGAAACAGACGCGCCAGTCGACCGAGCGGATTCGCGAAGTAGTGGAGCGCATTCAAGGGGGAGCGGGGGAGGCGGTGGCGGTGATCCAAGGTGCGGACGCGGCGGCGGGGACCGGGGAGGGGCAGGTGGAGCGAAGCGCCGAGGCGCTGGCGCAGATCAGCGGTGTGGTGGGGACGGTTTCGGACATGGCGGCGCAGATTGCCAGTGCGGCGGAGGAGCAGAGTGCGGTGGCGGCGGAGATCGATCGAAACGTAGTGGCGATTGCCGAGGGAGGGCGCGACAGCGAGGAGGCGGCGCGCGAGGTGCGCGCCTGGAGCGAGCGGCTGCAGGCGCTCTCGGAGCAGTTGACGGAGCACACCAGGCGGTTCCGTCTGGGGGAGGGGGCGAGGCACACGTGAGCAAAAGGGGCGCCGGCGAGTCCGGGCCGCCCCCCGCGGGGGGTCGGACGCCGTGGGGGGTGCGCGTGCTGGTGTATGTGTTGCTGGCGGCGTTTGCACTCTACTCCGGGCTGCATACGTGGCGCGATGTCGTGCGCGGGCGCACCGTGCATGTCGGACACCTCGCGGATCTCACCGTGGGTGGTGCGGGGATGGTCCTGGAGCGCTGGGGACCCGGGCTCGCGCGGGCGGGCGCCGCGGTCCGGGCCGGTACCGTGGCGGTGGCGGCGTTTCGCGCGACGCATCCGGGGTGGGTGGCGCTGGCGGTGCGCGGGGCGGACGGACGGTGGAACCGGGTGTTCGGGCCGCGGCCGCCGCGGGCGGTGCTTGCGGCGCGTTGCGCCGTGGGGTCCGCGTGCGTGGCGGCGTTGGAGCGTACGCGCCGGGCGGCGAAGAGTCGTCTGTGGCTGATGCGCGCGGCGGGGCGGGATACGCTCTACGGGGCGCAGTCGCTGGCGGCGTTCGCCCCGCTGTGGTCGCGGTTTCCGGTCCGCGCGACGGACCGGCTCTATCTGCGCGGTCCGCAGGGAGCGGTGGTGAGGGTGTGGCCGCCCGCGGGCGGACCGGCACCTGTCGACAGTCCCGCAGCGATGCGGGTGCTGGCCTGGCGCGCGGTGCCGGGTATGGCGGTGGCGTTCGGGGTGGGGGCCACGGGTGCCTCGGTGCGCGCGCAGTGGTTGGGGATCGTCTGGCCGGGGGCGCTGTTCCTGGTATCCGCCGCGCTCGCGGCCGAGGCCGTGTTGCGTGGCTTCGAGCGCCATACGGCGGGTGCGGCGGCGGCGGTGGCGGCCGAGCAGGCGCGTGTGCGGCGTGTGCGCGACCTGTACGCGGCGCTCAGCGACACCAATCAGCTCATCGTGCGTCACCCGCAGCCGGAGGAATTATTCGCGACGACCTGCCGGTTGCTCGTGGAGCGGGCCGGGGCGTGTGCGGCGTGCATCGGCTGGGTGGAGGGCGGAGTGGACGATCCGGTGGTCCGCTGGGTGACGCGAGCCGGCTTCGTGGAGGCCGAGGCCGCCATCGATCCCGCCGAAGCGCTCGCGCGCAAGGCGGTGATCACAGGGCGCACGCAACGCGCCGCAGCGCGTACCTATTGCGCCGGTTACCGCGGGAGGGGCGGGGCGGCGCAGCTCGCGCTGCCGATCCGGCGCGGGGCGGACATCGTGGCGGTGCTGTGGTTGTACGCGGGCCGTGTGGCGCTCGAAGACCGGGCCGAGCGGGCGCTGCTGGAGGAGATGGTGCTCGATCTCGGCTTCTCGCTGGAGGATACGGCGCAGCGCCGGCGCCTGGAGCATGCGGCCGAGCACGATGCCCTGACCGGCTTGGTAAACCGCCGCCGTCTGGTGCGGGCGTTGCAGGAGGCGCAGCGCGGCGATGCGGCCGGTGCGCTGGCGGTGTTCTATCTGGAGGGGCTGCGCGAGGTCAACACGACGCTCGGGCATTCGGCCGGCGACGAGATCCTGAGCGTGGCGGCGATGCGGTTGCAGGTTGCAGCCACCGCCCGGGCGGGGGCGCTGGCCGCACGCGGGGACGGTGACCGGCTCTTCCTGATGCTTCCGGGGGTCGGCTCCGACAAGGTCGCACGGCGGGTAAACGAGGTTCAGGAGGCGCTGGCCGCCCCGTTGCACCTGAGCGGCGGCGAGGACCTGCGCGTGGAGAGCGCGGTGGGATGGGCCTGCTGGCCGGAGTACTGGAATGGGTCCGCGGCGCTGATGGGACGCGCGGAACTCGCCCTGGAGGCGGCGCGTGCGCGCGGGCCGGGCGAGTGCGCCGGCTTCGAGCCCGAGTTGGAGGAGCGGGCGCATATGGCGCGGCGAGTGCGCCGGGAGTTCGAACCGGCGCTCGAACGCGGCGAACTCACCCTGTACTACCAGCCGGTGCTGGATCTGGCGACGGGCGCGGTGCAGGGGATGGAGGCGCTGGCGCGCTGGATCACGCCGGACGGCGGCGTGCGCGCGCCGGCTGCATTCCTGCCGCAGGTCGAGCAGGACCCACGGCTGTTGCGCGAGCTGGGACGATTCGTGCTCGGGGAGGCGCTCTCGCGCATCGCGGCCTGGTCGCGCGTCGGGTTGGCGGTGGATGTGGCGGTCAACATCGGCGCGAGCCACCTCACGGATCCCGCCTTCTCGGAAGACCTGGATGGCGCGCTCGCGGATCATGGCGCGCAGATCAGGCATCGGCTGTTGATCGAGATCACCGAGAGCGCCTACCTGAGGGAGCGCGGCGCGGCGGCGGTGGCGCTCGAGGCGGCGCGCACGCGCGGTGTGCGCACGGTGCTCGATGACTTCGGTACCGCCTACGCCTCGCTGAGCTACCTGCAGGATCTGCCGGTGGACCGGATCAAGATCGACAGATCCTTCACCAGTCGCTTGTTGCAGGGGTGGCGCGAGGAGGCGATCGTGGGCGGGGTGGTGATGACCGCCCGGCTGCTCGGTCTGGACCTGGTCGCCGAAGGCGTGGAGAACGATGCTCAGGCCGGGCTGCTGCGTCACCTCGGCTGCCCGAAGATCCAAGGCTACCGGATCGCGCGGCCGATGCCCGCCGAGCAGGCCGAGGCGTGGCTGCGTGCCTGGGATCCGGCACCCTGGGCGCACGCCGAGGGGGGGGTGCTGACGCCGTTGTTCGACCGCGCCGAAGTGCTCGCGCTTGCGTTGCAGGATTGGGGCGGCGTGCATGCGCTGGCGTGCGCCGCGCCCCCCGATCCACCGGACCGTTATTCGTGGCTGCGTGCGGCGGATGGGCGCTCGCCGTTCGGGCGCTGGTTGGCCGGGTCGGGTCGGGATCGCTATGGGCGCGATCCCGCCTTCCAGGCGCTCGCGGCCGAGCAGGAGACACTCACCCGGGCGGCGCGCAGGCTGACCGCCTCGCTGGATGGGGGAGGGCGCGCGCAGGTGGAGGAGGATGAGGCGCGCACGCTGGTCGAGCGCTATGACGCCCTGTTGCGCCGGCTGAGTACCCTGCCGCTCACGCCGGGAGAGGCGGTGTAGAAAGGCCGGAGGCCGCCGGCGCCGGTGTTGCCGGGCGCAGGGACGACACGCCCCACGGCCCGGGCGGAAACCGCGGCGTTTGCAACCCGCTAACGTATTCCGCCCCGCGGCCCGGAACCGCCGTTCTCCGCGGTGTGGCCGTCGGTCGCCGCCGACATCCCGGCCGTGACGGCGAAGCGCATCGCGGCGTTGATGGACAGGTTCACCGGCGTCAGGGCCGAGCGTGGTACGAAGACGGTGTAGCCCCCGATCTGGTAGCTCATCGGGAAATAGACCGCGACCGCGTTCTCGGGTGCCAGGCCGGGGTCGACATCGGCGACTTGGTCGCGGGTGACCAGGCCCATCAGGCGCAGTTCGCTGTTGGGGATGGCGACCGAGACCACTTGGTTGAACCGCCCGGCGCTGGAGCCGGAGAAGAAGTTCATCAAGTCGCGCACCGAGCCGTAGAGCGTCTTGACCAGCGGGACACGCTCCAGCAGCGCCTCGCCCCAGGAGAAGACCCTCCGGAATATCCACGCCTGGAGGAACAGACCGACCAGGAAGATCAGCAACAGGCCCACGGCCACGCCCATACCCGGGCGATATACGCCGGAGGGCAGGATGACGCGGATCATTCCACCCAGGACGGCCTCGGCCGAGGATGCGAGCCAGTACAAGATGTAAACGGTAATGACAATCGGGATGGTTGCGCCGAGACCCGACAGGAACGTTCGGCTGATGCTCTTCATGGTGGGTTGAGCCCTCCTCCGGGGACGGCCGGTGCCGTCGTGGTGGACGCGCCGGCACCCGCGGCGGAGTTCGCCATCGCGCGCCGAGCGCGACCAGCCTACCCCGTTCGATGTCGCCACGCACCCGCGATCGCGGGTGGGAGGTATCCGGGGCCATGGTCGGTCCCGCACGGATCGGAACTCCTGCGACCTGTGCCGCACACGAACCCCAACCAAAAAAAAGCCCGCCGGGTGGGCGGGCGTCGGCGGCTCGAAAGTCGTCTCGGACTCCTTCCGATTTTTTGCCGGATCGCGATCGGCACTATAAGTAAAGCGCAATTTGCGCGGTTTTCAAGTTCCGCGCTCAGTCGGGTTCGGGAAACGGCAATGGGGCGGTCTCCCAACTCTCGGGCAGCCCGGCCGCGATGGCCCGGATGCGCTGCAGTTCCCGGGCCCGGCCGATCAGGGCCACATCGCCGTGCAGCGCTTCCGCGACGGGGGCGCCGTCGGCGCCGGACATCGCGGGCGCGGCGCGCCGGAACCGTCGCAACCACTCATGCATCGATGCTTTCATGGGGGCTTCTCCCGTGCCGGATCCCGGTGGAGGATCACGGACCAGGACAACAGACGCGGGTGACGCGGTGATGATGGCCGGATGACACGCCGGTGACCCCGCTTGCCGCGCGCCTGGGGCAGCGGTCTTCCAAACCGCACAGGCGGGTCCGATCCCCGCAATCCGGGGTGTGGAATCGGTAGACACCCCGGACTCAAAATCCGGTGTTCCCCGGGCGTGCGAGTTCGAGCCCCGCTCTCGGCACCCAACCTCAATCGGAAAGGTAACTATTCAGCGCGATTTATGAGGATCAACCACATTGAGCCTTATCCTCCCCCATGAACTCCGGATTCTTGCCCTGGAAAAGCAAGGTCAATGCTTGGGTAGCCGTCAGCCCCTGCTTGCGACAGGTTGACAGGTAGCTGCGGACCCGGCAGAAGATCTTCGCCCCCTCCAGGGAGCGAAAGCAACCGGAGATCTTCTGCTGCACCTTGGTCATGCGCAGATCGTTCTCCCCCTGATGGTTGGTGAAGGGGACGTTCTCCACCTCCATGAAGCGC
>BDTW01000031.1 GCA_002897735.1 bacterium BMS3Bbin13 | reverse complement strand
ACTCAGGGGCGGCTCGATGCCGCCCCTGAGCGCCGTAGGAATCTCCGGCCTTCAGGCCGGGGAGGATGTCAATGCTCACTTGAACGCAATGCCAGGTGATAGGCCACCTGTCCCGCGCGGCGGCTGCGCAGCAGCGACCAGGACGGGGGCAGCGCCGGCAGCGGGGTGCGCGCATCGGCCTCCAGATAGATCCGCGCATCCGCGCGCAGCCAACCGCCGTCCTCCAGCAGTCCGATGCAGGCCGCCGGCAATTCGGGATCCGCGAACGGCGGATCCAGAAACACCACGTCGAACGGCTCCGGAGCGGACGGCTTCGGGTCACGCGCGAGCCAGGCGCGGGCCTCGGCGTGAACGACCCGCACCGCGCTCGAGCCCAGGACACGGACCTGCTCCTCGAGTACCCGCACCACCCGTAAATCGCGCTCCACGAGGACCACGCGGGCGGCGCCGCGCGAGGCGGCTTCCAGGCCGAGCACGCCGCTGCCGGCGAACAGGTCCAGGCAGCGCGCCCCCTCGATCACCGGCTGGAGCCAGTTGAACAGTGTCTCGCGGACCCGGTCCGGGGTCGGGCGCAGACCCGGTACGGGCGCGAACGAGACGCGCCGCCCGCGCCAGCGCCCGCCGACGATTCGCACGCGGTTGCGGGGCCCCGTGGGCATGGCGGCGATGCGGGTCGCGCTAGCGCGACCCGGGCGCCGGCGCACCACCTCCGACGATCACGGTCACCAGGCGCCGTGGGTCGATGCGGCGGCGGAAGGCGTCGCGGATCCGGGTGCGCGTGACTGCGCGGACGCGGTCGGGGAAGGTCTGGAGATAATCCAGCGGCAGCCGGTAGAAACCGATCATCGCCAAGTACCCGACGATGTCGGCGTTGCTGTCGATGCGCAACGGGAAACCGCCGATGATGTTTTCCTTGGCGGCCTGCAACTCCTTGTCCGTGGGCCCGTCGGCGACGAACCGCCGCAGTTCGGCGCGCAGCAGCCCGACCGCCTCGCGCGTGTGGCCGTTGCGCGTCTGCAATCCCATGAGGAACGGACCGCGCCGACGCATGGGCAGGAAATAGCTGTACACACTGTAGCTCAGTCCGCGCCGCTCGCGGATCTCGCGCGAAAGCCGCGAGACCAGGCCGGACCCGCCGAGCACGTGGTTACCCACGTAGAGCGGAAAATAGTCCGGGTCTCCGCGGCGCATGCCCACGGTACCCACGCGGACATGGGTCTGCGTGGAGACACGGTGGATCTCCACGGAACGCGGCGCCGCCGGATCACGCACCGGCGGCAGCTCGGGCGCCGGTGCGCCCGCCGGGAGGGCACCGGCGACCCGCCGCGCGAGCGCCTGCGCACCGCGCCGGTCCAGGGCGCCGACGATGGCCATCACGGCGTTGCGGCCCACGTAGTAGCGGCGGTGGAAACGCCGCACCTCGGTGCGTGTGAGCGCCGCGAGACTGCGTGCGCTACCCCCCGGCGGCGAGGCATACGGGTGGCCGCGGTACAGGGCGCGGTAGAACGCGCGACCCGCCACGTCCCCCAGGGACTGCTCGCGTCCCTTGACCGCGACGCGCATGCGCGCGCGCTCACGGCGGAAATCGGCCGCGGCGAAGCGCGGGGCGGTGAGGATGCGCGCCACCAATCCCGAGGCCTCGCCGAGCGGACCCGCCCCGGAGAGGCTGCGCAGCGAGACCCAGGCCATGTCGCGCGATGCGCCGCTGCTGAACTGCGCGCCCAGCGCATCGAACTTCGTGGCGATCCGGTCGGCGTTCAGGTCACCCGCGCCGTCGGCGAGCAGTGTGTTGGTGAGCCGCGCGAGGCCCGCGTGTGCGCCGTCGCGGGCGCTGCCCGCATCGAACACCACCCGCAGATCGACCATGGGCAACTGCGGCGCACGCACGAAGTAGACGCGCACGCCGTTGGCGAGCGTCCAATGCTGTACCGGCGACATCGCCCAACCGGGCAAGGTCCATAACAGCAGCCCGAGGGCCAGAACGGCGCGCGCCGGGGCCCGTGCGGACATCGCCCTCATCGCAGCGCCCCGGCGCCGTGGAGCGGCGCGGCCCGCGGGGACCGGCCCTGGACGGGCAGCGGATCGAGCACGGCGACCGTGAGCCGCTCGGGGATCAGGTAGCGGCGCGCGACCGCCTGTATCCGGGCCGGGGTCACGGCGCGGATCCGGTCCACGTACTCGTCGAGCACCCGCGGGTCGAGCCCCGCGGTCACCACGCGCCCGAGTTGCATGGCCTGGTAGAACACCGAGTCCTGCTCGAACACCCGGCGCGCCACCACCTGGGCCTTGACGCGCTCGAGTTCCGCGGCGGTCACCGGCTGCTCGCGCAGACGGCGCACCTCGCGACGCAGGGCGCGCTCGAGATCCGCGACCCCGTGCCCGCGGGCGGGGGTCGCATTCAGCAGAAACAAATCGGTGCGCCGCGCGTAGAGGTCGTAGCCGGCGGATGCGGAGGCGGCCACCTGTTCGCCTCGCACCAGTCGGCTCGCGAGCCGCGCACCGGAGCCGCCGTCCAGGATCCCCGCGAGCACCTCCAGGGCATAGGCCTCGCGCGCGTCGCGCGCGGTGCGCAGCACCGGCACCTGGTAGCCCATCAGCAAGTAGGGCAACTCGGCCGGGGCACGCACCGTGATGCGGCGTATGCCGCGCGGGCCGAGTTCCCGCCTGGGCTTGGAATGGATCGGGCGCCCGGCGGGCAGCGGGCCGAAATAGCGCTCGGCCAGGCGAAGCACCGCCTGCGGATCGACGTCGCCGACCACCACCAGGGTGGCGTTGTTCGGCGCGTACCAGCGCCGATACCAGGCGCGCAGGTCCCCGATCTTCAGGTTCCGCAGGTCGTCCATCCAGCCGATGACCGGATGATGGTAGGGGCTGCTCACGAAGGCCGCGGCATTGAAGCGCTCGTAGGTCAGCGCCTGCGGGTTGTCGTCGGTGCGCAGGCGGCGCTCCTCCATGACGACCTGGATCTCCTTGCGGAAGTCGGCCTCCTTGAGGGAGAGATTGCGCATGCGATCCGACTCCAGCTCGAAACTCACCGGCAGGCGGTCCTTGGCGAGGAGCTGGAAATAGGCGGTGTAGTCGCGCCCGGTAAAGGCGTTCTCACGACCGCCGTTGGCCGCGACGATTCGCGAGAACTCCCCGGCCGGGTGCTTCGCGGTGCCCTGGAACATCATGTGTTCCAGGGCATGCGAGATCCCCGTGATGCCCCCGTGCTCATCGCCGGAGCCCACCTTGTACCAGACCTGGCTGACCACGACGGGCGCGCGGTGATCCTCTTTCACGAGGACCCTCAGGCCGTTGTCCAGGCGGTACTCATGCACCGGACCCGCCGCAACTGCGGGCGCAAAGAGCAACAAAAGGACCGGCAACGCCCATCGCGACATGTGAACTCGTCCTCCCGGCCCGGGAACCCGATCCGAGACATCGGCCGCGAGGCGCCGCCCTCCGGAAATCGGTCCCGCGCATCGGTTTCGGCGAACGCCGCACCGGCCATCCGCCCCGCCGCTTATCATCCGCCTCGGGAGGATGGTAGGATAACCTGGTTCCCGGATCGTTCCCAGACCCACCACCTCTCACACCGGCCTCCCATGTTCGGTTTCCGCAAGAACAAGACCCGCGCCGAGGAACCGCAGACGCGGGGCGAAGACCCCGGCGCCCCCGCCGCCGGGAAACCGAGCGCCGGGCCCGGCCTGTTCGGGCGCCTGCGCCAACGCCTGGCCAGGACGCGCGGCAATCTCACCGACGGGCTCGCCGACCTGGTCCTCGGGCGCAAGGCCATCGACGACGAGTTGCTGGAGGAGCTGGAGACACGACTGCTCACGGCCGATGTCGGCGTCGAAGCGACCACCGAGATCATCGCCGACCTGACGCGTCGCGTCGCGCGCAAGCAACTCGCCGACGCCGACGCACTGTTCGCGGCGCTACGCGAGGACATGCGTGCGATCCTGGCGCCGGTCGAGGCGCCGTTGCGCATCCCCGACGACGTACGCCCGTTCGTGATCCTGATGGTCGGGGTCAACGGTGCCGGCAAGACCACCACCATCGGCAAACTCGCGCGACGCTACTCCGAACAGGGCCTGGGCGTGATGCTCGCGGCGGGCGACACCTTCCGCGCGGCGGCGGTGGAACAGCTCCAGGTGTGGGGCGAGCGCAACGGCGTGCCGGTGATTGCGCAGCACACCGGCGCGGACGCCGCCTCGGTCGCCTACGACGCACTCCAGGCGGCGCAGGCGCGCAATGTCGGCATCCTCATCGTCGATACCGCGGGGCGGCTGCACACCCAGTTGAACCTAATGGACGAGTTGAAAAAGATCAAACGCGTCCTCGCCAAGCTCGACCCGCAGGTACCGCACGAGGTACTGCTGGTGGTGGACGCGGGAACCGGTCAGAACGCCCTCACCCAGGCGTTGCGGTTCCACGAGACGGTCGGTCTCACGGGACTGGTACTGACCAAGCTGGACGGCACCGCCAAGGGCGGGATCGTGTTCGCGATCGCCAAGCGGCTCGGAATCCCGATCCGCTTCATCGGCGTCGGCGAGAGCGCCGAGGACCTGCGCGTGTTCGACGCCGGCGAGTTCGTCGATGCACTGCTCGACACCGGACCCGCGCCGGACGCCGCGGGGCACGCCTGAGCCTCATGGCGGCCGGTGTGCCTGCCGCATCCGCACGAGGGGCACGCGGGTCCGTGCGCGTGCGCCCCCGATGATCCGCTTCGACAACGTCGGCAAGCGCTATCCGGGCGGCCACGAGGCGCTCGCCGAAGTGAGCTTCCGGCTGGAACGCGGCGAGATGGCGTTTCTGACCGGGCCCTCGGGGGCCGGCAAGAGCACCCTGTTGCGTCTGATCGCGTTGATCGAGCGCCCGACCCGCGGCCAGGTCCTGCTCGACGGCGAGAACCTCGGGCGCGTGCGCCGGCGGCGCGTCCCGTACGTACGCCGGCGCATGGGGATCATCTTCCAGGACTACCGGCTGCTGCACGAGCGCACGGTCTTCGACAACGTCGCCCTGCCGCTGGTCATCGAGGGGTATCCGCCTGCGGAGATCGCCCGCCGGGTGCGCGCCGCACTGGACAAGGTGGGGCTGCTCGGGCGCGAGCGGATGCTCCCGGTGACACTCTCCGGCGGCGAGCAGCAACGGGTGAGTATCGCCCGCGCCGTGGTGCACAAGCCACCGCTGCTGCTCGCCGACGAGCCGACCGGAAACCTCGATCCGGACCTCTCGCGGGAGATCATGGAACTGTTCGAGCAGTTCCACCAAGTCGGGGTGACGGTGCTCATCGCCAGCCATGATCTGGATCTGATCCGATCCATGGACCACCGTGTCCTGCGGCTGCGCGCCGGGCGTCTCGACGCCGCCGAGCCGCCGGAGCGGGTCGCATGAGACGTCGTCCGCGACAGGCATCGCGGCAGCCGGTCCCGCGGGCGGCGCAACCGCCCCCGCGCGGACCGCGTGGGGCGGGCCGCGCGGGAAGCCGGTTGCGCCGCCCGCTGACCCATCTGCAACGCCATGCCCAGGTCTTCCTCGGCAGCCTCGGGCGGCTCTCGCGCACCCCCCTAACCAGCCTGATGACCGCTACCGTGATCGGGATCGCGCTGGCGCTGCCGGGCGGGCTCTACCTGCTGTTGCACAACGCCGAGCGGCTCGGTGGGGGTTGGCAGGAAAGCGCGCGTATCTCGCTCTATCTCAAGCGCGACGTAGGAGAGAAACAGGCGCGTGCGCTCGCTGCGCAACTGCGCGGGCGGCCCGGCGTACGGCAGGTGACCTACATCAGCCGTGAACAGGGCCTGCGCGAGTTCCGCGCCGCCTCGGGATTCGGGGCCGCCCTCGACGTCCTCAAGACCAACCCGCTGCCGGCGGTCCTGGTCGTACAGCCGGCGTTCTCCGGGGACGGGCCGCAGGCGGTCCAGGGACTGCTGGAGGCACTGCGCAAGCTGCCGCAGGTGGCCCTGGCGCAACTCGACATGGCCTGGGTCCGGCGCCTGTACGCGCTGATGGCCCTCGCGCAGCGGGGCGTGGCGATCCTGGCCGCGATGCTCGCCCTCGCGGTGCTGCTGGTAGTGGGCAACACGATCCGGCTCGACATCCAGAGCCGGCGCGAACAGATCGAGGTCACCAAGCTGGTGGGCGGCACCGATGCCTTCATCCGCCGCCCGTTCCTCTACAGCGGCCTCTGGTACGGACTCGCCGGCGGGGCCATCGCCTGGCTCCTGGTGCGCGCCGCACTGTGGCTGCTGCAAGGTCCGGTGCAGCGTCTCGCCCTCCTCTACCACAGCGACTTCACGCTGACCACACTGGGCCTCGGACCCTCTGTGGCCCTGCTGGCGGGCGGCGGCCTGTTGGGGCTGCTGGGCTCCTGGCTGGCGGTGGGACAGCACCTCGCGGAGATCGAACCCCGCTGACCCCCGGCGGTCTAATTTTTATTATTTTTCAATAATCTTGCAAATCCGGCCGGAGCCCCGGCCGGACTCTCCGATCAGGGAACTTCCGGCGCCGGATGGTATCTTATTTTTAGCACTCCCCCTGCGGGAGTGCTAAACTTTTTATGCCTGGAAGGGGCAACCGCATCTCAAATTGGGGGACCGATCCATGAACAAGGCACTGGTTGCCGGCATTCAGACGGGGGGGCTGCCGCTGACTCCGCCGGTGGGCAACGCAACCGCCTATATCCAGGCGGTCAACCGCCTGCCCATATTGAGCGCCGAAGAAGAGCATGAACTCGCCGTGTACCTGCACCGCGACCACGATCTGAACGCCGCGCGGCGGCTGGTGCTCTCGCACCTGCGTTTCGTAGTGTATGTCGCGCGCAGCTACGCCGGCTATGGCCTGCCCCTGGCGGATCTGATCCAGGAAGGGAACATCGGCCTGATGAAGGCCGTCAAGCGCTTCGATCCGGCCGTGGGGGTTCGGCTCGTCTCGTTCGCGGTGCACTGGATCCGCGCCGAGATCCACGAGTTCATCCTGCGCAACTGGCGCATCGTCAAGGTCGCCACGACCAAGGCCCAGCGCAAGCTGTTCTTCAACCTGCGCGGCGCCAAGAAACGCCTCGGGTGGATGAATCCGCAAGAGGTCGATTCCATTGCGCGCGATCTGGGCGTCAAACCGGAGACCGTGCGGGAGATGGAGTCACGGCTGAGCGGGCATGACCTCGCCTTCGACATGGGTGTCGACGACAACGACGACGCCCGGCAGGTACCCGCCGGCTACCTGCCGGACCAGCGCTACGATCCCGCCGTGGCCGTGGAGGAGGAGGACTGGGGACGGCACAATACCAAGCGCCTGCGCGGGGCCCTCGAGGGTCTGGATCCACGCAGCCGGGACATCCTGGCGCGGCGCTGGCTCGCCGAGGAGAAGACCACCCTGCAGGAACTGGCCAACCAGTACGGAATTTCCGCGGAACGCATCCGGCAGTTGGAGAAAAACGCCATCGGCAGGCTGCGCGCGGCGCTGGCGACCTGATCCGCCGGGGGCGGAATTCGAACCGGGCGGACTGCGTGGCGATTCGGGGCGGGGTTCGGGCGACCATCGCCCTCTTCCGCCCCGGTTGCCCCGGTGCGCGGCATCCGCTCGGTTACCGGCTCAGGAGTTGCCGGACGTAGCGCCCCCACGTGCCGGCCTGCAACCAAAAACAGAGGTCACCCAGGCGGCAAGGCGCTCCGGGTGCAGGTGAGCGGCGCCCGCGGCCGGATCGGGTCGCGCCAGACGCGGCAGGATTCCGAGGAGCGGTGCGGGGATACGCCGGCGTAGCGTGTCGATGTCGGCCTCGGCCCGGGTGCAGGCAGGCTCGAGCCGGTTGGCCACCCAGCCGGCCAGCGCCACGCCGGAGTGGTGGATCCCCTCGACCGTGAGCAGTGCGTGGTTCAGGCAGCCCAGGCGCACCGCGACCACCAGGATCACCGGCAACCCGAGCGCCGCGGCCAGATCCGCGACCGTCTCGCGCTCGTCGAGCGGCACGCGCCAGCCGCCGACGCCCTCGACGATGACCGTCTCCACCTGCGCGGCCACGCCCCGGAACTCCTCGACGATACGCGGAATCGAGATCCATACGCCGACCTCCGCAGCCGCCAGGTGCGGCGCGATCGGCGGTGCAAAGGCATAGGGGTTGACCGTCGAATAGGGCAGCCCGACCGAGCCCTCGGCCTGGAGGCGCAGGGCGTCGTCGTTGTACAGGATCCCGTCCCGCTCCCGGCATCCGGAGGCCACCGGCTTCATGGCGGCCACGCGTCGACCGCGGTCCTTGAGCGCGCGCATGAGCCCCAGACCCACTACGGTCTTTCCCACACCGGTGTCGGTACCGGTGATGAAATACCCCCCGCTCACCGCGCCCCCCGATCCACCGGCGCGCCCGATCTGCGCGGCAGCTCTACCTCGACGGGACCGCGGGATTGCGGCGCGTCGTGTGCCGGCGGCGCCCAGGCGTGTCCGTAGACCACCTCGAAACTCGCGGGCAGGCGCCCGTCGCGGCGCAACGCCTCGTAGGCCTCCGCCATGGCGGCGAGGCGCGCGCGGGTGGTAAGCCCGCGCGCACGCGTCTCGCCCACGGTACGGGAACCCAGCCCCTTGAGGTCGTGCAGCAGGTCCTCGACGCGGGCATAGGTAAGGGTGAGGTACTCGGCGTCCATCACCGGCTCGGCGAGGCGCGCCCGCACCAGGGCGTCACCGATGTCGTGCAGGTCCAGGAACCGGTTGACGTGCTCGTAGCCGTCGGCGCGCGCCCACGCCTCGCGCAGCTCGCGCAGGGTGTCCGGGCCGAAGGTGGTGAACAGCAGCGTCCCGCCCGGGGCGAGCACGCGCCGGAACTCGCGGAACACCGCGTCCGGCGCCGCGCACCACTGGAGGGTCAGATTCGAGAACAGCAGATCCGCACTACCGTCGGCCAACGGCAGCCGCTCGAGGTCGCCGCACACGCAGTGCGGGGGGCGGCGCCACCACGGACCGCGCCGGCGCACCCGCGCGAGCATCGCCGGAGACCAGTCGAGCGCCGTCACCCGCGCACCCCGGTAGCGGCGCGCCAGCGCCGCCGTCGCCTGCCCGGTGCCGGCACCGAGGTCCAGGATCCGCCGCGGCCGGAATTCCCGCAGCAGGTCGAGGCGCTCGAGCAGCCGTCCGCCGACCTCGCGCTGCAATACCGCGACCCGGTCGTAGCCCGCGGCGGCGCGCTCGAAGCCCGCGCGCACCCGCGCCTTGTCCGGATCCCAGCGCCCTTCATCCATCGAGGGAATCCTCCAGCGCACGAACGAACGACCCGGGATGCGACAGGAAGGGCACGTGCCCGGCCCCCGGGATCACCGTGCAGCGCCCGTGCGGCACCGCCGCCGCCAACGCCTCGGAGGCGGCCGCGGGCACCAGGGTATCCCGATCGCCGGCGATCACCGCGACCGGTCCGGCGAGATCGGCGAGGCGCGCGCGCAGGTCGCTGGCGCACAGCACGGCGAGCCCGTCGCGCAGTGCCTGCGGGTGCGGGACCCCCCGGCGCAGCGCGCCCGCACGCAACGCACGCAGGGTCGCGCGGGCACCCTCGGCACCGCGCGTCTGCAGGGCCAGAAAGCGCTGCAACGTCGCCTCCGGGTCGCGCGCGAGATCGGAGGCGAACGCCTCCAGCACCGCGGGCTCCACCCCGTGCGGCCAGTCGGGGGCGCGCGTGAAACGCGGCGTCGCGCCCACCAGCACGAGGTGCATCGGCGCGCGAGCGAGCGCGGCGGTCATCGCCACCAGCGCACCCAGCGACCACCCGAGCCAGGCGGCGCCGATCGGCACCGCCTGCGCCACGGCGCGCGCGGCGCCCTCGAGCGTGAACCCGCCCGCGTCCGGCGGACTGCGGCCGTGGCCCGGCAGGTCGACGATCCACAGGCGGCGGCGTACGGCCAGCCGCTCGGCGACCGGCCCCCAGACGGCCCCGTCCAGCCCCCATCCGTGGATCAGCACGAGATCGGGGCCTGCGCCGCGCGTCTCCACGAAAAGACTCATCCGCGCGCGCCGTCCCGGCGCGGCCAGACCTCGGCCAGCGCCTCGAGCAGACGGTCCACGTGCGCCTCCTCGTGCAACGCCGAGAAGGTCACGCGCAGGCGCGATGTCCCCTCGGGGACCGTGGGCGGGCGGATCGGGCTCACCAGGATCCCGCGTGTCTCGAGCGCCGCGGACAGGTCCGAGGCCGCCGCGGCGGCACCTACGATCAGCGCCTGGATGGGCGTGGGCGCGACACCGAGCGACACGCCGAGCGAGCGAGCGCCGGCCCGAAAGCGCTCGGTGAGCGTACGCAGTCGCTCGCGCCGCCAGGGCTCGGCGCGGGCGATACGCAGCGCCGCCCGCGCGGCCTCCGCCAGGGCCGGCGGCGGCGCCGTGGTATAGAGATAGGTCCGCGACCGCTGGATGAGCGCCTCGATGAGGGTCTCCTCGCCGGCGACGAACGCGCCGAAGGTGCCGAAGGCCTTGCCGAGCGTGCCGACCAGCACCGGCACGTCGTCGCAGCCCAGCCCGAAGTGCTCCAATACGCCGCGCCCGTCCGCCCCCGCCACACCCAGCCCGTGGGCGTCGTCGACCATGAGCCAGGCGCCGTGAGCACGCGCCGCACGCACCAAGTCCGGCAGCGGCGCGAGATCCCCGTCCATGCTGAACACCCCGTCGCTCACCACCAGGCGCCGCCCGCCGCCCGCCGCGGCCAGGGCGCGTTGCAGGGCCGGCGCATCGGCATGCGGGTAACGGGTCAGGTGTGCCCCGGACAGGCGTCCGGCGTCGAGCAGCGAGGCGTGGTTGAGCCGGTCCTCGAAGACCCGGTCGCCGCGCCCGAGCAGCGCCGAGACCACGCCCAGATTGGCCATGTAGCCGGTCGAGAACAGCAGCGCACGCGGGCGGCCCACGAACGTCGCCAGTTCCTCTTCCAAGGCATGGTGCGCGGCGCAGTGCCCGGTGATCAGGTGTGCGGCGCCGGCGCCGGTCCCGTAACGGCGCACGCCGGCGAGCAGCGCCGCGGCCACGTCGGGATGGGCGGCGAGCCCGAGATAGTCGTTGCTGCAGAAGGCAAGCCGCCCCCGCCCGTCGATCACCGTCTCCGCGCCCGGCAGCCCGTCGCGCACGCGCCGCGTGCGGTACAGCCCGGCGCGGCGGCGCGCCGCGAGGTCCTCGCGCAGGAAGCCGGTGAACGGCTCGTTCATGGACCGGGCGGCGGGGCCGCGCATCCGGCCCGTGGCTCGCCGGGAATGCATCGCATCACAAGGGGTGCACGCCGAGTCGTGCAAACAGCCGCCGGTCGTGCTCGGTCTCGGGATTGCCGGTGGTGAGCAGCTTCTCGCCATAGAAGATCGAATTCGCACCGGCCAGGAAGCACAGGGCCTGCAGTTCGTCGCTCATCGCGCTGCGCCCGGCCGCCAGGCGCACCATGCTGCGCGGCAGCACGATGCGCGCCACCGCGACGGTGCGCACGAAATCCAGCGGGTCCGGCGCCGGGGCGTGCGCCAGCGGCGTGCCTTCCGCCGGCACCAGTTGATTGATCGGCACGCTCTCCGGATGCTGCGGGAGATTCGCCAGCGTCTGCAGCAACGCAGCGCGGTCGTCGACGCCCTCGCCCATGCCGAGAATCCCGCCGCAGCACACTCCTATGCCCGCCGAACGCACGTGGCGCAGGGTCTCCAGGCGGTCCTCGTAGTTGTGGGTCGTGACGACCGAGGCGTAGAACTGCGGCGAGGTGTCGAGGTTGTGATTGTAGTAGTCGAGGCCCGCCCCCGCCAACCGCTCGGTCTGCCCGGCACTGAGCATGCCGAGCGTCATGCAGGTCTCCAGCCCCAGCGCCTTCACGCCGCGCACCATCTCGACCAACGACGGGAGATCCCGCTCGCGCGGATTGCGCCAGGCCGCCCCCATGCAGAAGCGGCTCGCACCCGCGGCCTTGGCGGCGCTCGCGGCCTCGAGCACCTCGGCCACGTCCATCAGCGGTTCGGCCTCGACGCCGGTGCGGTGGCGGGCGCTCTGCGAACAGTACCCGCAGTCCTCCGAACAGTCGCCGGTCTTGATGCTGAGCAACGTGCTGACCTGCACGCCGTTGGGGTCGAAGCAGCGTCGATGAACGCTCTGGGCACGGTAGAGCAGATCCGCGAACGGCAGGTCGAACACCGCGCGCACCTCGGCCACCGTCCAGTCGTGACGCGGCGCGGCGTCGTCGGTCGGGGCGGCCGGCTGCGGAACGCTGGGCATGGCTATACTCCCTCGGGATCGGGGAGCCGGGACGCTCCCTCATGGCCCGCGACTATATCGCCGATGGGCCGGCTGTCAACCAAGTTGCAATCGCAAGTTTACAAGTGGTTACGGGATGAGCAAAGTAGGTACTTTACGTAATCGAGAGAGATTCTCGGGGGAAGGAAGACTACCTGCGAGAAATCACATCACTCGGAAAAACTGAATAGGTCGAAGAACATTAAACGAGTTTTATCGTTTTCGTTCTCCAATGTAAGAAAATCAAATGCGTTCTTCGAATAAAAGCCGATTACTTCCGGCTTGTTATAAGCGTCTACTACTATAAATCGGCATCCGGTTTTATTGCCATGAATGAAATCGTATTTGATAGCGCTCATCAATTTGGAGCCGATTCCATTTCCCGCTCTATCCTGTGCTACCGCAAAACGTCCGATTTTAACGGCTGGCATGCTCCGATACCGCTTTTCTCTGGACAGGATAAGTTGCTGAAGCTTCTTGAATCTGCTTCTCGACGTTAGGTCTTCGCGGATTGAGTCATTCGAGACACAATAGTAGGCAATCACTTCGCCCCCATAAAATAAGGCATAAGTGACAGCCAGTAATTGGCGGCACGCCTCTATTGAGTCAGCGCGGAAGAACTCATTGAGATCTGCGTCGCCGCAGTCGAACACTGGGCGCGGCTTGTCTGGGTGCAGACGGGCAACCCGATAATCATCTGGCAATGACTAGCCCGCTTTCGTGGCAAACCCAAACTGTTCGTAGGCGTTCTTACCCTTTTGAAATTCGCTTGGGTCTACTTTTCGAGTTTCATTCTTTTTTACTATTTCTTGGAAGCGAGCAGCATCCTTACCCTTCAAAATGGGCGTTTCTTTAATTGGTCTAGCCATTTTTCGTGCTCCCGCGGGAATGGTACTCATCAAGAACTGCTTCTGCATATTGCACGCGGCCAAAATGGTACTATCAATATAGCCCCCAGATAAAGGATAACTTGAATATTAAACTGAAGTTTCACCGTTTTCTTGCTGCCCCAGCGGGCGACCCTTGTCAGCAGGGTATCAGCTATAAGTTGAGTGAATGGATGCTTATAATTTCCTTATGGCCTGCCTTGCCCAAGAGTTTCCTTGGGCTTTGGCCCAGTCCACCCAATTCCCGGAAAAATGCTTTCGTCTCGTTCCTTTTGCGCAGGCGGCTTGCTCTTCGGGACTTCTGGGAGTGAGAATTTCAGTGAAGCTTCAGTTTTGCATTTGAGGCAAGCGCCCCATTGACGATACTGCCAAGGAGGGCAATTCGTTATGTACAATCAATTGGTTACGTTATTTCTCCACTTCCGACAGAATACTCGCATGATCTGGACGCCGGGGCGTTGCGTCCTGTGTCGCGCCACCGCCCCGCCGGGGCGTGACCTGTGCGCCGGATGTCTTGCCGATCTGCCTGCGGCGGGTCCCGGTTGCCCGCGTTGCGGGCAACCCGTCGCGGGCGCGGGCGACGAGCCTATACCGTGGTGCGGTCGCTGTCTGCGCAGCCCTCCCGCCTTCGACACCCTCTCCGCGGCGTTCGAATACGCGGATCCGGTGGCCTGGCTCGTGCAACAGTTGAAATTCCGCCGCCGCCTCGCCCTCGCCCGACTCCTCGGCGAACTGCTGGCCGAACACCTGGCCGGGCGGGCGTCCGTGGCCGGCGGCGATCTCCCGGAATGCCTGGTGCCGGTGCCGATCCACGGCGTGCGGTTGCGCGAGCGCGGCTTCAATCAGTCCCTGGAGCTGGCGCGGCCCGTGGCCCGGCGCCTCGGCGTGCCGATCGACCGGCGCAGTTGCCGCCGGGTCCGGCCCACCCGCGCGCAGTCCGACCTGCCGCCGGCGGCGCGCGGGCGCAATGTGCGCGACGCGTTCGCGGTCGACGCCTCGTTCCGGGCCCGACACGTCGCGATACTCGACGACGTGGTCACCAGCGGGCACACCGCGCACGAGGTCGCACGCGCCCTGCGCCGGGCGGGCGCGGAACGCGTGCAGGTCTGGACGCTGGCACGCGCCGTGCCGCACCATTAGCCGCATGCCGGAACCATCCGAACCGCCGACCGCCGCACCCCCGGTGGATGCCGATATCGTCTGGCCGGCACCCGCCAAGCTGAATCTCCTGCTGCGCATCGTGGGACGCCGGCCCGACGGCTACCACCGGCTGCAGACCGTCTTCCAGTTCATCGACCGCTGCGACCGGCTGCGCTTCGAGCCGCGGCGCGACGCCCGCGTGCGCCGCACCGGCGGGCCCGCGGGCGTGCCGGAGGCCGAAGACCTGACGGTGCGGGCCGCGCGCCTGCTGCGGGAGGCCGGCGGATACCGCGGCGGCGTCGACATCCACCTCGACAAGCGCCTGCCGGTGGGCGGCGGCCTCGGCGGCGGCAGCTCCGACGCCGCCACCACCCTGGTGGCGCTGAATCGTCTCTGGGACCTGGGCCTGAGCGCGGAGCGCCTCGCGGAACTCGGTCTGCGGCTCGGCGCCGACGTGCCGGTGTTCGTGCGCGGGCGCACCGCCTGGGGCGAGGGGATCGGTGAGGTGCTCACCCCGCTGGAGCTGCCGTGCCCCTGGTACCTGGTCCTCGTCCCGGGCGTCCACGTCTCGACCGGTACGGTATTTTCGGCACCGGAATTGACACGCAACTCGCCCCCCATCACAATTACCGATTTCCTCTCCGGGGCCCGGACCAATGATTGCGAGTCCGTGGTGAGGGCACGCCACCCGGAGATTGCAGAGGCGCTGAAATGGCTCGGTCGGCACGGCGAAGCGCGTCTGACCGGGACCGGTGCCTGCGTATTCGCCGCCTATCCGGAACGCGCGCAAGCCGAGGCCGTGCGCGCTGCGCTGCCCACCGGGTGGAACGGATTCGTGGCACGGGGGCTGAACCGCTCGCCGCTGCTCGACCGGACGGTGGCGGCCTGAACGGTCGCCGGAGGACGCGGGGCCGGGGTGCCGCGGTCATCTCATTGGGGCGTAGCCAAGCGGTAAGGCACTGGGTTTTGGTCCCAGCATTCCCAGGTTCGAATCCTGGCGCCCCAACCATTTGTACGGACCTTCGCGGCCCGCGCACGACCGGACCCGGAGCCTTCCGGCCACGGGACATCGAACGAACGGGGCAGCATCCGTGAGCGACGGCAGAATGTTGGTCTTCTCGGGGAACGCCAACCCCAAGCTCGCCCACGACGTGGCGAACCACCTGCGCATGCCCCAGGGAAAGGCCGTCGTCGGGCGCTTCAGTGACGGCGAGGTCATGGTGGAGATCATGGAGAACGTCCGCGGCGCCGACGCCTTCGTGGTCCAGCCCACGTGCATGCCCACCAACGACAACCTGATGGAACTGCTGGTGATGGTCGACGCGCTCAAGCGCGCCTCGGTCAACCGCGTGACGGCGGTGATCCCGTACTTCGGCTACGCGCGCCAGGATCGCCGCCCGCGCGCCGCGCGGGTGCCGATCAGCGCCAAGGTGGCGGCGAACATGATCGGGGCGGCGGGGACCGACCGCGTACTGACCATGGACCTGCACTCCGACCAGATCCAGGGCTTCTTCGACGTACCGGTGGACAACGTGTACGCCTCGCCGGTGCTGCTCGGCGAGATCTGGCGGCGCAAGTATGCAAACCCGATCGTCGTCTCTCCGGACGTGGGCGGCGTGGTGCGCGCGCGTGCCATCGCCAAGCGCATGGACGACGCCGATCTCGCGATCATCGACAAGCGCCGCCCGCGCGCCAACGTGGCCAAGGTGATGCACATCATCGGCGACGTACGCGGGCGCACCTGCATCCTGATGGACGACTTGGTGGACACCGCCGGCACCCTGTGTCAGGCGGCACAGGCCCTCAAGGACGACGGCGCGCCGAAGGTGGTGGCCTACTGCACCCATCCGGTGCTCTCCGGCCCCGCCATTGAGAACATCGAGGGCTCGGCGCTCGATGAGCTGGTGGTCACGGACACCATCCCGCTGCGTCCGGCGGCGCGCGAGTGCGCCAAGGTCCGCCAGCTCAGCATCGCCGAGATGCTCGCCGAGTCGATGCTGCGTATCCACACCGACGAGTCGGTGAGCGAGTTGTTCATGGACTGAGTCTGAATTTCCGGCTTCCCGTACCCGGCACGACCGGGCGGGGGAAGCCGCCGATGCCGTCCCTGGTCGCGGGGGCGGCAAACCTGCCGCACGATGCGGCGCCTACGACCGGGAGTATAACGATGGAAGCCGAGTTTATCCTGAATGCCGAGCTTCGCAGCGACAAGGGGAAGGGTGCGAGCCGCCGCCTGCGTCACGCGAACAAGGTCCCCGCAATCCTCTACGGCGGCGACGGCGAATCCACGTCGTTGACGCTGGACCACAACGAGATTCTGCAGCGCCTGCGCCACGAGGCGTTCTACTCGCACGTTCTCACCGTGAAGATGCCGGGCAGGCAGGAGAAGGCGATCCTGCGTGACCTGCAGCGCCATCCGAGCAAGCAGCAGATCCTGCACGTGGACCTGCAGCGCGTCAGCGAGGCCGAGGCGATCCACGTACACGTGCCGCTGCGCTTCACCGGCGCCGACGTCTCGCCCGGCGTCAAGCAGAGCGGCGGAGTGGTCAGCCACCAGATGGTCGAGGTCGAGGTGGAGTGTCTGCCCGCGGACCTGCCCGAGTTCATCGAGGTCGATCTCTCGGATCTGGAGCTCGGCGGGGCCATCCACCTCTCCGAACTCAAACTGCCCGAGGGTGTGTCGGTCGTGGAGCTGATGCACGGGGCCGAGCACGATCAGCCGGTGACCTCGATCCACGCCCGGCGCACCACCGCGGAACCCGCACCGGCCGCCGCAGCGCCCGGCACGGAGCAGCAGTCCCCGGCGGCGGGCGGTACCAAACCCGAGGCGTCCTGAGCCGGCGCGGCGGTGTCCCCCCCCTCTCCGGAGGAACGCGCGGGCGTCGTGGTCATCGCCGGACTGGGCAACCCCGGTCCCGAATACGTGGCGAGCCGCCACAACGCCGGGTTCTGGTTCGTGGACGCGGTGGCCGAGCGCTACCGGGGCGTGTTCCGTACCGAGCGCAAGTTCCATGGGGCGGCCTGCCGCGTGGATCTGGATGATCGGCCGGTGCGACTGCTCAAGCCGTCGACCTACATGAACCGCAGCGGGCTCGCGGTGGTATCCCTGGCGGCCTACTACCGTGTGCCGCCGGAACAGATCCTGGTGGCGCACGACGACCTGGACTTCCCGGCGGGCACGGTGCGCCTCAAGCATGGCGGCGGCACGGGCGGGCACAACGGCCTCGCCGATCTCACACGAGCCCTCGGCAGCGACCGCTACCGGCGCCTGCGCATCGGCATCGGGCGTGCCGACGGACGCGCACGAGGGGTCGACTACGTGTTGGGCACACCGTCGCGCTCGGACCGCGAGGCGATCGACCAAGCCATCGAACAGGCGTTGGAGGCGTTGCCGCTGATCGTCGCCGGCGAATGGGACCGCGCGACGCAGCAGCTGCACGGCACCCCGTAGGGCGGGCCTCGCCCCGTCGGCGACGCCGGCCCCGCACCGACGTCACACAACCTCGACAAGGAACCACACCTCCATGGGCTTCAAATGCGGCATCGTCGGACTTCCCAACGTGGGCAAGTCGACCCTCTTCAACGCCCTCACGCGCGCCGGCATCTCGGCCGAGAACTACCCGTTCTGCACCATCGACCCGAACGTCGGCGTGGTCCCGGTCCCGGACCCGCGCCTCGACGCACTGGCCGCCATCGTTCACCCCAAGCAGATCGTGCCCACCACCATCGAATTCGTGGACATCGCCGGCCTGGTCGCCGGGGCCTCCAAGGGCGAGGGACTCGGCAACCAGTTCCTGGCCCATATCCGCGAGGTCGACGCCCTCGCCCATGTCGTGCGTTGCTTCGAGGATCCGGATGTCGTACACGTCGCCGGCAAAGTGGACCCGGCGGCCGACATCGAGGTGATCCATACCGAGCTGGCCCTGGCCGATCTCGACACCGTGGAGCGCGCACTGGCCAAAGTGGGCAAGGCCGCCAAGGTGGGCGACAAAGACGCCAAACCGCACGCGGCGCTGCTTGAGCGTATTCGCGACGCCCTCGATCGGGGCGAACCGGCGCGCGCCCTCGAATACGACGCGGAGGAGCGCACGCTGTTACACGGACTGCACCTGCTCACCCTCAAGCCGGTCCTGTACTTGGCCAACGTCGCGGAGGACGGCTTCCAACACAACCCCTACCTCGACCGGGTGTGCGCGCTCGCCGAGGCCGAGGGCGCCGAAACGGTCGCGATCTGCGCCGCCATCGAGGCGGAGATCGTCGAACTCGACCCCGACGACCGCGCCGAATTCCTGGAATCCATGGGGCTCGAGGAACCCGGCCTCAACCGCCTGATCCGTGCCGGTTACCACATGCTGGGCCTGCGCACCTTCTTCACCGCCGGCCCCAAGGAGGTTCGCGCCTGGACCGTGGCCGCCGGCGCCACCGCCCCCCAGGCCGCCGGGCGCATCCACACCGACTTCGAGCGCGGCTTCATCCGTGCCGAGGTCATTCACTACGACGACTATATCCGGCACCAGGGTGAGCACGGCGCGAAGGACGCCGGACGGCTGCACGTGGAGGGCAAGGACTACGTGATCCAGGAAGGCGATGTCGTCCACTTCCGGTTCAACGTCTAGACGACGGACCCCGGACGATGCCAAAGCTTGCCCCCACGACCGCGCCACCGGCAGGGCGCCTTGACATCCCCCCCGCCGGGCGCCGAAAATGCCGCTCCCACCTGTGTTATACAGAATCGATATCCCTGGCTACGTAGCTCAGTTGGTTAGAGCGCGGCACTCATAATGCTGAGGTCGGTGGTTCAAGTCCACCCGTAGCCACCATAAAAACAATGGGTTACAAAAATCCTTCGCCCCGCTTAAATATGCTCAAATATGAGAAATAAAGGGGATGACACCCTTTCTCTCATTTTCTCACGAACCAAAGAAGAACCATGACGAATGAGGGGGCACCCCCTTTCTGTAATTGAATAAAAAGATGCCCACCTTGCAATGTACACGGAATGTGCATACGCTTAAATCATGGACTATGAACTGGGACCCAGGGAAGGCGATTGAGAATCTGCGAAAACATGACGTAGATTTCGCCGATGCAGTCATTGCCCTTGAGGATGGAAATGCGCTCACGATTGAGGATTCCGATCGTGATGAGCGGCGCTTCAAGACACTGGGGATGGGTTCTTCTCTAAATATCCTGTTTGTAGTTCATTGTGAACGTTCGGGAAACCGCATCCGAATCATTTCCGCCCGAAAAGCTGATAGGAAAGAAACCAAACAGTATTTCCAGGGGTTGGGCCATGAGTGAAGATTTCAGCAAAGGCAAACGAGGTCCGGTCATTAAGCCCGATCCAAACAAGATGCGCATTACGATCCGTCTTGATGCCGACATCATTAAGCATTTCAAGGAAATTGTGCATAAGGCGGGCGGGGGTAACTATCAATCGCTAATCAATGATGCTCTAAGAGAACATATTAAAGCGCATGATAAGGACCTAGAAAATGCACTCCGGAAAGTAATAAGAGAAGAACTCAAAAAAACGGGCTGATATGTTTGACCTATCAAGGGTTGGGTATTCCGAGGACAGTATATCCATTTGCGATCGTCACCCGCTCGCAGGATCGCACCGGCATTAGCAGTCGTTCAAGGAGAGGCCGGTCCGTAGATCACCATAATCGCATAACAGACAGGCACGGATTAGGTGCACTACCCGAATTCCGAGTCTATGTCTGCGGATACAGTCGAGGAAACAGAATCTCCAGCGCATCGCTTGGGAACCTCAGCGACACCGGCCCCTTCAGCGTCTCCGAGGCAAGCATTCCGTTGTCGATCAGGTCGTTCAACACGCGCCGGGCGGTGCGCTCCGGGAGACATGAGGCGGCTCACGCGCCCGTTTCCATCCGGAAATGGATGGATGTAGTTCAATCGATGGTGGGCCGACGCGATTGCCATGATTCGCGCCGCCTTTCCCAGATCCGCGAAGCGGTAACGCTGTTCAAAATACCGTATGAAATCGTTTACCCGGTCGCTGGACGGAGGAAGATGACGGCCGACGGCTACATCGTGCTCAGGGCGACTTCGCCATTCGCCGGGCTCCATGACGAAGTCGGTGTCGGTACCGCATATCCGAAGCATCGGTGCAGGCGCATCGCGATAAAATTCTCTGTGAAGCCACCGGATGAAACCCGGCGACGCCGGCTCCGGGAGATTATCCTCCGACGCCATCCGATCGACTTCGGCCTGAACCCGAACGTGGGCAGCGGCCTCAAGTTGGAGATTGCGTCGCCCTTCGTCCCGATCAAGGTTACCGGCCAAGGCGCGTTCGATGTCCCGCGGCCTCGTATCGTGCCCTTCGATGAGATTGCTGTAATAGGTGTTCATGATGCGGACGAGCACTGCAAGATTTGCGGCGCTCGTTGGATGGAGCGCCGATCCAAGGACCGCGCCGGCCGCCGACAGACTTGCCACCACGTCAGCGACGGATTCTGGCACCTCCTCCAATCTCGCCGGTTCGATGCGGCTGACGCTTTTAATCAAGCTGTTGGCCGATCTCATACCTACTTATCCGGCTGATTTTAAATCATATCTATATATGAGATTGGGAAATTGACCGATCATGTGGCCGACCTTAGCCCATCCATCCATGTGGCACAACGATCGACAATAATATTAATTATCTTACTGATACCACACACGTTTTACGCATGAATAACGAAAATTGGCCGATCACACGGCCGATGTGTCGAACCAAATCCGATGACCATCGCTTGTTAAGCGCTATTTGGCGCCGTGGTGGTTGCCAAGCCGGCTCTGTACAGGAAGCGGACGGCTATCTATCCGGCAGGTTACGGTAGAAATCCACCCGTCCCGTCTCCAGCGAGTACTCGGCACCCACGACCATGAGCCCGTCATTCCGGATCAGGTGTTCCAGGATCCGCGAGCCGTGTTGCAGGTGGTCGGCGGAGGCGCGGATGTTGGCCCGCACGGCGTGCCGGATCAGGGCGTCGCGGTCCAGGCGCAGGTCGGTTTCCAGGAGCCCTTCCACCGACGGCCGCACGCGGTCGACGATGGAACGCAGGTTCGGCGAGCGATGCTCCGAGGGCTGCTCCAGTTCTTCCAGCGTGGCCAGGACGGCCCCGCACATCGAGTGGCCGAGGACCACGACCAGGCGGGTACCGAAGCGATCGGCCGCGAACTCGACGCTGCCGATCTGGGACGGGGCGACGATGTTTCCGGCGACGCGGATGACGAACAGGTCCCCCAGCCCCTGATCGAAGACGATCTCTGCGGGTACCCGCGAGTCCGAACATCCCAGAATGATGGCGAACGGCTCCTGGACCGCCGGCAAGGCGCCGCGGTTGGTGCGTCCGGGGCCGGCGCTGCGGCCTTCGAGGTCCGCCACAAAGCGGCGGTTGCCCTCACGCAGGCGTTCGAGCGCTTCTTGCGCTGAGATCATGGCGTTCGCTCCTCAACCGGAAAGCGTGGTGCCAAGTCGAGAGCAAAATGGGACGGAGGGACTATTGTTTATCCACCTCCGTCCGAAAAAAATAGAGGCCTGGCATTTAGGGCCGAGGCGCGATTAGACCTCCGAAGAGTTGCGGCAA
>BDTW01000030.1 GCA_002897735.1 bacterium BMS3Bbin13 | reverse complement strand
GGAAAACCAGGGGGTCCGGGATCGAAGAACGACTTGATGGCATTAGAAGAGGCCTCTGCAAATACCCATAAGTCAAGCCTGACCCCATGGTTGTGGGTTACTGGCCGGCGATGGTCATGCGCTCGATGAGCAGCGAGCCGCTGCGGACGTTGCCGCGCCGGTCCACGTCGTTGCCGACGGCGGCGAGCCCCATGAAGATGTCGCGCAGGTTGCCGGCCACCGTGACCTCCTCGACCGGATGGCGGATCTCGCCGCCCTCCACCCAGAAACCCGCGGCGCCGCGCGAGTAGTCGCCGGTGAGCAGGTTGGAGCCGTGGCCCATCAGTTCGGTGATCAGCAGCCCGGTGCCCATCTCGCGGAGCAGGCCCTCGAGGTCGTGTTCCCCGGGCTCGATCAGGACGTTGTGCGCGCCGCCGGCGTTTCCGGTGGTCTCCATGCCCAGCTTGCGGGCCGCGTAGCTGTCGAGCAGGTAACCCTGCAGCACGCCGTCCTCGACCAACGCGCGGTCGCGGGTCTCGACCCCCTCGGCGTCGAACGGTGCGCTGCCCATGGCCTTTTTCAGGTGCGGGCGCTCGTCGATGCGCACGAACCCGGGGAACACCGGCTTGCCGAGGTGGTCGACCAGGAACGATGCCTTGCGGTAGAGGTTCGTACCGCGGATGGCGCCGAGGAACAGGCGCAGCAGCCCGCCGGCGACATCGGCCGCATACACCACGGGGGCCTCGCGGGTCTTCAGGCGTCGCGCATCGAGCCGGCGCACGGCGCGCTCGGCCGCGCGTCGTCCCACGGCCTCGGCGGCCTCGAGATCCGCCGGGTCACGCGCCGCGCTGTACCAATAGTCGCGCTGCATCTCCCGGGCCGACTGCGCGATCACCGAGCAGCTCACGCTGTGCCGGGTACTGGGATAGGCGCCGAGGAAGCCGTGGGTGTTGCCGTAGACGTGAACGGCGCGGTGGGTATCGACGCCGGCGCCCTCGGAGTTGGTGATCCGCGCGTCCAGCTCACGGGCGGCATTCTCGCAGGCGAGCGCGACCTCGATCGCATGCTCCGTATCCAACTCCCATGGGTGATCCAGGTCCAGATCGGGGACGGCGTGCGCCATGCGCGCCGGATCGGCGAGTCCGGCGCAGGGATCCTCGGCCGTGTAGCGGGCGATGTCGCAGGCCGCCTGCACCGTCTCCCGGATCGCCTCGGGGCGCAGGTCCGCGGTACTCGCCGAGCCCTTGCGCGCACCGAAATACACCGTCACGCCCAAGCCCTGGTCGCGGTGGTATTCGACCGTCTCGACCTCGCCCATGCGTACGTTGACCGACAGGCCGGTCTCATTGCTGACGCCGGCCTCGGCGGCGCTCGCGCCGCGGCGGCGGGCCTCCTCCAGGAGGTCTCCGACCAGGGACTGGAGCCGCGCCGGATCGGCGGACGCGACAGGCGCTACAGGCGCTGTGGCACGCTGGGGGTGGGTCATGGCTGATTCATGCTCCTGTGTCACGATCGATCACAATCTCCGGCGGTGTCGGCCGGGCGAGCCCGGCCCTACCGTGTTCCGCGGCCATCATGGATCGTAGGGCGGGGCTCGCCCCGCCGACACCGTTGGAGATTCCCACGCCGCGTGTGGGCGTGGTTCCGCGGTCTCGGCCGGGCGAGCCCGGCCCTACGGGTGGGCGCGATCGCCGATACGCGCAAGGGCGGGCCTCGGCCCGCCGGCGGCGCCTGCCTATCCCGCTCTTGGGTTGGGGAACCGTCCACGATTTCGCCCTACCTCGCGCATTTGTTGATCGCCGGGCGATTGCCCCGACGCTCCAGGTCGTCGATCCGAATTCCGACCCGCCGCGGGTCGAGACCGTGGGGGGGGTGTGCGGTCGCAGGCGCCCCTTCCCGAATACTCAGGCCTGGGTGCCGCCTACCGTCAACTCCTCGATGCGCAGTGTCGGCTGGCCCACGCCCACCGGGACGCTCTGCCCGTCCTTGCCGCAGGTGCCGACGCCGGCATCGAGTTCCAGGTCGTTGCCGACCATGGTGACGCGGGTCAGTACGTCGGGTCCGTTGCCGATCAGGGTGGCGCCTTTGACGGGCCGGGTGATCTTGCCGCCCTCGATCAGGTAGGCCTCGCTCGCCGAGAACACGAACTTCCCGGAGGTGATGTCCACTTGGCCGCCGCCGAAGTTGGCCGCGTACAAACCCCGATCGACCGAGGCGATGATCTCCGCCGGGTCGTGCGCACCGGCGAGCATGAAAGTGTTGGTCATGCGCGGCAACGGCAGGTACGCGTAGGACTCGCGCCGGCCGTTGCCGGTCGGTGCCATGCCCATCAGGCGCGCGTTGAGCTTGTCTTGAAGATAGCCCTTGAGGATGCCGTTCTCGATGAGCACCGTGCGTTGCGTGGGCGTGCCCTCGTCGTCGATGTTCAGCGATCCGCGCCGCAGGGCCATCGAGCCGTCGTCGACGACGGTGCACGCGGCGGAGGCGACCTGCTCGCCCAGGCGCCCGGCGAACGCCGAGGTGCCCTTGCGGTTGAAGTCGCCCTCGAGGCCGTGTCCGATGGCCTCGTGCAACAACACGCCGGGCCAACCGGGGCCGAGGACGACGGTCATGGTACCGGCGGGCGCTTCGACGGCCTCCAGGTTGACCAGCGCCTGGCGCACGGCCTCGCGCGCGTAGCCGAGGGCGCGGTCGGACTCCCGGAAGTATTCGAGTCCGAACCGTCCGCCGCCGCCGTAGGAACCCTGCTCGCGACGCCCGCCCTGCTCGACGATCACGTGGACGTTGAGTCGGACCAACGGGCGCACGTCGGCGGCCAGCGTGCCGTCGGCGGCCGCCACCAGCACGACATCCTGCGCGGCGGAAAGACTCACTATGACCTCGCGCACGCGCGGGTCCCCGCGCCGGGCCTCGGCGTCGACGGCGTGCAGCAGCGCGACCTTCTCCGCGGCGGGCAACGTCTCGATCGGGTCCAACGACGCGTACAGGTCATGCCCGGTGCGCGGGCGTCGGACCGGGAGCCGGCCCTCGCCGCCGCTGCGCGCGATGGCCCGGGCCGCCCGGCCGGCCTCGAGCAACGCCGGCAGGACGATTTCGTCGGAGTAGGCGAAGCCGGTCTTCTCACCGCTGATCGCGCGCACGCCGACGCCCCGTTCGATGTTGTGGGTGCCCTCCTTGACGATGGCGTCCTCCAGGGACCAGGACTCGTGACGGCTGGCCTGGAAGTAGAGGTCGGCGTTGTCCACGGACGGGCCCACCAGCCCCCCGAACACCCGGTCGAGGTCCGACTCGGCGAGCCCCGAGGGCTCCAGGATGCGGCGCTTGGCAATCTCCAGCGTGTCGCTCATGACTCGGCTCCGGTGCCGCACTTCGACGGCAGCTTGCAGTACAGGCGGCGGTGTTCGATGGTCGGGAAGTTGCGTCGCGTGGCACGCAGCCAGCCCGGGTCCAGATCGGCGCACACGACCCCTGAGCCGCGCGGCAGGTGATCGAGGATCGTCCCCCACGGGTCGACGATCATGGTGTCGCCGTGGGTCTCGCGCCCGCTCAGATGGTAACCGCCCTGTGCCGCGGCGATGGTGTAGCAGAGATTTTCGATGGCGCGGGCGCGCACCAGTGTCGTCCAGTGCGCCCGGCCGGTGACCGCCGTGAACGCCGAGGGCACCGCGAGCAGTTCCATGCCCTCGTCGAGCAGGCGGCGGAACAGTTCCGGGAAGCGCAGATCATAACAGACCGCCAGCCCGAGCCGGCCGAACGGTGTATCCAGGACCACGGTGCGATCGCCCGGCTCGATGGTCTCCGACTCGGTGTAGCGCTCACCGGTATCCACCACGCGCACGTCGAACAGGTGCAGCTTGTCGTAGCGGGCCGCGCGGCGTCCCCGGGCATCGAAGACCAGGCAGGCGGCGCGGACCTTCCCGGGCGATGCGGCCTCCAGCGGAATGGTACCGCCCACCAGCCAGATCCGGTGGCGCGCCGCCTGCTGGGACAGGAATTCCTGGATCGGGCCGGCGCCCTCGCGCTCACGCAACGCGACCTTGTCGGTCTCGTGCAGGCCCATCAGGGCGAAATTCTCCGGGAGCACGACCAAGCCCGCCCCGGCCGCCGCCGCCTGGGCGATGAGCCGCCCGGCCTCCAGCAGATTGGCCTGCACCTGGGGACCGGACGCCATCTGAACCGCGGCGACGCGCCGCGTCTCGGACACGGATCAACCCCCCCGGACCGTACCGGGCACGTTCCACCACCGCGACGCCACAGAGCCTTTCATAAAATTCAGAATACCACACGCCGTTCACGGTGCGCCGGACGAACGGACCGGTTCGGGCGGCACGGGTTCGGGCCGGGATCGGCGCTCGGGTTTGGCTTCGGGTTTGGCTTCGGGTGTACTCGGACCCAGCAGCAGTCCGCCGATCCCGCCGGAGATGCGCGTGATCACCGGCTTGTTCCAGGAGCCGGTGACGGTATACCGGTAACGGGTCAGGTGCCGAATCGGCCCCCGCAGCAGGTGTTCGGCCAGGAACAATGCCGCGCCGACGGCCGGTCCTCCGGCCAGCGTGCCGGCGATCGGCAGGCTGCTGCCCAGGTTCGGAGTCACCGTGACTTTCTGGTCGTAGTCGCGCGCCGTGAGCCCGGTGCGCCCGGAGACCACGATCTCCGCTGCGGGTCCGACCATGGTGAGGTTGTCCGTGTACGCCTCCCCGCCGCGCAGGCGGAAGGTTCCCTCGATGTGATCGAAGGTGAAACCTTTTTTGAACAGGTCGCTGAAATCCAGCGACAGCCGCCGCGGCAGGGCCTGCAAGCTGAACAGCCCGAAGATGCGCCCGGCGCCCGGATTGACATCGAGCAGCCGCCCGTCGGTGATCTTGATCTTGAGGGTGCCCGCAAGCGTGGCCAGGCGCACGCGGGTGGGCGCGCCCGGCCAGTGCAGATCCATCTCGCAGTGCGCCTTGCCGCCCTTGAGGGATTTGACGAAACCGAACTCACCGAGCAACCGCCCTGTGTCATCGCTCTCGAGAACGCCCTGGAACCGCGTCGCAGACCCCGACCCGACACGCACCCAGGAGCCGGTGCCCTTCAGTCGCAATTGCGGGGATTTCAGAGACAGGCCGGTCAGCCGCAGGCCCCCGGGGATGCGCTTCGCACGCAGTACGAGCCGGCCCAGGGACCGGTCGCCCAGCCGGAATTCGCGCACCTCGGCGCGCAGTGCGGGCAGAGCCCGGGGATCGGGCGCCGCACCCCCCAGACCCGGGATGCGCGGGCCGCCCCCGGGCAGCACCAGGCGATCGAGATCCATCACGACGGCGGGCCCGTCCGGATAGAGCACCGGCACCCACACCTTGCCGGCGACCACCGGACCGTGCAGTTGCGCGTACCACCAGTCCCCGGGCCCCGGCACGCCGCGCTCGCGGCGCACGACGCCGTCCAGGACCGTGCCGTAGCGCACCCGTAGCAACGTATCCGCACGCCGCGGCAGGTCGGTGCGCAATTCCAGCTCCCGCGACACGCCGGCGGACTTTCCGAACGGCGCCGGCAGTTCCACCGCCAGGCCCTTGAGGTCGCTGCGCAGGATCATGGCCACTGCGGGGGCGCGCCCGCCCTGCTCCTTCCAGGGGATCGCCAGGCGTGCAGTCCAGTCGGTGCGACCCTTGAGCCGCTCGCCCAGGCTCGCCGAGACGAGCGTCTCCACGGTCTTGGCATCGGCGCGGCCCCGAACCCGGACTACGCTGAGCCGGCCCGGCTCGGGGGTCGCGACCGAGATCCGCACCGCACCCCCGGCGAGGCGCGCCTGCAGGTCGCGCGCGGTGAATCCGTACCGGTCGAACCCGAGGCTGCCGTTCAGGCCGGACAGACGCAGTCTCCACGCGGCCCCGTCCAACGTCGCGCCGGAGAAGGCGACGGCCCCCGAGTAGGTGCGCGCCCGCGGGTTCCCCAGCGGGAGGTGCAGGCGGAAGTCCAGGGACGCCTCGCCGGCGAGATGCACCGCCCCGAGGAACACCCCATAGTCCTCCTCGACGGGGCTCTCCCGGAGCACGCGGAGCAGGTCGCCGGCCGGGCCCCGGGCGCGCAGTGCGACGTTCAGGATCTCGTCGTGACCCAGGCGCGGGATCGCGGCATGGGCGCCGGTGAGCGACACACCGAACACCTTGGCGCTTGTCAGATCGACGCTCAGGGCGCGGCCCCGAAAGCCCACTTCCGCCTCGGCCTCCTCCATCCGCGGCCAGTCCGGGGCGTACTGCAGAGTCACGCCCCGCACATCGATCCGCGTCTCGAAGACCCCGCCCGCGTCATCGTACGGGAACCCGTCCAGCGGCCCGCGCAGCAGCACCGCCCCCGAGGTGATCTCGCCGCCGATCAGCGCGTGCTCCAACCAGGCGCGCCCGCGCGGCGGGATCCCGCGCAACGGCAGGTAGCGGCGCACGGCCGCGACCCGGCCGCGTTCGATGTCCACCTGCAGATCGGCCACCGGCGTCCCCCCCGGGGGCAGCTCCAGCCGCACCCGGGCACGCGCCGCCAGGTCCGGGTTCGCGAACGCGAGATCAGGGGTACGCAACACCCAACCCGCTCCGGCGCTCCGGCGCGCGGTGATGCGTCCGGCCAGTCGCGTGAGGTGCAGCGGCGCGGCCAGCCAGCGCGGCACATCGAGGGTCATCGAATCGCTGTCCAGATCCAGCGCCCAATCGCCCGGGCCGCCCGCCACGCGGCCGTCGAGTCCGGCGACTCCCGGCAACCGGCCCCAGCGCCGAAACGACAACCCCGAGAAACGTGCGCGCAATGTGAGGTCCTCGGGGGTGCGCACCGACCCCCGGTAGCGCAGATGGAGCCGGTGCAACACGCCGCCCGGTTGCAGGGCCGCCAAGCGCCGATCCCAGGGCGCCGGCAGTTCGGCGCGCCGCAGCAGCGCCCCGAGCACCGCCAGGCGCAGGTTGTGCGCATCCACCGTGACCGTGCCGGGACCCCCGGCGGGCCCGCCGGGGGTCCCGGCACGGTACACCACGGCGAGGTCCATCGGTGCGCGCGGCGGCGCTCCGGCGGCGCGGTGCAGCACGAGATCGGCGAGCCGCAGCCACCAGCCCGTCGCCTCCCGTTCGAACGCGAAGCGCCCGGCCGCCTCCGCCGCCCGGAACGGCGCCGCCCGACCCGTTCCCGCCAGCCGCAGGCCCTGTGCCGCGACACGACCCTCGAGCGCCACCAGGCGCCCGGTGTCCCACGAGCCCCACGCCTCGAAGTCGGCATGCCCCGCCTCCGGGGTCATGCCGCCCCAGGCGCGCCCCGCACTCCAGCGCGACAGCGCGAGGCCTTCGCCCTTCACGAAGAAGCGCCCGCGCGCCTGCAGCGGGTCCGACGCCGCACCGCGCCAGCGGGCGACGAAGGTCAGGCGGCGACCGAAGGCGGCCGGGAGCGTCGCGGACAAGCCGAGGACGCGGGCGCCGTGACGACGCCGCAGATCGATACGGATCGCCGTGAACCGCACCGGCGCGGCACCGTGCAGGCGATCCCACCAGAGGAGGGCGGCGCCGGTCACCTGCACATGTGCGAACGGGGCGAGCCGCGCGAGCAGCGCGCGCAGGGAGAAGACGTGCCCGGGAGGGACGCCGGTCGGGTGGATGTCTCCGTCGGGGTCGCGCACCAACGACAGTATGGGATCCACGAGCGTCAGGGTGACCGGGCGCAAGCGCCGCCCGAAGAGCGCGGCCGGATCGATTCCCAGGCGCACTTGGCGCGCGCGCAGGATCACGCCGCGCCCGGTCGGGTCGCGCAGGGTGACCCCGTGCAGCACGAGTTCCGGGTACAGGCCCGTCCAGCGCGCGTCGATGCGCTCGCACTGCAACGGCAACCCCAGGTAGCGTTGCGCCTGTGCCTGGATCACATCCCGGTAATGGGGCACCACCGGCAGCAGGAGGCGCACCGAGCCGATGACGACCGCCGCCAGAATGACCAGCGCCGCCGCCGCATACCCCACACCCCGCGCAATGCGCTGTAGTCGCACGATCCTCTCCGGACCCGCCGCACGGGGCC
The DNA here is from genome assembly GCA_002897735.1 of bacterium BMS3Bbin13. Taxonomy (GTDB): domain Bacteria; phylum Pseudomonadota; class Gammaproteobacteria; order 21-64-14; family 21-64-14; genus BMS3Abin12. Next base: position 45,602 of record BDTW01000030.1, on the reverse strand, counting down.
CCATCCGCCCGCTACATCAACACCACGTCGAACTGCTCCTGGGTATACAGGGCCTCTACCTGGAGTCGGACCGGTTTGCCGATGAACTCCTGCAGTTCCGCGAAGCTCGTCGATTCCTCGTCGAGCAGCAGATCCACCACCTCCTGCGAGGCCAGCACCAGCAGGCGTTCGGCATCGAACTGGCGCGCCGCGCGCAGGATCTCGCGGAAGACCTCATAACACACGGTCTCCGGCGTCTTGAGCGTACCGCGCCCGTCGCAGGTCGGGCACGGCTTGCACAGCACGTGCTCGAGGCTCTCGCGGGTGCGCTTGCGGGTCATCTCCACGAGGCCGAGCGGCGACACGTTGCAGATTTGGCTCTTGGCGTGGTCACGCTCGAGGCTCTTCTCGAACGCGCGCAGCACCTGTTTGCGGTGTTCTTCCTGTGTCATGTCGATGAAGTCGATGATGATGATCCCGCCGAGGTTGCGCAGCCGCAACTGCCGCGCGATCGCCTGCGCCGCCTCCAGATTGGTCTTGAAGGTGGTCTCCTCGAGGTTGCGATGCCCGACGTAGGCGCCGGTATTGACGTCGACCGTGGTCATCGCCTCCAGCTGATCGATGATCAGGTAGCCGCCGGACTTGAGCTCGACGCGCCGCTGCAACGCCTTGTGGATCTCGTCCTCCACGCCGTAGAGGTCGAAGATCGGCCGCTCTCCGGAATAGTACTCGATGCGCCCGGAGATCTCCGGGACGAACTGCGCCGCGAAATGCAGTGCGCGCTCGAAGGTCTGACGCGAATCGATGCGCACCTTCTCCACCTGCGTCGCGGCCAGATCGCGCAGGGCGCGCAACGCCAACGGGAGATCCTCGTGGACCACCGCCCCGGCCGGGGCCTGGCGAGCCCGCTCCTGGATGGATCCCAACAGCTTACGCAGAAACGCCATGTCGGCGAGGATCGCCTCGGCGCTCGCCGCCTCGGCGGCGGTGCGCACGATGAACCCGCCGGATTCCGATTCGCCCAGACACCCACGCACGATCTCACACAGGCGCGCGCGCTCCGCTTCGTCCTCGATCTTCTGGGAGACGCCCACGTTGCGGGCGTCGGGGATGAACACCAGATAGCGGGACGGGATCGTGATGTACGTGGTAAGCCGCGCCCCCTTGGTCCCGAGCGGATCCTTCACGACCTGCACCAGCACCTCCTGGCCCGCCCGCAGGAGCTGGCTGATCGATCCCGTCACCTCGCCGTTGGCGCGCTCCTCACCGGCGAGGGTGTTGACGTCGGAGGCGTGCAGGAAGGCGGTGCGCTCCAGTCCCACGTCCACGAACGCCGCCTCCATGCCGGGCAGCACGCGCGAGACCCGCCCCTTGCAGATATTGCCGACCAGCCCGCGGCGCCGCGCCCGCTCGATATAGACCTCCTGGAGCATGCCGTTCTCGACCAGGGCGACCCGGGTCTCCTGCGGGGTGACGTTGATCAGGATCTCTTCGCTCATTCGCCGGCGTACCCCCGTTACGAGTGCGCAAGCGGTGACGCCGCGCACACCTCGATGCCGAACTCCCGCAGCAACTCCGCCGTATCGAACAGCGGCAGGCCCATCACCCCGGAGTAACTGCCCTCCAGGCGTCGCACGAACACCGCGCCCCGCCCCTGGATCGCGTAGGCCCCGGCCTTGTCGGCGGGCTCACCGCTCGCCCAGTAGGCCTCGCGCTCGGCGGCACCGATCCGGCGGAAGGAGACCCGGCTCACGTTCAGACGCACGGCCTCGCGATCCCCTTCCACCAGCGCCACCGCGCTCATCACCCGGTGGCGGCGTCCGGACAGCCGCGCGAGCATGGCCAGGGCCTGCGCGCGACCCTCCGGCTTGCCGAGGGGTTCACCGTCGAGCACCACCACGGTGTCGGCCCCCAGCACCGGCGCGGAGGCCGCGCGCGGGAGCGAGCGCCAAGCGCACCGCGCCTTGGCGAGGGCCAGGCGCATGACGTAGTCCCGCACCGGTTCCCCGTCGCGTCGCGTTTCATCCACGCTCATCGGCAGGGTTCGATAGCGTACGCCGATCTGGTCCAGCAACGTCCGGCGCCGCGGCGAGGACGAGGCCAGGTAAAGCGGCGGCGCCACCGGCCGTGCCATCAGTGTCGGCGCGCGCGTCTCAGGCGCGATGGTAGGGGTGTCCCTCGAGCAGCGTCCAGGCGCGATAGATCTGCTCGGCCGCCACGACCCGCACCAGCAGGTGCGGCAACGTGAGCGGCGAGAGCGACCAGGCGCCTTCGGCGCGCGAGCGGCACGCCTCGGCGAGGCCGTCTGCGCCGCCTACCAACAGGGCCAGATCGCGCCCCTCGCGCATCCAGTCCGCCAGCCGTCCCGCCAGTTCCCGGGTGGTCCACGCCGCGCCCCGTTCGTCGAGCAACCAGATGCGCGCGCTCGCACCCGCCGCCGCCAGCATACGCGCACCCTCCTCGCGCACCGCGCGCGCCGGGTCCGCGCCCTTGGGACGCCGGCCGGGGGCGATCTCCACCAGTTCGAGCGCGCACTGCGCCGGAAGCCGACGACGGTACTCCTCGGTCCCGGTGCGGATCCAGTCCGGCACCCGCGTCCCGACGGCGATCAGACGTATGCGCATGGGTCCGGCCCCCTCGCCGGTGCGGCATCCGCGCGGCGCTCACTCGCCGGGCTCGTGCACCTCGCGCGGGCGCGCCGGCGCCTGCTCCGGCGACCACAGGCGTTCCAATTGATAGAAGTCCCGGATCCGCGGCAGCATGACGTGGACGACGACGTCCTGAAGGTCGACCAGGATCCACTCCCCCTCCCGCTCGCCCTCGACGCCGAGGGGCCGCACACCGAGTGCCTTGGCGCGATCGACCACGTGCCCGGCGAGCGCGCGCGCGTGGCGGCTCGAGGTGGCCCCGGCGATCACCATGATGTCCGTGATGGCGGTCAGACCGCGCACGTCGAGCACCCGCACGTCCACCGCCTTGACGTCGGCGAGGGTCTCCACCACCGCGTCCCGCAACGCCTCCGGCGTAACGCCCGTCATCCCGCACCCCGGGCCGCGCCGGCCCCTGCGCTCCATCGATTCAACGGTACAGTCCCTCCTCTACGATGACCCGCCGGACGGACTCCGGCACCAAGTAGCGCGGGCTGCGCCCGGCACGCACCTCGGCCCGGATCCGCGAGGCCGAGATCTCCAGTTGCGTGACCGTCCGGCGCAGCACCCGCCCCGTACCCGGGCCGCGCACGGCCGCGGGATCCTCCGTACCGCCCTCGCGCAGCAGCCGCGCCGCCTCACCTTCCGCGGGCGGATCCCAGCCCGGGCGCTGCACGACGATGAAGTGGCACAGGCGCGGCAGTTCGCGCCATTCCCACCACGAGGCAAGCCCGCAGAAGGCGTCGCTGCCGAGGATCAGGGCGAGCGGGGTATCGGCCAGCTCGGCGCGCAGCCCGCGCAGCGTGTCCACGCTGTAGGAAACCCCGCCGCGCACCAGTTCGCGATCGTCCACCCGCAGGCCCGGCACGCCCGCCACCGCGGCGCGCACCATCCGCAGGCGCTGTTCCGGGGTGGCCGACGGCGGTTCCCGGTGCGGGGGAATATGACAGGGGATCAGCCGCACCTCGGCCAGACCGAGATCCTGGAGCACCTCCAGGGCCGTGCGCAAGTGCCCGAAGTGGACCGGATCGAAGGTACCGCCCAGGATCCCGACGGGCATCAACGGCGGAGATACGCGAGGTGGCGCACCGCGGCCCGACGGATTGCACGCCCGCCGCCCATCAGGTGCGCACGTGCCCGTCGCCGAGCACCACGTATTTGAGGGTGGTGAGTCCCTCCAGGCCCACCGGGCCGCGGGCGTGGAGTTTGTCGGTGCTGATGCCGATCTCGGCGCCGAGCCCGTACTCGAACCCGTCGGCAAACCGCGTCGAAGCGTTGACCATGACCGAGCTGGAGTCCACCTCGCGCAGGAAGCGCATCGCGCGCGTGTAGTCTTCGGTGACGATGGCGTCCGTGTGGTGCGATCCGTAGCGCTCGATGTGGTCGATGGCCGCGTCCAGATCCGCCACCACCCGCACCGAGAGGATCGGCGCGAGGTACTCGGTCTCCCAATCCTGCTCGGTGGCGGGTACGGCGTCGGGCAGCCACTCGCGCGTGCGCTCGCAGCCGCGCAGCTCCACGCCCGCCGCGCGGTACTTCCCGCCGAGCACCGGCAGCACGCGCGGGGCGACGGCCTCGGCGACGAGCAGCGTCTCCATGGTGTTGCAGGTCCCGTAACGCTGGGTCTTGGCGTTGTAGGCGACCGCCACCGCCTTGTCCGGGTCGGCGCGCTCGTCGATATAGACGTGGCAGACGCCGTGCAGGTGCTTGATCACGGGGATGCGCGACTCGCGGCTGACGCGCTCGATCAGCCCCTTGCCGCCGCGCGGGATGATCACGTCGATGACGCCCTCCATGGCGAGCATGGCGCCGACCGCCGCGCGGTCCGTGGTCGCCACCACCTGCACGGCGTCTTCCGGCAGGCCGGCCCGGTGCAGGCCCTCGCGGATACACCCGGCGATCGCCTGGTTGGAATGCAGGGACTCGGAGCCGCCGCGCAGGATCGCCGCGTTGCCCGACTTGAGACACAGGCCCGCGGCGTCCGCGGTCACATTGGGCCGGGACTCGTAGATGATCCCGATGACCCCGAGCGGCACACGCATGCGCCCGACGCGAATCCCGGACGGGCGGTAGCACAAGTCGGATACGGCGCCCACCGGATCGGGCAGGGCCGCGATCTGGCGCAGGCCCTCGGCCATCGCCGCGATCCGCGCCGGGGTCAGCTCCAGGCGGTCGAGCAATGCGACATCCAGGCCGCGCGCGCGACCGGCGTCGAGATCCCGGGCATTGGCCGCCGCCAGCGCCGCGGCGCCGGACTCGATCGCCTCGGCGATGGCCTGCAGGGCGCGGTCCTTGCCGGCGGTCTCGGCGCGCGCCATCTCGCGCGCCGAAATACGCGCGTGCGCACCCACCCCCGCCATGTAGGCGGTCACATCCGCAACCGTGCTCTCCTGTTGGGCGTGCAATCTGCGCTCCTATCGCCGGACGAGCCGGGGGACGGACGGCGGGCCGCCGGACGGGGCCTCGAGCGGCTCACCGCCCGCCATCGCGAGGACCAATTGTAGCAATTCCTGCCATGCGTCGCCCGTCTCCGCGCCCTTGATGACCCGGTCGATGCGCGCGCAGCGACGCAACAGGCAGCGCCACGCACCGACCGTGTGGCGGCGCAGGGCACGGCTCACCAGCGGCCTGCGTCGATCCCAGACGCGCTGCTCGGCGAGCGCCCGTGCCGGGGTGGCCCCGGCCTCGATCGCATAGGCCAAACGCGCCAGGACGCGCACCTCGCGGGCAAGCGCCCAGAGCACGAGCACCGGCTCGGTGCCCTCGGCGCGCACCCCGACGAGGACCCGCGCGACCCGCGCCGGGTTGCCCTCCAGGGCGCCGTCGACCAGGTCGAAGACGCTGAATCGGGCGCTGTCGGTGACCGCGCGCGTAACCGTCTCCAGGTCCGGGCGCCCCGGACCGTGCAACAGCAGGAGCTTCTCGACCTCCTGCGCGGCGGCCAGCAGGTTGCCCTCGACGCGCTCGGCCAGGAACGCGACCACCTCCGGGCCGGGCTCCAGGCCGCGCGCGCGCATGCGCGCGGCGATCCACTCCGGCAGGCGGGCGCGCTCCACGGGCCGGACGGTGATCGCCACGCCGGCGTGCTCCAGGGCCTGGTACCAGCGGCTGCGCTGGGCGGCGGCATCGAGCCGCGGACAGCGCACCACCAGCACCGCGTCCTCGTCGGGCCGCCCGGCCAGGCGCACCAGCTCCCGCGCACCGCCCTCGCCGGGCTTGCCGGTGGGAAGGCGCAGCTCGAGCACCTTGCGCTCGCCGAACAGGGAGCGGTTGCCGGCGGCGGCGGCGAGCCGCCCCCAGTCGAAGCCGGCCTCGGCCGAGAACGCCTCGCGCTCGGTGAATCCGCGCTCGCGCGCCGCGGCCCGGATCCGATCGACGGCCTCCGCCTCGAGCAACGGCTCGTCGCCGCTCACGACGTACACCGGCGCCATCGTGCGCGCCAGGTGGGCTTCCAATTGCTCCGCGCGCAACTTCATCCGTCTTTCCCCGCGCCGCCGCGCACCGTCGCGCCGTTCATCGCGCGGCGAGGCGGCGGATGACGTCCTGCACGATGTCCTTGCGCATGTCCTCGTAGAGGATCTGCTGCTCGCGCTCCATGCCGAGGACCGCCGCCTCGTCGAACAGGAAGTCGCGCGTGCGCCGGATCGGCGGCGAGCGGTAGAGGACCTTGCCCGCGCGATCCGACAGCTCGACGCGCACCGTGTAGATCAGCTCGTATTCCTGGGCGCGGCCGCTCGCCCCGACCGAGAGCACGCGCCGGCCGAAGCTGTCCTGGACGATCGAGAGCACCGCGCCGGCGCGGGTGCGGTCATCGGTCATCCGCACGCCGTTCGCCTGCAGCGCCCGGCGCAGGTCCACCGCGAACGGACCGTGAGGGTTCCCGGAGCGGAGATAGGTTACCGACATCCGCGCCGGCAGACGGTCCCCACCCAAGGCGCCGCGCAGGTGGAAACCGCAACCCGACAACCCCAGGAGCACGCCGGCCGCCAGCACCGAACCGAACGCGGCGCGGCGACGCCGCACCACGCGACCGATCCTGTCGCGCACCGCGCTCATACCACGATATTCACCAGCCGCCCCGGGACCACCACCACCTTGCGCACCGCTCGCCCGTCGATGAACCGGCGCACGTTGGGCTCCTCCAGGGCGGCCGCCTCCAGGGCCGCCCGGTCGCCGTCCGCCGGCACGCGGACCCGGGCGCGCAGCTTGCCGTTGACCTGCACCACGATCTCCAGGCTCTCGCGCGCCAGCGCCGCGGGATCCGGCCGCGGCCACGGCCCCTCCTCGATCGTCCCGGCGCCGCCCAGTTCCCGCCACAGCGCGCAGGTGACGTGCGGGACGATGGGGTGCAGCAGGCGCACCACCGCCTCCAGCGCCTCCTGCATCACGGCGCGCCCCGCCCGCGTGTCGTCCTCGAACTTGTAGAGCGCGTTCATCAATTCCATCACCGCGGCGATGGCGGTATTGAAAGTATAGCGACGGCCCACGTCGTCGCCGACCTTGGCGATGGTCTCGTGCACCTGCCGGCGCAACGCGCGCTGCGCCTCGCCCAGGTCCGCCAAGTCTGCGGGGGACGCACCCGACACCGGCCCGGCGTTGACATGCGACGCGACCCGTTTCCAGAGCCGGCGCAGGAAGCGCGAGGCGCCCTCGACGCCCGCGTCGGACCACTCCAGCGACTGCTCGGGCGGCGCCGCGAACATGACGAACAGCCGCACGGTGTCCGCGCCGTAGCGCTCGACCAGCCCCTGCGGGTCCACCGTGTTGCCCTTGGACTTGGACATCTTGCTGCCGTCCTTGAGCACCATGCCCTGGGTCAGCAGATTGGCGAACGGCTCATCTCCGCGGACCAGCCCCTCGTCGCGCATCAGCTTGTGGAAGAAGCGCGCGTAGAGCAGGTGCAGGATGGCGTGCTCGATGCCGCCGATGTACTGGTCGACGGGCAGCCAGTAGTTCGCCCGCTCGTCGAGCATCGCCGTGTCGACGCCCGGTGCGCAATAACGCGCGTAGTACCACGAGGACTCGACGAAGGTGTCGAAGGTGTCGGTCTCGCGCTCGGCCTCGCCCCCGCACTGCGGACAGCGCGTGCGGTGGAACTCGGGCATGCGCCGCAGCGGCGAGCCGGCGCCCTCGAGCCGCACGTCCTGCGGCAACACCACGGGCAGATCGGCATCCGGCACCGGCAGCGTCCCGCACCGGCTGCAGTACACGATCGGGATCGGCGCCCCCCAGTAGCGCTGGCGCGAGATGCCCCAGTCGCGCAGGCGGTAATTCACCCGGCGCCGGCCGCGACCGGCCGTCTCCAGGTATTCGGCGATTGCATCGAAGGCCTGCTCGGAACTCAGGCCGGTGAACGGCCCGGAATCGCGCAGGACCCCCTTGTCCGTGTACGCGCACGCCTCGAAGTCCGGCGTCCCGCCGTCGGCGGGGAACACCACGCCGCGCACCGGCAGGCCGTAGCGGCGCGCAAACTCGAAGTCGCGCTGGTCATGGGCCGGAACCGCCATGACCGCGCCGCTCCCGTAGCCCATGAGCACGAAGTTCGCGACCCAGACCGGCACCGGCGCGCCGGTGATCGGGTGTACGGCCTGCAGACCGGTCGGACGACCGCGCTTTTCCATGGTCTCGAGCGCCGCCTCGGCCACCTGGGTATGGCGGCACTCCTCGATGAAGGCGGCCAACTCCGGGTCGGACGCGGCCGCCTTCAGGGCCAGCGGGTGCTCGGCGGCGAGCGCCACGTAGGTCACGCCCATCAGGGTGTCCGGGCGCGTGGTGAACACCGTCAGCGGGGTGCCCTCGCCGGGGATCCCGAACTCCAGTTCCACGCCCTCGGAGCGCCCGATCCAGTTGCGCTGCATCGTGCGCACCTGTGCGGGCCAGCCGGGCAGCGCGTCGAGGCCGGCGAGCAGCTCCTCGGCGTAGGCGGTGATGCGCATGAACCACTGCGGGATCTCGCGCTGCTCCACGACCGTGCCGCAACGCCAGCAGCGCCCCTCGATCACCTGCTCGTTGGCGAGCACCGTCTCGTCGCACGGGCACCAGTTGACCGGCGCGGTATGCCGGTACACGAGGCCCTTGCGGAACAGCCGCGTGAACAGCCATTGCTCCCAACGGTAGTAGGACGGATCACAGGTGGCCAACTCGCGCGTCCAATCGTAGCCGAAGCCCAGGCGCCGGAGCTGGCCGCGCATGTAGTCGATGTTCTCGTAGGTCCAGCGCGCCGGTGCCACCCGGTTCTGAATCGCGGCGTTCTCGGCCGGCAGCCCGAAGGCGTCCCAGCCCATGGGCTGCAGCACGTTGCGCCCGCACATGCGCTGGTAGCGGGCGATGACGTCGCCGATCGTGTAGTTGCGCACATGGCCCATGTGCAGCCGGCCGCTGGGGTAGGGGAACATGCACAGGCAGTAGAACTTCTCCCGCGCCGCATCCTCCACGGCGCGAAACACCTGGCGTTCCTCCCAATCGAGCCGGGCCGCGGCCTCAACCTCGGCCGGCTGGTAGAACTCGTCCATTCGTCTGGATTCCGGAAACTGGCACGAAGCGCGCGAAGAGCGAGAGGATAGCCCGGAACCCGCGCGGCGAACAACCGGACCTGCGGCGCTTTGCGCGCGAGCCGCGATGGGGCACACTAAAGGGGGCCGCACCCATTATCATCGGTACCCTGCGGTAAGCGGCCATCGCCGGGCCACACCACCGATAGCGACCCCAAGAACTCGACCTGATCCTACCATAACGGAGGCCACCGGCCCTGTCTGTTACGGCCCTTTGTGGGTGCCGCGAACCGCTCGCCGCCGTCGACGACGAACGCACACGCGATACCGCAATCCTGGCGCTCGCCCACCGGCTGCCGCACGAACGAGTCGAGACCGACCCGCAACCGCCGGAAACGACCCCCGAATCCGGCACCCAACTGCAGGCGTTGTCGGATCTGTCCGTCGAGACCGTCGACGGAATCGTCGAGTACACGCGGCTCGCCGCCGACAGGGAAGACTCCGACCGAACCCGCCTGACCGAAGCCCTGGACCGCCGCTGGCGAAGAGACGAGGACGATGGTCCCGCGCCCCCCGGATTCCGCCGCAAGAAATCCGAAGAAAACCCGGACAGGCCACGGTTCACCGTCGTCGCCCCGTTGGAAACCGCAGTCTGTCCCCACCAATCTGTCAGGCTCTTTGTTCCCAATATCCCGGCGAACGGCGCAGGTGCATGACGGCGATGACCTCGATGAAATCAGGCCGCACCCGATAGATGACCCCGTAGGGGAAATGCGCCACCCTGCACTTGCGTATTTCGCCGTCCATTTGGCGATAGGCCTGAGGATGGCGCCGTATTCTGCGCAGCGCCTCTTCGAGATCATCGAGGAAGCGCTGTGCGAGGCCGGGTTGTTTTTCGTTGTAGAAGGCGGTGGCTGCGTTTGCCTCCGCCCTGGCTTCCCCATGCCAGAGCACCTTCATCGTGTGTGCTTTCCTCGCAGCTCGTTGAGGACCATGGCGCCATCGATCAGCCGCGCCTTCCCACTATCGATATCCGCGCAGCGGCGGCGGATTTCCTCCAGCCACTCCGACGAAACGGCGAAGTCCTGATCAAGGTCCAGGCTTTCGATGAGCGTTTCGGCGACGAACGCGCGCGCGATGGAATCGAGCTTCATAGCCTCGTCGAGGATTTTATTGGGGTCGGGTTTGACGGGCATGGGGTACCTCCTTCAGGCAACCAGGGCGGCGCTCAGCGTCTCAATTATGGACACGAGATCTCGGCCGAACAACTGATGGGTTTCCCCGATACCGCCGTGCCGGGGAAACGGGGCGCACCCAAAGTCATCCGGCTTGATGCTGAGGTTGGCGGCAAGAAAAATCCGAAAATACGTGAAAATCCGCGACAGGCCACGGGTTCCCACCGTCGCTCCATTGGAAACCGTGGTCTGTCCCCATTTTACCGGGGACCCGCGATGGGGCACACTAGGTGTACCCGGGCACGAGCGCCCGACCCCCGGAGCGTACCCATGACCTCTCCCCGGAATCCGCCCCGACCCCCGAAGGACGAACACCCGCCCGCCGCCGAGCGGCTGACCCAGGCCTACAACCGCATGCTCGAGCGCGTCCGCGCGTTCCTCGCGCAGGGCGAAGGGCCCGCCACCGACCGCCCGGCCCTGCACCGGAGCATCGACTCGGCCAAAGAGACGGCCGTGGAACTCGGGGAGCTGACGCGCGACGAGGCCGAACGGATCGGCTATTTCCTCAAACGCGACCTGGAGGACGCCTCCCGCTACTTGGCCGAGAGCGGGCGCGAACTGGCCGACTGGCTGCAAATCGACGTAGGACTGATCGAGGGCCAGTTGCTCCAATGGTTCGCCGACGCCGCCGACCACACGCGCCTGGACTGGATCCGGCTGCAGGCCGACCTGGCGCGCAACGCCGAATACCACACCGGAGAGATCGCCGGCCCCGGAGTGCTGGAGTGCGTCGCGTGCGGCGAGCGGATCCATTTTCGCGACACCGGCCACATCCCGCCCTGCCCACGGTGCCAGGGCACAGTATTCCACCGCCCGACGGGGACCGGGGACTGAAAACCGCCGCCGGGCGGTTCATCCCGGTCCTCCGCGAAACGGGCGGCCCCGGTTCGCCCTCGACGACTCCGACAGACTCCTAGCCCTGAAACCGAGCCAGTTGTCGATCCACTTCACACCAGGGTAGGCGGCTGCCGCCTTCCCGCATGGCGCGATAGGCTTCGGCAGCGGTTTTGGGATCAACCAGCTTGCCGTTCAACATCTGCTCCACCAACCAGATCGTTCCATGCACATCGATGCCTTGTTCGTTGCAGGCAAGTCGCAGGGCGGCGTCGCCCGTCAGGACGGGGCATCCTTTCCGGCGCGCCAGGACGAGGACCAGGAGGTCATTGCGGCTGGTGCGCCGATAGCCGTGGACGATCAACGTCATCGCGTCGTAGATCATCTCGGCCGTGAGTTCCAGGACACCCAACCCCAGGCCGGGAAGCCGGGGATGGCGGCTTTTCAGTTCCTCCTCAAATAGGATATCCGGGACGGCGAACGCGAGGTCCAGCCTGAACATGACCCCCAGCAGCCCTCCGACCTCCATGTCGATCAGGACATTGGCGTCACTGATCAACAGTTGCCGGTTCTGCACGATCCATGTTCCGTTGGGCGTGGAAATCCGCCTGAGGCATGCGCAGCAGCTCGGCCGCCTTTGACTCGCCGATCAGGTCTTCGGCCAGCGCACGGTAGACGAGTTGGGTGAAGAGCAGGGGTTGCTCGCGGGGGTAGTCGTCGCAGGGCTCGTGCTTGTGCCAGCCGCGCATACGGAAATAGCGGACCATGGACCGATAGGCCGCTTCCGATAGGATGCCCAAATCCTTGGCGCGATGTTGCCAGCCGCCCATACTAAGGCCGTAGGCCTTTTTCAGCACACAAAGCTCGCGCACTTCCAGCCGGGTACGGCGCTCACCGAGTTCCTTGCGGACCTCCGACTCGGGCGCGAGGAAGGCGCCGGCAAATCGGTTGGCGGCCTGCTCCTCGCCCAGCGCGGTGTTCAAACGCCCCTTGAGCATAAGATGTCCCAACTCGTGGGCCAGGGTGAATCGCTGCCGATCGCCGGGCCAGCCGGCACCGACGACCACCACAGGTATACCGTCGACGGTCGCCGCCAAACCGTCGAACCGGTCGCCATGGATCGCTTCGGACTGGAACACCAGGATGCCGCGCTCCTCCAGAGTGTCAGTCAGCCCCGGGATCGGATTGAGGCCCAGTTGCCACGCCTCGCGCACCTTGCAGGCCACCTCTTCGATTTCCGCATAGTTGTTAATGTGCTGCGGTAGGTCGACCGGCGGCCGGAAAATCTCGATCGGACAGGTGGGCAGGTAGTCCTCCAACTCCAGGAAGCGCTCCACCTGCTCGATGACGTCGCCTTTTATCTGTGCGAGTACACGCTTGGGCAGGTGAGTGTACTTGCGGTACTCCACCTCTTCGAGCGCGACCTTGGCCTGCCGGAAGAAATACTCGACCCGCACCCCCAGCACCCGGCTCAGCGCCAACAGGACCTTCGATGAGGGGGTGGATTTGTTGTTCTCGTACTTGGAAATGGCCATGGCGGAAACGCCCGCCTGCTCCGCCAGCGCACGCAAAGAAAGGCCCGCCGCCTGGCGGGCCTGCTTGATACGGTCCCCGATCATTCTGGTCGCTCCGAAGGGTATCTGATTTTCTATAGTTTACAAAACTTGATAATATTCGCTGTTTATGTAAACCTAATCCATGGTGGTCAGGATGTCAAGCGGCGCAAGAGCAGGACCAACTGGATTAACATGAGGTTACTGTCATGGCAACCAATCCTCCGAAGGACGATGGACACCGGAACGGCGCGGTCCGGGACCGTTCCCAGGTATACGACCGACAGAACGATCGCTGGACCAAACAGGACAGTGATTCCGGGCGATTCATGGACCAGAAAGCGGACGGGACGCCTTTCAAGGGCATCCGCAAGGAGAAGTAAATGGCCAACGCTTCTGCACGGTGTGTGGCATGGACGATAACAGTGCGGCGGCGGGGTCCCCGGATTTCGGCCTGCGGCCTGCACCCGGGCTACAGGGGATTCGGGGTGTAGCCTGGATGGAGCGAAGCGAAATCCGGGGGCGGGGTTCCTTCATTTTGCGCCTTACCGGCCGCCGATTACCGGCGGCGGGCGAGCAGGATGGCCACGGCGGGGGCGCACAGGATCACCACCGAGAGATTGCCTCAGCGCCGGCAGTTGGACGCGCGGCAGGTGGCGGATGATCTCCGTCGGGAAGACGTCTTCGTAGTAGATCGAGATCTGGGATCGGCCGGCCGGCAACCTTTAGGGGCGGCACCGGAATCCAGTGAAGGAGTTGGACCAATGAGCAACGAAGGCTTCGCCAGCGTATGGGACGCGATCGAGGACACCCCGGCCGAAGCGGAAAACATGAAACTCCGCTCGGCGCTGATGATGGCGCTTGAAAGGCACATCCACAAGCAGCGCTGGACCCAGGCGGAAACCGCGCGCCGGCTCAGTATCACGCAGCCGCGCGTCTCCGATCTCATGCGCGGTAAGATTGGCCTGTTCAGCCTGGATTCCCTGGCCAACATGGCTACCGCCGCCGGCCTGCGCATCGAAATGCGTGTACGGGAAGCAGCGTAGCAAAGAAGGATGGCGTCCCCTTTCCTGCGCGGACGATAACAGTGCGGCGGCGGGGTCCCCGGATTTCGGCCTGCGGCCTGCATCCGGGCTACAGGGGATTCGGGGTGTAGCCTGGATGGAGCAAAGCGGAATCCGGGGGCGGGGCTCCTTCATGTTGCGCCCTACCGGCCGCCGATTACCGGCGGCGGGCGAGCGGGATGGCCGCGGCGAGGGCGCCGAGGGCGCACAGGATCACCACCGGGAGATTGCCCCAGCGCACGTACGGGGTCGCACCTTCCATGAAGCGCACGGTGCCGCTCAATACGCGGGTGCGGAACTGCGGGGCGCGTTCCAGGATCGCGCCGCGCGGGCCGACGATCGCGGTGATTCCGTCGTTGGTGTCACTCAACAGGTAACGTCCCGTCTCGCGCGCGCGCATGCGCGCCATCTGCAATTGCTGGTGCGGCGCGAGCGAATCCCCAAACCAGGCGTCGTCGCTCACGTTGATCAACAGTTGGGCGCGCGGCAGGTAGCGGATGATCTCCGTCGGGAAGGCGTCCTCGTAGCAGATCGAGGTCTGGATCGGCCGGCCGGCGACTTTCAAGGGCGGCTGGTAGGCGGCACCGGCGCTGAAGTCGGACCAGGGGATGTCGAGGAAGCGCAGCAGGTTGTCGAGGTAGGCGTGCAGCGGGACATATTCGCCGAACGGCACCAGGTGGTGCTTGAAATAGAACGCCGGCGGGCCGCCGGCACCGAGCCGCACAACGGCGTTGTAGTAGCGGGCGGTGACCGGTTCGAGCACCGGCACGCCGATCAACAGGGTCGTGTCGTGGCGGCGCGCCTGCGCGGCCAGGGGTGCGAGGAACGCGGCGCGGACCTGATGGTAGAAGGCCGGCACCGCGGTCTCCGGCCAGACGATGAGACGGCTGTCCCAGTGGCGCGCGGTGAGCCCGGCATAGCGTTCGAGGATCGAGTCCAGCCGGTCGGGGCGCCACTTCAGGTCCTGCGGCACGTTGCCCTGCACCAGGCTGACAGGTAGCGGCGCACCCACCGGGCGGGTCCAGGTGACCCACCCCAGCCCCCAGGACGCACCCCACAACGCCACGATCACGAGCATCGGCAACACCCGTCGGCGCCCGGGTGCGGTCAGGGCGGCCGCGGTGCAGCCCGCGGTGAGGGCGGCGGCGGCCCCTACACCGTAGACACCGGCCACGGGCGCCAACGCGCCCAGCGGTGCATCGAGCTGGCTGTAGCCCACCGACAGCCACGGGAAGCCGGTGAGAAACCACTCGCGCAGCCACTCGATCAGCATCCACCACGCCGGAAACCCCAGCGCCAACCCCACCGTGCCTGTACCGAAGCGCCGCGCGAGGCCGCCCGCCACGGCCGGGAACCCGGCGAGCAACACCACGAACAGGGCGGTCAGCAGCGCGGCGAGTACGACCGAGGCGTTGCCGTAGCGGTGAATGCTGACGAACACCCAGGAGGCGCCCACGCCGAACATTCCGACGCCGAACAACCAGCCGCGCCACAGGGCCCGGCGCGGGCCGACTTCCCGCCAGAGCAGGAACAACCCGGCGAGCGAGAGGAAGGTGACGGGGAACCAGTCGATCGGGGCGAATGCGAGCGGCAGGATCGCGCCCGCGCCCAGCGCCAGCAGGTCACCACGCGCGGCCGCGCCCGGGCGGCCGCGCCGCCGATTGCCGCCCGGGCCGTCGCCGCGCGCCGACACCCTACTCGGACGCCATTACCGGCACCGGCAGCGGCGTCACGTGCAACAGGTGCACCCGGCGGTTGTCGGCGCGCAGCACCTGGAACCGGTAGTCGCCGATGGTGATGGACTCGCCGCGTCGCGGCAGGTAGCCGAATGCGTTCGTGACCAGCCCGCCGATAGTGTCGAACTCCTCGTCGCTGAGCCGGGCATCGAAGAACTCGTTGAAATCCTCGATCGGGGTCAACGCCTTGACCGTGTACGAGGACTCGCTGTGCTTCAGGATGAATCTCGTCTCGTCCACGTCGTGCTCGTCGCCGATGTCGCCGACGATCTGCTCGAGTACGTCCTCGATGGTGACGAGGCCGGCCACCCCGCTGTACTCGTCGACCACGATCGCCATGTGGTTGCGACTCGCGCGGAATTCCTTGAGCAGCATGTTGAGACGCTTACTCTCCGGGATGAACACCGCCGGGCGCAACGTATCGCGCAGGCTGAAGGCGTGCCCGGAACCGCCGACGAAATGACACAGCATGTCCTTGGCCAGCAGGATCCCGACCACCTCGTCGCGGTTCCCGCCGATCACGGGGAAACGCGAATGGCCGGAATCGATGATGCGCGGCAGGATGTTCTCGGGCGCCTCGTCGCGCTCGACCACGACCATCTGCGCTCGCGGAATCATGATGTCGCGCACCTGCATCTCGGAGACCTGCAGCACGGCTTCGATCATCCCCAGGGCGTCGGCGTCGAGCAGGTTGCGCCGCTGGGCCTCGCGCAGCAGATCCACGAGCTGATCGCGATCCCGCGGTGCGTCCGACACGCGCCGGCGCAACCGCTCGAGCCAGGTGTACCGGGGGCGCGCGTTTCCGGTTCGGTCATCGTTCATGGACGTCGTGCCCGCCGTAGGGATCCGGGTAGCCGAGTGCGTCCAGGATCTTTGTCTCCAGTCCTTCCATGACCCGTGCCTGCTCCTCTCCGGTGTGATCGTAGCCCAACAGGTGCAGCACCCCGTGGACGGTCATATGGGCCCAGTGCGCGCGTGCCGGCTTGCCCTGCTCGTGCGCTTCGCGCCGCACCACCGGTGCGCAGATCACCACGTCGCCGATCAGTTCGCGCAGCTGCGGGATCGGCGCCGCGAACGGAAACGACAGCACATTGGTAGTCCCGCGGCGCGCACGGAAGCGCCGGTTCAGAGATGCGATCTCCGCCTCCCCGACGATACGCACCACGAGCGCCGCCCCCCGCCGCCGGCCCGCCGGCACCGCCCCCGCCCAGCGCCGGAACGAGACCGGGGCCGGCACGCCCCGCCGGGGCACCGCGTACTGCACGGCCACCTCCACCTCCATGTTCATCGCGGATCGTGCCCGCCCGGCTGCCGGGCCTCGAATTCCTCGTAGGCGGCGACGATGCGCTGCACCAGGGGGTGGCGCACGACGTCGCGGACGGTGAAGAAGACGAAGCGGATCCCGTCCACGTCCTTGAGGACCTCGATCACACGGCGCAGGCCCGATACCTGTTGGCGCGGCAGGTCGATCTGCGTGACGTCGCCGGTCACCACCGCGGTGGATCCGAAGCCGATACGCGTGAGGAACATCTTCATCTGCTCGATGCTGGTGTTCTGCGCCTCGTCCAGGATGATGAACGAGTCGTTCAGGGTGCGCCCGCGCATGAACGCCAGGGGTGCGATCTCGATCACGTTGCGCTCGATCAGCTTGGCGACGCGCTCGAAACCAAGCATTTCGTAGAGCGCATCGTAGAGCGGGCGCAGATAGGGATCCACCTTCTGTACCATGTCGCCCGGCAGAAATCCCAGCCGCTCGCCCGCCTCCACCGCCGGGCGTACCAGCACGAGGCGTCGCACCTGGTCGCGTTCCAGGGCCTCCACGGCACAGGCCACGGCCAGGTAGGTCTTGCCGGTGCCGGCGGGACCGACTCCGAAACTGATGTCGTGCGACAGGATGCTGCGCAGGTAGCGTTGCTGATTGAGCCCGCGCGCGCGCACGATCCCGCGGCGCGTGCGGATCACCGTGTCGTCGTCTTCGGCCGCGGCGCCATGTGCCTGCGCCGTCGCCTCCTGCAGGAACAGTTGCACGCCGGACGGTGTGAGGGCCTCGCGCCCGGTGGCGGCATACAGGGCCTCGAGCACCTCCCCGGCCCGGCGTACCGAGTCGGCGTCGCCGATGATCCGGAACCGGTTGCCCCGGGCGTTGATTTCGACTCCGAGACGGCGCTCGACCTGGCGCAGATGCTCGTCGAATTGGCCACAGAGGTCCGCGAGCCTGCGGTTGTCCGCGGGCTCCAGTGCGAGATCGTAGGATTCGGTGTGGTGGCTCAAGGCGGATGCGGTGCGACGTGCCGTCAATGCCGGTTCGCGGTGTCGCCTGTCCGCCCGTCGGGCGGGCACCCGGAGACGACCCGTTCCCCGCGCAGGGAATTGGGCAGCGCCTCGGTGATGCGCACATCCACGAACTCCCCGATCAGCGCGGGCCCGCCGGGGAAGTTGACCACGCGGTTGTTCTCGGTGCGCCCGGCCAGTTCGCGCGGATCGCGCCGCGCCGGGCGCTCCACCAGGATCCGTCGCACGCCCCCCACCATGGAGCGGCTCAGCGCAACGGCGTTGTCCGCCAAGCGCCGCTGCAACCGCGCCAGGCGCCGCTTCTTCTCCTCCTGCGGGACCTCGTCCGGCAGGTCGGCCGCGGGTGTCCCCGGACGCGGACTGTAGGCGAAGCTGAAGGACTGATCGAAGCCGACCTCCTCGACCAGGTCCAGGGTGGCCTGGAAATCGGCCTCGTCCTCGCCGGGAAACCCGACGATGAAGTCCGAGGTGACCGAGATATCCGGGCGCACCGCACGGATGCGGCGGATCGTATCCTTGTACTGCTCCACGGTGTGCTTGCGCTTCATCCGTTCCAGGATCCGGTCCGAGCCGCTCTGTACCGGCAGGTGCAGATGCCCGACCAGCTCCGGCACCCGGGCGTAGGCGGCGATCAGCGTATCGCTCATCGCCACGGGGTGCGAAGTCGTGTAGCGGATGCGCTCGATGCCGGGAACCGCGGCCACGTATTCGATCAGCATCGCGAGATCGGCGTTGCCGCCGCCGTGCAGCGCCCCACACCAAGCATTCACGTTCTGGCCCAGCAACGTAACCTCGCGCACTCCCTGCTCGGCGAACGCCGCCACCTCGGCGATCACGTCGTCGAACGGCCGGCTGACCTCCTCTCCCCGCGTATAGGGTACCACGCAGAAGCTGCAATACTTGCTGCAGCCCTCCATCACGGTGACGAACGCCGTCGGACCTCCGGCACGCGGCTCGGGGAGGGCGTCGAATTTTTCGATCGCCGGGAAGGAGACGTCCACCGCGGGGGCCGCGCCGCGCCCCCACGCCGTCTCGAGCATCCCCGGGAGCCGGTGCAGGGTCTGCGGCCCGAACACCAGATCGACATAGGGGGCACGGCGGCGCAATGCCTCGCCCTCCTGGCTGGCGACGCAGCCGCCGACGCCGATCACCAGTTCCGGGCGGATGTCCTTCCAGCCGCGCCACCGACCCAACTGCGAGAACACCTTCTCCTGCGCCTTCTCACGGATCGAGCAGGTGTTGAGCAACAGCACGTCGGCCTGCTCGGGGATCGGGGTCAGTTCGAGACCGTGGGATTCGCGCAGCAACTCCGCCATTCGGGCGGAGTCGTACTCGTTCATCTGGCAGCCGAAGGTCCGGATGTACAGCTTGCGCGCCATGCTAATCCGTTGAAGAAATAAAGGTTTTCAACATACTACGAACCCTGCCCGATTGCCAGGGGGCGGCGGGGCAAGCCCCGCCCCACCGCAAAACACGTCCCCCATCCGCCGGCAGGGCCGGGCTCGCCCGGCCGACGTCATGGAGATCTTAAGTACCCCGACCTCTTGAATCCTCCCCGCTCGAATCCTGCGGGAGGTACCCCATATCCTCCAGGCAGCGGGCGAGGGCCGCCTCCCAGGGCGGCAGACGCAGGCCGAAGCGCTCCGCCAGCCGTCCGCCGGCGAGCACCGAATACGGCGGCCGCCGCGCAGGGGTCGGCCACTCGCCGGTCGTGATCGGCTCGATGCGCGGCGCCTTGGGAATCTGCGCGAAGATCGCCCGGGCAAAGCCGCACCAAGTGGTCTCGCCGGCACAACTGAGATGGTACGTCCCCGCCGACCCGCCCACGGCCTCCGCCGGATCGGTTCCCGCGGCCCCGGCCCGCGCGAGCATTAGCGCGGTGGCCTCGGCCACCATCCGGGCCCAGGTGGGAGCGCCGCGCTGGTCGTCCACCACCCGCAACGCGTCCCGCTCGGCGCCGAGGCGCAGCATGGTACGCAGGAAATTGTGGCTGCGCGCGCCGTAGATCCAACTGGTGCGCAGGATCCACCAGGCCCCGCCGAACGCCTGTACCGCCTGCTCACCGGCCAGTTTGCTGGCGCCGTAGACACCGAGCGGGGCCGTCGGATCGTCCTCCCCATACGGTCCGGCGGCCTGCCCGTCGAACACGTAGTCCGTGGAGTAGTGGATGAACGCCGCCCCGACTCGGGCCGCCTCTTCGGCGAGTACTCCGGGCGCCTCGGCGTTTACGGCCATCGCCAACCCGGGTTCCTGCTCCGCCCGGTCCACGGCCGTGTAGGCGGCGGCGTTGACGATGAGCTGCGGACGCACGGCGCGGACCGCCGCGCGCAGGGCGTCCGGATCGCCCAGGTCCGCGGCGAGCGGGCGCGTCGCACGGCCGACGGCGTGCACCGTCCCCAGCGGCGCCAGGGTGCGCCGCAGCTCCCAGCCGATCTGCCCGGCGGGCCCGGTCAGCAGGATGTCCACGGCCCGGGCGCCTCCCGAATGTGCACCGTCACGCTCCCTCCGGTGATTCCGGCCGGGTCGGTTCCCGATACGACGGCAGCCGTTGCACCGGCCAGTCGCACAGGCGCGACGCCGCGGCGTCCTTGGTCGAGACCGCGGGGTTCTCAATAGGCCACGGGATGGCCAGATCGGGGTCGTCCCAACGCACGGCACCCTCGGCCCCGGGGGCATAGAAGTCCGTGCACTTGTAGGCGAACAGCGCGGATTCGCTCACTACGCAAAAACCGTGCGCGAATCCCGGCGGCAGATAGAACTGACGGTGGTTCGCCGCCGAGAGGGTGAGCGCCGTCCAGCGCCCGAAGCTCGGCGAGCCGGCCCGGACGTCCAGCGCCACATCGTAGACCTCGCCCTCCAGGACCCAGACCAGCTTTCCCTGGGCGCCGGGGTGTTGGAAGTGCAGACCGCGCAACACACCGCGGGTCGAGCGCGAGACGTTGTCCTGGACGAAATCGACGTCGATACCGGCCGCCGCGTAACGGCGCCGGTTCCACACTTCCTGGAAGAACCCGCGGGAGTCCCCGAATACCGGCGGCTCGAGGACGAGCACCCCGGGCAGCTCGGTCTCGATCACCTTCACGCCGGGGCATCCCTCTCCAGCAGGTTCAACAGGTACTGACCGTAGCCGTTGTGCCGCAGCGGTTCGGCCAGCGCCGCCACCTGCCCGGCATCGATCCAGCCATGGTGGTAAGCGATCTCCTCCGGGCAGCAGACCTTCAGGCCCTGGCGTTTTTGGAGGGTCTCGATGAAGTTGGAGGCATCCAGGAGCGATTCGTGGGTGCCGGCGTCGAGCCAGGCGATCCCGCGCGAGAAGCGCTCGACGGTGAGTTCGCCCTGCTCGAGGTAGCGGTTGTTCACGTCGGTGATCTCGAGTTCGCCGCGCGCCGAAGGCTTCAGCTCTGCGGCGATGTCCAGCACTCGGTTGTCGTAGAAATAGAGCCCGGGGATGGCGTAGTGCGAACGCGGATGCGAGGGCTTCTCCACCAGGCGCACCACGCACCCCTTGCGGTCGAACTCGGCGACCCCGTAGCGCTCCGGGTCCCGCACCCAGTAGCCGAACACCGTCGCACCCCGGCCGCGCCTCGCGGCACGCTCGAGGATCTCGCCCAGACCGTGCCCGTAGAAGATGTTGTCACCCAGTATCAGTGCGCAACGGTCGCGGCCGACGAATTCGCGCCCGATCAGGAAGGCCTCCGCCAGGCCCTTCGGCTGCGCCTGCACGGCATAGTGCAAATCGACGCCCCACTGGGTGCCGTCGCCCAGGAGCTGGCGGAACAGGGTCTGGTCGTGCGGCGTGGTGATCACCAGGATCTCGCGCACTCCCGCCTCCATCAGCGTGGACAGCGGGTGGTAGATCATGGGCTTGTCGTAGACCGGCAGGAGCTGCTTGCTCACCACCTGGGTGATGGGGTAGAGGCGCGTGCCGGCCCCCCCCGCGAGGAGGATGCCCTTGATGCGCCCGTGCGCCTCGTCCATGATCCGCCCGCCCCCCGCCGCTCAGCCCGCGCGAGGGGCCGTGTCCGCCCCCGCCCCGCCGAGACCGAGCCGCTCGCCGCGATAGCGCCCGTCGAGGACCCGTTCGGACCACTCGGTGTGCTCGGCGTACCAGCGCACGGTCTTGCGCAGGCCGCTCTCGAAGCCCTCTTCCGGCATCCAACCCAACTCGCGGCGGATCTTGGCGGCGTCGATGGCGTAGCGGCGATCATGGCCGGGACGATCGGCCACGAAGCGGACCAGGCCCTCGTGGGGACGGTGCGGGGAATCCGGAAACCGCTCGTCCATCAGTGCGCACACGGCGTGCACCACCTCGAGGTTGGTGCACTCGCAGTCTCCGCCGATATTGTAGGTCTCGCCGACCACGCCCGCCTCCAGGACCCGGACCAGGGCCCGACAGTGGTCGAGCACGAACAGCCAGTCGCGGATGTTCCCGCCATCCCCGTAGACGGGCAGTTCGCGCCCGCGGCGCGCGTTGAGAATCAACAAAGGGATCAGCTTTTCCGGAAACTGATAGGGCCCATAGTTGTTCGAACAGTTGGTGGTCAGCGTCGGCAGCCCATAGGTCCGGTGGAAGGCGCGCACCAAGTGGTCCGAGGCAGCCTTGGAGGCGGCATACGGTGAATTCGGGGCGTACGGGGAACTCTCGGTGAACCGGCCCGAGGCGCCCAGCGACCCGTAGACCTCGTCGGTGGAGATGTGCACAAACCGAAATCCGGCCCGTTGTACATCGGCCAGGCCGCGCCAGTACTCCCGCACCGCCTCGAGCAGGGACAGGGTGCCGACCACGTTGGTCTGCACGAACGCGGCCGGTCCGTCGATGGAGCGGTCCACGTGGCTCTCGGCGGCGAAATTGATCACCGCCGCCGGCCGGTAACGGGTCAGCAGGTCCCCGACCAGGGCACGGTCACCGATGTCCCCATGCACGAACACATGCGCGGGGTGTGCGCGCACGTCCGCCAGGGTCTCCAGGTTCCCCGCGTAGGTCAGCGCATCCAGGTTGACGACCCGCACGTCCCCGCGCGCGAGCAGATGCAGCACGAAATTGCCGCCGATGAAACCGGCGCCGCCGGTGACCAGAAGGGTCTTCATGTCGGGTCCGAAGCAGCGCAGACCCGGCTCCTAGAACGGGATGTCGTCGTCGAACTCGCCCGCGGCGGCCGGCGAAGCGGCGCGCTCCGATGCGGCGCCGGCGGATCCCGACGATCCGGCCCCGGCCCCATCCCCAGCCCCGGCTCCGGCGCCCGCCGGTGCGTTCCCGCCCGTCTGCGCGCCATACCCGGACGAACCCCCGGACGAGCGAGAGCCCAGCATCTGCATGTCGCTGACCACGGTCTCGGTCGTATAGCGGTCACGACCCTCCTTGTCCTGCCACTTGCGGGTCCGCAGGCTGCCCTCGACATAGACCTGGGAGCCCTTCTTCAGGTATTCGCCGGCGATCTCGGCGAGGCGCCCGAAAAACACCACGTTGTGCCACTCGGTGCGCTCCTGGCGCTCGCCGCTGGTCTTGTCCTTCCACGATTCGCTGGTGGCGATCGTGACGTTCACGACCGCCGACCCGCTCGGCAGATACCGAACCTCGGGGTCGCGCCCGAGATTTCCCACCAGAATGACCTTGTTCACGCCGCGCGCCATAACCCCCTCCTGTCTCGGTCGACTTTCCCTGTCCGCGACCCACCGCGCGAGTCGCACCGACGGGGGGCGCTCCGCCCCCGTCGGCCCAAAGTCTACGCCTGCGTCGCGGAAAATTCACGCAGGGCGGCCTCGTCCAGGGTCTTGCTATCGACCTTGAGGTAGGCCACCCCCTCGGAGGCCACCACCACCGCCTGGGCCACGCCCCTCACCGCGCCCAACCGCCGCACGAGGCGGTCCGCCTGCACCTCGTCGATCTCCCCTACGTTCAAGAGGTAGCTGTTCAGGTAGCGGGGCTGTTTCATGGTCGCGACCACCAACAGCCAGACCAGGGCCGCGACCGCCGTGAAACCGAACACCTCCGTCAGGCCGCCGTGGCCGTAGAACCAGCCCCCGGCGGTCCCGCCGATGAAGATCCCCAGGAACTGCGAACTGGAGTAGACCCCCATCGCCGTCCCCTTGCTGTCGGGCGGGGCCACCTTGGAGATCAGCGACGGCAATGTCGCCTCCATGAGGGTGAAGGCGGTGAAGAACACGATCAGCGCCCCCGCCACGGCCACCAGGCTCGTGTGCCACTGCATCAAGAGCAGTTCCGCCACCCCGAGCGCGGCGACCGCCCCCAGGAACACCCCTTTCATGTGATGGTACTTCTCCGCCAGGATGATGAACGGCACCATGGCCACCACCGAGACCAGCAGGACCGGCAGGTAGAGATACCATTGGTGGTGCACATCGAGGCCCCCACCGCGTAGCGCCAGCGGCAGTGCCACGAAGCTCGCCGTCAGGATCAGGTGCAGGATCAGGATCCCGAAATCGAGCCGCAGGAGTTGGCCGTCGCTCAGCACGCGCTTGAACAGCGCGGGGACCGGCTCCGTATCCCGATGCAGCCGGGTGTGGGCGGGCCGCGGCACGGTAAACATCAGGACCGCGATCCCGCCCAGGGCGAGCACCGCGGTAAGCCAGAAGATCCCGGATACGCCGACCCAGGTGCCGAGGATCGGACCCAGGACGACCGCCAAGGCGAACGAGAAGCCGATGGTCATGCCGATCACGGCCATGGCCTTGGTGCGATGCTCCTCACGGGTCAGGTCGGCCGCCAGGGCCAGGATGGTCGATCCGACGGCGCCGGCGCCCTGCAGGATCCGCCCCAAGATCACCCCCTGGATCGAGTGCGCGAGCGCCGCCACCACGCTGCCGATCGCGAAGATCAGCAGTCCGGTGGCGATCACGGGCTTGCGCCCGAGGCGGTCGGAGATCATCCCGAACGGGATCTGGAAGATGGCCTGGGTCAGGCCGTAGACGCCGAGGGCGAGACCGATGGTCGTGGGGGTGGCGTCACGCAGGCGCTCGGCATACACCGAAAACACCGGATAGATCATGAACAGGCCGAGCATGCGCAACGAGAAGATGCCGGCCAGGGAAAACGCCGCACGGCTCTCGGCCGCAGTCATCCGCTGCGCGGTCACCGCCACCCGCTGCTCCACCGTTACGGCCTCTTTTGATTCGGAATTGAAGGGGGCCGTATAATAGCAGGTTGCCCGGCACGCGGAAAATACACATGAAGACGATCCGGATCCGGGGTGCTCGCACCCACAACCTGAAAGCGATCGATCTCGACCTGCCGCGCGATCGGCTCATCGTCATCACCGGCTTGTCCGGTTCGGGAAAATCCTCCCTGGCCTTCGACACGATCTATGCCGAAGGCCAGCGCCGTTACGTCGAGTCGCTGTCGACGTATGCCCGACAATTCCTGTCGGTGATGGAGAAACCCGACGTAGACCACATCGAGGGCCTGTCACCGGCGATCTCGATCGAGCAGAAGTCCACTTCCCACAACCCCCGCTCCACGGTCGGGACCATTACCGAAATCCATGACTACCTGCGCCTGCTCTATGCGCGGGCGGGCACGCCGCATTGCCCGGTCCACGGTACCGCGCTCGAGGCCCGCACCGTCAGTCAGATGGTCGATCAGGCGCTGACGCTCCCGGAGGGCACGCCGCTGATGCTGCTGGCCCCGGTGGTGCAGGCTCGCAAGGGCGAGCGGGTCAATCTGCTGGATCAGTTGCGCGCCCAGGGCTTCATCCGGGCGCGCATCGACGGCGAGGTGGTGGAACTGGATCGCGCCCCGGCGTTGGATCCGCAGCGCAAACACACGATCGAGGTGGTGGTGGATCGCTTCCGGGTGCGCCGCGAACACGCGCTGCGCCTGGCCGAGTCCTTCGAGACCGCCCTGACCCTGTCCGACGGCTTGGCGCGGATCGCCTTCCTGGATCGAGGGGGGGACGGCCCGGAGAACGACGAGGGGCGCGAGGAACTGGTGTTCTCGGCGCGTTATGCCTGCCCGACCTGCGGTTACGGCCTGGACGAGATGGAGCCGCGACTGTTCTCGTTCAACAACCCGGCCGGGGCTTGCCCGGCCTGTGACGGGTTGGGCGTGGCGCAGTTCTTCGACCCGGCGCGGGTCGTGGCCCATCCGCACCTCAGCCTCGCGGGCGGTGCGGTGCGCGGCTGGGACCGGCGCAATGCCCACTATTTCGAGATGATCGGCGCCCTGGCCCGGCATTACCGGTTCGACGTGGAGATCCCCTTCGAATCGCTGCCGGCCGCGGTACGCGAGGTGATCCTGTACGGCAGCGGCGAGGAGGAGATCGAGTTCGCCTACGCCGGCGCGCGCGGGCGCGGCACGCGCCGCCGACACACCTTCGAGGGCGTCATTCCCAACATGGAACGACGCTACCGGGAAACCGAGTCCGGTGCGGTGCGCGAGGAACTGGCCCGGTATCTGGCCGCGCGCCCGTGCCCGGAGTGCGGCGGCAGCCGACTGAACCTCGCCGCCCGCAACGTCTTCGTGGCGAGCAGGACGCTGCCGGAGATCGTCGCCCTCCCGGTGGGCACGGCGAGCGCGTTCTTCTCGAATCTGAGTCTCCCCGGACAACGCGGCACCGTGGCGCAGAAAATCCTCGAGGAGATCCGCCGGCGCCTGGAATTCCTGGTCAACGTCGGCCTGGAGTACCTGACGCTCGAGCGCAGTGCCGACAGTCTCTCCGGCGGAGAGGCCCAGCGTATCCGCCTGGCGAGCCAGATCGGCGCCGGACTGGTCGGCGTCATGTATATCATGGACGAGCCGTCCATCGGACTGCACCAGCGCGACAACCGCCGCCTGCTCGCCAGCCTCACGCGCCTGCGCGATCTCGGCAACACGGTCATCGTGGTCGAACACGACGAGGAGGCGATCCGCAGCGCGGACTACGTGGTCGACATGGGTCCGGGCGCGGGCGTGCACGGCGGGCGCGTGGTGGCCGAGGGCACACCGGCGGCGATCGAGCGCGATCCGGCCTCGCTGACCGGCCAGTACCTGTCCGGGCGACGTGTGATTGCGGTACCCGCGCGGCGTGCCGCGACGGCGGATACCGGGGTGCTCTCGATACGCGGTGCGCGCGGTAACAACCTCCGGGAGGTGGACGTGGATTTCCCGCTGGGGCTGTTCACCTGCGTCACCGGGGTATCCGGATCCGGGAAATCCACGCTCATCAACGACACCCTGTACCGCGTCGCGGCGCGGGAATTGAACGGCGCCGCCGAGGATGCCGCGCCGCACCGCGCGATCCTCGGCCTGGACCGGGTCGACAAGGTGGTGGACATCGATCAGAGCCCGATCGGACGCACGCCGCGCTCGAATCCGGCCACCTACACCGGACTGTTCACGCCGATCCGCGATCTGTTCGCCGCCACCGCGGAAGCCCGTTCGCGCGGCTACGGCCCCGGACGCTTCAGCTTCAACGTCAAGGGCGGGCGTTGCGAGGCCTGCCAGGGCGACGGGGTGCTGAAGGTGGAGATGCATTTTCTCGCCGATGTCTACGTGGCGTGCGACGTCTGCCGGGGGCTGCGCTACAACCGCGAAACGCTGGAGATCCGCTACAAGGGGAAAAACATCCACGAGGTCCTGGAGATGACCGTGGAGAGCGCGCTGGAATTTTTCGACGCGGTACCGTCGGTGCGCCATAAGCTCTCGACCCTGGCGGACGTCGGTCTCGTCTACCTCACGCTCGGCCAGAACGCCACCACCCTGTCCGGAGGCGAGGCGCAACGCATCAAGCTGGCGCGCGAACTCTCCAAGCGCGATACCGGGCACACGCTCTACATCCTGGACGAACCCACCACCGGGCTGCACTTCCACGATATCGAGCAGTTGCTCGTCGTGCTGACCCGGCTGCGCGACCGCGGCAACACGGTCGTGGTCATCGAGCACAACCTGGACGTGATCAAGACCGCCGACTGGGTCGTCGATCTCGGCCCGGAGGGCGGCGAGGGCGGCGGACGCGTGGTCGCCGTGGGGGCGCCCGAGGAGATCGCCGTGCACCCCGACTCACACACCGGCCGCTTCCTCAAGCCGTTGCTCGACGCCGCCCGGCGCCGTACCGGTCGCAAGACCGGCTGAACGTTGACATCCTCCCCGGCATGAATGCCGGAGATTCCTACGGCGCTCAGTGCGGCAGCCACACGGAGTCGCTTCGGTGGGTTCCTGCTGCTGGCGACCCTACTGCATCGCTCACTTCACAGGCGAACCGGGCGTGTCCCGCCCTTAAAACACTCACCATAGCAGAAAACTCCGGGAAACGGCACAGGACGGCTACGCCGTCCGCGCTATCCTTCCCCGCCCTCAACGGCGGGGCTTGCCGCGCACCGGGTCACGCGGGCCACCGCCAAGCTCGGTTCCGACGCGGTACAGTTCCCGATCCCGATCATGCCGATCGTGAAGCGGCTCCCAGGCGGCGGTGTGCGCCTCTATCGGCGCAATTCCCGGCTGTTCACTCCGCGCGATTTCGATTATTCTCCTTCACTTCCCCGAGGCTGCACCCGATGAGTCATCCGGCCTTTTCCACACGCAAGAAACCGGAAGAATAGACGATGGGTGCGGCCGCCTGGTTCATCAGCATTCTGGTCCTCTGCGCCGCCCTCGCCTACCTGCGCATCCCCCTCCGCTGGTCCAGCCTCGCGATCGCCGGCTGGCTCACCGGCCTGAGCGTATCGGGGGCGAGCCCCTGGCTCCTGGTCCCGCTATGGGTGATCCTGGCCGGTACGGCGGTGGTGCTCAATACCCCCCGATTGCGCCGACGTTGGATCAGCGACCACGCGTTCATGCTGTTCCGGGCCGTGCTGCCCACCATGTCCGCCACCGAGCGCGAGGCGCTCGAGGCGGGCGGCACGTGGTGGGACGCGGAACTGTTCAGCGGACGCCCGCGCTGGAAGCGCCTCCTGGAGGCCGATCCGCCGCGGCTCTCGGAACGCGAGCAGGCCTTCCTCGACGGGCCGGTGGAGGCGTTGTGCCGGATGCTCGACGACTGGCGCATCACCCACCACGATCACGACCTGTCGCCGGAGGCCTGGCACTTCATCAAGACGCAGGGGTTCTTCGGGATGATCATCCCGCGGGCCTACGGCGGGTTGGGGTTCTCGGCGCTGGGCCACTCCGCGGTGGTGATGAAGGTGGCGAGCCGCAGCATTACGGCGGCCACCACGGTGATGGTCCCCAACTCCCTGGGTCCCGCACAGCTGCTGCTGGAATACGGGACCGACGAACAGAGACGCTATTACCTGCCGCGCCTCGCGCGCGGCGAGGAAGTCCCCTGCTTCGCCCTCACCGGTCCCGAGGCCGGCAGCGACGCGGCCTCCATGCCGGACACCGGGATCGTCTGCCGCGGCACCTTCCAGGGGCGCGAGATCACCGGGATCCGCATCAACTGGGACAAGCGCTACATCACGCTCGCGCCGGTCGCGACGGTGCTCGGGCTGGCCTTCAAGCTCCACGACCCCGAACACCTGCTCGGGAAACAGGAGGAACTCGGGATCACCCTCGCGCTGATCCCCGCCGACACCCCGGGCGTGGTCATCGGCCGGCGTCACCTGCCGCTCGATATCCCGTTTCAGAATGGTCCCACCCAGGGCAAGGATGTCTTCATCCCGCTCGACTGGATCATCGGCGGCGTGGACCGTGCCGGCCGGGGTTGGCTCATGCTCATGGAGTGCCTGGCCGACGGGCGCTCGATCTCCCTGCCCGCCCTGAGTACCGCCTCGGGCAAGGTCGCGGCACGCGCGGTCGGTGCCTACGCCCGTGTGCGCCGCCAGTTCAAGCGGCCGATCGGACGCTTCGAGGGCGTCGAGGACGCGCTCGCGCGCATCGCAGGTACCACTTACCTGATGGACGCGGTGCGTCGCGTCACCACCGTCGCGGTCGACAGCGGCTGCAAACCCTCGGTGCTCTCGGCCATCGCCAAGTATCACCTGACCGAACGCATGCGCACGATCACCAACGACGCCATGGACGTGCTGGGCGGCGCCGGCATCTGCCTCGGGCCGCGCAACGTGATGGGGCGCGGCTACCAGGGCGTACCGATCAGCATCACCGTGGAGGGGGCGAACATCCTGACCCGCAACATGATCATCTTCGGTCAGGGCGCGATTCGCTGCCATCCCTACGTGCTGCGCGAGATGGAGGCGGTGGCCGAACCGGACGCCGAGCGCGGGGCGCAGGCCTTCGACCGGGCATTGTTCGCGCATGCCGGCTTCGTGATCAGCAACGCGGTACGCGCCCTCTTCCTGGGCTTGACCGGGGCGCGCCTGGTACCGGTCCCCGGTCCCCGCGAGACGCGCCGCTGGTACCGGCAGGTGGGGCGCATGAGCGCGGCACTGGCACTGGCGACCGATACCGCGATGATCGTGCTCGGCGGCAGCCTCAAGCGCCGCGAGCGCCTCTCGGCGCGGCTCGGGGACGTACTGAGCCACCTGTATCTGGTCTCCGCGTGCCTGCGCCAGCACCGCGATCAGGGCGCGCACCGCGAGGACCTGCCGTTGCTGGAGTGGGCCTGCGCGGATTCCCTGGCCCGCACGCAGGAGGCCCTGCTGGGGCTGCTGCGGAACTTTCCCAACCGCCCCGTGGCGTGGATGCTGCGGGTGCTGATCTTCCCTTTGGGGGCGCACTACCGAGCGCCGAGCGACGCGCTCTGCCACCGTGCGGCGTCGCTGCTCCTGGAGCCCTCCCCGGCCCGCCATCGCCTCACGGAGGGGATCTTCGTACCGGAGGATCCACGCCAGGGCATCGGGCGCCTGGAGTACGCCCTGGCCCGGGTGCTGGAGGCGGAACCGATCGAACGGCGCCTGCAGGAGGCGGTAAAGCAGGGCGTGATGCCCGATGGCGAACTCGAAACGCTGATCGCGGGCGGGCTCGCGCAAGGCCTTATCACCGAGGCCGAGGCCGCACACCTGCGCGAGGCGCAGACGGCACGGCACGAGGCGATCACGGTGGATGATTTCCCGCCCGACCTCGGCCTCGCCGGCGACGAGGTGCGCAAGCAGGACGTGCCCGCCCAAGAAGTGCTCGCCCGGGACCCGGGCGGTCGGGACACGCCCCCATAGCGGCGTGCCGGCAGGATGCGGGACGCCGGGCGCGGCGTTCCTTCCGTATCGGGCCGGCGGGCCGGTGGGCATTCGAAAAAAAAACAGTGGCCGGGGTGCGACGGCTGCGGGATGTGCGAGGAGGCGGGATGACGCAACGGGAACGAGAGGGGTATCCGGGGCGGGCGGTCTACGTCGTCGACGGCAACCGCGCGCCGTTCCTCAAGGTCAGGAATCGCCCGGGACCGTTCGCCGCCGCGGACCTCGCCGTGGCCGCGGGTCGCCCGCTGCTTGCGCGCCAACCCTTCGAGCCGCCGGAACTCGACGAGGTGATCCTCGGCTGTGTCATGCCGAGCGCCGACGAGGCCAACATCGGGCGCATCGCCGCGCTGCGTCTCGGCTGCGGCCTGCGCGTGCCGGGTTGGACGGTGCAGCGCAACTGCGCATCGGGCATGCAGTCACTCGACTGCGCGGCCCGCGGTATCGCCGAGGGCCGTTCCGATCTGATCCTCGCCGGCGGCGTGGAGGTCATGAGCCGTGCCCCCGTGCTGCTCAGCGATGCGATGGTCGCCTGGCTCGGGGCGTGGCGCGGCGCACGCGGTATCGGGCGACGGGCGCAGGCCCTCGCACGGCTGCGCCCACGCCACTTCCGCGTGATCATCGGCCTGCTGCGCGGATTGACCGATCCGGTGGTGGGCCTGTCCATGGGCCAGACCGCCGAGAACCTCGCCTATCGCTTCGGGATTACGCGCGAGGCCATGGACCGCTTCGCCCTCGAGAGCCACCGGCGTCTGGCCGAGGCCCGGGACACCGGACGCCTCGCCGGCGAGGTCGAGCCGATCTTCGACACGCGCGGGCGCTGCTACGACGCCGACGACGGCGTGCGCCGCGATACGGATCTCGACAAACTCGCGCGCCTGCGCCCGGTCTTCGACCGCCCGTTCGGCAACGTCACCGCCGGCAACAGCGCGCAGATCACCGACGGGGCGACTTGGCTGCTGCTCGCCTCCGAGGACGCCGTCCGCCGTCACCGGTTGCCGGTGCTCGGACGCATCGTGGACTGCCACTGGGCGGCCCTCGACCCCGCGCAGATGGGACTCGGTCCGGTGCACGCCGGCACGCCCCTGCTCGAGCGCCACGGCCTGGCCCTGCAGGACATCGATTATTGGGAGATCAACGAGGCGTTCGCGGCCCAGGTGCTCGCCTGCCTCGCGGCCTGGGAGGACGCCGATTACTGTCGCACCGAACTGGGCCTGAAGGACGCCCTCGGTCCATTGGACCCGGCGCGCATCAACGTCGACGGCGGCGCGGTGGCGCTCGGCCATCCCGTGGGGGCCACCGGCGCGCGGCTCGTGCTGCACGTGCTGCGCGTGCTCGAGCGCGAGGGCGCGCGACGCGGCATCGCCACGCTGTGTATCGGCGGCGGCCAGGGCGGCGCCATGCTCGTGGAACGCGACGCGGAGTAGAACGGCATGGCCGAGGAGAGCAAGGGCGTACATTGGTACACGGAGACGGACGCCGACGGGATCGTCTGGCTGCACCTGGACAAGGCGGATTCCACCACCAATGTCCTCTCTGCGGAGGTGCTCGGGGAACTCCGGGACCTGCTCGGGGAGATCGAGTCGCGCACGCCGCGCGGGCTGGTCATCGTCTCGGACAAACCCAACGGGTTCATCGCCGGCGCCGATATCTCCGAGTTCACCCGCTTCACCGATACCGGCGACGCGCGCCGCGCGATCCGCGCCGGTCAGGGAATCATGGACCGGATCGAATCCCTGCCCTTCCCCACCGTCGCCATGATCCACGGGTTCTGCCTCGGCGGCGGCCTCGAACTCGCTCTGGCATGCCGCTACCGCGTGGCCGAGGACGAGCCGGGCACGCGCCTCGGGTTGCCGGAGGTCCTGCTGGGAATCCACCCCGGGTTCGGCGGGACCGTGCGTACGGTGCGTACGGTCGGTGCCCCCGCCGGCATGGACCTGATGCTGAGCGGGCGCACGCTCAGCGCGCGCGCGGCGCGGCGCGTGGGGCTGATCGACCACGCCGCGCCGCGCCGCCACCTGCGCACCGCCGCACGCTCGCTGATACTCAACCCGCCGGCGGTGCAGCGCCCGCCCTGGAGCGCGCGTGCGGCCGGCCACGCCCTGCTGCGGCCCTGGCTGGCGCGCTACCTGCGGCGCAAAGTGGCCGCCAAGGTGCCGAAGGAGCACTACCCGGCCCCCTACGCCCTGATCGAGCTGTGGGAGCGGCACGCCGGCGAGCCGCGCCGCATGATCGAGGCGGAGGCCGATTCGGCCGCCCGGCTCCTCCTCACGCGTACTGCGAGCAATCTGGTACGGGTGTTCTTCCTGCGCGAGCGCCTCAAGGCCGCCGGGCGCGTGGACGGCCACGACCCGCGCCACGTGCACGTGGTCGGCGGGGGGATCATGGGCGGCGACATCGCCGCCTGGTGCGCGCTGCAGGGCCTGCGGGTCACGGTACAGGAGACCGACCGGGACAACCTCGGCCGCGCCGTGGCGCGTGCCCACGAACTCTATCGCAAGCGGCTCAAGCGACGCCGGCTCATACAGGCGGCCATGGACCGGCTCATTCCGGATCTGCGCGGCGACGGTGCGGCGCACGCCGACGTGGTCATCGAGGCGATCTTCGAGGACGTCGAGGCCAAGTCCGCCCTGTTTCGCGATCTCGTGCCGCGCATGAAGCCCGACGCGCTGCTCGCGACCAACACCTCCGGCATCCCGCTGGAGACGCTCGCTCAAACCCTCGAGGCGCCGGAGCGCCTGGTCGGGCTGCACTTTTTCAACCCGGTGGCGAAGATGCTGTTGGTGGAGGTGGTCTCCGGCCCGCGGACCGCCCCGGAGGTCACGGCGCGCGCCGCCGCCTTTGCGCACCGCATCGACCGCCTGCCGCTGCCGGTGAAGAGCGCGCCCGGATTCCTGATCAACCGTATCCTCATGCCCTATCTCCTCGAAGCGGTGACGCTCGAATCCGAGGGCGTGCCCGGGGCATGGATCGACCGCGCCGCAGTGCGTTTCGGGATGCCCATGGGTCCCATCGAGCTGGCCGACACCGTGGGGCTCGACGTGTGCCTGTCGGTCGCCGGGATCCTCGCCGAGCGGCTCGGCGGCGAGGTCCCGGAGCGGTTGCGCGAGCTGGTGGCGGCCGGGCGCCTGGGGCGCAAGAGCGGGCGCGGCTTCTACGAGTACCCCAAGGGGAAGCCGGTCAAGCCGCAGCCGGACAAGGCACGCACCCCGCCGGGCGACCTCACCGACCGGCTGATCCTGCCCATGCTCGACGAGGCGGTCGCCTGTCTGCGCGAGCGGATCGTAGAGGACCCCGATCTGGTCGACGCCGGCATGGTCTTCGCTACCGGCTTCGCGCCGTTTCGCGGCGGTCCGATCGAATACATCCGCGAGCAGGGCGTGGACGCGCTGATCCGGCGCCTGCAGCGTCTGGAACAGACCCACGGTGCGCGCTTCGCACCCGACCCGGGGTGGTCGGCATTGGAGCCCTGATGCGACCATGAGCGGCGGCACTGCCCACTTCATCACGCCCGAGCAGGCCGGCACGCTGGCCGGGCTGTTCCGCGAGCGCGTGCACCGTTCCGCCGATGCGGTGGCCTACCGCGAGTACGATTCGGACACGGCGGCATGGCGGGAGTACCGCTGGGAGGAGACGGCGCGCCTCGCGGCGCGCCACCAGGCCGCGCTCGGGGCCGAGGGCCTCGCCCCCGGGGACCGCGTCGCCGTGATGCTGCGCAACTGCCGGGACTGGGTGGTCTTCGACCAGGCGGCACTGGGACTCGGCCTGGTGGTGGTCCCGCTGTACGTGGAAGACCGCCCGGAGAACTCCGCCTACATCCTGCGCGACGCCGGCGTGCGCGTGTTGTTTATCGAGGACGCGGAGCAGTGGGAGCGTCTGCGCCGGACGCTGGGGGAAGTGCCGACTCTGCAGCGGGTCGTGACCCGGGAGCCGGTCGCGGACACCGATCCGCGCCTGCGCTCGCTGGCGCAGTGGCTGCCGCAGACCGGCGAGCCCTTCCGGTCCGGCGGGATGGACCCCGCGGAACCGGCGACGATCGTCTACACCTCCGGAACCACCGGGCGCCCCAAGGGCGTCATGCTCAGCCATCGCAACATCCTCAGCAATGCCTACGCGAGCCTGTGCGCGGTCCCGGCCGGTCCCGGCGACGACTTCCTGTCGTTCCTCCCGCTCTCGCACACGCTGGAGCGCACCGCAGGCTATTACCTGCCGATAATAAGCGGCGCCACCGTGACCTTTGCGCGTTCCGTCGCGCAGCTTGCGGAGGATCTGCAGATCGTGCGTCCCACGGTGCTCATCTCGGTGCCGCGTATCTATGAGCGCGTGCATAACCGCCTGCGGGCACAACTCGAGGAAAGCCCTCCCCTTGTGCGACGCCTGTTCGATGCGACCGTCACGGTCGGTTGGGGGCGCTTCCTGCACCGTCAGGGGCGCGGGCCGTGGCGGACCTCGTTCCTGTTGTGGCCGCTGTTGCAGCGGCTGGTCTCGCGCAAGGTCATGGCGCGGCTCGGCGGGCAGATGCGCGTGGCCATGTGCGGCGGCGCGCCGCTCTCGCCGGACGTGGCGCGGGTATTCATCGGACTCGGGCTTGAACTCCTGCAGGGCTACGGCCTCACCGAGGCGAGCCCGGTGATCGGCGTCAATCGTCCCGCCGACAACGATCCGGCGAGCATCGGCCCGCCCATCGACGGCGTCGAGGTGCGCATCGGCGCGAACGGTGAACTGCTGGCGCGCGGTCCGAACGTAATGCTCGGCTATTGGAACCAGCCGCAGGCCACGGCGCAGATGATCGATGCCGAAGGCTGGCTGCACACCGGCGACAAGGCGCGGATCGAAAACGGGCATATCTATATCACCGGCCGGCTCAAGGAGATCATCGTGCTCGCCAACGGCGAGAAGGTGTCGCCCGCCGACATGGAGCTGGCCGTCTCGCTCGATCCGCTGTTCGATCAGGTGATGGTGTTCGGCGAAGGACGCCCGTATCTTTGCGCCCTGGCGGTACTCAACGTCGATGTCTGGCGCGTCCTCGCCGAGGAGTCGGGCCTCGACCCGGAGGATCCCGCCTCGCTGCGCAGCGAGGCGGCCCGGACGGCGGTGCTCGAGCGCATCGCGCGGCGCCTTGCGTCCTTTCCCGGCCACGCCCAGGTCCGGCGCGTGGCGCTGCTGCCGGAGCCCTGGACGATCGAGGCGGATCTCATAACCCCCACCATGAAACTGCGCCGCGAGCAGATCCTCGAGCACCACGCGGACCGGGTCGCGGCCCTGTACGAGGGACATTGAAGATGATCATCGGCGAGACGGCCGATTCCGACCGCGGGGAACTGGCCCTGCGCGTTGCGCCGATGCCGCGCGACACCAACGCCGCCGGCGACGTCTTCGGCGGTTGGCTGATGGCGCAGGCGGACGTGGCCGGCAGCATCGCCGCCTACCGGCGCGCGCGCGGACGCGTGGTCACCGTCGCGGTCAATTCCTTCGTCTTTCTGGAACCCGTCTACGTCGCCGATTTGGTGAGCTTCTACGCCAAGGTCGTGCGCGTGGGCAACACCTCGCTCACCGCCGACGTCGAGGTCTTCGTCGAACGCGACCGCGGCCTGCAGGGCATAGGCGATCACATCAAGGTCGCCGAGGCGCGTATCACCTACGTCGCGCTCGACGAGCACCGTCGCCCGCGCGCCGTCGACCCGCCGGGGGTCGGCGAGCCGTGAGATTTCGGCCCCCGAGGCGCGGTGCCCTTCTTGATCGACACCACCGCCACGGATTTCGTCCCAGGTCCACTACACCCGTCGTGCATAGGGTGCGCCTGTAACCAGGCCGGTTGGCATAGGTCGTGCCGGGACAGGGCGCGGCCATCTTGCTCAGGCCCAAGTTGATCACCCCGCCTCTCACGCGCCTCGCTACGAACACCCAAGCCCGACAGGCTCCCGAGAAATCGGTAGGAAGGCGGCTGCTAAGAACCCCGGGAATCCTCAAACCGACCATAACGTAAGGACAACGCCGGCATAACCAGCAAGTTCAGCACCGTCGAGGTCACCAGGCCGCCCAGAATTACGATGGCCATGGGTCCCTCGATCGCGTTGCCGGGCGCTTCGCTGGAGAGACCGAGCGGCAAGAGGCCGAACGCCGTGACTAATGCGGTCATCAGAATCGGGGCCATCCGCTCCTGGGCGGCGCGGATGGCCGTCTTCGGCCCCCATGCAACATGCTCCTTACGGACCAGGTGTTCGTTGTGAGCGATGAGCATGATGGAGTTACGCAGGGTGATGCCGAAAACGGCCACGAATCCAACCATGCCGCCCATGGACAGGGTGCCCCCCAAAAACGCCAATACGGACAGCACACCGCCGACCAGAGCGAAGGGAAGATTGACCAGGATCAGCAGAAGATTACGCGGCCAAGCGAGCACCAAAGAGAGCAGCAGAACGATGAATATCGCCGCGATCGATGCGCTGACGAGAAGGCGTCGCCTGGACTGCATCTGGGCTTGCGCGGTACCCGCATACTCCACGTAGCTGCCGGCGGGCAGGTGAACGATCTGTGCGATGCGCCGTCTCGCTTGTGCCACGAACGACGCTACGTCGCGGCCCAGCACGTTTGCAGTCACTGTGACCACGCGCCGCCCCCCTTCGTGCAGGATAGTTGTGGGCGAGGTGGCCATATGCAGGCGCGCAATCTGTTTGAGCGCCACGTAGACACCGCTCGAACTTTTGAGCAGCAGGTTACCCACGTCGGCCACGCTGGAGCGATCCTTATGTGGCAGGATAACCGAAACATCGAAGATACGGTCTGCATCATAGATTTGGCCTACCACATCTCCGGCATAGAGGGTATGCAATGTATCCAGTACGTCCAGCGGATGAAAACCCCACCGCTTCAAAGCGGAAGGTCGCAATTTCACGATAATCTTCGGGCTGGTAGGCTGCGCTTGCAGTTGGACACCGTCTGCCCCGGGCATTTGGCGCAATATCCGGACGATGACCTCGGCATTCCTGTTCATCGTCTCCAGGCGGTTACCGAAAACGTGTATCACGACAGGGACCATCTGGCCAGAGACGGTTTCTTCGATGCGTGCAGACAGAAAGGTTTTGAGCGAAAAGTTCGCACCCGGAATGTCGGCCAGGGTATTTTCGATCGCACGCCGGGCCACCCGTGACTGGGTTCCGGTGAGCGGCTTGAGGTCCACGTCGAATTCGCTGGAGTTCGGCCCCAGGACATCTTCGGCTTGCGGTGCGCGACCGATCTTCTGGGCGACCGAGCGGACATAGGGCAACTGCAACAGAGCGCGTGCCACGGTTTTTCCGAGGGCCACGCTTTGGTCCAACGATGTGCCGGCGGCCTCGGTCATGCGCACGATGAAATGCCCCTCATTGAGTTCGGGGATAAAGCGGGCACCGAGGAAAGGTGTCACGGCCAATCCGGCGACCGTGGCCAGCACTACGGTTCCGGCCACGAGGCGATAATGTCGTTCGATATGGCCAAGCAAACGACCGTAGCGCGGCTTCAGCCAACCAATCAGCGGCGGTTCGTGTGACTTGGGCTCGCCGCGTGCCAATAGCCAAAAGCTCAGTGCCGGCGTTACCGTCAGCGCAACCCCGAGCGAAGCCAACGTGGCCACGATGTAGGCGTAGGCTAATGGCCCGAAGAGGCGTCCGGCCACGCCAGGCAGCGTGAGCACCGGAATAAAAACCATGGCGATAGCGAATGTGGCATAGACGACGGCGCTGCGCACTTCTAACGTGGCGTCGCGGATGACGCGAAACACCGGACGAGGTCGGGGCGCGGCTTGGTTTTCGCGCAGGCGGCGATAGATGTTCTCGACGGTAATGACTGCATCGTCGACGAGCAGGCCGACGGCGATGGCTAAGCCCCCAAGAGTCATGGTGTTCAGCGTGTAGTTCAACAGGTCCAGCACCAGGGTCGCCGTCAGCAGCGACAGCGGGATCGCGGCCAGCGAAATGAGGGCCGTACGCCAGTTGAACAAGAAAAAGAACAACACCGTGACGACCAGGAAGCCGCTGATCGCCAAGGTGGAGCGCAGATGGTCGATGGAGCGATGGACGAACGTCGCCGGTCGGAACAGATTGGGCC
Source organism: bacterium BMS3Bbin13 (assembly GCA_002897735.1). Lineage (GTDB taxonomy): Bacteria > Pseudomonadota > Gammaproteobacteria > 21-64-14 > 21-64-14 > BMS3Abin12. The sequence continues at coordinate 6,626 of BDTW01000030.1, read as the reverse complement.
ACATCCGAATGTGAGCGGCCTTGAGCACGGGCTGCAGGTCGTGTAGTGCTTTCTCAAGGCGCTGCGTAACCTGCACCGTGTTGGCGCCGTACTGCTCGAAAATGCTCAATTCGACGCCGGGCCGGCCATTGATGAGCGCGGCTCCGACGGGCGGTGCGGGTGCCGCCCGGACGCGGGCAACGTCCCCAAGCGTGACGGGCACCCCGTGCCGAGTGGTCAGCACAATGTCGGCCAGGGCGGCCGGGCTGAGCGACTGGCCTTGGGTCTGCAGTTCGATGCGTTGATTGCGCGTATCGATGAACCCCGTACCGCGTATACCGGTCGCTCGCCGCGCGGCGGAAGTGACGTCTTCAACGGACAGCCCGTACTGCACCAGTTTTTTCGGGTGCAACTGAATTTGCAGCTGGCGCACCTCACCGCCGGTGACTACCACGTTGGCCACACCTTTGACCGCCAGCAGCCGGGGCCGCACGGTCCATTGGGCCAACGTATGTACGTCCATCGGAGAGCGGATCTTGGACGTCAGCCCCACGACCAGCACCTTGCCGGTCGACGAGATCAGGGGAGTCATCACCGGGGATTTGGCGCTGGTCGGCAATTGGCCTGAGACGGCGGAAATCCGTTCCCCCACCACCTGGCGATCACGATAAATATCGGTGTTCGGGTCGAAGATCGCGGTAATGACCGACAAGCCCAAAATCGAACCGGAGCGCAACGATTGGATACCGGGTACACCGCTCACGGCACTTTCTATGGGGGTGGTGATGAGTTGCTCGACTTGCCTGGGTGCGAGTCCCGGCGCCTCGGTCTGGATCACGACCCGAGGCGGGGCGAACTGGGGGAATACATCGTATTGCGCAGCGCCGAGGCGGTAACCACCATAGATGACCAACATGCCGGCCAGAGCCAGCACTACCCAGCGATGCCGCAGCGAGGCGGTGACAATGTACCTGAGCATTGGTCAGTCCCCGTCAGCGTCTTCGCCGCCGGCTCTTCCTTTCGGCGCGCCGGCCAGGGTCTGCACCGACAACAGGACTTCAGCACCTTGGGTGACAACTTGGCTGCCGGGGCTCAGACCGTCGGTTTGGAACCACCCCTCGGGTACGGGCGTGTCGGTACGAATCGGCTTGCGCTCAAAGCGTCCGTTGCGGGTCTCGACATAAATCCAGGCGCTGCCCTGCGACCAGACGACGGCCGAGTCCGGAACGACCACGCCGCTATGTCTGGATCCATAAGGGATCAATCCGGTGATTCGGAGTCGGTAGTTCAGTTGGCCGATAGCCGATGTAGCCAGAAAAAAGTAGGCCTGCCCCTGTAGATCGGGTTCGGCGACCGGGGACGGCGAAATGAGGCTGGCTGCAACCGTGGTGCCGTTGGCCAACAGAACCAACGCAGTGCGGTGTGCTGCAGCCGGCGCTTTTCCCAGAGGCAGTGTCAATTCGAGCAATCGACTTCGGCCGTCGGTCAGCGACCGGAACGAGGGACTGTCCTTGCGCATCCACCGGGCAATGGTTGCGCCCCACCGGGCTCCGAGGCGGTCGGTTACCGAGGACAGCCGAGTCTCGGCGGCCGTGGCCGCCGCCTGATCGGACAACCAGTTGGCGCCTGCCGTCTGGACCTGCTTTTCCGACGCGTTGCGATGGTGTCGGTATAGCCCTTCGAGTCGTCGGTATTCGGCGCGCGCGGCATCGAGCTGCACGTTGGATTGGGCGGCCTTCGCCCGCGCGCTGACGAGTTGTTGGTAGGAATCAAGCAAGGCATTGAGATCGATCACCTGACCATAGGCCTGCAAGCGGGCCCGGTAGTGGGTGAATTTTAGCGCCTCGATCTGAAGGCCGATCGCCTTTTGAATGTGCTTGGAAAGCCTGAGGTAGGTGACCCCGTGGCGTACGAATACACGCTGCGGCGCCGCAATGGGCGGTCCTTCGCCCTCCTCATCGGCATGGGCCGTGGGCCATGAGACCACACTGGAACCGGCGGCGAGGACGACGAGTGCGAGGCCGATCCATTGCTTCATGACGAGGATGTCTTCGCAGGCTGTGCATTGGATGGGGTATGCAGCGGCGATGCCACCCTCTGGATGGCGCGCGATGCCGGCGTTGGCTGATGCAGCGGATGCTCCAAGGCATCTTCCAGCATTGCCAGCGCCCGTTCGGACCGGATATGCGCCTTCAGGACCGCCAGTTGATCGCTCTGCGCCTCCAATCGGATGCGCAACAGATCCACGCGGCTCGTTTCCCCGGCCCGACAGGTGGCACGCGCCGAAGCGAGCCGCACTCGAACGGCGCTGAGCAGATGTTGGGCGAGTTCCAACTCGTGATAGCTCGCCCGGTAGCCGACCAATGCGCTGTCGAGTTGGGTCCTGATCTGTGCCTGCAGTACGCGAAACCGGGCAGCCGCCCTTTCGCGTTGGGCGCGCGCCTCCGCGATGGGCCCCTGGTTTTGATTGAAGATCGGCAGGCGCAACGATAGACCGATCGCCCATCTTCTGTCCCCCTGATCCCACTGATAACCCGGTCCGACTTGCAGATTGGGGTACTGGCGCGCGATCTCCAACTGCAGCGCCTGCTCGCTCGCTGCATAGCGCATCAGCGCTGCGCGGATGTCGGGTCGCCGGGTCAGTGCATAGGTCTCGAATCGTATCCGCGGAATCGTTTTCGGCGCCGGAAGGACCTGCAACGTATGAAAATCGATCTGTACGCCGCGCAGCGCCGAGGGCGGCACGCCGAGAGCGCCGGCGAGCGCCGTGCGAGCCTGGATCTCGGCAGTCTTTGCGTCCGCGCGGCTCAACTGGGCGTTGGTCCATTGGAGCCGCGCTTGCACCACCTGAAACCGGGAGATTTGTCCCGCCGCGAGCCGTTGCCTCAGGGCCGCGAGCAATGCCGCGGCATCCTGGGACCGGGTATTTAAGAGTTCCGCTTTCCGCCGTGCGGCATAAAGTTCGATCAGAGACTTGCGCAGGTTGACCCTGATCCGCCACGCGACTTGCTCCACATCGAATCGGGCCGCCCGGGCCCGGGCAAGCGCCTCGGCGACGCGGTATGAACGCTTCCCGGCCGTCAATATCGGAATGTCCACCGACAGACCGATCGTCCAAGGCGACACACCGGCGGCGGCATTGCTCATGTACTGTGGGAACGGCATGAGCTTGAGCGTCGGATTGGGATAGGCGCCCGCCGTAACGGCTTTAGCACGTGCAATGGCCCACTGGGAACGGGCGAGCGAGAGTTGCGGATGATAATGCAGCGCGGCCAGGGTAAGTCGATCTAGCGTCCAGGTCTTGGGCGGCCACGGCGTAATCGGATATCCGATCCGGGATTGCATGAAGGCTCGCAGCCCGGCGTTGGTCAGTGAACGATGTGAGAACGAGGCGGCGCTTTGCTTTGCTGAAAGCGGTCGCGGGTGATAGCTCGCACACCCGGGCACAACCGCCAACATCCCGAGGATGGCGGCGGTCGACAGAAGTTTCTCGATTGCTTTTCGAATCATGCACCTGCCAGCCGCTTCGCCAACAGAGAGAAGTCGCCCTTGAGCACCTTCAGCAGACCTTCGCTGTGCAGCCGGTAATAGACCATCTTTCCGTCGTTGCGCATGGCGAGCCATCCCTGATCGCGGAGTAACTTCAATTGGTGCGAGGTCGCCGCTACGGTGAGTCCGAGCACGTGCGCAATGTCGCACACGCACAGTTCACCTTGCGCCAACGCGAGCAGGATTTTCAGGCGTGTGGTGTTGCCCAGCAGCTTGTACAAATCAGCCAACTTCGGCAGCAGATGTTCTTCCTTGGCGAGTTTAGCCTTGATCCGCGCGACCTTTTTTTGCTCGAAGCAAGTGATCTTGCACACGGGGCCGGCGATGGCTTTGGCGGAGGGGTTCATTGAAGCATCGATTGTTTCGATATCTTCGCAAATGATAAAACGAAAATCGTTGCTGCGCAATAGCGGAACGCTATGCGCGCTCTCCCCGGGCGTCATCCGAATCCGGAGTTGCCGGATACGCCGTGGAGACAACTGGATCTGGATCCGGCGCTACTGGGCGCGGCGGTCAACCGAACGCTGCATCCGCAACCACTGGGTACAGCGCGGCCGGGGTTGACGCCATCACCGGGAGTGGGTGCCCCGGCATTAGCGCGAGTGCTAAAGGGGGGTGCGTCGAGCACGCACCGACCGCGAGACGATCAGCCCGCACGCGATGCCGTGGCCGTCTCGCGCCGGCCGTCGATCCATTCCAGGCATTCGTCCCAGGACAGGGCCTTGCTCAAATAGTGGCCCTGCGCCCCGTCACAACGTTGTTCCTGAAGCAGCGCGAGCTGTTCGGCCGTCTCCACCCCTTCGGCGATGACCCGGATACCCAGGGTCCGGGCCATGGCGATGATCGCCGTGGTGACGCGCACGCAGTCCCGATCCCGCAAGAGCGGGCCGATGAAGGGTCGATCGATCTTCAGGCTCTGCGGTGCATAGCGGTGTAGCTGCGGCGGCGAGACGGCGCCGGTACCGTAATGGTCGAGATTCAACTGCACACCGAGTTCGCGCAGGGTGCGCAGATTGTGCGCCAAGTTGGGATCGACCGGTTCGGTGAGGATCGCCTCCGTCACCTCGACGACGAGGCAGTGCGGATCGGCGCCCGTGCGCCGCAGGGCTTCGCCGACGCTCTCCGCCATGACGCGCCGAGAGGTTAAGCGCGACGTGCAGGCGCCCCAGGCCCTGCTCGGCAAGGATCCGTGCCCGCCTGCAGGCCTCTTCCAGAGCCCATTGCCCGATGGGTACGATCAGGCCCGATTTCTCGGCAAACGGAAGGAAATTCGACGGGAAGACCAGACCCAGGTCCGGGTGCTCCCAGCGCAGCAACGCCTCCACGCCGATCGCGCGCCCTCGTGGCAAGTCGGTTACGGGCTGGAACTGCAAGACGAATTCACCGTGCTCGATGGCGCGGCGCAGCGACTTCTCCAGGTGCAGGCGCTCGCTCACACGGGCATTGACCGCTTGACCGTAGAAGGCGCAGCCGTCACGTCCGCGCGCCTTGGCCTGGCACATGGCATCGTCGGCCTTGCGGATCAGTACGTCGATCTTGGTCCCGTCGTTCGGACACATGCTGATTCCGATGCTCACCGACACCTTTAGCGTCTCGCCGTTCCCGGCGATCGGGGCGTCCAGGCCGGTGCGCAGTTTCTCGGCCACCACCACAACGTCCTGCTCGCGGCCCAGGTTGGTCAAGGCGACGACGAACTCATCGCCCCCGATGCGCGCGACGATGTCGCTCCCGCGCACCGCTTCGCTGAAGCGCGCACCGACTGCCTTGAGCAGTGCATCGCCGGTTTCGTGGCCGTGAGAATCGTTGATCGATTTGAAACGGTCGAGATCCAGAAACAGGACCGCGAGGATGCGTCCCGCCCGCCGCGCCTGCAACAGTGCCTGGCCGAGGCGTTCGTGGAGCAGCCGCCGGTTGGGCAGACCGGTCAGCGCGTCGTAGTGTGCAAGACGATGGATGCGTCCTTCGGCAAGCTTGCGTTCGGTGATGTCGCGCACCACGCACACCGCCCCCCCGTCGGCCATGGCCGTGAGGGACAGCTCTTGAGGGAAGGTTTCTCCGTCCGCGCGCCGCCCGACGCACTCCCCGCGCCACTGCCGGTGCTTCATGAATTGCGGGATGATCTCACGCCGGAAGCATTCCAGTTCCCGCTCGTCATACAGCGTCTGCCAGGAGCGGCCGACCAGCTTCGCGCCGTTCGGAAAGCCGTGCAGCACCGCGTGCGCCCGGTTGACGTAGGTGAAGAGCCCGTCTTCGCCGACGATGGCCATGCCGTCGATGGACGCCTCCATGGCCGCCAAGTTGCCGTGCACCGCGGCCTGCGCCGCGCGTCGTTCACGGGCATCCGCCCAGGCGCGGATCATCGTGCCGCACAGCCGTACAAGGGGTTGCAGGCGCTCGAGGCACTCGGGCGAATAGCCGTGGCGGCGGTTGGCAAGCGTCGCCACCGCGACCAGGGTGCGTCCGGCGTAGAGGGGCAGCACCATCAGGGAATCGATCCGGGGGTGACCCGGCGGCAGACCGCGCTCGGGGCCGTCCGGACCCTGCGCATTGCGGATCAACACCTCGCCGGCGATGCACACGGAACCCACCGCGGTCTGCGGATCGTCCACCTCCATCGTGTCGGCGGCGTATCCGCGATCGGTCGTCACCGCACGCAACGAGAAACAACGCCGTCCCTGGCGGTCCGCGAGGACCTCTCCAATGAACCCGTACCCGCTTTCAGTCGCCTCGCGCAGGTGGCCGAGCAGCGTTCCGAAACACTCGTCGGCCTCGATGTCGTCGTGGTACTCGGAGGCGATACGAGCGATCGACCCGGCCACCGTCTCGTCGATCCGCGCGGATCCCACCGCCGCGTGCCGGCGCCGCAGGGCCGGCGCCAAGTCGGCCCAGGTCCCCCACAGCAGCAGCCCGTAGAGCAGATCGACGCCGGCGGGTGCCAACGGTGCGTCGCGTACGATCGCCGCCAGAGCGAGCACGGTGCCCCAGGCCGCGGCGTACACGAGCCAGGATTCCAGAAGATTGGTGCGCCAGCGGCCGCGCCGCAGACCGGTGCAGAGCACGACCGCCAAGGCGAGCGCGGCCACCATGATCGGCGCCGA
>BDTW01000029.1 GCA_002897735.1 bacterium BMS3Bbin13 | reverse complement strand
ACCGGGCGTGTCCCGCCCTTAAAACACTCACCATAGCAGAAAACTCCGGGAAACGGCACAGGACGGCTACGCCGTCCGCGCTATCCTTCCCCGCCCTCAACGGCGGGGCTTGCCGCGCACCGGGTCAGCAGTGCCGATCGGGCACCGGAATCCGGGATCGCGCCACGATGGAAGGCCGATCCCCGGATTCCGCTACGCTCCATACGGGCTACGGGGACGGCACTTGGACCCGCATTGTAAAATGGCTGCGAATCCCACGGACCAAGACGCAGCTCTGCGGCGCATGGCCCCGGGAGGGAACGCTCACGCCCGCCCGGGCACGGCCACCCGGACCGCATCGCCCACAGCGATCCCCATCGCCTGATCCGCGCGGCCCGCGTTCACCGCGAGTTCCACGAGCCCGTTGGCGTTCTCGTACCAGAAACCCTCCCCGCGCGGGACGTCGGAGAAGGTGCGCGCATGGCGCAGGCGGTGCCCGCGGATCTCGACGATCGCCCCCGGGGCCATCCCCGTGGCGCGCAGCCCGGTCATCACATTGCCGAAGCGGTCCACATAGACCACCCGTGGGAGGTCATCCGGCCAATCGGCGCGCAACCGCTCCTCGGCGACGGCGACCTCCCCCGGCGGCGGCTCGCCCCGCGCCAGGCGGGCGGCCACGGGCGCGAACAGGTCGCGGCCATGGAAGGACGCGGAAAGCCGCGCCGGGCGCCAGGACACGTTCCACCACCGCCGGTGGCCGGCGCGGCGCGCCGCGATCGCCAACAGCCCGTTGTCGGGACCCACGTACCAGCGCCCGTCCGCACGCAGGACCGAGGCGGCACGCGGGCCGCCGACGCCGGGGTCCACGACGCACAGGAACACGGTATCGAGCGGGAATTCCCCGGCATAGGCGGCAAGCAGGTAGGCCGCCCCCCGAGGGTCGAACGGCGGGAGGTCGGAGAACAGGCCGACCACCGGCACGCCGGGGGCTTCGCGGTGGAGCACCGCTTGCATCTGGCCGGTATAAGGCCCTTCCAACCCGAAGTCGGTGAACAACACGATCATGCGGCCCCCGCCATGGAGTACGGCCGGGCACGGCACCGATGCGCGTCAATGCCGGGCGCCAAAGCGCCGACGCCGGGCACTGCGCCCGGCGTCGGATCCCCTGTACCCCGGCACCCGCGGCGGCTAATCGCCCCCGGCGCCCGCCTGTTCAGGCCGATCCACGAGTTCCACATAGGCCATGGGGGCGCCGTCGCCGGGGCGGAACCCGCATTTGAGCACCCGCAGGTAACCGCCGGGCCGCTCCTGGTAACGCGGACCCAGATCGGAGAACAGCTTGGTCACGACCTCCCGATCCCGCAGCCGGTCGAAGACCAGGCGCCGGTTGGCCACCGTGTCCCGCCGCGCCCGGGTGATCAGCGGCTCGACGACCCGGCGCAACTCCTTCGCCTTCGGCAGCGTGGTGCGGATGAATTCGTAGCGCAGCAGGGACGTGGCCTGACTGCGCAGCATGGCCTTGCGGTGGCTGCTGTTGCGGCTTAACTGCCGGCCGATATTGCGGTGTCGCATCTGTCTTTCCTTCCGTCAGGGCCTTCCCGCCCCGGGTTTCCACCAAGGCATCCCGCCACGGTGATCGACTAAGCCGAGACCTGCTCGCGATCCGCGTCGCCGTCCTTCAGACCCGGCGGGGGCCAATTCTCCAACCGCATGCCCAGGGAAAGGCCATGGGTCGCCAAGACGTCCTTGATCTCCGTGAGGGACTTTCTGCCGAGGTTCGGCGTCTTGAGCAACTCGACCTCGGTCTGCTGGATCAGGTCCCCGATATAATAGATATCCTCGGCCTTCAAGCAGTTGGCCGAGCGCACCGTCAATTCGAGGTCATCGACCGGGCGCAGCAGGATGGGATCGATCTCGGCCTCGCTCTTCTGCGGGTGAGCCTCTTCCTTGCCCTCCAGATCGACGAAGATCGAGAGCTGGTCCTGCAGGATGGTCGCGGCCCGGCGGATGGCTTCCTCGGGATCGATGGTCCCGTTGGTCTCGATCTCGATCACCAGCTTGTCCAGGTCGGTACGCTGCTCCACGCGGGCGCTCTCGACGCTGTAGGTGACACGCCGGACCGGGCTGTACGATGCATCCAATTGCAGCCGCCCGATGGGACGGTCTTCCTCCTCCCCGACCGCGCGCCGCAACGCGGGATGGTAACCGCGCCCGCGGGTCACCTTCAGGGTCATGTTCAACTCGCCGGCCTTGGTCAGGTGGGCGAGGACGTGGTCCGGGTTGACGATTTCCACGTCGTGACCGAGTTCGATGTCGCCCCCGGTCACCATGCCGGGCCCCTTCTTCCTCAGGGTGAGCGTAGCCTCGCTCCGCGAGTGTACGCGGATCGCAAGCCCCTTCAGGTTGAGAAGAACCTCGATCACATCCTCCTGCACACCTTCGATGGTGGTGTACTCGTGCAGGACGCCCTCGATCTCGACCTCGGAGACCGCACTGCCCGGCATCGACGAAAGCAGGATGCGCCGCAGGGCGTTGCCCAGGGTATGGCCGAAGCCGCGCTCCAGCGGCTCCAGCACCACCTTGGCTCGGCGGTCGTTGACGGCCTGGACATCGACCAGGCGCGGCTTCAGAAATTCGGTTACAGAGCCCTGCATTGGAAAAACCCCTCGCGTCCGTTTACTTGGAGTACAACTCCACGACGAGATGTTCGTTGATGTCGGCGGGCAGGTCGCCTCGTTCCGGCCGGACCTTGAACACGCCTTCCATCTTCTTGACATCGACATCGATCCAGCCGGCGAATCCGCGCTGCTGGGCGAGATCGAGCGCCGCCTGTACCCGCAACTGGGCGCGGGCCTTTTCATTGATGCACACTACGTCCTTCGGCTTCACCTGGTAGGAGGGGATGTTCACCCGCCCGCCGTTCACCAAAACGGCGTTGTGGCGCACCACCTGACGCGCCTCGGTCCGGGAGGCGGCGAAGCCCATGCGGTAGACCACGTTGTCCAACCGCCCTTCGAGCAACTGCAGGAGATTCTCACCGGTGGAGCCCTTACGCTTGGCGGCGGTCTCGTAGTAGCGATGAAACTGGCGCTCCAGGACACCGTAGGTACGCCGCAGCTTCTGCTTCTCACGCAACTGCGTGGCGTAGTCCGACAGCCTGGCGCGGCGGCGGGCCTGACGCTGGCCCGGCGGGGAAGGGCGCTTCTCGATCGCGCACTTGCTCATGTAGCATTTCTCGCCCTTGAGGAAGAGCTTCACGCCCTCCCGGCGACACTGGCGACATCTCGGTCCGATATTTCTGGCCACGGCGACTCTCCGCTCTAGACGCGACGCTTCTTGGGGGGACGGCACCCGTTGTGCGGGATCGGGGTCACGTCACTGATGCTGGTGATCCGGAAGCCCGCCGAATGCAGCGCCCGAACCGCGGATTCGCGGCCCGGCCCCGGACCCTTGACCCGAACCTCGATGTTCTTCACGCCATATTCCTGCGCGACGGTCCCGGCGCGACCCGCCGCGACCTGGGCGGCGAACGGCGTGCTCTTACGCGAGCCGCGAAAGCCCGACCCGCCCGAAGTGGCCCAAGTCAGGGTATTCCCCTGCCGATCGCTGATGGTGATGATGGTGTTGTTGAACGACGCGTGGATGTGAGCCACCGCATCCACGACGTTCCTCTTGACCTTCTTGCGCGTACGCGCACTCGCCTTCGCCATACCTTGTAATTTCCTCGATGCCGCGCTCGCGCGCGCGCCTGATTTCGCCCCTTTCCGGAGACCGCTCTCTCTGCGCCGAACGACCTACTTCCGGATCGGGCGTCGCGGTCCCTTGCGGGTACGGGCATTGGTCCGGCTGCGCTGTCCCCGCACCGGGAGTGCACGCCGATGGCGCAGGCCGCGGTAACAGCCCAGGTCCATCAAACGCTTGATGTTCATGGAGACCTCGCGCCGCAGGTCGCCCTCGATCCGATACTTGCCGATCTCCGCACGCAGGGCGTCCAACTCGCCCTCGGTGAGATCCTTGATCTTGCGCTCCGGAGGGATCCCGACCACGCCGCAAACCTCGCGGGCAAGATGCCGCCCTATGCCGTAGATCGACGTGAGCGCGATGACCGCGTGCTTCTGGATCGGAATGTTGACGCCTGCGATTCGGGCCATACCCTTTAGCTTCCCCGTAAAATCAATCCGCCAGAAAATCGCGAACTGTTAATGATATCTCCGGCCGACGATAAAATCAATCGGCGACCTAACCCTGACGCTGCTTGTGCCGGGCGTTCACGCAGATCACCCGCACCGCACCCCGGCGGCGGATGATCTTGCAGTTTCGACACAGCTTTTTGACCGACGCTCGTACCTTCATCATTCTCTCCCGTCTTCCGACCTCCGGCCGACACCGGACTCAGCGCAGGGCGCCGGCCCTGCCGCGGCCCTTGAGGTTGGATTTCTTCAGCAAACTCTCATATTGGTGGGACATCAGGTGCGCCTGCAACTGGGCCATGAAATCCATCACCACCACGACGATGATCAACAGGGACGTGCCGCCGAAGTAGAACGGCACGTTCCAATACAGAATCATGAATTCCGGCAACAGGCAGACCACGGTGAGGTAAACCGCGCCGGCCAGGGTCAACCGCGTAAGCACGGCGTCGATGTAGCGGGCGGTCTGATCACCGGGGCGGATTCCCGGGATGAAAGCACCGGATTTCTTGAGGTTGTCGGCCGTTTCCTTCGAATTGAAGACCAGGGCCGTATAGAAGAACGCGAAGAACACGATCAACGCCGAATAGATGGCCACGTAGATCGGCTGCCCCGGGGTCAGCAACGAGGTGAAATTCTGCAGCCAGGACATTCCCTTGGCATGGCCGAACCACCCCCCCAGCGTCGCCGGAAAGAGGATCAGGCTGGAGGCGAAAATGGGTGGGATAACCCCGGACATGTTCAATTTCAGTGGGAGATGGCTGCTCTGCGCGGCATAGAGCTTGCGCCCCTGCTGGCGCCGGGCGTAGTTGACCGGGATGCGACGCTGGCCGCGCTCGACGAAGACCACAAAGGCCGTCACCACGATCGCCAGCCCGAACAGCAACAGGACGTTGAAGACGTTCATCTCGCCCGTACGTACCAATTCCAACGTCCCGCCGATCGCCGACGGCAGTCCGGCCACGATGCCGGCGAAGATGATCATGGAGATGCCGTTGCCGATCCCGCGCTCGGTCATCTGCTCGCCGAGCCACATCAGGAACATGGTTCCACACACCAGCGTCACCGCTGCGGTGATGATGAAAGAGGGCCCCGGCGCCACCGCGACGCCTTGATTCTGAAGTGCAATGGCCGCACCCACCGATTGGAACAGCGCCAGCAGCACCGTGCCGTAGCGTGTGTACTGCGTGATCTTCCGCCGGCCCGATTCGCCTTCCTTCTTCAACTGCTCGAGGCTCGGCACGACGGAGGTCATCAACTGCAGGATGATCGAGGCCGAAATGTACGGCATCACCCCCAGCGCGAAGAGGCTCAGCCGCTCAAGGGCCCCACCCGAGAACATGTTGAACATGTCCAGGATGGTGCCCTTCTGCTGCTGGAAGAGGTGCGCCAGCGCCGTCGGGTCGATACCCGGGACCGGGATGAAGGAACCCACCCGGAACACGACCAGCGCGCCCAGCACGAACAGCAGCCGCTGACGCAGCTCCGTGAGGCGCGTAATGCTGCCGATCGCGCCGCCGATGGAGCCGGTACCGGCCACTAGTCCTCGACCCGGCCGCCCGCGGCTTCGATTGCGGCACGCGCGCCCTTGGTGACGCCGAGGCCGCGTACGGTTACCGCCCCGGCCAACTCTCCGCTGGCGATCACCTTGGCATGCAGTACGTTGTGCCGGACCACGTTGGCGGCCTTGAGCGCATCGAGATCGATCACCCCGGTACCCGCCTTGGCCAGTTCGTGGAGCCGGACTTCCGCGACGCGCAGCGCCTTGCGCGAGGCGAAGCCGACCTTGGGCAGGCGCCGCTGCAACGGCATCTGCCCACCCTCGAAGCCCACCTTGTGGGAGCCGCCGGAACGGGCCTTCTGCCCCTTATGCCCGCGACCCGCGGTCTTGCCCAGTCCCGAGCCGATCCCACGTCCGACCCGTTTGGCGGCCTTTCGGCTTCCCGGTGCCGGTTTGAGGCTGTTCAGACGCATGATCAGACCTCCTCGACCTTGAGCAGATACGCAACCTTGGCCACCATGCCCCGGTTCTCGGGGGTGTCCTGCACCATCACGGTATGGTGCATACGACGCAGGCCCAGCCCGCGGACGCATTCTCGGTGACCCGGGACCCGCCCGTATGCGCTGCGCAGCAGCGTGAGCCTGATCTGTTTCTTGTCCATGACTAGCTCCGGATCTCCCCGACCGTCTTGCCGCGCTTGGAGGCGATGTCTTCCGGGGAAGTCATCTGCTCCAGCCCCCTGATGGTCGCGCGCACGACGTTGAACGGATTGCGTGATCCATAGCTCTTGGCGAGCACGTCGCGTACGCCCAGCACCTCGAGGACCGCGCGCATGGCGCCACCGGCGATGATCCCGGTCCCCTCCGAGGCGGGCTGCATATGGACGCGCGCCGCGCCGTGGTGTGCGTTCACCACGTAGTGCAGCGTGTTCCCGTTCAGGGGGACACTGCACAGGTTCTTGCGCGCGCCCTCCATGGCCTTCTGGATCGCCATGGGCACCTCACGCGCCTTGCCGTGGCCGAAACCGACCCGGCCCTTGCCGTCGCCCACCACACTAAGCGCCGAGAAACCGAATTGACGACCGCCCTTGACGACTTTCGCCACGCGGTTCACCACGATGAGTTTTTCGAGCAGGTCGTCGCCGCTTGAATTGCCGGGAATCGCCATTTCGGATCGCCCTTCTGTCTTGTATCTTCAGGTCCGGCGCACGCGCCGGCTCAAAATTCCAGGCCGCCTTCGCGCGCGGCCTCCGCCAGCGCCTTGACGCGCCCGTGATAGCGGAATCCGGCGCGGTCGAATCCGACGCGCGTAACCCCGGCGGCCTTTGCCTTTTCCGCGATTGCCTTGCCGACCGCCCCGGCCGCCGCCACGTTCCCGGTCCCATCCAGGGCCCCGCGGATGTCCTTCTCCAGGGTGGAAGCGCTGACGATCACGCGCCCGCCATCCGGGCTGATCACCTGCGCGTAGATGTGGCGCGGCGTCCGATGGACGCACAGCCGATAGACGTACAGATCGCGCAGTTTCATCCGCGCCCGCAGCGCCCGCCTCTGGCGTGATGCCTTCTTGTCCATAACCATCGTCACCCTGCCGCGCCGCAACGGCGCCATGTGATCACTTCTTCTTGCCTTCCTTGCGGACGACCACCTCGCCCGCATAGCGCACGCCCTTGCCCTTGTACGGCTCCGGCGGCCGGAAGGCCCGGATCTGGGCCGCCACGGCACCGACCTGCTGCTTGTCGATCCCGCGGACCACGATTTCAGTCTGACTCGGTGTATCGACGGCCACCCCGTCCGGAATCGGAAAATTGACCGGATGGGAGAATCCCAGCGTCAGGTTCAGCACCTTGCCCTGCATCTGGGCGCGATAGCCGACGCCCTCCAGGGTGAGCCTCTTTTCGAACCCGCGGTTCACCCCCGTCACCATGTTGTTGGCCAGGGCGCGCATCGTGCCCGACAACGCGTTGGCACCGTCGGCCTTTTTGCGGGCGGTGAAACGCAGCTCCTCGCCTTCGCGGGAAACTCCGACCGCGTCATGGACGATCATCTCCAGCGCACCCTTAGGACCCTTGACGGACAGTCTCTGACCGTCCACCGCGACCTCCACCCCGGAAGGCAGGGGCACCGGCTGTTCACCGACTCTCGACATCGGACTATCCCCGCGTCACGCCACGAAACACAGCAACTCGCCACCATGGCCGGCGGCCCGTGCCGCCCGATCGCTCATCACCCCGCTGGAGGTGGAGACGATGGCCACACCAAGACCGCCACGCACCTTCGGCAAGTCGTCTTTACCCTTGTAGATACGCAGGCCGGGGCGGCTCACCCGATCCAACCTCTCGATCACCGGCCGGCCCAGATGATACTTGAGCACTACGACCAGGGCCGGCTTGCCCTCCGACTCCATCACCTGGAAATCCGTAATGTAGCCCTCCTCCTTGAGTACCGCGGCGATCGCGATCTTGGCCTTGGAGGATGGCATGCGGACATCCTTCTTCCCGGCCGCCTGGCCGTTGCGGATTCGGGTCAGCATGTCCGCTATGGGATCGGTCATTGTCATGGGTTCACACCTGCCTGAAACGGGATATCGATCCTGATGCCTTTGGGCCGGCCTACCAACTCGACTTTACCAGCCCCGGGATATCGCCGCGCATCGCGGCCTCGCGCAACTTGTTCCTGCCCAGCCCGAACTTCCGGTAGTAACCGTGCGGGCGGCCCGTTAGCGAGCACCGATTCCGCAGCCGCACCGGGCTCGCGTTCCTCGGCAACTTCTGCAACCGGATACGGGCGGAATCCTTCTCCTCCTGGCTCACGCCCGGATCTCTCAGGATGCCCTTCAACTCCGCGCGCCGCACCGCATACCGGCGCACCGTGCGCACCCGTCTCGCCGCCCGCTCTACAACCGACGTCTTCGCCATCTGCCAGGACCCTCAGTTCCGAAACGGAAAATGGAACGCCGCCAACAGCGCACGTCCCTCTTCGTCCGTCCGCGCCGTCGTGGTGATCGTGATATCCAACCCACGCAGCACATTGATCTTCTCATATTGAACCTCCGGGAAAATGATCTGTTCCCGGACACCCATGCTGTAGTTTCCGCGCCCGTCGAAGGCCTTCGCACTGAACCCGCGAAAGTCCCGTATCCGGGGGATCGCGATGTTGATCAGCCGGTCGATGAACTCGTACATCTGTCCGCGCCGCAACGTCACCTTCACGCCGATCGGCCAGCCCTCGCGGACCTTGAACCCGGCAATCGACTTGCGCGCATGGGTGACCACGGGCTTCTGCCCGGCGATCAGGGCGAGATCGGCGCTCGCGTTCTCCACCAGCTTGCGATCGCTCACCGCCTCGCCGACACCCATGTTCAGCGTGACCTTCACGATCCGCGGAACCTGCATGACGTTCCCGTAGCCGAAGCGTTCCTGAAGCCGGCCGACGACCGTATCCCGATAGTGTTCTTGCAATCTGCTCATGGCATCCATCGACCGTTACAAGTCCACGACTTCGCCGTTGGACCTGAAGTAGCGCACCTTACGCCCGTCCTCGAGCACGCGATACCCGACCCGATCACCCTTTTTGGTGATCGGATTGAAGACCATAACGTTCGAGATATCGAGTGCCGCCTCCTTCTCGATGATCCCGCCGGTGACCCCGCTCTGCGGATTCGGCTTCTGGTGCTTCTTCACGATATTGATGTTCTCGACCACGACGCGCCCCTCGGGCAGCACCCGCAGGACCGCACCGCGTCGACCCTTGCTCTTGCCGGCGATCACGATGACCTCATCGCCCTTTCGAATCCTGCGCATGACCCTATACCCCCGGCTACAGCACTTCTGGTGCCAGCGAGATGATCTTCATGAACCGCTCGGTGCGAAGTTCCCTCGTCACCGGCCCGAAGATGCGCGTCCCGATCGGCTGCAGCTGATTGTTCAGCAACACCGCGGCATTGGTGTCGAAGCGGATCAGCGAGCCGTCGGGCCGCCGGACCCCTTTCCGGGTACGCACCACCACGGCGCTGTAGACCTCGCCCTTCTTGACCTTCCCGCGGGGGATGGCATCCTTTACGCTCACCTTGATGACGTCACCAATGCGCGCGTAGCGCCGTTTCGAGCCCCCGAGGACCTTGATGCACATGACCTGGCGCGCGCCGCTGTTGTCCGCCACGTTGAGGATAGTCTGCATCTGAATCATCGTCGCGCACCAAATCGCCTGTTGAATTCCGTCCGTCGCATCCGCGCCGGAACTTGCCTCATTCCGCCCGCGTCAATACCCTGACCAGTCGCCACGACTTGGTCTTCGACAGCGGCCGGGACTGCTCGATCATCACGATGTCGCCTTCCTTGCACTCGTTGTTCTCGTCGTGTGCATGCAGGCGCGTGGACAACCGCATGTATTTTCCATACATGGGATGCCGGACCACGCGGTCCACGACCACGGTGATGGTCTTGTCCATCTTGCTGCTCTTTACCCGCCCCGTCAGGGCCCGGGATGCCTTCGCCGCCTCGGTCATGCCCGCTTACCCGTCGTTGCCATCTCATTCAGCACCGTATGAATCCTCGCGATGTCGCGGCGTACCGTGCACACCCGGTCCGGCTTGGAGAGCTGGCCGGTGCCCTTCTGCATACGCAGGTTGAACTGCTCGCGCAACAGCCCGAGGAGCTCCGTCCTGAGATCCTGCTCGCTCTTGCCTCGAAGTCCGCTCGCCTTTGTCATCACAGCACCGTCCGGACCACGAAGGTCGTCTGAACCGGAAGCTTGGCCGCCGCCAAGCGGAACGCCTCGCGCGCGATGTCCTCGGTGACGCCCTCCATTTCGTAGAGCATGCGGCCCGGCTGGATTCTGGACACCCAATACTCGACGCTGCCCTTGCCGTTGCCCATGCGCACCTCCAGGGGCTTCTTGCTCACCGGAAGATCCGGGAAAATCCGGATCCAGAGCTTGCCCCCGCGCCTGACGTAGCGCGTAATCGCCCGCCGCGCCGCCTCGATCTGGCGCGCCGTAATCCGGCCGCGGCTCGTCGCCTTCAGCCCGTATTCGCCAAAGCTGACCCGGTTGCCCGTGGTTGCGAGTCCACGGTTGCGGCCCTTGCTTTGCTTGCGGAACTTGGTTCGCTTCGGTTGCAACATCTCGCCGAACTCCGATCTGCCTCAGTTGGCCGCCGCCTTATCCGGCGCGGCCCCCTCGCCCTGCCCACCGCAATCGAGGACCTCGCCCTTGAACACCCAGACCTTCACACCGATCACACCGTAGGTCGTGCGCGCCTCCGCAAACCCGTAGTCGATGTCCGCGCGCAACGTGTGCAGCGGGACACGACCCTCGCGGTACCACTCGCTACGCGCGATCTCCGCGCCGTTCAGGCGCCCGGCGACGTTGATGCGGATCCCCTGCGCACCAAGCCTCATGGTGTTGGTCACCGCCCGGCGCATGGCCCGACGGAACATGATGCGACGTTCCAACTGCTGGGCGACGCTTTCCGCGACCAGTTGTGCGTCGAGTTCGGGCTTGCGAATCTCCTCGACGTTGACGTTCACGGGGATACCCATCATGCGCACCAACTCCTTGCGCAACGCTTCGATATCCTCGCCTTTCTTCCCGATCACGATCCCCGGCCGCGCCGTGTGGATGGTGATAAAGGCGTTGCGGGCCGGCCGGTCGATCTGGATCTGGCTCACGGAGGCATGCGCGAGCTTCTTCTTCAGAAAGTCGCGTACACGCAGATCCGCATTGAGGGTCTCCGCAAAGTCCCGGGAATTCGAATACCACCGGGACGTCCAACCCTTCACGATCCCGAGCCGAAACCCGATTGGATGTACTTTTTGACCCATCGTTAGGTGCCTTGTCTCCAGGTGGTGGGCGATTCCGCGACCGCCCGTTGCCACGGCGGCGATCAGTTGTCGCCGACCGTCACCGTGATATGACTGGTCCGCTTGAAAATCTCGGTCGCCCGCCCCTTCGCGCGCGCCTGCCAGCGCTTGGAGGTCGGTCCCTCGTTCACGTAGACGGCGGCGACCTTGAGTTCATCGACGTCCGCGCCTTCGTTATGCTCGGCGTTGGCGATCGCCGACTCCAGGACCTTGCGTATGACCCGCGCGGCCTTCTTCGGGCTGAACGTAAGCGTGTTCAGCGCCCGATCCACGGGCAACCCGCGGATCTGGTCGGCGACAAGCCGGCACTTCTGCGCGGAGATCCGCGCGTATCGTAATCTGGCATCCACTCGCATGGTCTTGGCCCGTTACTTCGTCTTGCGGTTACCGGAATGACTCTTGAAGGTGCGGGTTACCGCAAACTCCCCCAGTTTGTGCCCCACCATGTTCTCGTTGACCAGGATCGGCACATGCTGACGTCCGTTGTGCACGGCGATCGTCAAACCCACCATGTCGGGCAGCACCATCGAGCGCCTGGACCACGTCTTGATCGGGCGCCTGCTGCCCACGGCGCGGGCCGCCTCCACCTTCTGCAAAAGGTGGAGGTCCACGAATGGTCCTTTCTTAACCGAACGCGGCACTGGTCCCGTCCTCCGTCTTGATCTCGGCTTGCCTGAGCTACTTGCGCCTGCGGACGATCATATTGTCCGTGCGCTTGTTGTAGCGTGTCTTGTATCCCTTGGTCGGCATCCCCCACGGAGACACCGGATGACGCCCGCCCGAGGTGCGACCCTCGCCGCCTCCGTGCGGATGATCCACGGGGTTCATCGCCACCCCGCGCACGGTGGGTCGCACACCCCGCCAGCGCTGGGCGCCGGCCTTGCCGAGCGAACGCAGGCTGTGCTCGCCGTTGCTCACTTCGCCGATCGTCGCGCGGCAGTCTACACGAACTTTGCGCATCTCGCCGGAACGCAGGCGCAATGTGCAGTAATCGCCCTCGCGCGCCACAATCTGCACGGAGGTCCCGGCGCTGCGCGCGATCTGAGCGCCCTTGCCCGGCTTCAGTTCCACGCAGTGCACCTGAGTACCCAGCGGGATGTTGCGCAACGGCAGGCAGTTGCCGGCCTTGATGGGGGCATCCACTCCCGAGACGATCTCTGCGCCGGCCTTCAGGCCCTTGGGCGCAACGATATAGCGGCGCTCACCGTCCCGATAGAGTACCAGCGCAATATGCGCGCTGCGGTTGGGATCATACTCCAGTCGCTCGATGCGTGCCGGGACCCCGTCCTTGCCGCGCCGGAAATCGACCACGCGATAGCGCTGCTTGTGCCCGCCGCCGCGGTGGCGCGTCGTGATACGGCCCTGGTTATTACGCCCGCCGGTCCTGGTCTTCTTCGCCAGCAAGGGCGCGTACGGCTCGCCGCGCCACAGGTCGGTACCCACCACTTTGGTAACAAAGCGGCGCCCCGGCGAAGTCGGTTTCACTTTTACGACGGCCATCTCGATCCCCTCGACGCGTACGGCGGCGTCCGCCCTACCCGGCGTCCGTAAAGTTGATGTCCTGCCCCGGCTCCAACGTCACGTAGGCCTTTTTCCAGTTCGTGCGTTTCCCGAGCATCTGCCCGAACCGCTTCATCTTCCCGCGCATGTTGGCCACCTGCACGCCCTGCACCTTCACCCGGAACATAAGCTCGACGGCCCGGCGGATCTCCGGCTTGCTCGCATCCCCCATCACCTTGAAGATGAACTGGCGGTGCCGATCGGAGATCCGGCTGCCCTTCTCGGAGACGACCGGACCGAGCAGGACCTTCATCAGGCGGGCCTCGTTCATGCCAACCGCTCCTCGAATCGCTTGATCACACCCACCGTACAGAGAACCTTATCGGCACCGACCAGGGCCACAGGATCGATCCCGGCGGCGTCGCGTACCGCGACACCGGGCAGATTCCGCGCCGACAGGTAGAGATTCTCGTCGACTTCCTCGGACACGATCAACACGCCCCGCCCCACTCCCAACCCGTCGAGGCGCGCACGCAGCTCCCGGGTCTTGGGTACGGCCATTGAAAGGTCCTCCACGACCAGCAGCCGATCCTGGCGCACCAACTCGGACAGGATGGAGCGCAGCGCACTGCGGTACATCTTGCGATTGACCTTCTGGCTATGATCGCGCGGCGTCGCGGCAAACGTCACCCCACCGCCGCGCCACAAGGGACTGCGGCTGGTACCCGCCCGGGCGCGACCCGTGCCCTTCTGCCGCCATGGCTTGGCTCCGCCCCCGCGGACGTCGGAACGCGATTTCTGCGCTCGGGTCCCCGAGCGCGCGCCCGCCAGATAGGCGACCACGACCTGGTGGACGAGGTCCTCGTTGAACGCGGCGCCGAAGGCGCGTTCGGAGACGGCCACCTTCGCCCCCTCCCCGGAACCCTGTAGCGCGAGATCCATCACGAACTCTCCTCCCCGCGCCGGCGCACGGCCGGACGCACGATGACATCGCCTCCGCGGGCACCCGGTACCGCCCCCTTGACCAGCAGCAGATTGCGCTCGGCGTCGACGCGGACGACCTCCAGGTTCTGAATGGAGCGGCGCACGTTACCGAGATGCCCCGACATCCGTTTGCCCTTGAATACCCGCCCCGGTGTCTGGCGCTGGCCGATCGATCCGGGCGTGCGGTGGGACAGCGAGTTGCCGTGTGTCATGTCCTTGATGGCGAAGTGATGCCGTTTCACGGTCCCGGCGAAGCCCTTGCCGATCGTCGTACCGGCGACGTCCACTTTCTGGCCCGCGCTGAACAGATCCACGCGCAGTTCCGCCCCGAGCGCGAGTTCCCGCCCTTCGGTCTCCTCCAGCCGGAATTCCCACACTCCGCGACCGGCCTCGACGCCGGCCTTCGCGAAATGACCCGCCGCGGGCTTACGCACCCGAATCGGGCGACGCCCCCCGGTGGTCACCTGCACCGCGCGGTAACCGTCGGTTTCCACGGTCTTGACCTGGGTGACGCAGTTCGGCTCCACCTCGATGACGGTCACCGGCACCGAGACCCCGTCTTCGGAGAAGATCCGGGTCATGCCGGCCTTGCGCCCTACCAAACCGATTGTCATCTTGAACCTCTTGATCCATCCGGGTGCCGCGGAGCGGGACGGTCCCGCCTCCGCCGCCCGTACTCTAGTTCAGCTTGATCTGCACATCCACGCCTGCGGCCAGATCGAGCTTCATCAAGGCATCCACGGTCTTGTCCGTGGGTTCGACGATGTCGAGCAGCCGCTTGTGCGTGCGAATCTCATACTGATCCCGTGCATCCTTGTCCTTGTGCGGAGAAATCAACAGGGTCCAGCGTTCTTTCTTGGTCGGCAACGGGATCGGTCCGCACACCCGGGCGCCGGTCCGTCGCGCGGTCTCGACGATCTCCCGCGCCGACTGATCGATAAGGCGATGATCGAAGGATTTGAGTCGAATCCGAATTCTCTGGTTGGTCGACATTGTCATTGAGCCTTGGTTGCGAAAAGTGGGACCACCGGCGCGTTCGGCTGCGCCCTCACTCGATGACCTTGGAGACCACGCCGGCCCCCACCGTGCGACCGCCCTCGCGGATCGCAAACCTCACCCCTTCCTCCATCGCAATCGGCGCAATCAGCGACACCACCACCTTGATGTTGTCCCCGGGCATCACCATCTCCACTCCCTCCGGAAGATCCACCGCCCCCGTCACGTCCGTCGTGCGAAAATAAAACTGCGGCCGATATCCAGTGAAAAACGGCGTGTGCCGACCCCCTTCCTCCTTCGCCAGCACATACACCTCCGCCTCAAACTTCGTGTGCGGCGTGATCGACCCGGGCTTGCACAAAACCTGCCCACGCTCTACATCGTCCCGCTTCGTCCCGCGCAACAATACCCCGACATTGTCTCCCGCCTGCCCCTCATCAAGCAGCTTGCGAAACATCTCCACCCCCGTCACCGTCGTCTTCACGGTCGGGCGCAATCCCACAATCTCCACCTCCTCCCCTACCTTCACCTTCCCGCGCTCAATCCGCCCCGTCACCACCGTCCCTCGCCCCGAGATCGAAAATACATCCTCGATCGGCATCAAAAACGGCTGCTCCACCGGACGCTCCGGTACCGGAATGTGCGTGTCCATCGCCTCCAGCAACTTCCAGATCGACGGCACCCCAATCTCGCTCTGATCCCCCTCCAGCGCCTTCAACGCCGATCCCACTATGATCGGCGTCTCCTCGCCGGGAAACTGGTACTGGTTCAGAAGATCCCGCACCTCCATCTCCACCAGCTCCAGCAGCTCCGCATCGTCCACCATGTCCGCCTTGTTCATGTACACCACGATGTGCGGAACCCCTACCTGGCGCGCCAGCAAAATGTGCTCGCGCGTCTGCGGCATCGGCCCGTCCGCCGCCGATACCACCAAAATCGCCCCGTCCATCTGCGCCGCACCCGTGATCATGTTCTTCACATAATCCGCATGCCCCGGACAGTCTACGTGCGCGTAATGCCGCCCTTCCGACTCGTACTCCACGTGCGCCGTCGCAATCGTGATCCCTCGCGCACGCTCCTCCGGCGCGTTGTCAATCGCATCGTACGCCTTGAACTCCCCCCCAAACTTCTCCGACGCCACCCGCGTCAACGCCGCCGTCAACGTCGTCTTCCCGTGGTCTACGTGCCCAATCGTCCCAACGTTTACATGCGGCTTCTTACGCTCGTACTTTTGCTTGGACACGGTCGTATACCTCTTATCTAAAAACTCAAAGACTTGCGATATTCGCGGCTTTGTCTGGAAACGGGCCTCAGGAGGCCTTCTTGACCACCTGTTCGGCGATATTCGCGGGCGCCTCGGCGTACTTCGAGAATTCCATCGTGTAGGTGGCGCGGCCCTGGGTCGCGGAGCGCAGATCGGTCGCGTAACCGAACATCTCCGCCAGCGGGACCTCGGCACGAATGATCTTGCCCGCCGGGGCCTCCTCCATACCCTGCACCAAACCGCGACGCCGGTTCAGATCACCCATGACGTCGCCCATGTATTCCTCTGGGGTCACCACCTCGACTTTCATGATCGGCTCGAGCAGTACCGGGCTCGCCTTGCGGGCACCGTCCTTGAACGCCATGGAGCCGGCGATCTTGAACGCCATCTCCGAGGAGTCGACCTCGTGATAGGAGCCGTCGAACAACGTCACCTTGACATCGACCACCGGATAGCCCGCGACCACCCCGTTCTGCATCTGTCCCTGGATACCCTTGTCGACGGCGCCGATGTACTCCCGCGGCACCACCCCGCCGACGATCGCGTTCTTGAATTCGTAGCCCTCGCCGGGCTCTCTGGGCTCGATCCGCAGCCAGACATGACCATACTGACCGCGGCCGCCCGTCTGCCGCACGAACTTGCCTTCCTGCTCGACGCTCTTGCGAATCGTCTCGCGATACGCCACCTGCGGCTTGCCGACATTGGCCTCGACCTTGAACTCACGGCGCATGCGGTCGACGAGGATCTCCAGGTGCAACTCGCCCATGCCGGAGATGATGGTCTGGCCGGATTCCTCGTCGGTGTGCACTCGGAACGAGGGATCCTCCTGGGCCAGCTTCTGCAGCGCGACCCCCATCTTCTCCTGATCGGCCTTGGTCTTCGGCTCGACCGCCTGGGAGATGACCGGCTCGGGAAACTCCATGCGCTCCAGGATGATGACCTTATTGATATCGCAAAGGGTGTCACCGGTGGTCACGTCCTTGAGTCCGACGCACGCGGCAATGTCGCCGGCGCGCACTTCCTTGGTCTCTTCCCGATGATTGGCATGCATATGGAGGAGGCGTCCGATGCGCTCCTTCTTGCCCTTGACGGAGTTGTAGACGGTGTCACCGGAATTGATCACGCCCGAGTAGACACGGATATAGGTGAGGCTGCCGACGAACGGATCGGTCGCGATCTTGAATGCGAGCGCCGAGAAGGGTTCATCGTCGGACGGGCGTCGCTCGGTGACGGTACCCTCGGCATCGTCCATATGGCCCTTGATCGCAGGCACGTCCAACGGCGAGGGCATCAGTTCGACGACCGCATCCAGCAGCGCCTGCACGCCCTTGTTCTTGAATGCGGAGCCGCACAGGACCGGGACGATCTCGTTCGTCAGAGTGCGCGCACGCAGACCCCGCACGATCTCCTTGGCATCGAGATCACCGGTCTCGATATACTTCTCCATCAGTTCCTCATTGGCCTCCGCCGCGGCCTCGACCATGGTCTCGCGCCACTGGGTGCAGGCCTCGACCATCTCGGCGGGGATCTCGCGGGCCTCGTAGCTGGCACCCAGCGCCGCGTCATCCCAATAGATCGCGCGCATTGCAACCAAGTCGACCACGCCGATGAATCCGTCTTCGACCCCGATGGGGAGTTGAATGGGAACCGCATTGGCCCCGACCCGCTCGCGTATCTGCTGCACGACGCGCAGGAAATCGGCCCCTATACGGTCCATCTTGTTGACGAACGCCATGCGCGGCACACCGTATCGGTTCGCCTGCCGCCACACCGTCTCGGACTGCGGCTCCACACCGCCGACCGCACAAAATACGGCCACCACCCCGTCGAGCACACGCATGGAGCGCTCCACCTCGATGGTGAAGTCGACATGCCCCGGAGTGTCGATGATATTGATCCGGTGCTGCGGAAACTGCTTGTCCATGCCCTGCCAATAGCAGGTCGTCGCCGCGGAGGTGATCGTGATGCCCCGCTCCTGCTCCTGCTCCATCCAGTCCATGACGGCCGCGCCATCATGAACCTCGCCCATCTTGTGGGAGATGCCCGTATAGAACAGGATGCGCTCGGTCGTCGTAGTCTTACCGGCATCGATATGGGCGGCGATGCCGATGTTACGATAGCGCTCGATGGGTGTCTTGCGTGCCACGATCCGGACCTCGTACCCGCCTACCGGCGAACCATACCCGGCGTCGCCGGGTGTGCGCGACGGACCGCACGGACCGCAGTCCGGGCGCCGTTCGCATGAATCTCTCTGTCGACCCTGATGCTCATACTCTATCCAGGCCGCCGCACAACGGGCGAGCCGCGTCGTCTCACCACCGATAGTGCGAGAAAGCCTTGTTGGCCTCGGCCATGCGATGCGTGTCTTCGCGCTTCTTGACCGCGGCACCGCGGCTCTCGGCCGCATCCATCAACTCGTTGGCCAGGCGTCCCACCATGGATTTCTCGCCGCGGCGACGGGCCGCATCGATGAGCCAGCGCATGGCAAGCGACGCCCGGCGCACCGGCCGCACTTCGACCGGCACCTGGTAGGTCGCACCGCCGACGCGCCGGGACTTGACCTCCACGACGGGTCGCACGTTGTCCAGTGCGTGGTCCAGGATCTGAACCGGGTCGCCCTTTCCCTTCGCGATGATCTGGTCCAGTGCACCGTAGACGATGCGCTCGGCGGCGGCCTTTTTGCCGCTGTACATAATCATATTGATGAACTTGGCCAGCGTCTCACTGCCGTATTTCGGATCCGGCAGGATCGGCTGCTGCTGGAGTATTCCTCGTCTGGGCATTGGCTTCTACTCGGCTCCTGCGGATCCACCGGGGCACGCCCGGGACACGACTCAACTCTTCGGTCGCTTGACACCGTACTTGGAACGACCCTGCTTGCGATTGTTCACGCCGGCGGTGTCCAGGCTCCCGCGCACCACATGGTAGCGCACACCGGGAAGATCCTTTACGCGCCCGCCGCGGATCAGGACCAGCGAGTGCTCCTGAAGGTTGTGTCCCTCGCCACCGATGTAAGTGGTGACCTCGTAGCCGTTGGTGAGGCGTACGCGGGCCACCTTCCGAAGCGCGGAGTTCGGCTTTTTCGGCGTAGTCGTGTAGACGCGAGTGCATACGCCGCGCTTCTGGGGCGAGCCCTCCAGCGCCGGCACCTTACTCTTTTCCCGCTTGCGCGTGCGCGCATTGCGCACCAGTTGGTTGATCGTCGTCATGACATCCCCGACTCCACTCTGCGGGTGACCGTAATCCGGGCCCGGACACGGAAAAACGAGAGCAAGCGACCCCTCCTCGCCCAGGCTTTCTGCGCGAAGCCGGTCGTCTTCCCGCTACCGCGGTAGACCCTTACCCCAGGCCGGCCGAAGGAACCGGCCGAGCCCGAAAACAAACGACAGGCCGGAAAAACCCGGCCTGTCGGAAGACAGGCGATTCTAAGGACGCCGCCCTGCGCTGTCAAGCGTCGTCCCGCCAGTCGGGTCCAATCAGGACCCCGATGCGTCCAATGCCTGATCCGTGGCCACCTGATCCGTGGCCACCTGATCCGTGGCCACCTGGTCCGTGGCCACCTGGTCCGTGGCCGCCTGCTCCACGGGTGCCTGCTCCACGGGTGCCTGCTCCACGGGTGCCTGGTTCACGAATGCAGCCTCCGGGTCGAGCGGCTCCTCGGAGGTCTCCAGCCCGAGACCCGCAAGGCCGCCCGCACGCCGACGGCGACGCTCGGCATGGTAGACCTGCCCGGTGCCCGCCGGAATGAGCCGGCCCACGATCACGTTCTCCTTGAGCCCGCGTAGCGGATCACTCAGTCCCCGGACCGCCGCCTCGGTCAGCACCCGGGTCGTCTCCTGGAAGGAGGCCGCCGAGATGAATGAATCCGTCGACAAGGACGCCTTGGTGATTCCAAGCAGGATCGGGTCGAAGCGCGCCAGCGCCTTGCCGTCACGTTCCAGCCGTTCGTTCTCCTCCAACACCCCGGCGCGCTCGGCCCGCTCCCCCTTGAGGAAACGGCTCTCGCCCGGGTCGGTCACCTCCACCTTGCGCAACATCTGCCGGATCACGATCTCGATATGCTTGTCATTGATCCGCACACCCTGGAGGCGGTAGACGTCCTGGATCTCCTTGACGAGGTAGGCCGCCAGCGCGGTCACACCCAGCAGACGCAGAATATCGTGCGGGTTGTGCTCCCCGTCGGCGATGGGCTCGCCCTTCTCCACGTGCTCGCCCTCGAAGACGGTGATGTGACGCCACTTCGGAATCAGTTCCTCGTGCTGGGTGCCTTCGGCGTCGGTGATGATCAGGCGCTGGCGCCCCTTGGTATCCTTGCCGAAGCTCATGGTCCCGGAGGTCTCGGCGAGGATCGCCGGCTCCTTGGGCTTGCGGGCCTCGAACAGGTCGGCCACCCTGGGAAGACCTCCGGTGATATCGCGGGTCTTGCTCGACTCCTGCGGGATACGGGCGATGACGTCGCCGACACCCACCCAGGCGCCGTCATCGACGCTGGCGATGGCCCCCGGCGGCAGATAGTACTGGGCCGGCTTGTCCGTGCCGGCGATACACACATCCTCGCCGTTCTCGTCCAGCAGGCGGATCATCGGACGCAGGTCTTTGCCCACCGCACCCCGCTGTTTGGGATCCATGATCACCATGGAGCTCAGGCCGGTCATCTCGTCGGCCTGAAGCAACACGGTAACCCCCTCGATGAAGTCCGAGTAGCGCAACCGTCCGGCCACTTCGGTCACCACCGGATGCGTGTGCGGGTCCCAATTCGCCACGACCTGGCCCTGTTCCACGGCCTCGCCGTCCTCCACGGTGAGGACCGCACCGTAAGGCACCTTGTAGCGCTCGCGTTCGCGTCCCATCTCGTCCATGACCGCCAGTTCGCCCGAACGGGAGACGGCCACATAGTTGCCGGTCTTCTTGTGCTTGACCAGCTTGATGTTGCGCAGCTTCACCGTCCCCTTGGACTTGATCTCCACGCTGTTGATCGCAACCGTCCGGGACGCGGCACCCCCGATGTGGAAGGTCCGCATCGTAAGCTGGGTACCCGGCTCACCGATACTCTGGGCGGCAATGACCCCCACCGCCTCACCGAGGTTTACCCGATGCCCGCGCGCCAGATCGCGACCATAACAGGCCGCGCAGACCCCATGGCGGGTCGCGCAGGAGATGGGCGAGCGGACCATGACCCGGTCGATACCCAACTGATCGAGTTGCGCCACCCAGTGCTCGTCGAGCAGCGTGCCGACCGGGATGAGCACCTCGTCGGTGCCCGGCTTGGTGACTTCGCACGTCACGGTGCGTCCGAGGACCCGATCGCGGAGCGGCTCCACTACGTCACCGCCCTCCACCAAAGGCGCCATCAACAGACTCTCGGTAGTGCCGCAATCGAATTCCGTCACCACCAGGTCCTGCGCAACGTCGACCAACCGACGGGTGAGATAACCCGAGTTCGCCGTCTTGAGCGCGGTATCCGCGAGGCCCTTGCGTGCGCCGTGGGTGGAGATGAAATACTGCAATACGTCCAGCCCTTCCCGGAAATTGGCCGTGATCGGCGTCTCGATGATCGACCCGTCCGGCTTGGCCATCAAACCGCGCATGCCGGCGAGCTGGCGAATCTGCTGGGTGCTGCCGCGCGCCCCGGAGTCCGCCATCATGAAGATCGGATTGAACGACTTCTGCTTGACCATGTTCCCCCGGGAGTCTTTCACCTCATCGGAACCCAGCTTATCCATCATCGCCCTGGCGACCACATCGTTGGTATGCGACCAGATGTCCACAACCTTGTTGTAACGCTCGCCGTTGGTCACCAGCCCGGACGCATACTGGGCCTCGATGTCCTTGACCTGGGATTCGGCCCGAGCCAGGATTTCGAGTTTCTGCTCCGGGACCACCATATCCTCCACCCCGAACGACGCACCCGATCGGGTCGCGTAGTAGAACCCCGTATACATAAGCTGATCGGCGAATATGACCGTCTCTTTCAGACCGACATCGCGGTAGGCGAAATTGATGAGACGGGAGATCGCCTTCTTGTTCATGTCCTGGTTGATCAGATCGAAGGACATCCCCTCGGGAAGGACCTCCGAGAGCAGGGCGCGGCCCACGGTGGTATCCACGATCCGGCGCACTTCGCGACGATCTCCATCCTCCCCCTTCACGACTTCGCGGATCCGCACCTTGACCTTCGCGTGCAGAGCGGCCACACGGCTTTCGTAGGCGCGATGCACCTCGGCCACATCGGAGAACATCATGCCCTCGCCGGGGGCGTTGACGGCCTCACGGGTCATGTAATACAAGCCGAGCACCACGTCCTGGGAAGGAACGATGATGGGCTCGCCGTTCGCCGGCGACAGGATGTTGTTGGTGGACATCATCAACACCCGCGCCTCGATTTGCGCCTCCAGCGACAGCGGCACATGAACCGCCATCTGATCGCCGTCGAAGTCGGCATTGAACGCCGCGCACACGAGGGGATGCAGCTGGATCGCCTTGCCCTCGATCAGCACCGGCTCGAAGGCCTGGATACCGAGACGGTGCAACGTCGGCGCCCGGTTCAGCATCACCGGATGTTCACGGATCACTCCCTCGAGGATGTCCCAGACCTCGGCGACCTCGCGCTCCACCATCTTCTTCGCGGCCTTGATGGTCGTGGCCAGACCGCGGAGCTGGAGCTTCCCGAAAATGAAAGGCTTGAACAACTCCAGCGCCATCTTCTTGGGCAGTCCGCACTGATGCAGACGCAGGGTGGGACCCACCACGATCACCGAGCGCCCGGAATAGTCGACGCGCTTGCCCAGCAGGTTCTGACGGAAGCGCCCCTGCTTGCCCTTGATCATGTCCGCAAGTGATTTAAGGGGGCGCTTGTTGGTCCCGGTGATCGCCCGGCCGCGACGCCCGTTGTCCAGGAGGGCATCCACCGATTCCTGCAACATGCGCTTCTCGTTGCGAACGATGATGTCGGGCGCGTTCAGCTCGAGCAGACGCTTGAGACGATTGTTACGGTTGATGACCCGCCGATACAGATCATTCAGATCCGAGGTCGCGAACCGGCCGCCGTCGAGCGGCACGAGCGGGC
Source organism: bacterium BMS3Bbin13 (assembly GCA_002897735.1). Lineage (GTDB taxonomy): Bacteria > Pseudomonadota > Gammaproteobacteria > 21-64-14 > 21-64-14 > BMS3Abin12. The sequence goes on along the minus strand of BDTW01000029.1, from coordinate 9,135 downwards.
GCAGGTCGGGCGGCAGTACCGGGAGAACGGTGAGGATCATCCACTCCGGGCGATTGCCGGAGTCCAGGAACGACTCGATCAGCTTGAGGCGCTTGGAGAAGCGCTTGAGCTTCGCGTCCGACGCCGTGCTCACGATCTCGTCGTGCAGCCGGACGGCCTCCGTGCGCAGATCCAGGGACTTGAGCAACCCGTAGACCGCCTCGGCGCCCATGCGTGCGTCGAACTCGTCCCCGTTCTCCTCGATGGCCTCCAGGTATTGCTCGTCGGTCAGCAGCTGGCCGCGCTCGAGTTGGGTCATCCCGGGATCGACCACGACGAAGGCCTCGAAATAGAGCACTCGCTCGATATCGCGCAGGGTCATATCCAGAAGCAGCCCGATCCGGGACGGCAACGATTTCAGGAACCAGATATGGGCGACCGGGCTCGCCAGTTCGATATGCCCCATGTGCTCGCGGCGCACCTTCGCGACCGTCACCTCGACGCCGCACTTCTCGCAGATCACACCGCGGTGCTTGAGCCGCTTGTACCTGCCGCACAGGCACTCGTAATCCTTGATGGGCCCGAAGATCTTGGCGCAGAACAATCCGTCGCGCTCCGGCTTGAACGTTCGGTAGTTGATGGTCTCGGGCTTCTTGACCTCTCCATAGGACCAGGAGTGGATCATATCGGGCGAGGCCAGACCGATGCGGATGACATCGAAGTCATCGACCTGCCCTTGTTGTTTGAGAAGATTCAGTAAATCTTTCATCGCGTCACCTGTCCTGTAAGTTCCGGGACGCCCGCGGGCGTCCCGTCAGGCCATTTCGGGCGATATCCGCCCGGCCGATCGCCTCAGTCTTCCTGCCCCAACTCGATGTTGATGGCGAGCGAGCGGATCTCCTTGACCAGCACGTTAAACGACTCCGGCATCCCGGCCTCCATTCGATAGTCACCGTCGACGATATTCTTGTACATCTTGGTACGTCCGTTGACATCGTCGGACTTGACGGTAAGCATCTCCTGCAGCGTATAAGCGGCACCGTACGCCTCCAGGGCCCAGACCTCCATCTCGCCGAAGCGCTGACCGCCGAACTGCGCCTTGCCGCCCAGCGGCTGCTGCGTGACCAAGCTGTAGGGCCCCGTCGATCGGGCATGCATCTTGTCGTCGACCAAGTGGTTGAGTTTGATCATATACATGTAACCCACGGTAATCGGCCTGTCGAAAGCCTCGCCGGTACGCCCGTCGATCAGCGTCGCCTGGCCGCTCTCCGGCAAACCCGCGAGGCGCAGCATCGACTTGATCTCACCCTCGCTGGCGCCGTCGAATACGGGCGTCGCCATCGGCACGCCGCTGCGCAGGTTCCCGGCCAGATGTAGCACCTCATCGTCGCTCAACGACTTCAACTCGACGGCGCGACCGCTGGTGTTGTACACCTCGTTCAGAAACTTACGCAGCCCGGCGGGCTTCGAACCGGCGTCGAGCATCTGGCCGATACGCCGGCCCACGCCCTTGGCGGCCCAACCCAGGTGCGTCTCGAGCACTTGGCCCACGTTCATGCGTGAAGGCACGCCCAGCGGATTCAGGACGATGTCCACCGGCACACCGTCCTCCAGGTAGGGCATGTCCTCGACGGGCACGATCCGGGAGATGACGCCCTTGTTTCCATGCCGGCCCGCCATCTTGTCGCCGGGCTGGGTACGCCGCTTGACCGCCAGGTAGACTTTCACCATCTTGAGCACACCGGGCGCCAAGTCGTCTCCGGCGGTGATCTTCGCCTTCTTTTCCTCGAAACGCCGGTCGAACTCCTTGCGCAGGATCTTGATCTGTTGGGCGACGGCCTCGAGCTGGCGGTTGGCATCCTCGTTGCGCAGCCGGATCTCGAACCACTTCTCCCGCGGCACCTCTGCGAGGTAGCCCTCGGTGATCCTGGAACCCGCCTTCAGGCCCCCGGGTCCGCCCTCGACGGTCTTGCCGATCAGCAACCGCTCCACACGATGGAAGGTGTCGTCCTCGACGATGCGCAACTGGTCGTTCAGATCCTTCTTGATGCTCGCGAGTTCCATCTTCTCGATCTCGAGCGCACGCTGGTCCTTCTCCACCCCGTCGCGCGTAAACACCTGCACGTCGATCACCGTGCCATCCATGCCGGACGGCACGCGCAACGAGGTGTCCTTTACGTCGGACGCCTTTTCACCGAAGATCGCCCGCAGCAGCTTCTCTTCCGGGGTGAGCTGGGTCTCGCCCTTCGGGGTGACCTTCCCGACCAGGATGTCTCCGGTCGCGACCTCGGCACCGATATAGACGATCCCCGACTCATCCAGCTTGGAGAGCGCGTATTCCCCCACGTTGGGGATGTCGGAAGTGATCTCCTCCGGCCCGAGCTTGGTATCCCGGGCGACGCAGGTCAGCTCCTCGATGTGGATGGTCGTGAACCGGTCTTCCTCCACCACCCGCTCCGAGATCAGGATCGAGTCTTCGAAGTTGTAGCCGTGCCAGGGCATGAACGCCACGAGGAGGTTCTGCCCCAGCGCCAGCTCGCCCATATCCGTCGAGGACCCGTCCGCGAGCACGTCACCACGGGCGATGTCATCGCCGGGGTGCACCAGCGGTCGCTGGTTGATCGAGGTGTTCTGATTGGAGCGCGTGTACTTGATCAGGTTGTAGATATCGACCCCGGCCTCTCCCGGAATCGTCTCCTCGTCGTTCACGCGCACGACGATGCGCCCGGCATCCACGGAATCCACGATGCCGCCGCGGTCGGCCACCACCACGGTACCGGAGTCGATCGCGACGGTGCGCTCCATCCCGGTACCCACCAGCGGCTTCTCGGCGCGCAACGTCGGAACCGCCTGGCGTTGCATATTCGATCCCATCAGCGCCCGGTTGGCGTCGTCGTGCTCCAGAAACGGAATAAGACCCGCCGCGACCGACACGATCTGCATCGGCGAGACATCCATGTAGTCGACCTTGTCCGGCATCGACATGCTGAATTCGTTCGCGTGCCGGCAGGAGACCAGATCGTCGACCAGGTTGCCCTTCTCGTCCAGGGTGGCGTTGGCCTGTGCGATGACGTACTGCCCCTCCTCGATCGCCGACAGATACACCACATCCTCGGTCGCCCGGCCATCGACCACCTTGCGATAAGGGGTCTCGAGGAAACCGTATTCGTTGGTGCGCGCATAACAGGCCAGGGAGTTGATGAGCCCGATGTTCGGACCCTCCGGCGTCTCGATCGGGCAGACCCGCCCATAGTGGGTGGGATGCACGTCGCGGACCTCGAAGCCGGCCCGCTCACGGGTCAGCCCGCCCGGGCCGAGCGCCGATACACGACGCTTGTGGGTGATCTCCGACAGCGGGTTGTTCTGGTCCATGAACTGCGAGAGCTGACTGGAGCCGAAGAACTCCTTGATCGCCGCGGCCACGGGCTTGGCGTTGATCAATTCCTGCGGCGTCAGTCCCTCGGACTCGGCCAGACTCAAACGCTCGCGCACCGCACGCTCCACGCGTACCAAACCGATACGGAAGACGTTTTCGGCCATCTCGCCGACGCTGCGGATGCGGCGATTGCCCAGGTGATCGATATCGTCGACGTAACCGTTTCCGTTGCGGATATCGATCAGCACCTTCAGGACATCGATGATGTCCTCCTTGGACAACACCCCCGGCCCGGTGATCTCTTCGCGCCCGAGCCGGCGATTGAACTTCATGCGACCGACCGCCGACAGGTCGTAGCGATCCGAGCTGAAGAACAGATTGTTGAACAGGTTCTGGGCGGCCTCCTTGGTCGGCGGCTCACCCGGGCGCATCATGCGGTAGATCTCCACGAGGGCCTCCAGCTCGCTCGTGGTCGGATCGATACGCAGGGTGCTGGACATGTAAGGACCGCGATCGAAATCATTGGTATAGAGAGTGCGGATCTCCTTGATACCCGCCTGCCGGATCTTCTCGACGGCATCGGCACTCAACTCGTCGTTGGCCGAAACGATGAGCTCCCCCGTCTCGGTGTCCACCACGTCACGGGCGATCGTCTTGCCGATCAGATAGTCATCCGAGACCGCCAGCGTCTTGATTCCGGCCTGTTCCAGTTCCCGAATATGCCGGGCGGTCACCCGCCGGCCGGCCTCGACCAGGACCTTTCCCTTGACTTTGATATCGAAGCTCGCGGTCTCACCGCGCAGCCGCTCGGGGACCAGCTCGAGCTGGGCGGCGTCCTTCGAAAGATGAAAGACGTTGGTTTCGAAGAACGCGTCCAGGATCTCATCGGTCGAATAGCCGAGGGCGCGCAACAGGATCGTGGCGGGGAGCTTGCGCCGACGGTCGATCCGGACGAACACGCAATCCTTCGGATCGAACTCGAAGTCGAGCCAGGACCCCCGATAGGGGATCACGCGCGCCGAGAACAGGAGCTTCCCCGAGGAGTGGGTCTTGCCCTTGTCGTGCTCGAAGAATACCCCGGGGGACCGGTGCAACTGCGAGACCACGACCCGTTCGGTACCGTTGATGACAAACGTACCGTTGCGCGTCATGAGCGGCAACTCGCCCATGTAGACTTCCTGCTCCTTGATGTCCTTTACGGACTGGGCCCCGGCCTGCGCTTCCTTGTCGTAGATGACCAGGCGCAGCGTGGTGCGCAGCGGCGCAGCGAAGGTCATACCGCGCATCTGGCATTCCTTGACATCGAATACCGGCTCACCGAGACGATAGTCGACGTACTCCAGTACGGCGCTGCCGGAATAACTGGAGATCGGAAAGACCGAATGCAGCGCCGCATGCAACCCGGTAGGACGACGCCGTTCGGACGGCACGTCTTCCTGGAGGAACCGGCGGTAAGACTCAAGCTGCGTAGCCAGCAGGTAGGGCACCTCAAGGATACGCGGGCATTTGCTGAAGTCCTTGCGAATCCGCTTCTTTTCGGTAAAGCTGTAGGACATCGCGGTGGTCCCTCTCGATCAGAACGTGTTACCCGGCGCGGGCACGCGAGCCGGTGCGGCCGTCGCGGCGACCCTCCGGCGCGCAACAACGCGCGAACAGGCGGGCGCGAGCCGGCGACCATCCGCCACCGGCCCCACCCGCCGCCATGCTTCACCCATCGGCAAAGTCATTCAGTCCGCGTCGATCCTTACTTGATCTCGACGCTGGCGCCCGCTTCCTCAAGCTTCTTCTTCATATCGGCCGCCTCGTCCTTCGACACCCCTTCCTTGACGGTCGACGGGGCGCCCTCGACGAGGTCCTTGGCCTCCTTCAGGCCCAGGCCGGTCAGCGCGCGCACTACCTTGATGACGCTCACCTTGTTCGAACCGAAGCTCGACAGCACCACGTCGAACTCGGTCTGCTCCTCGGCGACGGCTTCGGCGCCGCCCGCGGCGGCGGGCGCCGCTGCGACCGCCGCCGCGGCGGAGACGCCGAACTTCTCTTCCATCGCGGAGATCAGGTCGACGACATCCATCACCGTCATGCCGGCGATGGTCTCGAGAATCTCTTCTTTGGATACGGACATGGTTGAATCTCCTGAATCGTCAGTGGTCCGGTGGACCCGGGCGCGGCCGGCACGGCACGCGACCTCCGGGTATCCCGTTTATAAGGCCTGCTTCTGGTCGCGGACCGCCGCAAGGGTCCGAACGAGCTTCCCGGGGATCTCATTGAGGGTGCGGGCGAGCTTGTCGAGCGGCGCACGCATCACCGCCATCAGCAAGCTGATGGCCTGCTCCCGGGTGGGGAGCGTGGCGAGGCGCTGCAACTCGGCCGCGGGGAGCAACTGCCCCCCGACTGCGATCAGCCTGGGCACGAGCTTATCGTGGCCCTTGGAAAACTCGCTGACCACACGCGCCGCGGCGCCCGGCTCCTCCTTGGAGAATGCCAGGAGCAGCGGCCCCACGAGACCTTCCTGCATGCACTCAAACGCGGTGCCCTGCAGGGCCCGGCGTGCCAGAGTATTTTTCACGACCCTGAGATAGACGCCGCCGTCGCGCGCAGAGCGGCGCAGATCCGTCATCTCCTGGACGCTCAAACCCCGGTACTCGGCCGCGACCGCCGAATGAGCGTCCGCAGCCACGGCGTTGACCTCCGCGACAATCGACTTCTTTTCTTCCAGTACGAGTGGCACGTCTGTCACCTCATGGCACCGCGCGACCATCTTCCCGCCGCCACGTGCCCGTTGTGGACTCGTGGACGCCCGCGAGGGCGCCCGCCCGTGCGGTGAACGACGCCAGACATCACTGACGCTGGGTCCACCGTCTGCGCAGGCCGGGCCCGGGCCCATTAAGCCCCGGGAGCCCGAACGGACTCCGGAGGCACCTGCGGTCTTTGACGGCCTCCCCGCCCCCGGAAAGGGACGGATCGACCCCAAAGCCTGGTGGGGCGCGGCAACGGCGCCCCTCCCGCCGGCTAGCCGGCGAGCGAACTCTGATCGAGCGTAATGCCCGCACCCATGGTCGAGGACAGGGTGATCTTCTTCAGGTAGATCCCCTTGGCCGCCGAGGGCTTCGCCTTCTGCAGATCGGCGAGCAGCGCCCGAAGGTTCTCCTTCAGGGCGGAAGCCTCGAAGTCGACCTTGCCGATCGTACAGTGGACGATGCCGGCCTTGTCGGTCCGGTAGCGTACTTGGCCCGCCTTCGCGTTGCGCACTGCGCCGGCCACGTCGGGTGTCACCGTTCCTACCTTGGGATTCGGCATCAACCCGCGCGGGCCGAGGATCGGACCCAGCTGGCCCACCACACGCATCGCGTCCGGCGATGCGATCGCAACGTCGAAGTCCAGCGAGCCGCCCTTGATGCGCTCCGCCAGATCCTCGAACCCCACCAACTCGGCGCCGGCGGCGCGCGCCGCATCGGCGTTGGCACCCTGCGCGAACACCGCCACCCGGACCGATTTTCCGGTCCCGTGGGGCAACACGGTGGATCCGCGTACCACCTGATCGGATCTGCGCGGATCGACACCCAGGTTGAACGCCACGTCCACGGACTCGCGGAAACGGGCCTGCGGAAACTCCTTGAGGAGCTGAAGCGCCTCATCGACCGCGTACAGCCTTCCCGGCACCAGTTTCCCGCGGATGGCCCGCATACGTTTGGAGAGTTTCGCCATGGTCAGACGCCCTCCACTTCGATGCCCATACTGCGGGCGCTGCCGGCGATGGTGCGCACACCCGCGTCGATATCGGCCGCGGTGAGGTCCGGCGCCTTGGCCTTGACGATCTCCTCGAGCTGCGCCCGTGTCACCTTACCCACCTTGTTGCTGTTGGGGGTGGCACTGCCCTTCTGCAGACCCAGGGCCTTCTTCAACAGGACCGCGGCCGGCGGCGTCTTGGTCACGAAGGTGAAGCTGCGGTCCGAATACACGGTGATGACCACCGGCGTCGGCAGGCCCTGTTCCACCCCCTGGGTGTGCGCATTGAAGGCCTTGCAGAACTCCATGATGTTTACGCCGTGCTGACCCAACGCAGGCCCCACCGGGGGGCTGGGATTGGCCTTCCCGGCCGGCACCTGAAGCTTGATATAGGCCTGTATCCTCTTTGCCATCATCCACTCCTACCGGGTGCAATCGCCTCTCGGCTCCCCGGGGTTGTCGTCACCGGCGACCCGGTGCGCTCACGCAATTACCGTGCGCCGGTCGACCGGCGCACGGGATTCGTAAAGCGACCCCACGCCCGTTCCAGTCGCTGCATTGGGCGGGGTCATCGATCACCGCGGGGTCCTCGCCACCGTGCGCCCCGCGACGATCCTCTGGAGTTCGTCCGAATAATCGTGGACTGCGGCGGCGATGGGAAATCGGCCCATGTCCGCGATCCTTCCCGTCGAATAGAATCACTATTCTCCTTGAAGAATCGCAAAACGGCCCTTGATTCCCCGCACGTCCCGCTACGCACGGATGACTCGGACGGACTCCCGGGTGATCAGCCCTTCTCCACCTGGCTGAACTCCAGTTCCACCGGCGTCGGCCGGCCGAAGATCAGCACCGCCACCCGCAGGCGGTTCTTCTCGTAGTTGACCTCCTCGACCACGCCGCTGAAGTCGTTGAAGGGGCCGTCGGTCACACGCACGACCTCCCCGGGCTCGAAGAGCACCTTCGGTCGCGGCTTCTCGACCCCCTCCTGGACCCGCTGCAGGATGGCCTCGGCCTCGCGGTCGCTGATCGGGGCGGGGTGGTCCGAGGTGCCGCCCACGAATCCCATCACCCGCGGCACATCCTTGACCAGGTGCCAGGTCTCGTCGTCCAACTCCATCTGAACCAGCACGTAGCCGGGAAAGAACTTGCGCTCGCTGCGCCGTTTCTGCCCCTCGCGTATCTCGACCACCTCTTCGGTGGGGACCAGGATCTGGCCGAACCGGTCCTGAAGTCCGCCGCGCTCGATCCGATCCTGCAACGAGCGGCGCACCTGATTCTCATAACCGGAATAGGCGTGTACCACGTACCAGCGCAGTGTCATTCCCTCAACTCCCCTGACCCGTCAGCACACGCACCATCCTGAGTAATCCCAGATCCAGCGCCCACAGAAACACCGCAACCAGCAGCACCAGACCGATCACCACCAGGGTGGTCTGCACCGTCTCATGGCGCGTCGGCCACACGACCTTGCGCACCTCGGTGCGCGACTCGCTGATGAACGCCCAGATCGCGCGCCCCGCCCGGGTCCGCGAGCCGATCGCCACGGCGATGCCCGTGGCCGCGAGCAGCCCGGGCACCCGGAAGATCAGCGGCTCATCCACAAACCAGTAGAAACCCACGACCGCCGCGACCAGGATCAGCACCGCGACCGCGAGCTTCACCGTATCGAGCGGCGAGGTGGAGGTGGTATCCGATTTCTGCGCCATACTCTCTAGCTCGTCGGCCGGCGGCACCGGAGAATCCCCAGTGCCCCCGACCGCGCCGATTCATCCCGTGTTCCGGTTCAATGCCGTATGGCAGGCCAGGAGGGACTCGAACCCCCAACCTGCGGTTTTGGAGACCGCTGCTCTGCCAATTGAGCTACTGGCCTAAGACTCGGCACACCACCTTTCGGTGCGCGCACGCGCGCGGTTCGCCGCGACACACGCTCACTCGATGACCTTGGAGACCACGCCGGCCCCCACCGTGCGACCGCCCTCGCGGATCGCAAACCTCACCCCTTCCTCCATCGCAATCGGCGCAATCAGCGACACCACCACCTTGATGTTGTCCCC
>BDTW01000028.1 GCA_002897735.1 bacterium BMS3Bbin13 | reverse complement strand
AATCTCGCGCGCCTGGAGGTAGACGGCGAGTTCGGTGGTCCCGGGGTTCACGTTGGGGTTGCCGTCGCGGTCGCCGCCGATCCACGAGCCGAAGCGGATGAATCCCGGCACACGGATCGTGCGGGCGGCATCTTCGCCGTAGACGCGGCGGATCGCCTTGTCGAGATGGTGATAGGCCAGCGGGACCGCCTCGAACAGCGATTCCTTGAAGTAATAGAGGCCGTTGCGGATCTCGTCGCGCACCTGGGGCCGGTGCACGCGCACCTCGTCGGTCTTCCACAGGATCTGGATCTGGCTCTCCAGGCGGCGGGTGATCTCCTCGCGGTCTTCCCTGCCGATGCCCCGAGCGCGGAGCCGTTCGCTGGTGACGAAGATGCGCCGCAACGCCTCGAGGATGGTGCGCCGCTTGGCCTCCGTCGGGTGTGCGGTGAACACCGGGATGTAGGCGAGCCGCTCGAGCAGTTCCTGGAGTTGCCCCGGCTCGACCCCCTGCGCGTGGAACCAGCGCAGGGTCTCGTCGAACGAACCGGTCCACAACGGGCCGCCGTTGCGCACCCGGCGGCGGCGCTCGCGGTGATGGAAGGCCTCCTCGGCGATGTTGACGAGACTGAAATAGGTACTGAATGCGCGCACTACGTGGGTGGTGATCTCAGGCGTCAGCAGGCGGATCATGTGCATCAGGCGATCGTGGCGGCGCGGATTGGCCTCCTTGCGCAGGCTGAGGAAACCCTTGCGCAGGGTTTCCACCGCGGACAGCACCTTGCCGCCGGCATGGGTGTGCAGCACGTTGCCCAGCAGGTTGCCGAGCAGCTTGACATGGGCGCGCAGTTCTTTGTCCCGCGGTGGCAGATCCATGGGCGTCGTCTGGGGTTTTCAGGTGATCGGGGCCGACACGGGGCGCCGCTCGCGCGGCCCCGGGCCGGGCGGGTGGTCGCCATTATACCCGTACCGGGCAATGGTGCGAGCCGCGCGCGCCCGCACGCACCGTTTCGGGGCGGCGCGGCGTCAGATCCGGCGATAGAGGGCGAGATAGGCCTGCGCGCTGCGCCGCCAGCTGAAATCCTGACGCATAGCATTGCCGATCAGATTGCGCCAGGCGGGCGGCCGGCGGTAGCGTTCCAGGGCGCGCCGTACGCCGGATGCGAGCGCGTCCGGCGTGGGTTCGTCGAACACGAAGCCGGTGGCGGCGCCCGAGCGGATCGATTTCCCGTCGGCATCGACCACCGTGTCGGCCAGCCCGCCGGTGCGCCGCACCACCGGGATGGTGCCGTAACGCAGGCTGTAGAGCTGGCTCAAGCCGCACGGTTCGAAACGCGAAGGCATCAGAAAGGCGTCGCAGCCGGCCTCGACGAGGTGGGCGAGCGACTCGTCGTAGCCGATGTGGACCCCCAGGCGGCCCGGCCGGCGTTCGGCGGCGGTGCGGAACGCCGCCTCGAAGCGCGCCTCGCCGTTGCCGAGGATCGCGAGTTGGAGGTCTTCCGTCATCAGCGCGGGGAGTGCGTCGAGGATCAGGTCGACGCCCTTCTGTTCCACCATGCGCCCGATGTGCCCGAACAGCGGCACGCGCGGTTCCACGGTGAGCCCCATGCGCTTCTGGAGTGCGATCTTGTCCCGCTGTTTGCCCTGCATGGCATGCGCGGTATACCGGTGCGGGATGAGTGTGTCGCGGCCCGGGTCCCACACACGGTAATCGACACCGTTGAGGATGCCCTCGAGGCGGTCGGCTCGCCCGCGTAGTACCCCGTCCAGCCCGGCGCCGAACTCCGGCGTGCAGATCTCGCGCGCGTAGGTCGGACTCACGGTGGTGAGCCGGTCGGCGAACACCAGCCCGCCTTTAATGAACGAGAACCCGCCGTAGAACTCCAGCGCGTACATGGACCACAGCTCCGGCGGGAGACCGAGATACTGAAAGGTATCCCGGGTGAAGACGCCCTGATAGGCCAGGTTGTGGATCGTGAATACCATGGGGGGGCGGCGTGGTTCGCGGATCAGCAGCGGCGGCACCAGCCCGGTCTGCCAGTCGTTGCAGTGCACCACGTCCGGCGCCCAATCCAGCCCCGCGTGGTTCGCCGCGACCCGGACCACGGCACGGCAGAAGGTGGCGAAGCGAAGGGCGTTGTCATACCAGTCGCGCCCCTGCGGGTCGCTGTACGGGCCGCCGGCACGGTCGAACAGCGCCGGTACGTCGACCAGATAGACCGGCACACCGTCCTTGACCAACGTCGCCCGGCGCAGGCGAACCGGTTCCGGCGACCCGGGCACCGGGAATTCGGCGACCACGGTCGCCTCGGGAAGTCGTTCCAGGATATGGCGGTAGGCCGGCAGGATCACTCGCACGTCCTGATGCAGGCGCTCGAGCGCCGCCGGGAGACTGCCGGCGACATCACCGAGGCCGCCGGTCTTGATCAGGGGGTGCGCCTCGCTGGCGGCGAACAGGATCTTCATCAGGGCCGGGTCTCGATCCGCAGTGGGAACCGTGGCGGCCCCCGGTGGTCGATAGAATCAACGAACGCCGCCGCCTGTTTATACTACAATCGGCTTCATACTTCACTGCGGCGGGGATGCACCCGCGTCGTGTTCCGGTGCCGCGCACGAATGCGCCGTCGATCGGGGGTTGTATCCCCCCGGCTCGGGCGGTGCACGGAGGGGCCTTTGCGATGCTCGATCCCTGTACGTTCGTGATCTTCGGCGCGACCGGAAATTTGGCACGCAACAAACTGTTGACGGCCCTCTACCACCTGGAGGCCGCGGGACGCCTCCCGAAGGAACTGGTCGTGTTGGGCATCGGGCGCCGCCCCTGGGAGGCGGATCAGTGGCGTGCGGAGGTGCAAGAGGCGCTTGGCGCGCGCGTGCGCGGCGGGCTCGACGAGGCGGTGTTCGGCCGCCTCCGGGAACGGCTCCAGTACTATCGGCTCGACCTCAACGACGCCGCCGCCTACCAGGGCCTGTTCCGGACGCTGGCCGACGGCGCGCGCTTCCCCGAGAACCTGGTGTTCTACATGGCGATCCGCCCGGCGGAGTTCGGCGTGGTGGCGCGCAATCTCGCGCAGGTCGGGCTCAACCGGGAGGATACGGGTTGGCGGCGTCTGGTGGTGGAGAAGCCCTTCGGCTACGACCTGGAGAGTGCGGAGTTGCTCGACGAGCGGCTGCATCGGGACTACCGGGAGAAGCAGCTCTACCGCATCGACCACTATCTCGGCAAGGGCACCATTCAGAACGTATTGGTGTTCCGCTTTGCGAACCTGATGCTCGAGCCGCTCTGGAACCGCAACTACATCGATCACGTGCAGATCACTCATTGCGAGGCGCGCGGTCTGGACGGGCGCGCCGAGTACTACGACGGGGCCGGTGCGCTGCGTGACATGATCCAGAGCCACCTGCTGCAGATGCTCACGCTGGTGGCGATGGAACCCCCCGTCAGCCTGGACGCGGAGTCGTTGCGCGACGAGAAGGTCAAGGTGCTGCGTTCGATCCGCCCGATCCCGAAGAGCGCGGTCCATGCCCACGCCTTCCGCGCCCAGTACGCGCGCGGGCGCATCGGCGGCGAGCAGGTCCGCGGCTACCTGGAAGAGGACGGAGTGCCCGCCAACAGCACCACCGAGACCTTCACCGCCCTGAAGCTGTTCATCGACAACTGGCGCTGGCGCAACATCCCCTTCTACCTGCGCACCGGCAAGCGCATGGCCAAGGACAACTCGCTCATCGCGATCCGCTTCAAGCACCCCCCGCAGCAGCTTTTCCGTGAGACCCAGATCGACCGGATCCGCCCCAACTGGCTGTTGCTCAATATCCAGCCCAACGAATGCCTGCGCATAGAACTGCAGGTCAAGGAGCCGGGCCTGGAGATGCGCACCCAGACCACGCGGATGGATGCTTCCTACTGCGGCATCGACCAGACGGGGCTGGGCGCCTACGAGGCCCTGCTGCTCGACGTCATCGGGGGCGACCACTCGCTGTTCCTGCGTTACGACGAGGTCTCCTGGGCATGGCGCGTCGTGGATCCGATCCTCAAGGTCTGGTCCGTGGAACGCGATTTCATCCACACCTACCCGGCCGGAAGCTGGGGGCCCCGCGAGGCCGGCCGGCTCTTCGAGCGCGACGACCAGCGCTGGCGCAACACCCTGGAAGACGACGAGGACGCGACGTAGCGGGCGCGGACCGGTCGGCGGGCGGATCCGGGCGCGGGTTCCGCGCAGGACGGAACCGGTACGCCGGCCGGGCGAGCCCGGCCCTACGGGTGTCGGGGGCGGCGATGGATGCCGCGGTTCACGGTAGGGCGGGCCTTGGCCCGCCGCCGTCGTTGTGGAGGCCCGCTGCGATTACTCCGGGTCCAGGCGCCGGCCGGGCGAGCCCGGCCCTACGGGTGTCGGGGGCGGCGATGGATGCCGCGGGTTCATGGTAGGGCGGGCCTTGGCCCGCCGCCGTCGTTGTGGAGGCCCGCTGTGATTACTCCGGGTCCAAGGCGCCGGCCGGGCGAGCCCGGCCCTACAGGTGTCGGGGGCGGCGATGGATGCCGCGATACATGGTAGGGCGGGCCTCGGCCCGCCGACGACATTGAATCTGCGCAACAGCAGGAACTTGCCTGCGTCGGCGGGCCGGGCCCGGTCCGCCGGGGATCATAGGAAACAGGAGAGAAGATTCTGATGACGGCACTTATGCACTGCAGGTCCTGGAATGCGCTGAAGTCCCATCACCGCGAGATCCGCGGTCGGCACATGCGCGACCTGTTCCGCGAGGACCCGAAGCGTTTCGAGCGTTTCTCGCTGCACTTCGACGACTTTCTTCTCGACTACTCCAAGAACCGCATCACCGAGCGCACCATGCACCTGCTCTTCGAGCTTGCCCGGGAGCGCGACCTTCCGCGCTGGATCGAGCGCATGTTCTCCGGCGAGAAGATCAACGTCACGGAGGACCGTGCGGTGTTGCACGTCGCCCTTCGCAACCGCTCCAATCGCCCGATCCTGGTGGACGGCGAGGACGTGATGCCGAAGGTCAACGCCGTCCTGGAACACATGCGCCGTTTCACCGAGGATGTGCGCGAGGGCCGTTGGGCGGGGTGTACCGGAGAACCGATCACGGACGTGGTCAATATCGGTATCGGCGGCTCCGACCTCGGGCCGAAGATGGTCACCGAGGCGCTGCGTCCCTACGGCGGGCCGCGTCTCGCCGCGCACTTCGTCTCCAACGTCGACGGCACCCACATCGCCGAGACCCTCAAGCCGCTACGCGCGCAGACCACGCTGTTCGTGGTCTCGTCCAAGACCTTCACCACCCAGGAGACGCTCACCAACGCCCACACGGCGCGCGCCTGGTTCCTGGAGCAAACCGGCGACGAAGCCGGCATCGCCCGCCACTTCGTCGCCGTCTCCACCAACCGCGAGGCGGTGCGCGAGTTCGGCATCGATCCCGAGAACATGTTCGAGTTCTGGGACTGGGTCGGCGGGCGCTACTCGCTCTGGTCGGCGATCGGCCTGTCGATTGCGCTCTACATCGGCATGGACCGTTTCGAGGAACTGCTCGACGGCGGGCACCGGATGGACGAGCACTTCCGCAGCACGCCCCTGGAGCGAAACCTGCCGGTGATCCTGGGGGTGTTGGGCGTGTGGTACGGCGATTTCTTCGGCGCCCAGACCCACGCCATCCTCCCCTACGACCAATATATGCATCGGTTCCCGGCCTATTTCCAGCAGGGGGACATGGAGAGCAACGGCAAGCGCGTCACGCGCAAGGGTCGCGCGGTGCGCTACCAGACCGGGCCGATCCTGTGGGGCGAGCCCGGCACCAACGGCCAGCACGCCTTCTACCAGCTCATCCACCAGGGTACCGAGATGATCCCGGCCGACTTCATCGCCCCGATGGAGACCCACAACCCGCTGGGTGAGCATCACCGGATCCTGCTCTCCAACTTCTTCGCCCAGACCGAGGCCCTGATGCGCGGCAAGACCGAAGAAGAGGTGCGCGCCGAACTCGAGGGGCAGGGCCTCACCGGGCGCGCGCTCAAGCGACTGCTGCCGCACAAGGTCTTTCCGGGCAACCGGCCCACCAATTCGATTCTGCTGCGCAAGATCACCCCGCGCGGCTTGGGGACGCTCATCGCGCTCTATGAGCACAAGATCTTCGTGCAGGGGGTGATCTGGGGTATCAATTCCTTCGATCAATGGGGCGTCGAACTCGGCAAGCAGCTCGCCAAGGCGATCCTCCCGGAACTGGCCCCGGACGCGCCGGCGGGCGCACACGACGCCTCCACTCGGGGGCTGATCCAGTACTACCGGGAGCACCAGGGGTCGTAAGGGCGGAAGTACTGGTAGTTCACCCCGTTTTCCCGGATTTCGCTTCGCTGCATACGGGCTACGAGACTACGAGACTTGGAAGATCGTCGCGCTCGTAGCCTGGATGCAGGCCGCAGGCCGAAATCCAGGGAAACGGATCAGCGACGGATATTCTTCTCCGGGAAGGGGATCGCCGGCCGATGCGCGTTCAGTTGAATCGGGTGATTCCGATTTTGACGGATGGGGGCCGCCCTCGCCGGCTGCCGCCGCAACGGATTCACGCGTCGCCGGCGAGGGAGTGCGCCGGGTCGGTTCCGCCTGGGTCGCTCGCGCTCGCGTGGCGCGCCAGCGCCCAGGCCACGTGCTCGCGCACCAGGGCGGAGGGGTGGGCGGTGCGGGCCCGGAGGGCGGTCGCCGCCTCGGGGGTCGGGGGCGCGTTGCCGAGCGCGACGGCGAGGTTGCGCAGCCAGCGCTCGTGGCCGATGCGCCGGATCGGCCCGCCCTCGGTGTTGCGCAGGAAGGCGGCCTCGTCCCAGGCGAACAGCTCCGCGAGGGTCGCCGCGTCGAGGCCGTGGCGGGGCAGGAAGTCGGCCTCGGGCGTCGGTTGGGCGAAGCGGTTCCACGGGCAGGCGAGTTGGCAGTCGTCGCAACCGTAGATGCGGTTGCCGAGCAGCGGGCGCAGTTCCACGGGGATGGCCCCGGGCAGTTCGATCGTCAGGTAGGCGATGCAGCGGCGCGCGTCGAGCTGGTAGGGGGCGAGGATGGCGCCGGTCGGGCAGGCGTCCAGGCACGCGGTACAGGTGCCGCAGCGTTCGCGGGCCGGGGCGTCGACGGGCAGCGGCAGATCGGTGTACAGCTCCCCGAGGAAGAACCAGGAACCGGCGCGGGCGCCGAGCAGGTTGGTGTGCTTGCCGATCCAGCCGAGCCCGGCCTTTTGCGCGAGCGGCTTTTCGAGGACCGGGGCGCTGTCGGTGAACACCCGGTAGCCGAACGGGCCGGTGATCGCGGCGATGCGCTCGGCGAGACGCTGCAGGCGCCGGCGCAGCACCTTGTGGTAGTCGCGACCCAGCGCGTAGCGCGAGAGGTAGGCGCGCGCCGGGTCGTCGAGTACGGTGCGCGCGTCGGCCGCCGCGCCCGGCCAGTAGTCCATGCGCACCGAGATCACGCGGATCGTGCCCGGCACGAGCCGCGCCGGGCGGCTGCGACGCACGCCGTGACGTGCCATCCAGTCCATCTCGCCGTGGCGGTCGCGGGCGAGCCAGTCGAGCAGGCGGGTCTCCGCCGCCGAGAGATCGGTGTCGGTGATCCCGAGCGCCTGGAAGCCGAGTTCCATGCCCCAGCGGCGGATGTCCGCGGCGAGCGCGGCGGGGTCGGGGCACCGCGCGGGTGCCTCGGGGGTGATGGATTTTGCCGGGCGGTTCACGCTATGTTCGCCGTTCGGAGGCCGGGACCCTATTGTGGACGTCGCGCCCCGGTCTGGGAACCCGGGTGACGCGCCCGCCCGTCTCAGGAGTCGCGCACATGTTGGAACATGATCCGGAGTGGACCCTGTACCGCGCCGAGCAGGCGCGCGAGTTGGACCGCCGTGCCATCGAGGAGCGCGGAATCCCGGGCTACACGCTCATGTGCCGCGCCGGCGAGGCGGTGTTCGCGGTGGTGCGCGAGTGCCGGCCGGGGGCACGCCGCCTAGCGGTGGTGTGCGGCGCCGGCAACAACGGCGGCGACGGTTTCGTGGTCGCGCGCCTGGCGCATCGGGCCGGCCGGGAAGTGGAGGTGCTGGAATTGGTCGAGGCGTCGCGCCTGCGCGGCGACGCCGCCACGGCGCGGTCCGAGTGCGTGGCGGCGGGTGTCACGCCGCACACCTTCGACGCGGCGCGCCTGGCGCAGGCCGAGGTGATCGTGGACGCGGTGTTCGGCACCGGACTCGATCGCGAGGTGGGCGGTGCATGGCGCGCGGCGCTGGAGGCGATCGATGGGCGGGACGCGCCGGTGGTCGCGGTGGACATCCCGTCGGGGCTGCACGCCGATACCGGCGCGGTGCTGGGGGTCGCGGTCCACGCCGCGGCGACGGTCACCTTCATCGCCCGCAAGGCGGGACTCTACAGCGGCGAGGGGCCGGCGTACCGCGGCACGCTGTACTTCGACGCCCTCGGGGTGCCCGCCGATCTGTACGGCGGGCTGGAGCCGGCCGCCTTGCGTCTGGACCCGGCGGGGCTCGCGCGGCTGCTCTCGCCGCGCCCGCGCAGCGCGCACAAGGGGTGCTACGGGCACGTACTCCTGGTCGGGGGCGAGCGCGGCATGGGTGGGGCGTTGCGCATGGCCGGTGCGGCGGCGGGGCGGGTCGGCGCGGGCCTGGTGAGCCTCGCCACGCGCGCCGAGCACGCCGCCGCGTTGAGCGCGGGCGCGCCGGAACTGATGGCGCACGGGGTCGGCGGTCCCGGGGATCTCGGCGCGCTGCTCGGGCGCGCCACGGTGGTTGCGGTCGGACCCGGACTCGGGCGGAAGCGGTGGGGGGCGGATCTGTTCGGTAGTCTGCTCGACTCGCGTCTTCCCCTGGTCGTGGACGCCGACGCCCTGAACCTGCTGGCGCGCGACCCGGCGGTGCGCGGGAATTGGGTGCTCACGCCGCATCCGGGCGAGGCGGCGCGGCTCCTGGGCACGGACGCCGGGGCGATCCAGCGCGATCGTTACGCCGCGGCGCGCGCCCTGGCCGTGCGCTATGGCGCGGTGGTCGTGCTCAAGGGGGCGGGGACCGTGATCCAGGCCGGTGAGGGTGCGCCGTGGGTGGCCGAGGTGGGCAACCCGGGGATGGCCTCGGGGGGGATGGGCGACGTCCTCACCGGCGTGATCGCCGGTTTGCTGGCGCAGGGCCTCGATCCCGCCGCCGCGGCGCGGCTCGGCGTCTATCTCCATGGCGCCGCGGCGGATGCCGCGGCGCGCGCGGGGGGCGAGCGCGGCCTGCTGGCGACCGATCTGCTCCCGGAACTGCGCCGGCTCGCCAATCCGCATCAATTCCCGTGGAACGGTTGATCGGCACGCCCGAGGAGATGGCGGCGCTCGGCGCGGCGCTCGCGCATGCCTGCCCTCCCGGGCTCCTGATCCACCTCGAAGGCGAACTGGGTACCGGCAAGACCACCCTGGTACGCGGCTTCCTGGCCGCGCTCGGCCACCGGGGTCCGGTGCGCAGCCCGACCTACACGCTCGTGGAGCCCTACGAACTCGGCGCGCGACTCGTCTATCACCTCGACCTCTATCGGCTCGCGGATCCCGAGGAACTGGAGTTTCTCGGGATCCGGGACCTGTTGGACGGGGAGGCGATCTGCCTGGTGGAGTGGCCGGAGCGCGGCGCGGGGTTGCTGCCGTCCGGTGATCTGGTGCTGCGCCTGACCTATGCCGGGCCGGGACGGCGGGTGTGCCTGCGCGCGGGCACTCCGGCGGGGGCCGCGGTGCTGGCGGCCCTGGCCGAGCAGGTTCCAGGATCGGAGGGCGGGCGGGATTCCTAAGGTTCCAGCGCAAGTAGTATCTGTATCCCGGCGATTCTCAATAAAAAATCCACTTGAAAAAGTCCCGCATCTGTGGCTAGAGTAAGGGCGTCGGAGGGGGCCCGGATGCGTCGGATCGCAGCGATTCTGTGGGTGGCCCTGGGAATGGGGATCCTGGGGATTGCCGGGGGGACCGCCGTGGCGGGCGCGGCCCCCACGGTGGTGGGTACCGTACGGTTGTGGGCCGCTCCGGATCGTACGCGGGTGGTATTTCCGCTCAGCGGGCCGGCCGATCATACGCTGTTCACCCTTGCGCATCCGGCGCGCGTCGTGCTCGATCTGCGGCACGCGCGGTTCGGTCGCGGCTTCGCCGTCCCGCGTCTGCCCGCCGGCGTGGTGACCGCGATTCGCAAAGCACCGCGCCGCAACGGCGAACTGCGGGTAGTGCTCGACGTCCGCGGCCCGGTACGCCCGCGCAGCTTCCTGCTGCCGCCCGGCGGCGGGCGCGGCTACCGGCTCGTGGTCGACCTCATGCGCGGGGCGGCGGCGCGGCCCGGCCCGGTCAAGCGCGCCGCGAGCCGTGGCGGCCTGCGACGCGCGGTGGTCATCGCCATCGATCCCGGCCACGGCGGCGAGGACCCCGGGGCACGCGGCCCGCGCGGCACCCGCGAGAAGGACGTGACGCTCGCCATCGCCCGTCGGCTGGCGGTCCTGGTCGATCGCCAACCCGGCATGCGCGCGGTGCTCACGCGCAGGGGCGACTACTATGTCGGGCTTCGACAGCGGATGGCGATCGCCCGCAAGGCCAAGGCCGACCTGTTCGTGTCGCTGCACGCCGACGCCTATCGCAACCGCCGCGCACGCGGCGCGTCGGTCTACATCCTCTCGCAGCGCGGTGCGAGCAGCGAGGCGGCGCGCTGGCTGGCACGCAGCGAGAACGCCTCCGACCGGGTCGGAGGGGTGGACCTCGAGGACAAGGGGCCCATGCTGGCCTCGGTGCTGCTCGACCTGTCGCAGAACGCCACGCTCGAGGCGAGCATGGAGGCGGCGCGCGACGTGCTCGATCGACTCGGGCGCGTTGGGCGCGTGCATCGTCGCCGCGTGGAGCAGGCCGGCTTCGTGGTGCTGAAGTCGCCGGATGTACCGTCGATGCTGATCGAGACCGCGTTCATCTCCAATCCGCACGAGGAGCGTGAACTGCGCAGCCGCGCCTATCAGTCACGCATCGCGCGCGCGGTGCTGCGCGGTATCCGCGACTACTTCGTCAAGCGCGCGCCGGCCGGTACCCGCTTCGCCACCCGCGAGCACGTCATCACTTCGGGAGAGACCCTCTCCGGGATCGCCCGGCGCTACCGGGTGAGCCTCCGGCGGCTGCGTGTGGCCAACGGACTGGACGGCGGGCACATCGAGGTCGGCGAGGTACTGCGCATCCCGCGCGCCGCGGGCGGCTCGACCTGAGCGGGGCGCACCGGGGACACAGGGACGGGGCGTATGCGACTGGCCACTGGACGCCGATCGGTGGCAGAATGAAAAGAGTGCCGTCCCGCGCACGCAGTCATTCCCTCATGCGCATCCATCGCCTGCCGCCCCAACTGGTCAATCAGATCGCCGCGGGCGAGGTCATCGAACGACCCGCCTCGGTGGTCAAGGAACTGCTCGAGAACAGCCTCGACGCCGGTGCGCGCCGGATCCGGGTCGAGTTCGAGGGCGGCGGGGCGCGGCTGATGCGGGTGCGCGACGACGGCGCGGGGATCGCCCGCGACGAGTTGCCGCTCGCCCTGGCGCGCCATGCCACCAGCAAGCTCGACTCCCTCGAAGACCTGGATCGTCTCGTCAGCCTGGGATTCCGCGGCGAGGCGCTGCCGAGCATCGCCTCGATCTCGCGCTTCGTGATCACCTCGCGGGCGTCGGATGCCGAGCGCGGTTATACGTTGCGTGCCGACGGCCGCGAGGGTCCCGCCGAGGCGGCGCCGGTGCCCGCGCCGCATCCGGTCGGTACCACGGTCGAGGTCCGCGACCTGTTCTACAACGTCCCGGCGCGGCGTCGGTTCCTGCGCACCGAGCGCACGGAGACCGGACACCTGGAGGAGGTGGTGCGGCGCCTCGCGCTGAGCCGCTTCGACGTCGAGTTCCGCTGGCGCGGCAACCGCCAGCCCGAACGGGTGCTGCCCGTGGCCGGCGACGAGGACGCCCGGAGCCGGCGCGTCGCGCAGTTGTGCGGTTCGGAATTCGCCGCGCACGCGATCGCGGTGGAGGCGGCCGCCGTCGGCCTGTCGCTGCGCGGATGGATCGCGCTGCCGACGTTCTCGCGCAGCCAGCCCGACCTCCAATATCTGTACGTGAACGGGCGCATGGTGCGCGACCGGCGCGTGGCGCACGCGGTGCGCCAGGGCTATGCGGATGTGCTCTATCACGGCCGCCACCCGGCCTTCCTGCTGTACCTGGAGATGGACCCGGCGCTGGTGGACGTCAACGCACACCCCGCCAAGCTCGAGGTGCGCTTTCGCGACGGACGCCTGGTCCATGACTTCCTGTTCCGCAGCGTGCAGAGGGCGCTGGCGCAGGTGCGTCCCGCCGGTGCATCGCCGCCCCCCCCGCCCCCCCCGCCTACACGTTTCGATGCCGGTCCCGATACCGGTTCCGGCCCTGCGCGTCAGGGGCGCATGGCCCTGACGGGGGCGCAGGCGGTGGCGGCCTACGCCGCGCTGCATCCGCCGGCGGACGCGTCGATGGTGCACGAGGCCCCGGTGCCCGCGGGTCCGTCCGGCGACGGCGAGGTCCCCCCCCTGGGGTTCGCCGTGGCCCAGTTGCACGGCGTCTACCTCCTCGCCGAGAACGCCCGCGGGCTGGTCGTGGTCGATCTGCACGCTGCCCACGAGCGCATCACGTATGAGCGGCTCAAGGCCGCCTGGGACGATCGGGCGGCGCCCGCGCAGCCGCTGCTGGTGCCGGTGACGATCGAGGTCTCCGAACGCGAGGCCGAGGCGGCGCAGGCTCACGGCGGGTTGCTCGCCGGGGCTGGTCTGGAGGTCGATCGCCTGGGACGCGGCACGCTCGCGGTGCGCGCGGTCCCGGCGGCGCTCCTCGGCTGCGACGCGCAGGGTCTGGTGCGCGACGTGCTCTCCGACCTGATCGCCCACGGCGCGAGCCGCCGGGTCGATGAACTGCGCAACGGCCTGCTCTCGACCATGGCCTGCCATGGGGCGGTGCGCGCCAACCGCCGTCTCACGCTCCCGGAGATGAACGCCCTGCTGCGGGACATGGAACGCACCGAACGCGCCGGGCAGTGCAACCACGGGCGCCCGACGTGGGTGGAAGTCGGTCTCCGGGAACTGGACCGCTGGTTTTTGCGCGGGCGCTAGCGCCCGCACCCCGCCGCCATGTCTTCGTCCCCTCGCCGGCCGCCGGTGATCTTCCTGATGGGCCCGACCGCGAGCGGCAAGACGGCGCTCGCCGTCGAACTGGTGCGGCGCCTGCCCTGCGACATCGTGAGCGTCGACTCGGCGATGGTCTACCGGGGCATGGACATCGGCACCGCGAAGCCCGGCCCGGAGATCTTGCGTGAGGCCCCGCACCGGCTCATCGACCTGCTGGATCCGGCCGAGTCCTACTCGGCCGGGCGTTTCTGCACCGATGCGCGGCGCGAGATCGCGGCAATCCGCGCCGTCGGGCGCATTCCCCTGCTGGTCGGCGGCACCATGCTCTATTTCCACGCCCTGCAGCGCGGTATTGCCGTGCTGCCGGGCGCCGATGCGGCGGTTCGGGCCCGGATCGAGGCGCAGGCCCGGGCGTGCGGCTGGGCGGCGCTGCACCGCCGTCTCGCCGAGGTCGACCCGGCGGCGGCGCGACGGATCCACCCCAACGACCCGCAACGCATTCAGCGGGCGCTCGAGGTGCATGCCCTGACCGGAGTCAGTCTAACGGAACTCCAAGAGCGCTCCGACGTTCCAACATTGAATGTGCCGATAGTGAAGCTTGCGCTGGCACCCGGTGAGCGGGCGGTATTGCACCGGGACATAGAGCGCCGTTTCCGGGGGATGCTTCAGGCCGGGTTTACGGACGAGGTGCGGCGGCTGCGCCGGCGCGGCGATCTGGACCTCGGACGCCCGGCGTTGCGGGCGGTCGGGTACCGCCAGGTCTGGGAGTATCTGGAGGGGCGGATCGATCATGAGGCGATGGTCGCGCGGACGGTGATCGCCACCCGCCGGCTCGCCAAACGCCAGCTCACTTGGCTGCGGGCCCAGACCGATGCGTTGCGGTTGGACAGTCTGGCCCCCGATCTGCTGAATAACACCCTGAAAGTCTTGAGCAAAAAAAAATATTCCGGCGTAGCGCCCGGCTCGGGTATGCTACATTTTTCGTCGCCCCTGCGACGACCATGACGGCGAGTGTGCGATGCCTATACAAGACGACAAAAGGAGAACCCATATGGCTAGAGGGCAGTCACTACAGGAACCGTTTCTCAACGCCCTGCGCAAGAGTCGGGTGCCTGTGGCCATCTACTTGGTGAATGGGATCAAGCTTCAGGGTCAGATCGAGTCCTTCGACCAGTTCGTGGTCCTGTTGAAGAACACCGTGAGCCAGATGGTCTACAAACACGCCATTTCCACGGTGGTGCCGTCCCGGAATATAAAATTTGCGACGCTTGACGACAATGCGAGCGAACCCAGTAACGTCTGAATCCCCGGCTGTCACCGGCGGAGGCGTGGGATCGTTGATCGACCGGCCGCAAGGCGGCGAGCGGACCCTGCTCGTCCATCTCGACGTGCGCACCGGGGTGGATCCGGAGCGCCTGCGGGAGTTTCGCGAACTGGCCGACTCGGCGGGGGCGCGGACGGTGGAAGTGATCACCGCCGTCCGCGTCGCGCCCGATCCGCGGTATTTCGTCGGCAGCGGCAAGGCGGAGGAGATCGGCGCGCGCGTGCGGGAGACGGGTGCCGAGATCGCCATCTTCAATCACGCCCTCACCCCCAGCCAGGAGCGCAACCTCGAGCGCCTGCTGTGCTGCCGCGTTCTCGACCGCAGCGGCCTGATCCTCGATATCTTCGCCCAGCGTGCGCGCTCCTTCGAGGGCAAGCTGCAGGTGGAACTCGCGCAGCTCCAGCACCTTTCCACGCGCCTGGTGCGCGGGTGGACGCACCTGGAGCGGCAGAAGGGCGGGATCGGATTGCGCGGCCCCGGCGAGACCCAGCTCGAGACCGACCGCCGACTGATCGGTGTGCGCATCAAGGCGCTCGGGCAGCGGCTGGGCAAGCTGCGTCGGCAGCGTGAACAGGGCCGGCGCGCGCGCCGGCGCGCCGAGGTGCCGACCGTCTCGCTGGTGGGATATACCAATGCCGGCAAGTCCACGTTGTTCAACCGCCTGACGGGCGCGCACGTCTATGCGGCCGATCAGCTCTTCGCCACGTTGGATTCCACCATCCGGCGCCTGGAACTGGACGGTGGTCCGCCCGCGGTGGTGGCCGACACCGTGGGGTTCATCCGCCATCTCCCGCACGATCTGGTGGCCGCGTTCCGCTCTACGCTCGAAGAGACCCGCGACGCCGCGTTGCTGGTGCACGTGATCGACGCCGGACACGAAGAACGCGAGTCCTGTATCGAGCAGGTCAACCAGGTCCTGGAAGAGATCGGCGCCGGGGTCGTACCGCAGATCGAGGTCTACAACAAGATCGACCGGCTCGGCATGGCGCCGCGCATCGATCGTGACGCCACCGGTCGCGTGCGCCGTGTGTGGCTGTCGGCGGCCACCGGCGCCGGCGTCGAGTTGCTGGCCGAGGCGATCTCGGAACACCTGCGGCGGGACACCTTCGAGGGCCGGTTGCGCCTGCCGCCGGCGGCAGGGCGCCTGCGCGCGCGCCTCTACGCACTGGGGGCGGTGCGTAGCGAGCGGATCGGCACCGACGGTGCATGGCTGGTGGAGGTATCCCTGCCGTTGCGCGAGCTTGCCGTGCTGCGCGCCGCGGATGAAATCGCCGGGCGTTTGCTGCCGGAGCCTGAATTTCTTGCGGATGTGGCGTGTGTCTCCTAGAATGCCCTCTTCTCGTGTGATGGCCGCACGGCGCTGCCCGCAAACCGGAAAGCGCGACCCTGGAGCGATGTATGGCGTGGAATGAGCCCGGTGGCGGCGGCAAGTCCCCCTGGGGAAACAGAGGTAACGGCGGCCCGCCGGACCTGGACGAGGTCGTGCGCAAGCTTCAGCAGCGTCTCGGATCGCTGTTCGGCGGAGGGCGATCCGGCGGTGGCGGCGGCGCGCGCACCGGGCGCTTCGGCGGTTCGTTCAACTACGGTTTGCTCCTGCTGGTGGTCATCGTCCTGTGGGGCCTGTCCGGGATCTATGTCGTCGATCAGGCCGAGCGGGGGATCGTGTTGCGCTTCGGCAAATATGCGGCGACCACCATGCCCGGGCCTCACTGGCACATCCCCTATCCCATCGAGCAGGTCCGCAGGGTCAACGTGGCGCGCATCCGCACCGTGCAGTTCGGCTCGCGCAGCGGCGAGCTTGGGAGCCGGAAGGCCCTGATGCTCACCAAGGACGAGAATATCGTCGACGTCGAGTTGGAGGTGCAGTATCGCGTGAAGAACGCGCGCGCCTACCTGTTCAATGTGCGCAATCCGGATACGGTCCTGCTGCAGGTGGCGGAGAGCGCGCTGCGCGAGGTCGTCGGCAAGAGTACCATGGACTTCGTGATCACCACCGGCCGCGCGCGGGTGGTCGCCCAGACCGAGGTGCTGACCCAGGGAATCCTGGACCACTACGGGGCGGGCCTGGAGGTGACCAGCGTCAACATGCCCTATGCTCAGCCGCCGGAACAGGTCAAGTCGGCGTTCGACGACGCCATCAAGGCGCGCGAGGACGAGCAGCGTTACAAGAACGAGGCCGAGGCCTACGCCAACGGCATCATCCCGGTCGCACGCGGCGGCGCGGCGCGTCTGATGCAGGCCGCCCAGGGGTACAAGTCAAGCGTGGTGGCCCAGGCCGAGGGCCGTACCAGCCGCTTCCTCCAGGTGCTCACCGAGTATCGCAAGGCCCCGGCGGTGACGCGCGAACGTATGTATCTGGATACGATGCAGTCCGTGCTTAGCAACTCCACCAAGGTCCTGCTGGACGTCAAGGGCGGCCACAACGTCTTCTATCTGCCGCTCGGGCGCTCGAGCGGATCCCGGAGCGCCGATGAGTCAGCCGCGGCCGCGGCGGCGGCGGTGGTCGCCGGGGGTGCAACCGGGCACGCCGCCGACGGGGGCGGATCACGGGGTCGCGACAGCCGCGGCCGGAGGACGCGCTGATGGGGCAGCAGGGTAAGGCGATCGGACTGATCCTGGCCCTGGTGCTGGTGGTGCTGGGCCTGAATTCCGTATACACGGTCGGTCAGTGGCAGCGTGCGATCCTGCTCCGGCTCGGTGAGATCATGCGCACCGACGTCGGGCCGGGCCTGCACTTCAAGATTCCGTTCTACAACCGCGTCCAGAAATTCGATACCCGCATCCTCACGCTCGATGTGCGGCCCGAGCGGTTGTTCACCAGCGAGAAGAAGAACGTTATCGTCGACGCGTTCGTGATGTGGAGGATCACCAAGCCGGCCACCTTCTACAAGGCGGCCAGCGGCGACGAACAGCAGGCCGCGGCCCGACTCGATCAGATCATCAAGAACGGGCTGCGCGACGAGTTCGGTGTGCGTACCATCCAGGAAGTGATCTCCGGCGAGCGCTCGCAGGTCATGGACACCATGACCCGCTTGGCCAACAAGAAAGTCGCCAGTCTCGGTATCTCCATCGTCGACGTGCGTATCAAGCAGATCAATCTCCCTGCGGCGGTGAGCCAGTCGGTGTTCCAGCGCATGAAGGCCGAACGCGAGCGCGTCGCGCGCGAATTCCGGGCGCGCGGCAAAGAGACCGCCGAGCGCATCCGCGCCGGGGCCGATCGTCAGCGCACCATCATCCTCGCCGACGCCGAACGCGATGCGGCCAAGATCCGCGGCGCCGGGGATGCCTCGGCCACCGAGATCTATGCCAAGGCCTACAGCAAGGACAAGTCGTTCTACTCGTTCGATCGCAGCCTGCAGGCTTACCGGCGGATCTTCAGCAGCAAAGACAGTACGCTGGTGCTGCAACCGAACAGCGAGCTGTTCCGTTACTTCCAGGGCACCGCCGGGGCCAGGCGCTGAGGGGCGGCGCCGACGGGGTTCTCCTTCGGGGCTGACCCATGTGGCATGATCTGCTCTCGGCGGTCGCGTTGATGCTGGTGATCGAAGGGATCCTGCCGTTCCTGAACCCCGAGGCACTGCGCCGGGCCCTGGAACGGGTGGCGTGCCTCGAGCCGCGGGTGCTGCGCCTGTGCGGGCTGTTCAGCATGCTCGGCGGTGTGCTGCTGCTGTACGCCGCCAAGTGACGTTCGCACGGCGGGACCCATTCAGGATCGGACCATGATCGACCAGGACCGCTGGCTGCTGCCGGAAGGCATCGAGGAATTGCTTCCGCCGCGCGCCGCGCGTGTCGAGGGATTGCGCCGGCGCTTGCTGGATCTCTACCGCGGTTGGGGCTACGAGCTGGTCACTCCGCCGCTGATCGAATACCTGGAGTCGCTGCTCACCGGGATGGGCGGCGACCTGGACCTGCAGACCTTCAAACTCACCGATCAACTCACCGGACGGCTGATGGGTGTGCGCGCGGATATCACGCCGCAGGTGGCGCGCATCGATGCCCATCGCCTCCAGCGGGAGGCGCCGGTACGCCTGTGCTATCTCGACCGGGTATTGCGCACCCGCCCCGAGGAATTCGGCGGCTCGCGCAGTCCGCTGCAGGTCGGGGCCGAACTCTACGGTCACGCCGGGATCGAGAGCGATGTGGAGATCCTGTGCCTGATGCTGGAGACCCTGGAACTCACCGGGGTCCCGGACCTGCACGTCGACCTCGGTCACGTCGGCATCTACCGCGGGCTGGCGCGTGCCGCGGGCCTGAACGCGGAGCAGGAGGCGACGCTGTTCGATGCCCTGCAACGCAAGGCGCTGCCGGAACTGGGTGCGCTGCTCGAGGGTTACGGTGTGCGCGGCGCCGCACGCCGCGGGCTCGCGGGCCTGGCGGAATGGAACGGCGGCGAGGAGTGTCTGGACGAGGCGCAGGCGGCGCTGCACGGGGCCCGGCACGGGGTCGGCGAGGCGCTCGCGGAACTGCGTGCCATCGCCGCCGCACTGCGCGCGCGCCGCCCCGGGCTGCCGCTCTATTTCGATCTGGCGGAGCTGCGCGGCTACCATTACCAGACCGGCGTGGTGTTCGCCGCCTTCACGCCGAGATACGGGCAGGAGGTGGCGCGCGGCGGACGCTACGACGGGATCGGCCGGGTCTTCGGCCGGGCGCGCGCCGCCACCGGATTCAGCGCCGATCTGCAGCACCTCGTCGCGCTGGGTTCGGACGAGTCGGAGGCGGCTGCGGGCGGGATCTTCGCACCCTGGGGGGACGGGCCGGCGTTGCAGGCACGAGTGCGTGATCTGCGTGCGGCCGGCGAACGGGTCGTCTCGGTGCTGCCGGGACAGGCCGGCGGTGCCGCCGAGATGGGTTGCGACCGCCGGCTCGTCGAGCGCGACGGCGAGTGGCACGTGGAGCCGCTCTAGGAGCCTGTCGGACTTCGGCCGAATGGCGCTTTATCCAACCGTATTGAAGAAAGGCGGCCACGGAAACCACGGAACGCACGGACCAAAGAGACATTTTTCCATGCGTTCCGTGGGTTCCGCGGCCCGACTCAACACCGTTTGGGCCGCGTTGGACACCCAGATCCGGGGATTGAGCCGCACGAATTGCGCTTCCCGTCCGTCCGTACAGGGTGTCAAAGAGAGAGGGGTGTCGGGCGCCCGCCGGAAGAAGCGGCCCGGGCGCGCCTCGGACCGCCCGATTTGTCGTCGCCGTGCGACGCGGGTAGTATGCGGCGGCGCGGTTGCACCGGATCGGGAAGGGGTCGATGAGCAAGAACGTAGTCGTGGTCGGCACCCAGTGGGGTGACGAGGGCAAGGGAAAAGTGGTCGATCTGCTCACCGAGCGGGTCGCCGCCGTGGTGCGCTTCCAGGGTGGGCACAACGCCGGCCACACGCTGGTGGTCGATGGACGCAAGACGGTCCTGCACCTGATCCCTTCCGGGATCCTGCGCGAGGGCGTGCAGTGCCTGATCGGCAACGGCGTGGTGCTCTCGCCGCAGGCGCTTCTCGAAGAGCTGGACATGCTGGAGGCCGGCGGTGTCCAGGCGCACGAGCGGCTGGCCGTCAGCGAGGCCTGCCCGCTGATCCTCCCCTATCATGTCGCCCTGGACCACGCCCGTGAGCGCGCGAGCGGCAAGGCCGCGATCGGGACCACCGGGCGCGGGATCGGGCCGGCCTACGAAGACAAGGTGGCACGACGCGCGCCGCGCCTCGGCGACCTGTTTCATCCCGAGCGTTTCGCGGCCAAACTCGGCGAGGTGCTCGACGCCCACAACTTCGCGTTGCAGCACTACTACAAGAGCGACCCGGTGGACTTCCGGCAGGTACTCGAGGAGACGCTGGCGCTCGCCGATCGGCTGCGCCCGCTGGTCGCGGACGTACCGGAACTCCTCTACGGCTACCAGGCGCGCGGGGAATCGGTACTCTTCGAGGGGGCGCAGGGCACGCTGCTCGATATCGACCACGGTACTTACCCGTTCGTGACCTCATCGAACACCACCGCCGGCGGTGCGGCCACCGGCACCGGCGTCGGCCCGCGCCATCTCGACTACATACTGGGCATCACCAAGGCCTATACCACGCGCGTCGGCGCCGGACCGTTTCCCACCGAACTGCTCGATGCCATGGGCGAGCACCTCGCACGTCGCGGCCGGGAATTCGGCGCCACCACCGGGCGCCCGCGCCGCTGCGGCTGGTTCGACGCGGTCGCGCTGCGGCGCTCGGTCCAGATCAACAGCCTCTCCGGACTGTGCATCACCAAACTCGACGTACTCGACGGACTGGATACCATCCGGCTGTGCAAGGGTTACCGATGCGCGGGCGTGGAACGCGCCACGCCCCCGGTCGGCGCCGAGGCGTTT
The DNA here is from genome assembly GCA_002897735.1 of bacterium BMS3Bbin13. Lineage (GTDB taxonomy): Bacteria > Pseudomonadota > Gammaproteobacteria > 21-64-14 > 21-64-14 > BMS3Abin12. The sequence goes on along the minus strand of BDTW01000028.1, from coordinate 6,963 downwards.
GCCGACTGCGTCCCGGTCTACGAGGAGCTGCCCGGCTGGAAAGAATCGACGGTGGGGGTGGAGCGCTACGATCAGTTGCCGGCCAACGCGCGCGCCTATCTCAAACGCATCGAGGAGGTGGTGGACACGCCCGTGGACATCATCTCCACGGGACCGGAGCGCAACGATACGATCATCCTGCGCGATCCGTTCAGTTGATCGGCCCTCCGCCCCGGGGTCAGGCTTGACTTATGGGTATTCGTTGCTCTGGAACCGGAAAGCTTGACCCTGACCGATCCGGCTATGCACCCGGGGCGGGAACAGTCCGGGCGCAGCCAAGCCGCCGGTCGATTGCATCAGTGGCGAATCAGGGGGGCCGGGATCGAGGAACGGCTTGGTGGCAGAGAAAAAACCTCCGCAAATACCCATAAGTCAAGCCTGACCCCGGGGTTTCATTCCCTGCTGCTGCGCAGGTGGCGGCGCACATACCAGGCTGCGGCCAGCAGCAACGTACCCGCGATCAGGGCGTCGAAGCGGTGGAAGTATCCGCCCAGGGTATCCCAGTGCTCGCCGAGCTTGAGACCGATCCATGCCAAGCCGAGGCTCCAGAGCAGGGAGCCTGCAAAGGTATAGGCGATGAAGCGGGGCAGGTTCATCCGGGCCACTCCGGCGGGCAGGGCGATGAAGGTGCGAACCACCGGGAGGAGACGCGCGACGAAGATCGTGATGTCGCCGTGGCGTTGGAACCAGCGGTCCGCCAGTTCCAGATCGTGCCGAGAGATGAGCAGGTAACGCCCGTATCGCTCCAGCGCCGGGCGCCCCCCCCGGGCGCCCGCGTAATAGGCGACCAGCGAGCCGAGGACGCAGCCCACCGCCCCCGCGATTCCGACCCCCCACAGGTTCAGCGTACCCTGATAGACCAGGTAGCCGGAGAACGGAAGGATGATTTCCGAGGGCAGGGGGATGCATGCGCTCTCCACGGCCATCAGCAGCACGATTCCGGTGTACCCGAGGTGTGTGATGGTCGCCAGGATGACGCCGGCCATGCCGGTCAGGATCCGATCGATCATGATGCGATCATAGAGGAAGGCACGGTGCACGGGTGAGATTGAGGCGATGCGCCGCGCCGGCGCGGCGCACCGATCATCGTCCGGCCTTGAGTAGGCGGGAGAGGAATTTCACGCTGTGCTTCCAAGCGCACACGGCACCCCGCGGGGCGCCGTCGGACCCGGGTTCGTTGCCGAAGGCATGACGCACGGCGTCGGTCATTGTCGCGGCGGGTACTTCGCAGGTCTCGGTCCGAGTGCGCCGCGCGACCCGATGCCGCCGCCGGCGGGTGCCGGGCGCGGTCGGACGAGCATTCCCCCCTGTGCCACGAATGCCGGCATTCGCCCGGCGGTCCGTGGGTTGCCGAAAAAAAAGGAAGAAAGGCGCACCGTCCGGAAACTCCGCACCGTCCCTCGACGGCGTTGGCTGCGGGCCCGTTGGTGGTGGGCGTCCCTGCCCCTCTTTGCTTCCTTCCCTGGAACTGATCAATGCCTGATTTAAGTATTCAGGATCTCGTGGATCATGTCAAAGGGGGTTCGTTCCGTTGATCGAATCGGCCGGCGGCGATCTCCTCGACCGGCACACCGATCGCACGGCGCAGGGCTTTCTCAACGGGCCCGGCGCGGTGTTCGCGATGGAGCACAGTCCTGGTTCCGCGAGGGCTACGTCGATCCCAATCTCGACGGTGCGGCCTTCACCGGCGGCCGGGTGGCGCTCGCCTGGGGCGGGCACTGGAACTACCCGTGTTACCACCGCGCGCTCGGGCGCGACTTGGTGTTGATGCCGTTGCCGCGCTTCGGCCCGCGCCTGGTGACCGACAGCGGCTCGTGGAACTGGGGGATCACCATTGCCTGCCGGTGCGGTTTCTGAAATTCCTGCTGCGCCCGCGCCGGATCCTCGCGATGACCGAGGTCAACGGCGCGGTGCCCGCCACGCGCACGGCGCTCGCGTACTCCCCGCTCTACCGGCCGGGCGGTCCGCTACGGCTGTTCGCGTTGCAGCTCGAGGAAGGCTACGCCGCGCCCGCGCACGCCGGCCTACCCGGTGATCAGTTCGGCCTTCCAGCAGGCCTTTCGCGCGATCCGAAACGGCGCAAACGTGCGCGTCGCCCTCGATCCGGGCGCGCACTGACCGGGGGCGCGGTCACTCCACGGGCAGGCCCGCGGCGCGCCACTCGGGGAACCCGTCCTGCAGGCGGCGGGCGCGGAAGCCCCGTCCCCTCAGCCGGGCGACTGCCTCGTAGGCCAGTACACAATGCGGCCCGCGGCAATAGGCGACGACCTCCTGGCCCGGATCGAGTCGCGCAAGATGGGCCTCCAGCGCGTCGAGCGGGACGTTGCGCGCACCCGGAAGGTGCCCGGCGGCGTATTCCTCGGGCGGGCGCACGTCGAGTACGGTGACGAGTCCCTGGCGCACCCGCTCCAGCAGTTCCTCGCGGGGTACCGGTTCCAGGCGATCGCGCACACTCAGATAGGTCTCCACCAACCGATCCACCTCCGCCACATGCCGCCCGGCAACGGCGCGCAGGGCGGTGAGCAGCCCGACCACGTCGTCGCCGGTGAGCCGGTAGTAGACGTGCTGACCGTCCCGCCGGGCCTGGACCAGTCCGGCCTGGCGTAGCTGCTGCAGATGCTGGGAGGTATTGGCCATGGACAACCCCGTGAGCGTGGCGAGGGCCTCCACGCTACGGGGTCCCTGGGCCAGAAATTCCAGCAATTCCAGTCGGTTGCCGTTGGACAAGGCCTTGGCGACGCGAGCCAGTTCCGAGAACAGACGGTGTTTGAGGCCGGTGGCGGTTGACATGGCTGGAGTTTCCTGGAATATTAGTTTCAATTGAACGCTTGAATATTAAAATAATCAAGGTGGCGGGTCAATGCCCACGCACGTTCCCTCACCATCCCATCGAAGTCCCGGAGGTGCCTGCATGGACGGCTTCATCATCGACCGCCGCGCGTGGGGGGACGCGAAGTGAAGAAGGGCCGGATCCTGCGCGCATTGTTGTGGATCGTCCTGGCCACGGGTATCGCCGTGGCCATCGCCTACCGCGGTCGGTTCGACGTCGCGGCGCTGGAGGGCTGGATCCGCGGCGCCGGGGCCGGCGCGCCGCTGTTGTTCATAGCCGTCTACGCCCTGGGCACGGTGTTGTTCCTGCCCGGTTCGGCGCTGACCCTGGCCGGCGGAGCGCTGTTCGGTCCGGTCCTGGGCACTTTCTACAATCTCACCGGTGCCACGCTCGGCGCGACCCTGGCGTTCCTGCTGGCGCGCTATCTGGGTGCCGCGTGGGTCGAGCGCAAGGCCGGCGCCCGCCTGCAGCGGCTCAATCGTGGCGTAGAGGCCGAGGGCTGGCGCTTCGTGGCGTTCGTCCGCTTGGTGCCGCTGTTCCCGTTCAACCTGCTGAACTACGCGCTCGGCCTCACCCGCATCCGGCTCGGCACCTATGTGTTGGCGTCCTATCTGTTCATGCTGCCGGGTGCGCTGGCCTACACTTATTTGGGCTATGCGGGGCGCGAGGCGCTGACCGGAGGGGCGGGCCTGGTCCGCAAGGCCCTGCTGGCCCTCGCCCTGCTGGCCCTCGTGGCGTTCCTGCCGCGGCTCATCGGACGGCTGCGCAAGCGCCCCATGCTTGCGGTGGACGATCTGCGCCGGCGCTTGGCCGCGGGCGAGGAGATCCTGGTGCTCGATGTGCGCACGGGCGCAGATTATGCCGGCGAGGGGGGCCACATCCCGGGCGCGCGCAATCTCCCGCTCGAAGAGCTGCCGCAGCGCATCACGGAGTTGGGCGAGTTCACGGAAACGCCGATCGCCGTGGTCTGCCGCACCGACAAGCGCTCGGCCCGGGCCGAGCGGCTGCTCACCGGGCAGGGCTTCGCGGACGTGCACGTGGTCGATGGCGGGATGACGGCCTGGGCCCGTGCCGGTTTGGCCGTGGTGCGCGGCGCGGCGGACGGTGAGGGGGAGCGGGGCGGTCGCGCCCACGCCGGAGCGGCCGGACGGTCGGATCGGATTGAGACCGGACGGGGGGGACGGCATGTGTGAACTGTTGGGTATCAGCGCCGGGCGGGCGGTCCCTGCGGCGCTCGCCCTGGCGCGATTCGCGCGCCGCGGTGGGGAGACGGCCGATAACCCGGACGGCTGGGGCCTGGCCTGGTGGGAGGGCTCGCACCTGACGTTGCGCAAGGCGCCGGAGGCGGCGGCGTGGAGCACCGACTTCCGGGCGTTGGCGCAACGCATCCGCTCGGCGCTGGTGATCGCGCATGTGCGCAAGGCGAATCCGCCGGGTCCGCACACACCGGAGAACACGCACCCGTTCGTGCGCGCCTGCTGCGGCCGGCGCTGGGTGTTCGCGCACAACGGAAAGGTGCCCGAACTGCTCGCCGCGCGCGGCTGTTGTCACCCGCGGCATTCCCGGCCCGCGGGCCAGACCGATTCCGAGCACGCCTTCTGTTACCTGCTCGAGGAGATTCACGGTGTATCCGCGGCGGGCCGCCCGGCCGGTTTCTCCTCCGGTCCGGCGACGGGCGGCGACGGCGAGCCCTGGTTCGAGACGCTCGCCCTGCGCAGCGCCGCGATCGCCGCTTACGGTCAGTTCAACTTTCTGATGTCGGATGGCGCCTACCTGATCGCCTACGGCCACGACCGACTCTACCGGCGGGAGGTGCGTGCCGCGTGCTCCGTGTGGATTGCGTCGGCGCCGCTGACCGAGGACCCGGACTGGGAGGCGTTCCGGCCCGGCGAGTTGCACGTCTACCGGGCGGGGCGGCGGCTCGCCCGGTTCCTGACCGGGCCGCAGGCGGCGGTGGCGGGGTAGCCCGGCGATGATGCGTATTCGCCCCCGTACGCTGGTGATCGGCGCCGTGCTCGCGGTGCCGGTCGCGTTTTTCGCCTGGCGCATGCTCCGGCCGCTGCAGATCTTCGTCATCGGCAAGCGCTTCGAGCGCCCGGTTTCGACCACCGCGGCCCCGGCGGTGCTCGGGACCCTCGGCGCCCGCCGGTGCGGCGCCTGCCATCAGGCCGACTACCGGGAGTGGAAGACCACGATGCACGCCCGCGCCTGGACCGACCCCTATTTCCGGGCCGACTGGCGCCACGAGGGCCGCGAGCAGATCTGCCGCAACTGCCACACGCCCCTCGACCGACAACAACCCCGGCTCGTAGTGGGTTTCCACGGCGGCGACAAGTGGGATCCGATCCTCAAACCGAATCCTCACTTCGACCCGGCGCTGCAGCACCAGGGCGTCACGTGCGCGGCCTGCCATCTGCGCGACGGGAAGATCCTCGGTCCGTATGGACCGACACAGATCCGGGCGCCGCACCCGGTGGCGAAGTTCTCCGATCCCAACGAGCTGTGCGTGCGTTGTCATGTGGTCCCGGGTAATCGCTGGGACACCTTCTACCGCATCCCGCCGTGCGGAACCGCCGCCGAGATCGCCTCCGCCAAAGGCCGCCGGCACGGGCGCAGCGGTGAGTACGTCGTGCGCCGTGTGTCTGAACTGGGTTGCGTCCAGTGCCACATGCCGGCGGTGACCCGCCCCCTGGTACCGTGGGGGCCGCCTCGCGCCTCGCGCCGTCACCTCTGGCGCGGCGGCCACGACCCGGAGGCGGTGCGCAAGGCGTTGGCGATCCGCGTGCGTGCGCTCGCGGCCCGCGCCGGTCGTCGCGAGTACGCGATCACCCTCACGAACGTGGGCGCCCTGCACTACGTGCCGACCGGCGTCCCGAACCGCTACCTGAGCGTCGAGTGGCGGCTCCTGGACGCGTCCGGCGCGGTGTTGCGCACCCGGAGCGAGACCCTCGAGCGTACCGTGCTGTGGCGCCCGTTCATCATCGATCTGTGGGATACGCGCCTGGCGTATCGGAAGCCGCGCACCTACCGTTTCGGTTTTTCCATACACCGCACCCCGCGCCCGGCGAAACTGGAGGTCCGGGTGCGCTATCACCTCGCGCCCGCCGCCTACGCGAAGCGCGACGGCTACCGGCCGAAGACGCCGCTCGCCTACACCGTGTACCGTCGCGTGATCCGGTTCGCGCCGCGGGCGGAGGCCGACGGGCGATGAGCGCGCGCGATCTCGTCATCATCGGCGGCGGGGCGGGCGGGCTGGTGGTCGCGAGCGTCGCCGCGCAGCTCGGTCTCGCGGTGACGCTGGTCGAGCGCTCGCAGCGCCTCGGGGGCGACTGCCTGCACCACGGCTGCGTGCCCAGCAAGGCGTTGATTCGCACCGCCGAGGTCGCATCGCTCATGCGCCGCGCCGCCGACTTCGGCCTGCCCGCGGTCGCGCCGCAGGTGGACATGGCGCGGGTCAGCGCGCATGTGCGCGCCGTGATCGAGGAGATCCAGCACCACGACGACCCGGAGCGCTTCCGCGACTACGGTTGCGAGGTGTTGTTGGGTGAGTCCGCCGAGTTCCTGTCGCCCCGCGAGGTGCGCGTCGGTGATCGAAGGATTCGCGCGCGGCGCTTCGTCCTCGCCACGGGCTCGGGTCCGTTCGTGCCGCCCATCGAGGGATTGCGCGAGGCCGGCTTTCTTACGAACCTCGATGTGTTCTCGCTGCGCACGCTCCCGCGCCGGCTCGTCGTGCTCGGCGCCGGCCCCATCGGCCTGGAGTTGGGCCAGGCGTTCGCGCGCCTGGGCAGTCGCGTGACGGTGGTCGAGCGCCTGCCCCGCCCGTTGCCCCACGAGGACCCGGAGATCACCGACGCCCTGCTGGCCCGGCTCGCCGCGGAAGGGGTCGAGGTGCGCGTCTCGACCGAGGTGCGGCGCGTGCGCCGATCGGGGGAGACTACGATCGTCGAGTGTTCCGACGGGCGCGCGCTCGAGGCGGACGCGCTGCTGGTGGCGGTGGGCAGGAGTCCGAACGTCGCCGGACTCGGTCTGGATGCGGCGGGGGTTCGCCACGGCGCGCGGGGTGTCGAGGTGGACCGGCGCATGCGTACTTCGCA
>BDTW01000027.1 GCA_002897735.1 bacterium BMS3Bbin13 | reverse complement strand
CGGCGCTCAGGGGCGGCATCGAGCCGCCCCTGAGTCGCTTCGGCGGGTTCCTGCTGCTGGCGGCATTACCGCACCGCTCACTTCACAGGCGAACCGGGCGTGTCCCGCCCTTAGAACACTCACCATAGCGGAAAACTCCGCGAATTTGAAGGCTTGGAGTCGTTGCATAACCCAATTCTACTCTTTCCGGTTCTATGCGCGATAACCAAGGACGGCTACGCCGTCCGCGCTATCCTTCCCCGCCCTCAACGGCGGGGCTTGCCGCGCACCGGATCATGGAAAAGAACATCGCCCCATCCCCGACCCGGCGTCAAGCGCCGCGTGCCGGTGCCCGTCGTTCCCTGGTACCCTGTTCGGATCGTGATATCGACCGGGAGGCCGACGGCTGAACCATGGGAACGGAAATCGAGCGTAAATTTCTGATTCGGGACGCGTCGTGGCGGGACGCGGCGGAGCCGGGTGTGGCCTACCGGCAGGGTTACTTCGCGGGCATGGAACGCTGCTCGGTGCGCGTGCGGATCGGCGCCGGCGGGGCACGGCTCAATATCAAGGGGGCGACGATCGGCATCGAGCGCTACGAGTACGAGTATCCGATCCCGTTGCGCGACGGCGAGGAATTGTTGGAGCGCTGTTGCCTCACCCCGGTGGTGTGCAAGACCCGCTATCGGGTGCCGCACGGCGCGCACGTCTGGGAGATCGACGTCTTCGAGGGGGACAACGCCGGGCTCGTGGTGGCCGAGATCGAACTCGGGGATCCGGACGAGCCCTTCGATCGACCGCAGTGGCTGGGCGAGGAGGTCTCCGATGACGCGCGCTACTACAATGTGAGCCTTGTGGCCCATCCCTTCAAGGACTGGTGATGGGGCGCGCCGTATGGCCGGCGGCGGCGCTCAGTGCGCTGTTGTGGCTCGGGGGATGCACCCCGGGCACCCCGGCCGCCCGCGCGGCGGCACCCGTGCCGTTGCGTTTCGCGCTCGCCCAGGCACCGATCACGCTCGATCCGCGCTACGCCACAGACGCCGTCTCGAGCCGCATCGACCGTCTGCTCTATCGTTCGCTGGTACGCTTCGACGCCGCGGCGCGGCCGGTGCCGGAACTGGCACACTGGCGCGAGCTAAGCCCCACGCGCTGGCGCTTCCGCCTCGGCATGCGCGGGCGCCGGTTCCAGGACGGCGAGCGGTTGACCTCGGCCGACGTCCGGGCGACCTACGAATCGATCCTCGATCCCGCCACCGGATCCCCGCTGCGCGACACCCTGGTGCGCGTGGCGGGCATCCGGCACATCGAAACCCCGAACCCGGATACGGTGGTGTTCGTGCTGGCGCACCCGAATGCGCTGTTGCCCGGCTACCTGACGGTCGGGATCCTGCCCGCGCGCCTGATCGCGGCCGGACACCACTTCGACCACGCGCCCGTGGGCAGCGGCCCGTTTGCCTTCGTCGCCTGGCCCGAGCAGAACCGGCTGATCCTCCGGCGCCGCCGCGACGGGCAGGTCTTCGACTTCCTCACGGTGCGCGGTCCGACGGTGCGCGTGCTCAAGCTGTTGCGCGGTGAGGTGGACATGCTGCAGAACAACCTGCCGCCCGAACTGGTGCGCTACCTCGCCCGCCGGCCCGGCATCCGCGTCGAGCGCCGGCCCGGCACCAACGTCACCTATCTGGGCTTCAATCTGCGCGATCCGGTGACCGGCCGGCTGGCGGTGCGCCGGGCGATCGCCCATGCCATCGACCGGCGCACGATCATCCGCTACATGCTGGGCGGGGCGGCGCGGCCCGCTAATTCGATCCTGCCGCCGGGCCACTGGGCGGGCGACCCCGATCTGCACGGCTACGCCTATGATCCGGCGCTCGCGCGGCGCCTGTTGCGCGCGGCCGGCTTCGGGCCCGGGCACCCGGTACACATTACCTATAAGACCTCCAGCGACCCGTCCAGCGTGCGTCTCGCCACCCTGATCCAATACGAGTTGGGGCGTGTCGGCATCGGCGTGCGCGTACAGAGCTACGATTGGGGGACCTTCTACGGGGACATCAAGGCGGGGCGTTTCCAGATGTACAGCCTCTCCTGGGTGGGCATCAAGAGTCCGGACATCTTCCGCTATGCCTTCTACAGCAAGTCGATACCGCCGCTCGGCGCCAACCGCGGTCACTTCGACAGCCCGGTGGCCGACCGGCTCATCGATGCGGCCGGGGCCTCCCAGAACCTCGCAGTCAAGGCGCGCGACTACCGGGCGTTGCAGGTCTATCTGCTCAAGGAACTGCCGTACCTGCCCCTGTGGTTCGAGGGTCAGGTGTTCGCGGCGCGCAACGACATCCGGGGCTATCATCTGGCGCCGGACGGCAACTATGATGGGTTGGAGACCACGCGGCGCGTGGCGGCGCCCGCGGCCGCCGCGGGAGGCCGGCCGTGAAAGCGCGTCTTGTACACGTGAGCCTCTCGCGCCAGCGCCTGACCCTGCGGGTGGGGGAGGGCGTGCGCCTCGAATGCCCGGTCTCCACGGCGCGCAACGGTGCCGGTGAGCGTTACGGCAGCGAGTGCACGCCGCGCGGCTGGCACCGGATCCGGGTGCGGATCGGGGCGGGCTGCCCGCCGAACACCGTGTTCGTCGGGCGGCGTCCGACCGGCGAACGCTATACGCCCGAGCTGCGCCGGCGCCACCCGGGGCGCGACTGGGTCCTCACGCGCATCCTGTGGCTGAGCGGCCTGGAGCCGGGGCGCAACCGGGGCGGCGAGGTGGACACGCTGCGCCGTCATATCTATTTGCACGGCTGCCCGGATGAGGACGAATTGGGCGCGCCCGGTTCTCATGGGTGCGTGAGGCTGCGCAATGCCGATATGATCCGGCTGTTCGACGAGGTGCGGGTGGGTGATCGTGTGTTTATCGAAGAGTAACGCGGGGCGGTCGGGGGGGGCGGGGTGATCGGGTTCCTGGTTCGACGGATACTGGGTGCCGCGCTGGTCGTGGGCGGTGTAGTGATCCTGGTGTTCATGCTCATCCACTTCACGCCGGGCGATCCGGTCCAGGTCATGCTCGGCGAGTCGGCCACACCCGCCGATCAGGCGGCGTTGCGCCACGCCCTGGGGCTCGACCGCCCGCTCCCGGTACAACTCGTCGCCTACTTCGACAACCTCGCGCACCTGCGCCTGGGGACCTCGCTCTACTCGCAGCAGCCCATCGCCACCATCCTCGCCCGGCGCATCCCCGCCACGGCGGAGCTGGCCGGGGCGGCGGCGCTGGTCGCGGTGCTGCTCGCCTTCCCGCTCGGGGTGATCGCCGCGGTACACAAGGACACCGGCTGGGACTACGGATCGATGGGCTTCGCGCTGCTCGGCGTGTCGATTCCCAATTTCTGGATGGGGCCGCTGTTGATCCTGTGCTTCTCGGTGTGGTTGGGCTGGTTCCCGGTGAGCGGACGCGAAGGATTCGCGTCCCTGGTGTTGCCCGCCGTCACCCTGGGTACGGCGATGGCCGCGATCCTCTCGCGCATGGTGCGAAGTTCGCTGCTCGAGGTCCTGGGCGAGGACTACGTTCGCACGGCGCGCGCCAAGGGGCTCTCGGAGCGGCGCGTGATCCTGCACCACGGGCTGCGCAACGCGCTGCTGCCGGTCATCACGATGCTCGGGCTGCAGCTCGGCACGCTGCTGGGCGGCGCGGTCATCACCGAGCTGGTGTTTTCGTGGCCCGGTGTCGGCCAACTCCTGATCGATGCCATCCACCGGCGCGACTACCCGGTGGTCCAGGCCTGCGTGTTGCTCATCAGCGTGACCTATGTGGTGGTCAACATGCTCACCGACTTCGTGTACGCCTGGGTCGATCCGCGCGTGCGCGCCGCGGGGCGCGGTGCGTGAGGCGGTTGGCGGTGCCGTTGCTGGTGTTGGGCCTGTGGGCGGTGCTCGCGTTGCTCGGGCCTCTGCTGCCCCTGCACCCGGCGCGCATCGACCTCGCGCGCATCCTCGCCGGGCCCTCCCCCCACGCCTGGTTCGGCTACGACAACCTGGGGCGCCCGCTCTTCGACCGGCTGGTGATGGGTGCACGCACCTCGCTGCTGGTCGCCGCGGCGGTGGTGACGCTCTCGGGGGTCCTGGGGGCGGTGATCGGCGCCTTCAGCGCTTGGCTCGGCGGGCTCTGGGACCGGGTGATCGTGCGCATCATCGATGTGTTCCTGGCGTTTCCGGGGATCCTGCTCGCCATCGCCCTGGCGGGGATCCTCGGTCCCGGTATCGGCAACGTAGTCGTCGCCCTGTGTGCGGTGGGATGGGTCGGCTATGCGCGTCTCGTCCGGGCCCAGGTGCTGTCACTGCGCCACCGCGACTATGTTTCGGCGGCGGTCGCCCTGGGCGCCGGGCAGCGGCGCGTGGTCTTCCGCCACCTCCTGCCGCTGACCCTGGCTCCGCTCCTGGTGGAGGCGACCTTCGGTATCGCGGGGGTGGTGATCGCCGAGGCCGGGCTGTCGTTTCTCGGGCTCGGCGTACAACCCCCGGCGGCCTCGTGGGGAAGCATGATCCGGGACGGCACCCGCTATATGCTGGTCGCCCCGCACATGGTGCTGGTCCCGGGCCTCGCCCTGATGGCGGTGGTGCTGGCGGTGAACCTGCTCGGCGACCGGCTGCGCGATCGCATGGACGTGCGCTCGGCCACCGCCCGGACCGGCGGCTGAGCGGCGGCCCGCAGGGGGCGGTTTGCCGCGACCGGGCGTTGTCCTACACTGGCGTGAAGCCGCGCGGGAGGCCTGTGCCCCATGTCTCTGGGACCGCTGATGACCGGCATCGCCGGCCCGGGCCTGCTCGCGCAGGAGCGGGAACGGTTGTGCGACCCCGGTATCGGCGGGGTGATCCTGTTCACGCGCAACTATGAATCCCCCGCGCAACTCACGCGCCTGAGCGACGAACTCCACGGCCTGCGCACTCCCGCGCTGCTGGTGGCCGTGGACCAGGAGGGTGGGCCGGTACAGCGCTTCCGGGAGGGCTTCACACGCCTGCCGCCGCCGACCCGCCTGGGCGCCCGTTATCGGCGCGACCCCGAAGCGGCGCGGCGCGTGGCCGAGCAGTGCGGCTGGCTCATGGCGGCCGAGTTGCGTGCGACGGGGGTCGACCTGAGTTTCGCGCCGGTGCTGGATCTCGATCGCGGCGTGAGCGCGGTGATCGGCGAACGGGCCCTGCATCGCGACCCGGAGGTCGTCGCGGAGTTGGCGCGGCGCTACGTGCGCGGCATGCAGCGCGCCGGGATGGCGGCGGTCGGCAAGCACTTCCCGGGGCACGGCGCGGTGACGGCCGATTCGCACCGGGCACTCCCGGTGGACCCGCGACCGATGGCCGACCTCGAGCAGGAGGACCTGGTGCCCTTCGAGCGCCTGATTCTCCAGTCCATCCCGGCGATCATGGCCGCGCACGTCCTGTACCCGGCCGTCGACCCGCAGCCGTCGGGGTTCTCGCGGCACTGGCTGCACGAAGTGCTGCGCGGGCGGCTCGGGTTCCAGGGCGCGGTGTTCAGCGACGACCTGGGCATGGCCGCGGCCGCGGTCGCCGGCGACTACCCGGCGCGTGCACGCGCCGCGCTCGCGGCCGGCTGCGACATGGTGCTGTTGTGCAACGAGCCGGAAGCGGTGCCGGCGGTACTGCGTGCGTTGCAGGGCCACCGTGACCCGGCTGCGCAGTTGCGCCTCGCCAGGCTGCGCGGTGCCCGCCATGCCCCGGATTGGGCGCGGTTACGGGCCTCACCGGCCTGGCACGAGGCGGTGGACGCCCTGGCCGCGCTCGATCCGGATCCCGAACTGGACCTCGATCTGGAATGAACACTCCATCGCCTGATGGCGCAGGTTCTACGGATTCCCTGTCGGGGGCGGTCCGCGGTGGTCGGGGAGAGCGACGAGCGGGCGTCGCACCGGGCCGCGATGCGAGCGCGAAACCGCCGGGCGGCCCCTCGGTAGTTCGAAAATCGCCTCGGATCAAGGGGTACGCGTATGACGGCGCTGGTCTGCGCAGACCATACCCACTATAATCGCCCGGCTTGGGGGGTGTTCAACAAACGTTTCGGATAGTCACGCCGGCGCCGGTGTGATTTGAGGAGAGTGCGAGCAATGGCAGGCAAGTTGATGATCGTCATGGTCAACACCGATCCCACCAGCGGGTCGGAGCTGGGGGCCCCATTCTTTCAGGCCACGGTGGCTGCCGCCATGGAGTACGAGGTCGAGGTGGTGCTGACCGGACGCTCGGGCGAGCTTGCCGTGAAGGGGGTTGCCGAGAAGCTGCACGTCCAGGAGGGCAGCCCCAAGAGCGTGTACGATTTCATCAAGGACGCCCACGAGGCGGGCGTGAAGTTCAAGGTCTGCACTCCGACCCTGGATCTGTGGGGCAGCGACCTGATCCCGGAGATCGAGGAGACGGTCGGCGGCGCCTACGTCATCGGTCAGGCGATGGACGACAACGTCGTCACTTTCACTTATTGATCCCGAATCCGCACGGATGTCACTCACAGCCCGGCAAGTGCACACGGCGTTCGCGGACGCGGAACTGCTGTGCCCGAAGGAGGAGGTGGAGGCGGCGCTGGACCGGATGGCCGGGGAGATCGGCGCCCGGCTCGGGGCCAGAGATCCGCTGATCCTGTGTGTCATGATGGGCGGATTGATCCCCACCGCGCGCCTGTTGGCCCGGTTCGATTTTCCTCTGCAGCTCGACTACGTCCACGCCACGCGCTATCGCGGGGCGACGCGCGGAGGCGAATTGCACTGGAAATGTCGACCGGAGACACCGCTCGCCGGTCGCGTGGTGCTGGTGGTCGACGATATCCTGGACGAGGGCTGGACCCTTGCGGCGATCCTGGAGGACTGTCGCGCACGGGGTGCGCGGGAGGTGCACAGCGCGGTGCTGGTGAGCAAGCGCCATGATCGCAAGGCCCCGGTGGCGGCCGATTACGTCGGGGTCGAGGTCGAGGACCGCTATGTGTTCGGTTACGGGATGGACTATCGGGGCTACCTGCGTAACGCCCCGGGGATCTATGCCGTGCGCGAGGATTCGCCCGGGATCGTATCTGACCCGGCCGATCCCGCTTGAGGAGTGACGCGATGCCGGATCTGGCGATCATCGGCGGTACCGGTCTCACCCGTTTGAACGGGCTCGAGATCACCCGGCGCGAGGTGGTGCAGACGCCCTACGGGGAACCCTCCGGACTACTCACGCACGGCGTGCTGTTCGGACGCGAGGTGGTGTTCCTCGCGCGCCACGGCTACGGTCACACGATCCCTCCGCACCAGGTCAACTACCGGGCGAACCTGTGGGCGCTCAAGCACACCGGCATCTCGCGCCTGCTGGCGGTGGCGGCCGTCGGAGGGATCACCGGAGAACTCCGGCCCGCCCGGCTCGCGATCCCCGACCAGATCGTCGACTACACCTGGTCGCGTGCGCACACCTTCTTCGAGGGCGATTTGACCCATGTCACGCACATCGACTTCACTCAGCCGTATTGTGGGGAGCTGCGGGCGCTGTTGATCCACGCCGCCCGCGAGGCGCGCCTGGACGCCTGCGAGGGCGGTACCTACGGGGCCACCCAGGGTCCGCGGTTGGAGACCACCGCGGAGATCGATCGCCTGGAGCGCGACGGTTGCGACATGGTCGGGATGACCGGGATGCCCGAGGCGGGCTTGGCCCGCGAGTTGGAGCTGTGTTACGCGACCTGCGCCGTGGTCGCCAACTGGGCCGCGGGACGGGGCGGGGTGCGGATCACCATGCAGGAGATCGAGACACACCTGACCGACGGTATGGCGAAGGTGCGGATCCTGCTGGAGCACTTGGTCAAGCTGCTCTGACGCCGCTACGGTTCCGGAACCGAACCCGCCTGCACGACCCGGAATTCCGGGATGTGTCTCGGAGGAGATCGGATGCGCAGACTGCTGACGGGGCTCGGCGCGTTCTTCGGCAGCTGGCTGGGATGGTGGCTGGGCGCCAAGATGGGTGGTCTGACCGCGGCGTTCCTGGTGAGCATCGTGGGTGCGGGCATAGGCGTCTACCTGGGCTGGCGCCTGTTTCAGGAATTTCTGGCGTGAGCGATGCCGGGCCGGGTGCGGGCGCAGACGGCGCGGAAGTTCGGTGAACCCACTGGAACTGCTGCCTCCCGCGTTGCGGGCGCTTTCCGACTCGGATCGCGAGCCGGTGCTGCCGTATGAGGAGGCGCTCGCGGCGGTGGAGATCTTCGAATACTGTCGCTGGGCGGTGTGCGGCTGGCGGGCGACAGGCGAGGGCGAGGGTGTCGGCGGCGGGGACACCGAGCGGGCCGCGGGCGAGCCCTGGACGGACTACGTGCATCGGTGCGCGGAGTGCGCGCGCTACGGGATCCACGGCGGCTGCGCCGGTGCCCGGCGACGCCGGTTTCGTCTGCTGCTGATTGCGCCGGACTGAGTTCGGCAGGCGGCTGGAGGAACTCGCGCGCGCGGGATGGGTCACAGCTTCGACGGCGGCGCGGTTGAGCGGGCCAAAGCGCTGCGACTGTTTTGCGGTAGGGACGGCGTCATCAGGCCCGACGGGGATCCGTGCCGGTAAGCGACGAACGATACCGGCAGCCATCGACGAGTCACGCAATGCCCTGGTCGCGGCGCGCGTCGCCGTGCGGCTTGTGGTGTGCCTGCGCTTGATGCATGTGGCGGTCCGTGCCGCCGATGACCTTGATGATGAAACGCGGACGAACGAGGGTTCGCACGCCCGCAAGACATACATTGACGCCGGAATCCGATTCAAACCGGACAACGAAAACAACTGGACCCGATACCTGTGGACATCTTTCTACCGATTGCGCACGTCGACGTCAGCATCTGGCTCATCCTCGCCTTCGGCGGGATCATTGGGTTGCTCTCTTCCGCGCTGGGCGTGGGCGGCGGGTTTCTCCTCACTCCCCTGCTGATTTTCAGCGGCGTGCCGCCGATCGTTGCGGCCGCAACCAGCGCCACGCAGATCGTCGGCACCTCGGCGGCCGGCAGTTACAGCCACCTGCGCATGGGCAACGTGGACGTGAAGATAGCGGTCCCGGGGCTGCTCGGGAGTTGGTTCGGTGCCGCCACCGGGGTATGGGTGGCGCGCATCTTGGAACGCAGCGGGCACTTCGGCACCATGGTCTCGTTCGTCTATATCGTCGTGTTGACCACGGTCGCCGTTTCGATGTTCTGGGAGTCCGTGAACGCCTTGCGCCGCAGTAGGGGCGGGGGGCAGGGTGCGTCGGCGCCGGCCGCGCCGGGCTTCGCCTCGCGCCTGCCGTGGCAGATGGATTTTCCGATCTCCGGAGTACGCCACTCGGTATTGCTGCCGTTCGGTCTGGGCGCCGTGATCGGCCTGCTGCCCGCGATCGGAATGGGCGGGGGTTTCGTGCTGGTACCGGTGATGATCTATGTCCTGAAGATGCCGACCAAGGTCGCGATGGGGACCTCGCTGTTTCAGCTCGTATTCACGACCTTGGTGGTGAGCATCCTGCAGGCCGGACTCAACCACGCCGTCGATCCGTACCTGGCGCTGTTGTTGATCCTGGGATCGATCTTCGGGGTGCAGATCGGCACGCGTCTGAGTGCCATGCTCCCTGCCGAGCAGCTTCGCCTGCTGCTCGCGGTAGTGTTGATCGGGGTCTCGATCAAGCTGCTGTTCGGGCTGTTGATAATGCCGCACTTTCCGATAAGCATGGTCGCGGGGGTCCAATGAAAAAGCTGCTTGCTTGCATCGGGTTCGCGTGCGCCGTGTTCGCCGCGGGCGGTGTGTACGCCGCCGACGGTCTGACCGTCGAGTTGAGTCACGCCCACGTGGAGATCACCTCGCATTTCACCGGCAAGAAGATCCTGGTCTACGGGGTCCGGTCGCACCCCGGGGCGGTGATCGTGAAACTCGTATCGCCGCCGGAAGAGGTCAATCTTTCGCGCAAGATCCGCATCGGGCCGTTTTGGGTCAACGGGGCCAAGGTCGCGGTCCACGGTGCGCCGGCGATTGCATATCTGTTGTCCTCGGAACCTCTGGACCAGGCACTCAGCCCGCAGCAGCGGGCGCGTTACGGCCTGACCCTCGCCGATGTCCTCAAGGGGGCACGGGCGCATGCGCCGCCCGGTGCGCTTCCGAACTGGCGCGCGGCGTTGTTGACCTTGAAACGACGCACGGGCCATTATCGATTGGACGGCCACGCCGTCAATCTGGCCAGCCGCCACCTGTTTCGCGCCGTATTCGACCTGCCCGCCGACGTGCCGATCGGGAGTTACCACATCGAGGTCTATCTGGCGCATGGGGGCCGCGTGGTGGCCCGTGACGATCTGCGGCTGGCCGTCCTGCAGCCGTCGTTCGAACGGCGCTTGGCACGCGCCGCTCACGATCGCTCCTGGGCGTTCGGGACGGGGGTGACCCTGCTCGCTCTGGCCTTCGGCCTGAGTCTGAGTATCGGGCTGCGCTGGTTTACGCGCGCCTGAATCACCGTACGGTTCAGGAAGGCGGCCGCCGACTCTCGTAGCGAACCGCGGGCCGCGGTACGGTTCGGACCAGGCTCCAACCCGGAGATCAGCCCCCTGTCGTGGTGCATCCCCGGATTTCGCTTCGCTGCATCCGGGCTACGAGATCCGGAAGGTCATCGCACCCGTAGCCTGGATGCAGGCCGAAGGCCGAAATCCAGGGGAAATAAATTGCGGCAAGGCCGTTCCCCGGATTTCGTTTCGCTGCATCCGGGCTACGAGATCCGGAAGATCATCGCACCTGTAGCCTGGATGCAGGCCGAAGGCCGAAATCCGGGGAAATAAATTGCGGCAAGGCCGTTCCCCGGATTTCGCTTCGCTGCATTCGGGCTACGAGATCCGGAAGGTCATCGCACCCGTAGCCTGGATGCAGGCCGAAGGCCGAAATCCAGGGAAATAAATTGCGGCAAGGCCGTTCCTCGGATTTCGCTTCGCTGCATCCGGGCTACGAGATCCGGAAGGTCATCGCACCCGTAGCCTGGATGCGGGCCGAGGGCCGAAATCCGGGGGAATAAATTGCGGCAAGGCCGTTCCTCGGATTTCGTTTCGCTGCATCCGGGCTACGAGATCCGGAAGGTCATCGCACCTGTAGCCTGGATGCAGGCCGAAGGCCGAAATCCGGGGGAATAAATTGCGGCAAGGCCGTTCCCCGGATTTCGCTTCGCTGCATTCGGGCTACGAGATCCGGAAGGTCATCGCACCTGTAGCCTGGATGCAGGCCGAAGGCCGAAATCCAGGGAAATAAATTGCGGCAAGGCCGTTCCCCGGATTTCGCTTCGCTGCATTCGGGCTACGAGATCCGGAAGGTCATCGCACCCGTAGCCTGGATGCAGGCCGAGGGCCGAAATCCAGGGAAATAAATTGCGGCAAGGCCGTTCCCCGGATTTCGCTTCGCTGCATCCGGGCTACGAGATCCGGAAGATCATCGCACCTGTAGCCTGGATGCAGGCCGAAGGCCGAAATCCAGGGAAATAAATTGCGGCAAGGCCGTAGCCCGGATTTCGCTTCGCTGCATTCGGGCTACGAGATCCGGAAGGTCATCGCACCCGTAGCCTGGATGCAGGCCGAGGGCCGAAATCCAGGGAAATAAATTGCGGCAAGGCCGCTCCCCGGATTTCGCTTCGCTGCATTCGGGCTACGAGATCCGGAAGGTCATCGCACCCGTAGCCTGGATGCAGGCCGAGGGCCGAAATCCGGGGGAATAAATTGCGGCAAGGCTGTTCCCCGGATTTCGCTTCGCTGCATTCGGGCTACGAGATCCGGAAGGTCATCGCACCCGTAGCCTGGATGCAGGCCGAAGGCCGAAATCCGGGGAAATAAATTGCGGCAAGACCGTTCCCCGGATTTCGTTTCGCTGCATCCGGGCTACGAGATCCGGAAGGTCATCGCACCCGTAGCCTGGATGCAGGCCGAAGGCCGAAATCCGGGGGAATAAATTGCGGCAAGGCCGTTCCTCGGATTTCGCTTCGCTGCATCCGGGCTACGGGGAATTCGATTCCGTCGGCGAGTCGATCGGCGTCGCCTCCAGCAGTACACCGAACAGCGGGTGATCGAAGTAGTTCAACGCTGCGGAGTTGATGCGCCGGTGTTGCTGCATCCGATAGACGACGGGCGCAGTGGTGCCCGCGCCGTCGGTGGAGTTTGTGGTCGTGGCGCCCGCCGGGCCCGCGGCGGAATCGGCGCCGGGGCGATAGAGTAGATCGAGCGCCGCGTGCAGATAGCGGCGGCGGGTCAGCAGTACGCTGCCGTCGAGGCTCCCGTCGGGGAGTTGGATGTGCACGGGGTGTGCCGATCGGGGGTCGAGTGCGGGCTGTTGCCAGGCAAGATGCAGCAGCACGCGGTAGCGCGGCGAGGCATCGAGGAGTTTCGCCGCGCCGTCGAGCTGATACTGATCGGATGGCAGTTCCCGGTAGGGCACCGGACCCAGCGGGGTGACCACCACGGTCTCGCCGGGGCCCGATGCGGCGCTCCCGGGGGGCGGTGTGAGTTCCACCGCATCCTTGAGATCCGGTTGCCCCGGCTGTGCCGGCCAAGTCTCGTGGGCGCCGGCGTCCGGCGCCAGGCGCGCGAATACGATCAACTCGACGCGGTACCAGTGCGCGGGCGTCGGGTCGGCGTGTACCGGTACCGTCGGCCAGACGGATGCGGCGAGCAGCCACAGCAGGCACGGTATCCGGCGCCGCATGGAGCGCAGTCGCTTCACGGGGTCTCTCCTCCGGACAGGTAATCCAGCAATCGTTCCACCGCGGCGACGCGGTGCTCCGGATCCGGGAACGCCGTGCTCACGCGTAGCGTATCGGCGCCGTGCAGGCGATAGGATCCCGGGTCCTCCTGGACCAGACGAATGATGCGTGCCGGATCCAGCGCCGGTTGCGGGCCGAACACGATCCGTGCACCGGCCTCACCCGCCTCGATGCGTGTAACGCCGAGCGGGGCGGCCTTGAGCTTGAGTTCCGCGAGCCGGAACAGGTTCTTCGCCGCCGGCGGCAACAGGCCGAAGCGGTCGATCATTTCCACTTGCAGTTCGCGCAGCTCCGCGGCGCAATGTGCGCCGGCGATGCGCTTGTAGTGGATCAGGCGCAGGTGCACGTCGGGCAGGTAGTCCTCCGGGAGCAGCGCCGGCAGGTGCAGGTCCATCTCCGGACCGTGGTCCAGGGGGCGGTCCAGCTCCGGACGACGACCGGCCTTGAGGTCGGCCACGGCGCGTTCCAGCAGTTCCGTGTAGAGATCGAAGCCGATCTCCCGGATCTGGCCGCTCTGTTCGTCGCCGAGCAACTCGCCGGCGCCGCGGATCTCGAGGTCGTGGGTGGCGAGGGTGAAGCCGGCGCCGAGGTCCTCCAGCGCGGTGATCGCCTCCAGGCGCTTGACCGCATCGGGCGTCATCAGCGCCTCGGGCGGCGTCACGAGGTAGGCGTAGGCACGGTGATGGGAACGGCCCACGCGGCCGCGCAACTGGTGGAGCTGGGCGAGTCCGAACCGATCGGCGCGATGCACGATCATCGTGTTGGCGCTCGGCACATCGATACCGCTTTCGATGATCGTGGTGCACACCAGGACGTTGAAGCGCTGGTGGTAGAAGTCGAGCATCACCTGTTCCAGTTCGCGCTCGTGCATCTGACCGTGGGCGATGCGCACCGTGGCTTCGGGGACGAGTGTCGCCACCTCGCGCGCGATGCGATCGATGTCCCGGACCTCGTTGTGCACGAAGTAGACCTGTCCTCCGCGGGTGACCTCGCGCAGGCATGCCTCACGCAGCAGGCGCTTGTCCCACCGGCACAGGAAGGTCTTGATCGAAAGCCGCTTCTCCGGCGGGGTGGCGATGATCGAGAGGTCCCGCAGGCCGGACAGGGCCATGTTCAGCGTGCGCGGGATCGGCGTCGCGGTCAGCGTGAGCAGGTCGACCTCGGCGCGCAGGGCCTTGAGGCGTTCCTTGTGACGCACGCCGAAGCGGTGCTCCTCGTCCACGATCACCAGGCCGAGGTTCTTGAAGCGCACGTTGCCCTGCAGCAGCCGGTGGGTCCCGATCACGATATCCACCCGACCGGCGGCCATCTCCGCGAGGACCGCGTCCTGCTGTTTGCGCGAGCCGAACCGCGACAGCGACTCGACGCGCACCGGCCAGTCCGCGAAGCGGTCCTGGAAGGTTTGCAGGTGCTGCTGCGCGAGCAGCGTGGTAGGCACGAGCACCGCCGCCTGGCGCCCGTCCTGCACCGCGATGAACGCGGCGCGTAGCGCCACCTCGGTCTTGCCGAACCCCACGTCGCCGCACACTACGCGGTCCATGGGGTGCGCTGCGGCCATGTCCGCGCGTACCCGCTCGATCGCCTCCTCCTGGTCCGGTGTCTCCTCGAAGGGGAAGGCCGCGACGAACGCGGCGTAGTCCTCTTCCCGGATCCGGAAGGCGTGTCCGTCGCGCGCCGCGCGCCGGGCGTGGATCTCGAGCAGTTCGGCGGCGGCGTCATGCACTCGCTCGGCGGCGCGACGACGGGCACGGCGCCACTGGTCCCCGCCGAGCTTGTGCAGGGGCGCGGATTCGGGCGCCGCGCCGCTGTAGCGGCTCACCAGGTGCAGTGAGGAGACCGGGACGTAGAGCTTGTCGCCGCCCGCGTATTCCAGCGTCAGAAATTCCGTGTCGGCGTCGCCGATCGTCAGGCGCCGCAGCCCCAGGTAGCGCCCGACGCCGTGGTCTTCGTGTACCACGGGGGCGCCGATATGCAGATCCGAGAGATCGCGCAGCCGTTGCGCGGCGTCTCGCGCCGGCGTCTCGCGGCGTCGGCGCGCTCGCTCGCCGAGCAGCCGTGCCTCCGGGATGATCGCCACCGGCGGATCGTCCAGGATCAGCCCGTCTTCGAGCGGGGCCACCGTGATCGCGCAGCGCTTCGTGCCGGACAGAAACGCCCCCCAGTCGCGGACGTCGGCCGGTGCGATACCGCAGCCGGTGAGCTGCTCGCGCAAGGCCTCCCGGCGCCCCGCGGTCTCGGCGAGAAACAGCACCCGGCCTGGAAACTCCGTGACGAAGTGCTGCACGGCCGCGGCCGGGAACGGGCCGCGCGCATCATGCGCAAAGCGCGGCGGTTCGCGGACGGCGAGCGCCACGGCCGTATCCGGGCCGGCATCGCCCGTCTCCGAATCGCAGACGGTGATCGAGGGAAGGGTGTCAAGGGCCTTCTCCAGCGCCGGCGGCGGGAGGTAGAGCTGCGCGGGCGGGAGCAGCGGGCGCTCGCGGTCGTGACGGCCCTGTTCGTAGCGATCGGTGATCTCCTCCCAGAAGTGCAGTGCGCAGCGCCCGACGCCGGGCGCGCGCAGCAGCAGGATGTCCTTCGGGAGGTGATCGAACAAGGTCTGGGTGGTCTCGAGGAACAGCGGCAGATAGTACTCGACCCCGCCGGGCGCGAGCCCTTGACTCACGTCGCGGTAGATCGGACTCGCCTGCGGATCGCCCTCGAAACGGGCACGGAACGCCCCGCGGAAACGCCGCACCGCGTCCTCGTCCTGCGGGAATTCGCGGCCCGGGAGCAGGCGTACGGAATCGACCCGCTCCAGTGTGCGCTGGGTCTCCGGGTCGAAGGTACGCAGCGACTCGATTTCGTTATCGAACAGGTCCACCCGGTAGGGCAGGGCGCCGCCCATCGGGTAGAGGTCCATCACCGAGCCGCGCAGGGCGTACTCGCCGTGTTCCATCACCTGCGCGACGCATCGGTAGCCGCTCGTGGCCAGGCGCCGGCGCATGGACTCCGGATCGAAGCGTTCCCCGGTGCGCAACAGCAGGCAGTACGCATCCAGGAACCCGCGGGGAGGCAGGCGCTGCATCAGCGTCGGGGCGGGTACGATGAGTACGCCGCCGGTCAGTTCGGGCAGGCGGTAGAGTGTGGCCAGGCGTTGCGAGACGATGTCCTGGTGCGGAGAGAAGGCGTCGTAGGGCAACGTCTCCCAGTCCGGGAAGGTCAGTACCGGGAGGTCCCCGGCCGCCGAGAAGAAGCGCAGTTCCGCCTCCAGGCGTTGCGCCGCGGGCGTATCCGCGACCACCGCGAGGATCGGGCGCCCGGCCCGGGCGGCGGCGGCCGCGAGCGCCAACCCCAGACCGCTCCCGGCGGGGCGCGCCCAGTACTGAGGCGGCGCGCCGCGCGCGGGCAGCGGCGGATGCAGCGGACTACATCCGCCGAGAGCGGAGAGGAGTTGATCAGCGGGACTGGACATCGGGATGCGGGCTGGCCGGCGCGTTGGGACCTTCCGGTTCAGGGCCCGTACGGACCCGGGGAGACACGGCCCATTCTCCCATATTTTCGGCCCGCATGCGCGGGACAGCCTCTTCCAATGACACATGAGCCTGAACGGAGGGTGTGATTCCAACGTGAGATGAGCCTCGAGGCGGTCCGGGAACGGGCATCATCGAAGGATGATGATCGTGGCCCCCAAGATCCAAGGGCCCCAGGGCCTGGAGTAGATCCGCGCCTTCCTCGAAGGCAGCCAGGCACCGGGCCGGTAAAAGGGGACGTCACCCTTTTACCGATCAAGTTGGTCCTGCAACCACCGAGGCACGCCCGGCGGCCTTGGCCTCGTACATGCGCCGGTCGGCGAGCGCGACCAGGGCCTCGGGGTTGGACGAGGCGTCGGTCCCGCGCTCGGCGACACCGGCGGAGAAGGTCAGCGGCACGCCGTCGGGCTCGAGCACCGGGCACTCGTGCAGCATCTTCTCCAGCCGCCGCACCGCATCATGGCTCTCCGCGCCCGGCAACACGGCGAGGAACTCCTCGCCGCCCCAGCGCAACAGGGAATCGCCCGCGCGCAACGTTTCCCGCAGACGTACGGCGAAGCCGACGAGCACCCGGTCGCCCGCCTCGTGGCCGTGGGTGTCGTTGACCCGCTTGAAGCCATCGAGGTCGATCATCGCGACGCTGAACGGCCCGTGGTTGCGCCGTGCCTGCTCCCACTGCAGCGCAAGCAGATTGACTCCGGCGCGCCGGTTCGGCAGGCCGGTCAACGGATCGGTCGCGGCATCGCGGAAATTCTGTAACATCAGCGCGGTCTGGCTCACCCCGGCGAGGGTGCCGATACCGCTGGCGACCAGCAGGATCCACAGCCAGCCAAGTTCGCTCGAATCGAACAGCAGGCCGGATGCCGCCAGACCCGCGACCGAAGCGAGGAGGCAGGCGCTTACCAGAGCCGCAGACTCGAACAGCGTCACGGGCAGCAGGCCTATCGAGGCGGAAATCAGCAGGGGGAACATGTGGTAGGTGTCGAGATAGGCCCGTGCGCTCAGCGACGGTCTCATGACTGCTGTCTGGAAGTACGGCGCCAGCACCACGAAAAAGAGCAACGGCATGCCGAAGAGCAGGGCGTAGGCCCATCGGACGTTGCGCTGCGTGGGCACACAGCGGAACAACCAGACCGCGGTTGCGAGGAACAGGGCGAGCAGGGCTCGCCCGAGCGCCAAGTGCCGACCCGACGTGCCGCCGATCAGCATCAGGTCGAGCGGGATCCACAGCGGCACTACGAACGCCCAGAACAGCGCCCACAGGCGCACTCGGGCGAGCAGGACCCAGGCCCGGTAGCGACGTGCAAGCGGGTCCTGGCCGGCGGCGCTCAGCAGCGCGCGCCACATCTTCAGCGACGGCGCGACCGCCTCACGCAGTGTGGGCGCACCGCGCACCCAGAGATCCGCCGGCGCCGACGGCTTCCGGCTTTTCACACCCCCCCTCCCGGCGCGAGCGGCAGGGTGCCCGGCCTGCACGCCGCCCGGGTAGGTGCCTCCTGCTCGGCCGCGAGCGCCGGGAAGGCGGGATCGCGCCCGTAGTGATCCCGCTCCTCCCCGGAAATCCCCCGCCGCGAAAGCATCAGAAACGACCCAAATGCCGGCACCACCGAACCTCCCATCAAGACAAGCGCCATCTTCGAGTTTCCGCGAGCCTGCGCGATCGCTTGGCCTGTCCGCGCGGCCGGTTCCCGCGGAACCGATGCACCGCACCCGTCTTTTCCAGCGCCGCTCCCCGGTGCGAGGGTCGCAAACGCCGTGCCGGATGCACACCCGTAAAAAAGGGGACGCCACCCTTTGAGAAAAAAGGGTGGCGTCCCCTTCTCGACAACCCCGGCCCTCTATCGCCGGCTACGGCGTGTGGAATGAGGCCGCATGGAACCTGCTGAGATCATGGAAACACTGCAAAGACCTTATCAAGCACTCTTTTCGATTTTCTTCGCTGAGAATGATTGCGGCCGCCGCGACGTAGAGATCGACCCGGGTTGTCGTCGTGGAACGCCGCGTGTTGAGCACGCTGCGGCGCCGTGTGTCAGTGATGCTGTCCATGCAGGTGTTTGCCGAACACGCCGAGGAACTGCATGGCCTGCTGATTGCCGGGATCCCGGAGTATTTGCCACCAGCCGCCGAGTCCGCCCTTGGGCGGGGGCATCCGCTCGTATTCCGTGCTGGCCTCGAGGAGCGCCTCGCCGAAGCGTACCAGGACGTTCTGCACCTCCGGGCGCAGGAAGCATGTCAGGATTCGTCCGAGGGCGTCG
>BDTW01000026.1 GCA_002897735.1 bacterium BMS3Bbin13 | reverse complement strand
CCGGACGCAGCTCGAATTTGAAGGCTTGGAGTCGTTGCATAACCCAATTCTACCCTTTCCGGTTCTATGCGCGATAACCAAGGACGGCTACGCCGTCCGCGCTATCCTTCCCCGCCCTCAACGGCGGGGCTTGTCGCGCACCCGGTCAACGTCGTCGGCGGGCCGAGGCCCGCCCTACGGGGGTCTGCAGTAGCCCGACTTAGCGGATTCGGTCTTGATTTAGCGGGTGGTGAAAGCCGCCGCCCAAGCCGAAACCGTCCTCCTCGCGTAATGCAGACCTTTTGGAGGGGCGCCTATATCAATCAGGCAGTCGGCGTCTTCGCGGGGCGAATCCGCTAAGTCGGGGTAGGGCCGGGCTCGCCCGGCCGACGACTGGGAGGGGTTCTCGGGGACGGCCATGTTTTCAGCTTTGGCAGGCATCAAGAATTGCATCGGTGCCCGCCGTTCGAGCCGGCCCGAACCGCGTCGAGTTGAGCCGCGGAGCCCGCAGAGGGGTCAAGGAATGTTACAATGCGAGAACTGACCCCGTTCTTTGGTTGAGTTGAGCCGCGGAGCCCGCGGAGGGGTCAAGGGGTCAGCATTCCGGTCGATGCGTTCCGCAGTGCCAGCAGTCGGTGAACTGGTCCTCGATGGATTCCCCGCAGGTCGGGCAGGTCCAGGGCGGACCCGCGGGGCGCGCGTCGGCGCGCAGTGATTCCTCGACCAGGATCCGCGCGCGCCGGTAGTCGGCGTCGTCGGCCACCCACAGTTCCGGCCAGACCTCGACGAGCGGCAGTTCGCCCGCCGCGCCGCCGAGGTATTCATTTTTGACGAAGCACGTGATGCCGATCTCCCCCAGCAGGTTGCGCAGATGGCTCACCAGCAGGCCGTTCTGTGCGGTGTAGACGCGCCTCATCCCTTTTCCTTTCGGTGCCGGGCCGACAGCCCGACTCTACCATAGCGGACAATGGACCCCATACCGCGCCGATCCGGGCCGTTCGCCGCGGCGCGGTGGAAAAGCCCGCCCTCAGCCTCTATGCTCTGCGCACTTCAACCCGCGCACGGAGCGAGTCCATGCAGGCCACGGCCGTCTATCCCGGCACTTTCGACCCGATTACCAACGGACACACGGATCTGGTGCATCGCGCAGCGCGGCTTTTCGGTCATGTGATCGTGGCGGTTGCGGAGAATCCCTACAAGGCGCCGTTCTTTCC
This sequence comes from bacterium BMS3Bbin13, assembly GCA_002897735.1. Taxonomy (GTDB): domain Bacteria; phylum Pseudomonadota; class Gammaproteobacteria; order 21-64-14; family 21-64-14; genus BMS3Abin12. Next base: position 13,244 of record BDTW01000026.1, on the reverse strand, counting down.
GCTCGAGGAGCGGGTCGCGATGGCCCGCGAGGCGCTCGCGGGGATAGATCGCGTGGAGGTGACCGGCTTCGATACCCTGCTCGCCGCCTACGTCCGCGAGCGCGGCGCCCAAGTCATCCTGCGCGGTCTGCGTGCGGTCTCCGACTTCGAATACGAGTTCCAACTCGCGAGTATGAACCGCCAGCTCGCCCCCGAGGTGGAGACGTTGTTCCTCACCCCGGCGGAGCGCTACTCGTTCATTTCCTCCGGGCTGGTGCGCGAGATCGCCGCGCTCGGGGGTGCGGTCTCGGACTTCGTGCATCCCGCCGTCGAGGCGGCGCTCAAGCGGCGCGCCCGATAATCCCCCGCCCGGAATCCCTTTGGTTCCAATGGTGCTTACTCGATCTCCGGCCGATCGGATTCCGCAGGGGGATCTGCGGGCCGGCACGGGTGTCGTCGGGCGCCATTCTATGGATGGCGCGGGTCGAGGTGAACCCGGTAAAATGGGGCGAACGGTCCCGCGGGGGCCGCGCCGGGGGGTGGTGTCGTGGCATTGCTGATTACCGAGGAATGTATCAACTGCGACGTGTGCGAGGCGGAGTGCCCGAATACGGCGATCGCGCCGGGCGAGGAGATCTACGTCATCGATCCCCTGTGCTGCACCGAATGCGTGGGCCACTACGATACGCCGCAGTGCGTGGAGGTCTGCCCGGTGGAGTGTATCGTCCCCGATCCCGAGCGTCGCGAGACCCCGGAGCAGCTCGAGGCCCGGTACCGCGCCCTTACCGGCGAGGCCCTGTAGGCGGCGCGTCGCTTGGGACGGCCGGTGCCGCGATGACCCGGTAGGCGCGCGCCACCGGGCGCGGCAGCCTCAACGCGGAGGGCCAGCCGGTACCCCTGAACGTGCGCACCACGTGGTAGGGGCCGTCACGCCCGGGCGCGGCCAGCAGCCGGTAGCGGCGCCCGGCGGGCAGCGCCTCCAGATCCAGCACCCTGCCGCCCGCGCGGTGCACGATCCGATAGGCGCCGAAGGGCCGCGTCAGCGGTGCGCCGATGAAGATCCCCTGCCCGGGCCAGGCGACGCTCTTCCAGTAGGCCTCGATCAGGGTCTCCCCTTGCAGATAGCGGCGGATGACGATCCCGGGATTCGGGAATTTCTCCGGGAAATTGCACGGTTCCACCACGGTGCCGTAGCTGCCGGCGGCGCCCGCATCCAGCCAGCGCAGGCTGCTCATCTGGTGCGTGGTGGTGAGCGCCCCGCCGGTCGAGGTCAGGTGATCGGCGATGGCGCCCGGCAGGAACCGGTCGGTGTCCAGGCCCGGGACCGTCGAGCGGCCGGTGAAATAGAACAGGATGTCGTCGCGGTGGGTGAGATAGTCGGTGTGCACCTCGCGCGCGCGCAGGTGGCCGCGCAGCATGCGCAGGATGCGCGGGTAGAAGCGGGCGCGCACGTTGCGTGTCTTGTCGCCGGTGCTGACCAGGTAGGCCGTGCCGCCGGGAAAGGTGTGGTCGGCGGCGATGCCGCGGTCGATGAGGGCCTTGACCGCGGCGAAGGTGGTCCCGGCCAGGGCCATCGTCGGGCGGATGCCGAAGTCGCGGTACGGGTGCCGGCTCTCGGAGTCGAAATAGGGGTCGAAGCGGGTCGGTCGGCAGCCGGCGGCGCAGAACAGCGGGTTGTAGCCGGCCGCGAAGGCGGTGGTGATCGACATGCAGCCGACCCGATACGGTGCCGCCCAGGTCAGTGCATAGGCCTGCACGCGTTTCGGGGTGATCGCCTCGACCACCGCTCGCAGGGCGCGAAACTCGCGCGGGTTCATCACCGGCCTGCCCGGCGGGAAGCGGACGTGGATCACGTTGTCCGCGGGGATCCGGCGCCGGCGTGCGTAGTAGGCGCCGATGCGCCGGCTTAGCGGGTCGGAGTCGTTGACGATCACCGCGAGTTCGGCCGGTCCGAGGGCGGTGCGCGGTACCTGCACCTGAATCGGAGGCGCACCCCATCCGGTCACGGATACGCCGCACAGGACCAGCAGCGCTGCGAGTCGCACCGGCCTCAAGGTCGGCCCCGTGGGTGTTGGAAGGTGGAACGCGGCCCGTTGCGCATCTCTCGCACGGGCGCGGCCGGCCGCAGGTGGGCGGACAGGTCCCGGTGGCGGATCACCGCGCACCGGCGGGTGGTTTCAGCCTTCGGCGGTTCAGACATTAATGGAACCCGGCCCGCCGGTCGGATACTATTGGAAATTCCCATGGATTCAGTCCTGTCGATCCGGACACCGGGTGGGGTAGCGATGCAGCCGACCGAATCCGAAGACGCGTCCGCCATACGGCGCCCTCTGCGGCCTGCACGGCTGTCGGCGTGGCTGCTGCTGGTGTGGTTGGTCGGGACGTTTCCGGCCCCGGCGGCCCCCTCGGTTCCGCCGGATCGGGGCGCCGCGGCGGGCGACACCCAGCAGGTGACGCTCAATCTCAAGGATACCGATATCCAGGCCCTGATCGCCACTGTGGCCGAGGTCACCGGCAAGAACTTCGTCGTCGACCCGCGCGTCAAGGGCAAGGTCACGGTCATCTCCTCGCGGCCCGTGAATCAGAACGAACTCTATCAGGTGTTCCTGTCGATCCTGCAGGTGCACGGTTTCGCCGCGGTGCCCTCCGGCAGCGTGATCAAGATCGTCCCGGACGTGACCGCCAAGCAGGATGCGATCCCCGTCGTCACCCGCCGCCATCCCGGCGTGGGCGACGAGATGGTGACCCGGGTGATCCACGTCAGCAACGTCTCCGCGGCGCAACTCGTGCCGATCCTGCGCCCGCTGATCCCGCAGCAGGGTCACCTCGCGGCGTATCCTTCGTCCAACATGCTGGTGATCTCCGACCGCGCCGACAACGTCAAGCGCATAGCGCGCATCATCCGGCGCATCGACAGCTCCAGTTCCAGCGGGGTCGACATCGTCCCGCTCCGGCACGCCTCGGCCGGCGACGTAGTGCGCATATTGACCTCCTTGCTGCAGTCCGAGCGCCGGGGCCGCGGGGGCGCCGGCGCGGCCCCGGTCGTGGTGGCCGACGAGCGCACCAACAGCGTGCTGATCGGCGGCGATGCGAGCGATCGCCTGCGGCTCAAGGCCCTCGTTGTGCACCTGGATACGGCGATGCAGTCCACCGGCAACACGCAGGTGGTCTACCTGCATTACGCCGACGCCAAGAAGCTGGTGCCGGTACTCCAGTCGGTGGTCAAGGGGCAGGCGGCGAAGGGGGGAAAGGGCGCGGCCGCGCAGGCGCAGGACGTGGAGATCGCCGCCGACGAGAGCACCAACGCCCTGGTGATCACGGCGCCGCCGGATGTGCAGCGCTCGCTACGCGGCGTGATCTCCCGCCTCGACATCCGCCGCGCTCAGGTGCTGGTGGAGGCGGTGATCGCCGAGGTCTCCGCCGACAATGCGGCTCAGCTTGGGGTGCAGTTCAACGCCGCGCAGAACCTCGACAGCGGAGGTCCGATCGGCGGGACCAACTTCAGCGCCGCCGGCCCTTCGCTGACCAACATGATGCAGAATCCGCTGTCCGTGGGCACCGGTCTCTCGGTGGGCTTCATCCGCGGGGCCAGCACGCTGTTCGGGACGCAGGTGTTGAACATCTCCACGCTCATCCAGGCCCTGGCCTCGGAATCTTCGACGAACATCCTGTCCACGCCGACTCTGCTGACCCTGGACAACCAGGAGGCGGAGATCATCGTCGGGCAGAACGTGCCGTTCGTGACCGGGCGGTACACGAATACCGGGGCCACCGCCGGCGTCGTGACGCCGTTTCAGACCATCCAGCGCCACGACGTCGGCCTCACGCTCAAGGTCAAGCCGCAGATCAACGAGGGCAATACCGTCAAGCTGCAGATCCAGCAGGAGGTCTCCAGCCTCACCAACAGCACGCAGGCCGCGGACGTCATCACCAACAAGCGATCCATCAAGACCACCGTGCTGGTCGACAGCGGCAGGATCGTCGTGCTCGGCGGCCTCATCCAAGAGACCCACAAAGAGAACGAGCAGAAGGTGCCGATTCTCGGCGACCTGCCGGTGATCGGGGCGCTGTTCCGCTCGCGGCAGAGCCAACTGAACAAGACCAACCTCATGGTGTTCCTGCGCCCGGTGATTCTGCGCGACGCCGGGCGCGCGCGTGACTACACCGACGAGAAGTACGACTACATCCGCGCCCAGCAGATGGCTTTGCAGAGCAAAGGGGTGTTCCTCATGCCCGGGGAGAAGGCACCGATGTTGCCCAGGTTGCCCGCGCCGGGGGCGGATACCCGCCTGCCGCCGCCCTTCGAGCCGCGGTCTCCGGCCCCGGCCCGCCCCCGCGCGGCCGCTTCGGGATCGCACTGACCGGCGCGGCGATGGCGAACGAATTCTTGCTGGAACGCGATCGCGACGCGCCCCACGCGGGCGTGCCGGGGCCGGAGGCCGACGGGGGGGGCGCCGCGGCGGGGACCGCGGGTCCGATTCGGCCCTCGTTCGTGTTCGCGCGCCGCCACGGCGTCCTGGTCACCGGCGAGGAGGAGGGTGCCGCGGTCGTCGCCTGCCGGGAAGGCGTGCGCAGCCGGAGCCTGGCCGAGTTGCGTCGTTTCCTGGGGCGGCCCCTGCGCCTGCGCCGCGTCTCGCCCGAGCAGTTCGACCTGCTGCTTGGATCGACTTACCAGGAGGGCACCCATCACGCCATGTCCATGATGGGCGACCTCGGCGAGGAGATGGACCTCTCGCGGGTCGCACAGCAGCTCTCCGAGCCCGCCGATCTGCTCGAGAGCCAGGATGACGCCCCCATCATCCGGCTCATCAACGCGCTGCTCACCGAGGCGGTCAAGGAGGATGCCTCGGACATCCACATCGAGCCGTTCGAGACCCGCCTCGTGGTGCGCTTCCGGGTCGACGGCGTGCTGCGCGAGGTGCTCACGCCGCCGCGCCAGCTCGCGTCGCTGATCGTCTCCCGGGTGAAGGTCATGGCGCGACTCGACATCGCCGAGAAGCGTCTGCCCCAGGACGGGAGGATCTCGCTGCGCATCGCCGGGCGCGCCGTGGACGTGCGCGTCTCCACCCTGCCCTCGGGGCACGGAGAGCGCGTCGTGCTGCGCCTGCTCGACAAGCAGGCGGGGCGGTTGGATCTGGAACACCTGGGCATGGCGGTCGAGACCCTGCACGTGATAGATCGGGTCATCCACCGCCCGCACGGCATCGTCCTGGTTACCGGGCCGACCGGCTCCGGGAAGACCACGACCCTGTACGGGGCACTCACGCGGCTCAATGATCGCAGCCGCAACATCATGACCGTCGAGGACCCCATCGAATACTATCTCGACGGCGTCGGACAGACGCAGGTCAACACCAAGGTGGATCTGAGTTTCGCCCGCGGCCTGCGCGCGATCTTGCGCCAGGACCCCGACGTGGTGATGGTCGGCGAGATCCGCGATCTGGAGACCGCGCAGATCGCCGTCCAGGCGAGCCTCACCGGGCACCTGGTGTTCTCGACCTTGCATACGAACACCGCGGTGGGTGCGGTCACGCGCCTGCGCGACATGGGCGTGGAGCCGTTCCTGCTGGCCTCCAGCCTGATCGGCACCCTGGCGCAACGGCTGGTGCGGCTGCTGTGCCCGCACTGCAAGATCCCATACCGCCCGTCGCCGGCCGAGTGCGAGGCGCTGGGCCTGGACGTCGCGGCGCCGCCCACGCTGTACCGCCCCGACGGTTGCGAGCAGTGCAAGTCCCTGGGTTACCGCGGCCGCACCGGAATCTACGAGCTGGTGGCGCTGGACGACGCGATGCGCACCATGATCCACGACGGGGCCGGCGAGCACGAACTCGAGGCCTATGCGCGGCGCCTGGGGCCGAGCATCCGCCGGGACGGGAGGCGGCGGATCCTGACCGGCGACACGTCGGTGGAAGAGGTGTTGCGCGTGACGCGCGAGGATTGATTCCGCGCGCCGCCCCCGCCGGGGCGGGGGCGCGGTTGCCGGTGGGGGTGGTGCACGAGGTTCATGGGTGCCTTCGAATACAACGCGCTCGACGCGCGCGGCAAGGAGCGCTCCGGCGTCCTGGAGGGCGACACCCCGCGCCAGGTCCGCCAGCGCCTGCGCGAGCAGGGTCTGGTCCCGCTCTCGGTGGAAGAGGTCGTGCGCCGCGAGTCGGGTGCCGCCGCGCCCGGGCGCGCCGTGCTGCGCCGGCGCATCGGCGCCACCGATCTCGCGCTGATCACGCGCCAGTTGGCCACCCTGGTTCGCGCCGGTCTGCCCCTGGAGGAGGCCTTCCATTCGGTGGCCCGCCAGAGCGAGAAGCCGCGCATCAAGAGCATGCTGCTCGCGGTGCGCTCGCGGATCATGGAGGGCCACGACATGGCCACCGGGCTCGCCGACTTCCCGCACGTCTTTCCGGAACTCTACCGCGCGACCGTGGGCGCCGGTGAGCAGTCCGGATACCTCGAGACGGTCCTGGAACGGCTCGCCGACTACACCGAGACCCGCCAGGTGCTGCACCAGCGTGTGCAGTTGGCGTTGCTGTATCCGGTGCTGCTGACGATCGTGGCGCTCGCGGTGACCACCGGGTTGTTGACCTACGTGGTGCCGCAGGTGGTGCAGGTGTTCGCCAACATGAACCAGCAGCTACCGGTGCTCACGCGCGGGCTGATCGCGCTCAGCGATTTCCTGCGCGCCCACGGGGGGCTGCTGTTCGCAGGGCTCGCGGCCATCGTGGGCGGCACGGTCTACCTGCTGCGCCAGCCCGGCCCGCGCCGGAAATTCCACCGCTTCCAGCTGCGTCTGCCGTTGCTCGCACGCCTCGTGCGGGGATTCAACACCGCGCGCTTCTCGCGCACCCTGAGCATTCTGGTGGCGGCGGGGGTTCCGGTGTTGGAGGCCCTGCGCATCTCCGCGCAGGTGATGTCCAACGTGCCGATGCGCGAGGCGGTCGAGGATGCCGCATCGCGGGTGCGCGAGGGTGCGAGCCTGCACGGCGCCCTGGAGGCCAGCGGGCTGTTTCCACCCATGATGCTCAGCCTCATCGCCAGCGGGGAGGCCGGCGGCGATCTGGAGGGGATGCTGGAGCGGGCGGCGGTCACTCAGGAGCGCGAGATCGAAACCCTGATCTCGGCGCTGCTGGGCCTGTTCGAGCCGCTGCTGATCCTGGTCATGGGCGCCATGGTGCTGTTGATCGTGATCGCCATCCTGTTGCCGATCTTCGATCTGAACCAACTCGTGAAGTGATCGGCCGGCGGCCGGGGCCGTGCTTGTATCGCGCCCGGCTCCCGGTCAACAATACGTTGCGGGCATGACCCGCCCCGGGGGAACCGAATCTTGGCGCGCAGCCGAAAAGAACACGCCGCTCACATCCAGTGGTTCCGGGATTCCGCCCCGTATATCCACGCCCACCGCGGCCGCACCTTCGTGGTGGTCTTCGGCGGCGAGGCCGTTGCCGATCCCGCGTTCCCGACGCTGGTGCACGATATCGCGCTGCTGCACAGCCTCGGCGTGAGACTGGTGCTGGTGCACGGTGCACGCCCGCAGATCGAGCGGCGCCTGCGTGAGCGCGGGGCGCGGATCCGCTACGTGAACGGGCTGCGCGTCACCGATGCGGATGCGCTCGCCTGTGTGAAGGAGGCCGCGGGCAGCGTGCGCGTGGAGATCGAGGCGCTGCTGTCCATGGGGCTCGCCAACACGCCCATGTCCGGTGCCCGCATCCGGGCGACCTCCGGGAACTTCGTCGTGGCGCGTCCCCTGGGGGTGCGCGAGAGAACCGATTACCGGCACACCGGCGAGGTACGCCGCATCGATGGGGAGGCGATCCGGCGCCAGCTCGAGGGTGGTGCCGTCGTGCTGCTCTCGCCGCTGGGCTATTCGCCGACCGGCGAGGTCTTCAATCTGAGCGCCGAGGACGTGGCGGTGGCCGCGGCGCTCGCCCTGCGTGCCGATAAGCTGCTTGGGCTGGTCGAGGCCGACGGGGTGCTGGACGGGCGCCGGAGGCTGATTCCGCAACTCAGCCCGGTGGACGCCGAAGGGCTGCTGCGCGGGCGGCGCCGGCTGCCGGAGGACGTGGCACGGCAGCTCGCGATGGCGGTGCATGCCTGCCGCGGCGGCGTGGCGCGCGTGCACTTGGTGAGTCGTCGCGTCGACGGCGCCCTGCTGCTCGAGTTGTTCACGCGCGACGGGGTCGGGACCCTGATCACCTCCGAGCCGTTCGAAGGCCTGCGCGCGGCCACCATCGAGGACGTGGGCGGGATCCTGGAGTTGATCGCCCCGTTGGAGGCCGAGGGGATCCTGGTGCGACGCTCGCGCGAGCGGCTGGAAATGGAGATCGACCGCTTCTCGGTGGTGGAACGCGACGGGATGATCGTCGCCTGCGCCGCCCTGTATCCGTTCCCGGAGGGGCGGGGGGCCGAACTCGCCTGCCTGGCGGTACATCCGGACTATCAGCGCGTCGGGCGCGGCGACGCGCTGCTGCGCCACGTGGAGCGCCGGGCCGCGGCCCTGGGAATCACGCGGTTGTTCGTGCTCACCACGCGCACCGCGCACTGGTTCCGCGAGCGCGGCTTCGAGCCGGCCGCGCCGCGTGAACTGTCGATCCGGCGCCGGGAACTCTACAACTACCAGCGCAATTCCAAAGTCTTCGTCAAGCGGATCGCCCCCCGGCAAGCCGGCCTGATCACGACACCGTCGGGATCCGGAGCGAGTACGGCGTAGCCGGGCGGAATCGTGCGCGCTTCATATCCCGTCGGGCGCCGTTGCGTGAGGATCGATCGATGGATCCGCTGTTGTTCGCCCGGGTCCGCCGATTTCCACCACCCATGCCCCGGTGGGGGCGTTGGCCGGCGCACCGGCCCGGGCCGTCACCCTCCCGGTGTCCGCTGCACTCGGCGCGGCGGCGTACGGGGCGCTGGCAGCCTATCGGTTCTGAAGTTTGGGGAGCAAACGCCGTGCCGCGGCACCTCGTTTTCTCGAAGTGCGACTGAGCGCACATACTCGTACCGTGAATTCGATAGGGTAAAGATCCGGTTGCTCAAGGGGGCGTGGGTCCCCGACGCGCGATCGCTGGGATCCGGTTATCATCATGTTCGCTCGACAGAAGGCAGGGCGGTTTCCATCACCGGCGCACGGCGATCCGGTCCCTCTCCATTGGGGCGCGGTCCGTGACAGGGCCGGATGGCCTTCCGGCCCGCCCGCCGGGAGCTTGAGGGTCCTCCAGGTCACGGATACGCACCTGTATCGCGACGCCGATCGGACCCTGCTCGGTATCAATACCCAGCGGTCCCTCGAACAGGTCCTGGAGCAGGCCCGGTACGAGCATGGGCCGGCCGACCTGGTGCTCGCCACCGGCGACCTGGTCCATGACCATGCCCGCGAGGGGTATGCGCGACTGCGCGCCCTATTGCACTCCCTCGGCGCGCCCGGGTACTGGTTGCCCGGAAACCACGACGACCCGCAGGTGATGCGTGAAGTGCTCGCCGGCGCCGGTGCGTGCGATCCGCGCAGCGTGCGTGTCGGGCGCTGGCAGATCGTGCTGCTCGATTCCCGCATCGCGGGCGGCGGTGATGCGGGCCGGGTGTCCCACGCCGGATTGCGTTCCCTGGACGAGGATCTGGGGCGCTATCCCGACCACCACGCCCTCGTCTGCCTGCATCACCCTCCGGTCCCCATCGGCAGCCGCTGGATGGACGCCATCGGGTTGCAGAACGCCGCCGAATTGTTCGCCGTGCTCGATCGCCACCCGCAGGTGCGGGCAGTGCTCTGCGGGCACATTCACCAGGAATTTGAAACGCGGCGCGCCGGCGTGCGGATCTTGGGCAGCCCTTCCACCTGTTTCCAGTTCAGACGCCGCAGCGATGAGTTTGCACTGGATTCCGCCGCCCCCGGATACCGCTGGTTGGCACTGCACGCCGATGGCGGCATCGATACCGGGGTGGGGTACCTGGAGGATTTCACGGCCGCGGTGGACATGGCCTCGACCGGATACTGAAGCCGGGGAAGGGCCGGGGCGGTCGTGACGGGCCGGTAGAGCCGGGCTCGCCCCCACCGGTTGCGTTGGACATTCCCATGCCGCGGATGTGCAGTTCCACGGTGCCGGCCGGGCGAGCCCGGCCCTACGTGACCGCAGACGCGGCGGGACACGGTAGGGCGGGCCTCTTGGCCCGCCAGCGACTGGATTCCGCCGCCCCCGGATACCGCTGGTTGGCACTGCACGCCGATGGCGGCATCGATACCGGGGTGGGGTACCTGGAGTGCCGGCCGGGCGAGCCCGGCCCTACCGGGTTGTCTCGGTGTGTGTTTCGCGGTAGTGCCGGTCGGGCGAGCCCGGCCCTTACTATGTTGCCACGGCGTGCATTTCGCGGTAGGGCGGGCCTTGGCCCGCCGGCGACGTTCGGGGTTACGCCGTGGTTGGGGATTGCGGCGGTGCCCGCCGGGCGTCGGAGCCGTTGCCGCGGTCCTCAAGAAACGCGCGTCCGGGCCGCCGTCAGTGTAGCATCGCGCCGTCGGGGTTCCGGCGGGCACCGACCGGATTCGGGATCAGGTATGGGAGCGGCAAAGAGACTCGTCGATACGGTCTGGCTACGGGGGTTGGTTCCCCTACACTCCCTGACCCCGGACCACCTCCGGGAACTGGCGCGCAAGTTCTCCATCGAGGAACTGCCGGTCGGTGCGCGGGTGTTCGAGGCCGGGGAGCGGGACGGCAAGGCCGTGTACCTGCTCTCCGGAGAGGTCGAATTGGCCGCTCCCGGCAAGCCGGCCCAGGGCCTGCTCGCCGGGAGCGATCCCGCTCGCCACCCGCTCGCCCCTCACCAGCCGCGGCGGTTCACCGCCCGGGCCGTGAGCCCCGTGTCTATCGTACGCATCGATATCGATCTCCTGGACACGATGCTCGAGCGGTGGCGGACGGATTCCTGTGAGGGCACGGAGTTGGGCGATAAGGTGGCGCATAGACGCGGCGATGCCGAGGCGGCACGCGATGCCGAGGCGGCACGCGTGGCCGCGGAGGAGGAAGTGCGGCGGCTACGTTCGGAGCTGAGTGTGCTCGAACGACGCGCCCAGGCACAACGCATAAAGTCCTCGCGAGCGGCGCTTGCGCGGCACCGCGCCGAACAGGAAGCGGAGCAGGTGCGTGAGGCCGAGGCCGCCCGGCGCCAGGTGGCGATCGAAGCGGCGCGCAAGCAGGCCGAGCAGGAGATGCTACGCCTGCAGGCCTCCGAGGTCGCCCGGCGGAGGCGCGCCGATGCCGAGGTCGCACGGCTGCGGGTGGAGGTGGACGCCGCGCGGCGCAAGGCGATCGGAGAGGCGGAACGCGCCGTGCAGGCCGAGGCCGCCCGGCAACGGGTCGAGGGCGAGGCCCGGTTGCGGGCCGAGGCGGAGACCGCTCGGGAGCGGGCCGAGGCCGAGGTGCGCAAGGTCCGGGAACAGGCCGGAGCCGAGGTGCATCGGATTCGGGAACAGGCCGAGGTCGAGGTGCGCAAGGTCCGGGAACAGGCCGAGGCGGCGCGTCGTGTCGCCGAGGCGGAGGCCCGGCGTATGCGCAAAGCGGTGACCATCCTCGAGCAGCGCCTCGACGCCGAGCAGGTGCGCAGTCGCGAACGGGAAGAGGCCGCGCGGATCAAGGAGGCCTACCAGGCCATCACGTCGCCCGATTCGCCGGAAGGGGCCGTGAGTGCTCCCCCTGTCGTCCCGGAGCCGGCCGCGCCCGTCCGCGAGAAACCCCCGCCGCGGCCGAGAAAGCGACTGCCGGGCCCGGACCCAACGCCGCCGCTGGATTTCGTCCTCCCCTGGCTGCAGGATCTGGATTCCTTGGAAGAGCCGGCGGAGGGATTCGAAGTGCTCCCCGCGATCCGGGAGATACCCATCCCGAATGTCGCCGCCGAGATCGTCGCCGCCCCCGCCCCTTCTCCGGAGGTGATACCGGAAGCGGGGGCCCCCTCCAAACCGATCCACCCGTCGGGTTTGGTCCCCGCGCGCCCAGTGCCGCCGCCGTCGGTTTCTCCGGCGCCGATCGTGGTGCCCGCAAACGCCGCCGGTCGCGGGCCCGCCCGTACCCCGCCGCGAATGTCTCCGCGCGTGTCCGCGGCACGTATGGTCGCGGTGGTGGTGGCCAGCGTCGCGCTCGTGGCCGGCGGTGCCGTGTACCTGTATTCGATGGCGCCGCACGGTGCCGCGCGCGCGCCGGCTCCTGTCGCATCGCCCGTTACGCCCCCGGTCCCGAGCCGCGCCGTGACGGCTCCGCCACCGATACCGGTGACGCCCGCTCCCGCTTCCCGGAGCGTGCCGCGGGCGACCGGTGCGCCCCGTGTGCCCGCGGCGGGTACGCCGCCGCCGGCGCCCGCCGTGTCGGTGCCCGCGCCGGCGGTCCCGGCACCGTCGCCGAAGGCCGCCATCGTGCGGCCCGCCGCCGGAACGCCGCCCGCACTCGGCGCCGGCGCCGACTCCGGTGCCACGCCCCGTTCGGGATCCGGCGCGATCGCCGGGCGGGTCGATCGCAGTGCCGCGCGCGCCGCCGCGCAACGGGCGGCGATGCAGGATGCCGAGCGGCGCCTGAAGGAGGGCCTCGCTACGCAAGGGGCGAAAAACCGCGCCGCCCGGCCGGCGGGCCCCCGGGGTGCGGACGATGTCGCACCCTCGGCGGGGATCCCGGCGGATGCGCCACCGGCGCCCGCGCGATCCGGTGCCGCGGTCGGACCGCGCAATTGATCGATCCGCCGCCCGGCCCGCGCGGGGTGACGCCGGCCCCGGTTTCGAAGTGAGAGTCAGTGTTCGGGATTGGGCGCCGCCGCCGGATTCTCGGGTGCGGCGTGGCGGGCGCCGGGATGCGCGGTGCGCGCCGGCGGGGTCGCCGCCACGTAGTCGAACATCTCCGCGTGCAGCGGCCGGCCCGAGCCGTTGGTGACCACCACGGTTCAGCGCCCGAGTTGCGTGGGCTCGAGGGTCTTTCGGGAATAGATCCGCCAGCGCGGGCCGCCGATCCGGAAGCGCACCTCGGCCATCACCCGTCCGTGGTACATCCAGCGGTGGACGATGGTCTTGCCGGACATACCTCGGATCTCGGTGAAGTAATACACGTGGTCCACGGAGTCCGGCAGGGTCACGACGTCGCCGACCGGCTCGCGGTCGCGGATCGCACGTGTACGTGGTGGCGGCGGATCACCCCGCTGCGCGGGTCATCACTACCGGCAAGCGTTGCGGCTTCTTCGCCCTGACCACGTCCTCCAGTCACTCCAGTTCCACACCCAGGACGTTGCGATACAGGAAGAGGATCGCGTTCAGCCCTCTG
>BDTW01000025.1 GCA_002897735.1 bacterium BMS3Bbin13 | reverse complement strand
CGTCGGAGAGGTCGAAATCCACCTCCAGGTAGTGATCGTTGAACGTATGGTTCTGCTCCGGGTCCAGGACCTCGAGTAGGGCCGAGGACGGGTCGCCCCGGAAGTCCATCGCCATCTTGTCGATCTCGTCCAACAGGAACAACGGGTTGCGCACCCCGATCTTGGCGAGGTTCTGGATGATCTTGCCCGGCAGGGAACCGATATAGGTACGCCGGTGGCCGCGGATCTCCGCCTCATCGCGCACGCCGCCGAGCGACATGCGTACGAACTCGCGGCTCGTCGCGCGCGCGATCGAGCGCCCGAGCGAGGTCTTGCCGACGCCGGGGGGGCCGACCAGGCACAGAATCGGTCCCTTCAACTTGCGCACGCGCTGCTGCACCGCGAGATACTCGACGATGCGTTCCTTCACCTTCTCGAGCCCGTAGTGGTCCTGCTCCAGCACCTCCTCGGCGGCGCTGAGGTCGTGGCGGATCTTGGTGCGCTTCTTCCACGGCACGTTCACCAGCCACTCGATGTAGTTGCGGACTACGGTCGCCTCCGCCGACATCGGGGACATGAGGCGCAGCTTGTTCAACTCCCCGATGGCCTTGGCCTTGACGTCCTTCGGCATGCCGGCCTTTTCGATCTTCTGGGCGAGGTCCTCCAGTTCGTTGGGGGTGTCCTCCAACTCGCCGAGTTCCTTCTGAATGGCCTTCATCTGCTCGTTCAGGTAGTACTCGCGCTGGCTCTTCTCCATCTGCTGTTTGACGCGCGTGCGAATGCGCTTCTCGACCTGGAGGATGTCGATCTCCGCCTCGACCAGGCCCATGAGATGTTCGAGCCGCTCACGCACGCCGATGATCTCGAGGACGTGCTGCTTCTCCTCGAGTTTGAGTGCCATGTGCGCGGCGATGGTGTCGGCGAGCCGGCCCGGATCGTCGATACCCGCCAGCGAGGTGAGGATCTCCGGCGGGATCTTCTTGTTGAGTTTGACGTACTGGTCGAACTGCCCCATGACGGAGCGCACCAGCACCTCGATCTCACGATCCTCCTCGGGTGCCGGTTGCTCGCGGACCGTCACGCGGGCCGAGAAATATTCCTCTGAGGTCAGAAAACTGACGGCCTCCGCGCGCTGCGAACCCTCGACCAGGACCTTCACGGTCCCGTCGGGGAGCTTGAGCAACTGCAGGATGGTCGACAGCGTCCCGAAGTGGTGGAACTCGTCGACCTGCGGGTCGTCCACCTCGGCGTTCTTCTGCGCCACCAGCAAGATCTGCTTGTCGTTCTGCATGGCGGCGTCGAGCGCATGGATCGACTTCTCACGCCCGACGAACAGCGGGACCACCATATGCGGATAGACCACCACATCCCGGAGCGGCAGCACAGGCGTCACCAGGGGCTGGTCGTCGATTACTTCGGCGATTATTTTGGAAGCCTTGTCTTTTGCCACGGAGATTCCTCGCAGTGCGTCCAGGGGCGAAGGGGGATCGGCGCGGGGCGAAGGCGTGCGGCCCGCGCTCCGGCGTGCGACCGATATGGGCCGCGCCGGACCCAGAGCCCGTTCCTAGCGTTATGGGGGCGGCTTGGCCTGGATTCAATCGGCGCACATGGTCGGGTATCCGATCTTGGGTGGAATCCCGGCAACATCCGCGCCACTTGGATGGCCAACCGAGGGAAGCCACTCGGACAAACGAAGCCCCGCCCGGAAGCGGCCGGGCCTCGCCGCCGATCGAGACGTCAGTCGGATACCGCCCGCTGCTGGTCAGCGGACTCATAGATCAGGTAAGGCTTTGAGTCTCCTGTGACAACCGATTCATCGATCACCACCTTGGAGACCCCCTCCAGCATCGGGAGTTCGTACATGGTGTCGAGCAGGACATGCTCCAGAATGGTGCGCAGGCCGCGCGCGCCGGTCTTGCGGTCCATGGCGCGTCGGGCGACCGCCCGCAATGCGTCCTCGCGGAACTCCAGCTCGGCACCCTCCATCTCGAGCAACCGCTGGTACTGCTTGGTGACCGCGTTCTTCGGTTCGGTCAGGATCCGGACCAGGGCCACCTCGTCCAGCTCATCGAGGGTGGCGACCACCGGCATGCGCCCGACGAACTCCGGGATCAGCCCGAAGCGGACCAAGTCCTCCGGCTCCACGTCGTGGAGCAACTCGCCGACCGACTTGCGCTCGCCCTTGCCCTTGACCTCGGCGGAAAAACCGATGCCGCCCTTCTGCGAGCGCCCCTGGATGATCTTCTCCAATCCGGAAAATGCCCCGCCGCAGATAAACAGGACATTGGTCGTATCGACCTGCAGAAACTCCTGCTGCGGATGCTTGCGCCCGCCCTGCGGCGGCACCGAGGCGATGGTTCCCTCGATCAGCTTCAGCAACGCCTGCTGTACGCCCTCACCCGAGACGTCGCGCGTGATGGAGGGGTTCTCCGATTTGCGCGAGATCTTGTCGATCTCATCGATATAGACGATGCCGGTCTGGGCCTTCTCCACATCATAGTCGCATTTCTGCAGCAACTTCTGGATGATGTTCTCGACATCCTCTCCGACGTAGCCCGCCTCCGTGAGGGTGGTGGCATCGGCGATCGTGAACGGGACGTTCAGCAACTTGGCGAGGGTCTCGGCGAGCAGGGTCTTGCCCGAGCCGGTAGGCCCAATAAGCAGGATGTTGCTCTTGGACAACTCCACCTCGTCCTTGCGATGACGTGACTCCAGGCGCTTGTAGTGGTTGTACACCGCGACCGAGAGGACCTTCTTCGCGAGATCCTGCCCGATGACATAGTCATCGAGGACCTTGTTGATCTCATGGGGTTTGGGCAGCTTCGCACCGCTGACCGCCGACTTCTCCTGGATCTCTTCGCGAATGATGTCGTTGCACAGCTCGACGCACTCGTCGCAGACAAACACCGACGGCCCCGCGATCAACTTGCGGACCTCGTGCTGGCTCTTGCCACAGAAGGAGCAGTACAGCAGCTTCCCGCCGTCGTTACCCCTGCCGTTTCGTTCGTTGCTCATGTCCCCGCCTCGCCCGGAAGGTCTTTCGGGTTCAGTCGTACGGAACCCGCCCCTCAAATCTATTCAACTACTTCCCAAAGCCCCGCGCAAGCCTCAACCCGATGATATGTGCGGCGTTACCCTTGCTACAACCTCATGGAATCCGTGTGCTTTTTACCTTCCGCAGGCACGGCCTGCGAGCGCCGTCAAGTCGATTCCTTGTCCTGCGTCAATGACTGGCGAGATGTGAGCACGGCGTCGATCAGCCCGTACTCGCATGCTTTCTCACCGCCCAGAAAGCGGTCGCGGTCGGTGTCCTGTTCGATGCGTTCCAGCGATTGGCCGGTATGCCGGGCCAGGATCTGGTTGAGCCGCTCGCGGATATGCAGGATCTCCTTTGCGTGGATATCGATGTCCGCCGCCTGACCCTGAATACCCCCCAGCGGCTGATGGATCATGATGCGCGAGTTCGGCAGACAGTATCGCTTGCCCGCGGCACCCCCGGCCAACAGCACCGCGCCCATGCTCGCCGCCTGTCCGATGCAGGTGGTGCTGACATCGGGTTTGATGAACTGCATCGTATCGTAAATCGCAAGTCCCGCACTTACGGACCCTCCGGGGGAATTGATGTAGAGATGAATGTCCTTGTCGGGATTCTCGGATTCCAGGAACAGCAACTGTGCCACCAGCACATTCGCCACATAATCCTCCACCGCCCCCACCAGGAAGATCACTCGCTCCTTGAGCAGGCGCGAGTAGATATCGTAGGCCCGCTCGCCCCGCGCGGTCTGTTCCACCACGATCGGCACCAGATTCAGGGCCGTGATCGGGTTCGCCGCACACTCTCCCTTCATATCGGTCATGACATTGGTTCCTTTAAGGGGGTTAATCCCCGTCGATTCATAGCCCTGCGGGCGATCCAGCGGCGCACGCCGGCCTGTTTTCCATAGCGGCCGCCGCGCGGGTCGCTGAAAAGGGGGAGACCGCCGGCGCGCATCACTCCGCGGCCGAGTGGGTCAGTTCGCGGAAGGTGCCCGGGACCTCCCGGACCCCGGCCCGTTCCGCGACCCAATCCACGACCTGATCCTCCAGGACCATGGATTCGACCCCGCTCAGCAGACCGCGGTCGCCGTAGTACCACTGTACGACCTCGTCCGGGTTCTCGTAGCTCGCGGCGATCCCCTCGACGGCGGCGCGCACGCGCACCGGATCCACCGCGATCCCGTTGACCCGCACCAACTCGGCGATGATCAGACCCAGGCCCACCCGACGCCGTGCGGCGGACTCCAGATCCTCCGGCCCGGACACGCCCTTTGTGGAGTCGCCGGACTCTGCGGCCTGTGCCTGCAGACGCTCGACCTCCTCGCGCATCAGGGTATCGGGCACCGTGACCGGATTGCGCGCCAACAGCGCGCTCATCACCTGATCCTTGAGCCGCCCGCGGATCGCCCGCGCCAGTTCCCGCTCCATGTTGGCCCGGACCTCGATCCGCAATGCGTCGACGCCCCCCTCCGTGACCCCGAAACCGCGGGCGAAATCCTCGTCCAGGGCCGGCATGTGCGATTCGGAGACGCTATGCACCAGAATCGTATAGTGCACCGTCTTGCCCGCCACCTCGGCCTTGGGGTGCTCCGCGGGATAGCTCACGTCGAATGCGGCCCGATCGCCCGGCTTGAGACCCCGAAGCTGTTCCTCAAAGGCGTCCAGCAGACGCCCGGAGCCCAGTTCGGCCGAGACGCTCTCGGCCGAACCTCCCGGCAGCGGTGCGCCATCTATCGTCCCCTGGTAGTCGATCACCAGCCGGTCCCCGTCGCACGCCGCGCGCTGTACCGGCTCCCAGGCCCGTCGCTGTCGGCGCAGGGTCTCCAGCAACTCATCCACGTCCTGGTCCGTGACCTGCGCCGTCGGACACTCCAACGTGAGGTCGTCCAGCGACGCCAGTTGCACATCCGGGAAGATCTCGAGGACCACCGTGAAACGCAGCGACGCACCCGGGATCACCTCCCTGGACTCGATCCTGGGGCCGCCGGCCGGATGCAGGTTCTCCTGGCGCAGCGCATCACCGAGGCTGCGCTGCACGACCTCATCGGTGACCTCGTCGCGCACCTTGTCGCCGTAGCGTTGCACCACCACCTTGAGCGGCACTTTGCCGGGCCGGAAGCCGTCGATGCGCACGCGCTGAGCGAGTGAGTGCAGGCGAGTGGCCACCTCCTGCTCGACCTGCTCGGCCGGCACCTCCACCGTCAACCGGCGCTGTAGTTCTCCGGTGGTCTCGATTGACACTTGCATGGGGAACTCCAATAGGAACTATTTTGAATTTCGCTTAATTATCATAGTGCGCGCAACGCCCTGCCGACGCATCGGGGGATTAGGGGAAAGTATACCGGGTTCCGCACACCGGGCGTAACCCGCAACCGCCGGACACAGCGGATTCGCCGATACCACAAGGGGTTGGTGGCCCATGCAGGCATCAGACCACAATCTGCCGATTAGAAATTTTTTATATATATAAATGAGTTGCGATCGCCCGGGTTGCGATCGCTTCCGTCGAGCGCAAACAACGCGTCCGGCGGCAAGGGACGACCCGCCTGGACCTGATCATCATGCCGCTCGTCGACGCCCTGCAGCGGGTCGCCCAGGCCAACCGGGTGATGGCGCTCCACACGGTGGTCGTCGATGCCCCGAATGCCGAGACGGCGAAGTTCTATGCGCAATTCGCCCCCCTGCCCGGCCGACCGCTGAAACCGTTCCTGCCAATGGACGATCGATACTGAAGGTCGGATCGATACCCCGCCGATATTGCTTGAGCCGAACGGCGTGTGCGAGACTTCTCTGATGCGCCGTCTCGGAGGATTGAAGAAGCATGAAACACATCAAGATCCTCGCCGCCCTGCTCGCCCTATCCTGCTTGCCGCTCGCTACCTACGCCGCACACACCATGTCCAACCGGCAGGCAAAAGCGCTGATGGCGGCGGCGTTTCGCCATACCGACCCCTCCGCACTGTCCCGGCTGATCAAGGCGGCCCGCGCCGGTGATCCGGTGGCGGAGAATTGGCTCGGCGCCTATTACGATGCGAATGAAGTCGGGTCCAAGGCGGCCTACTGGTACCGCAAGGCCGCCGAGCAGGGGGTCGCGAGGAAAAAGACGAATCTGTGGAACACCCCTGCCGTGAAAGAACAGGCCGGCGGCCCTCTCAAGCTCTTCGGCGTCGACTTGAAAGGCATTACCCGCGACCGGCTTGAGCCTGTTCTCACCAAAGCGGGACTGACGCCACATAATGGGCACGTGGGGGCCAAATGGCGGTTTGACGAGTACGACGTCAACGGGCGATTGAAAGGCGCGAGCGAGCTTGCTGTCGGCTACACCTCGGACAATCGCTTCGCGTTCGCCGAATACACGTTTCCAAGCGTCATGGACCCCGCTCAAGTGCGTCGCATCATCGACATGGTGAAGACGAAGTATGGGCCGCCTTCCTCCGTCAACGGCCCGTATGGCTTGGGAAGCGTCACCGCCTACTGGAACGTCGGCAGGGGTATGAGGGTAGAGGTAAAACGAGATTGGCCCGACACGACGACCTATCTCGACTTGATCGACATCAAGGCGTATGCCGCGATGAAGCGATCAATGGCGGAGCAAAAGGCTAAACAAAAAGCGGGACGGGCCAAGGAACAAAATAATGCCTTCTGATCCACGGCCGCCCGCCCCGCAACCTGCGCGTCACGGAAATCGAGGAGGTGGTACGCGGCGTGCGCACGGAGTGGGCAGGCATTTGAATCGTTAGTCCGCCACCCCGCCGCCGTGCGGGAACAAGAAGCCGCAGGCGGACGCCGTGACATCCGGCATCCAATGGTACTCCAGTGTCGGGCCGGCTTAGCCTTCCCACCCTGAACGGCGGAGCTTGTCGCGTACCGAGTCAGCTTACCGGATCCTGGGAAAATACAAATTCGGCGCGTTGCCGCCACCGATAGGCCGCCCCTCTCAATAACAATAAAAGTTGGCATTACCCGCTAGTTGTCGGCATACTGCAAAATATGTTTTCTATTACCAATAAAGAATCCCGATCCATGGTCGCCCTGGGTGAGCGATTGCGGTTCCGCCGCATCGATCGGGGGGATACTCAGGCGAAGTTCGCCGCCAGGCTGGGGGTTTCCATCCCAACCTACCGGCGCATGGAGCAGGGCGATCCCGGGGTGGCGATCGGCCACTGGGTGCGCGCCATGCGCCTGCTTGGCGCCCTGGAAGCGTTCGATGCCCTGCTGCCGGTACCCTTGTTGAGTCCGGCGCGCGCCCGCCGACGCGCCCCGAGACAGGGGGGAGATCGAACATGATCCATCTGATGGTCCATATCCGGTTTCCGGACGGGAACTCGGTCATCGTCGGGGATCTGGCGGTTGCCGAGCCGGATCCAGGCCGCGGGGGCGCACTGGAGGGTGAGTTTCGCTACCGCCGCGCCTACCTGGACGACCCCAGAGCCTTTTCGATTGACCCGGAACATTTGCCGTTGGAGCCGGGTATTTTCGAGGCGAGGCGCCCGCGCGCCGGTGTACCGGCCGTCTTCGAGGACTCGCTACCGGACGATTGGGGCCGCGAGCTTCTGACTCGAAAGCATCGATTGACTCGCGATGAACAGCGGGTTCCGGTCTTCCTGAAGTTGGTCGGCCTCAATGGATTGGGCGCCCTCGGATACGAGGACGCCGGCCCGCCCCGTGGCCGACGTACCAGGAGGTGGACGCTTGCCAAGATTGCGGCGCAAACCAAGGCTGCGGCGCAAGCCGAAGCCGCGGTTCCTGATTTGCCGGCACTCGCCGCGGCCGCCCGCAGGGTGCTGGAGGGGGAGGATCCGGCCCGAAACGATCTGGATCTGCTCTTCCGGGCCGGATCCTCCCTCGGGGGGGCGCGCCCCAAGGTGCTGATCTATGACGATGGCATCCACTGGCTGGCGAAACTGCCGGTGTGGCGCGATACCGTGAACTTCGTGCGTATCGAGGCGGCCACCCTGAAGCTGGCTTGTGCTGCAGGATTGGAGGTGCCGGATTGCCGTGTGGTCCAGACAGGGAACACCGAAGCCTTACTGGTTCGCCGTTTCGAGATCGCCGATCCGGCCACCTCCGGGGGGCGTTATCACCGGATCAGCCTGGCCACCTTGTTGGGGGCCGAGAATTTCTACAATCTCGGCTACGCGGACATCGCCGAGGTCTTGCGCCGGGTATCCGATCGGCCACAAACGGATCTGATGGGGATCTTTCGCCAAGCGGTCTTCAACGCCATGGTCGGGAATACCGACGATCATCTCAAGAACTTCTCGATGCTACACGATGCCCGGGGCTGGCGTCTGTCCCCCGGTTATGATCTGCTGCCGGACGTGATGCGCCGCGAAGAACATGTATTGAGCTTCGGGTTGCGCGGCAACCGCCCGGATTATGCGGCGCTGATCGAACTCGGGCGTCAAACGGGACTTTCGAGTGCCCGAATGATGGGCACGATCGAGGAGGTCTATCGGGCCGTGGAAAACTGGGAGTCGGTCTTCCGATCCTACGACGTACCGGAGGCGGACATGGAATTCTTGCGGCCCACGATCAAGCGCCGGCTTTTGCGGTGTGCGCCGGAATCGATCGATCACCGGCCCGGCACCCCGAGCCCCTGATCGATGGGCCACACGAAAGCAGGAGCCAAGCGGCGGACCTTCGGATTCCGCGCATTTTATTGCGGATGAGACCGTACCGCCAGATCGGTCGTGGTTCTAAGGGGTGTTCAAGGGGTCAGAGTGCTTTTTTTCTTGCAGGTTATGCGGCGTGTTTACGATTGGGCAACCTGTTTAAAGTGACGAAGCACACGTTGAACCGTGGTAAACGGGTTTTGGTTGCTGTCCTCCGCATTTCTTTCCAGCCACTCCGAGTTTTCCAACGCACGATTAATCCGCCCCATGAGCCTCCTTGCGATCGCAGCATCCGCCTTTGCGTAATTCGGCATGTACCTGGGGTCCCTGACTCTACGAATGACATCGTCGCAGCGAGAAAATGGGGCGGCAGTTCGCTCAAAATGAAGCAGTACCCAGAACTCAAAGCAGGGAATCGAAATGGCCTCGTACACGGGTAATCGATTTTTCACGCGCCCAGCCAGCGCACGAATCCGCTCCCTTGCCCGCGCGAAGCTCTCATGCCCATTGCGGTCGAACACGCAGTAAATCGTGTCATATCCTCCCTGTTCTTTGCTCTTTGCTTCGGCACATTGGACAACGCTGATGGGCGCTGATCCGACTGTGTTATCGGCGACGAGGGCCTCGGCGGTACTCAAGCCATAGTGGATACGGGCCGCATTGAAATAGGCCTGCTCCGTTTCACCTTCACAGACGATGAGGGTAATGGATCGGGGCGGTTTGCGCCCAGGTCTGCGCCTGAAAGAGCGAACTCCCCGGATTTGTCCACCTCGTGCCGCGCGTCACCGCGCCGTCATTCCGGTGACCGGAACGGCCCCATAGCGACCCTTCAAATAACCTCGCTCCAGCGCCTCGCCCTTGCGTGGCGAATACTCGAGCAAAGGATAAAGATACGAACCGTCCTGCGGCTTCTTCTCGACGAACCAGACTTGGTCACGCCGCAGAAGATCGACATTCATCAAAGTCACGTCGTGCGTGCTGAACAGCAACTGCGCAGACTGCTGACTACCGGGATGTTGAAACAGCTCGACCAGGTACCGCGTGATGTGCGGATGCAGGCTGCGATCCAGCTCATCAATGCAGACGGCGGCCCCGGAGTCCATCGCACGCAGCAGGCCACCAACAAACTCGAATAATTTTCGGGTGCCGGCGGATTCCTCGCCGAAGTCGAAGGCAACCGCTCGGCCGTCGTCCTTGCGTTTGTGCCAGGCGAGTATACGGAACTGCTTGATCTGTGGCGCTTCGATTCCCGGTGGCATGCCTGATTCGATCCGCAGCTGGACCATGCCCGGCGCAGTCGGCTCGGAAGAGGTGGGCATGTCCTCCTCCTTGAGTTCCATGCGGTCGATGTCGATATCCGCCGCATGCATGAACTCCATAATGCGCCGCTGCCCATCCGCCGACTTGAGCAGCTCAAGGCTGAGAAACGGGTTCATGTTGGTCCCCGGTGCAAGGACAATCAGCCGTTCCGTCAGCCATACGAAAACCGGCCGCAACTGGGTGTTGTTAAGCTGGATGGCGGTGGAGAGGAACAGCGCGTTGTCGCGGGTAGAGTCCTGCCAGACCTTGCGCTGCGCCCGTTCCCCGTCGAAGTTCGGTCCAAACCACCAGACGTTGCCGTCCTTGCTCGTATGGTCGCGCTCGAACCAGCGCTGCGGCCGACCGTGTGGATAGGCGATGAGCCACTCCTTGACTACGCGCTCCGGGCGCACCGCACAGCCATACTGGTAGCGCACGCCATCATCGGCGATGAAGCTGATTTCGAACTCAGTGAGACCCTCCGCCGAGTCTTTGGTGAGCCGATAAGGACTCACACCGGGCAACACCTGCCCCTGCTGCAGGGCCGTGGCAGAGAACTGTACCAGCACTTGCAGCGCGCGTAGCGCATGGAACAGGTTGCTCTTGCCGGCTGCATTGGGACCGTACAGAACCGCAGTTCGCAGCAGGTCGAGACCGGCGATCCCGGTGGTCGACACGTTCTGCTCACGGTGTTCGGAGCCGCTGCTCGCGACCAGAGACAAGGACTGACGATCCTTGAACGAGCGGAAATTGGCGACGTTGAATTCGATCAGCATAGCCACGGGCGAATAATTAAAGAATGATATTTGCGGATTTACTGCGAAATGTCAACAATAATCTACGCCCCAACGATTCGAACGCGTCTGACAACCAAGGCCCTGGCCGGTCAACGCGTCGAGAACTCCATGCCCGGACGGAGTGCAAATTCGGGGGCTGTTTTCCTTGTAACTTATTGATTGGTGGGCCGTGTAGGAATCGAACCTACAACCTACTGATTAAGAGTCAGCTGCTCTACCAATTGAGCTAACGGCCCCGAGAAAACCAAACAGTCCGTCGGGAGACGACGCGGCGCCGTCGTGGCGGCGCCAGCGCTTAGTCAACCACAGCGTCCGGACCGCTGCAAGCGGCCGGAAATGGGGTGGACGATGGGATTCGAACCCACGGCCTCCTGGGCCACAACCAGGTGCTCTAACCAACTGAGCTACGCCCACCATCGACCAAAACCACACTACTCACCACCGTGGGTGTGGTGCGCCCGGCAGGATTCGAACCTGCAACCCTCGGCTTAGAAGGCCGATGCTCTATCCGATTGAGCTACGGGCGCAGGGACCCCTCCGGATCCGCTCAACTCCGCCCAGGGGGGGAGTCCCGGCGGCACGGCTCGTGGTCGGGGTAGAGGGATTCGAACCCCCGACTTCCTGCTCCCAAAGCAGGCGCGCTACCAAGCTGCGCTATACCCCGTAGACAGGCCCCGACGCGCGCCCGGACAAGTGCAGGCAGACCACAACCCCGAATACAACCCGCAGCCGACCGGCAGGCCGGGAACCGCGGCGCGATCATACGCGCCGCCCTATTATGGCGTCAAACGCCATCGCCGGATACTACCAGAGCCGCCTCCACACCGCGACCGCAGACGCTGCGCCTTGTCTGGCGTTGGGGAGCGTGCGAAAATGCCGCGCCTCCCTTAAGTATGTACCCGACTCCGCCTATGGCCGCTGAACTGCTCGACGGAAAGACGCTCGCCGCCGGAATCCGGCGTGAGGTCCGCGAGCGGGTCCTGGCGCGCGGGCGGGCCGGGTTGCGCCCGCCGGGACTGGCGGTCGTCCTGGTCGGCAACGACCCCGCCTCGGAGGTCTACGTGCGCAACAAGCGCCGCGCCTGTAAGGATGCGGGGGTGGTATCGCAGGCCCACATCCTATCGGCGGATACTTCCGAGACGACGCTGCTGGACCTCGTCGAACACCTGAACGACGACCCGCAGATCGACGGCATCCTGGTACAACTGCCGCTCCCGCGCCACATCGACGGCGCGGCGGTCATCGAGCGGATCCGGCCCGACAAGGACGTGGACGGTTTCCATCCGTACAACATCGGACGCCTGGCGTTGCGCGTGCCGCTGCTGCGCCCGTGCACGCCGCGCGGGATCATGCTGCTCCTGGACCATACCGGTGAGGCGTACAAGGGACGTCACGCCGTGGTGGTGGGCGCCTCCAACATCGTCGGTCGTCCCATGACCCTGGAGCTGCTGCTGGCGGGGGCCACGGTGACCACCTGCCACCGCTTCACCCGGGATCTGGAGCACCACGTCGCCGAGGCCGACATCCTGGTGGTCGCGGTGGGCAAGCCGGCGCTGGTACGCGGGGCGTGGATCAAGCCGGGGGCGACGGTGATCGACGTGGGTATGAACCGGCACGCCGACGGGCGCCTGACCGGGGATGTGGAATTCGACGCGGCGCGCGAGCGCGCCCGCTGGATCACCCCGGTACCCGGCGGCGTAGGCCCGATGACCGTCGCCGTGCTGCTGCGCAACACGCTGGAGGCCGCCGAGCGCGCGCCCTCGGGCTAGCAGCGTCCGGGAACCCGGGTCGCGGCGACCGCGTCATCCGCCGCCATGGGGTGCGGCTCTGCGATCCAGTAACCCTGGGCATAGTCCACGCCCAGCCCCCGCAACGCGTTCAGGGCCGCCTCGTCCTCCACGAACTCCGC
This sequence comes from bacterium BMS3Bbin13, assembly GCA_002897735.1. Classification (GTDB taxonomy): domain Bacteria; phylum Pseudomonadota; class Gammaproteobacteria; order 21-64-14; family 21-64-14; genus BMS3Abin12. The sequence continues at coordinate 121,435 of BDTW01000025.1, read as the reverse complement.
AATGGTGCGGATACCCATGACGTGGCCGATGCGGTTGATCGCCTCCACCATCGCATAGTCGATCGGATCCTCGGCCATGTCGCGCACGAAGGCGCCGTCGATCTTGAGGTAGTCGACCGGGAGTTGCTTCAGGTAGCAGAAGGAACTCAATCCGCTGCCGAAGTCGTCGAGGGCGAACCGGCAGCCCATGCCGTGCATCACGTTCATGAACCGCGTCGCATGCCCGAGATTGGTGATGGTCGCGGTCTCCGTGATTTCGAAGCACAGCCGTTGCGGTGCGACGCCGGACTCCCGAACCGTATGCATCACGTATTCCAGGAACGCCTCGTCACACACCGATTGCCCGGAAAGGTTGATCGCCCAGATACCCTCGGAATCACGCGCGGACTCCTCCACCAACAGCCGGCAGGCGTTCGCAACCACCCACCGATCCACCGACGGCATCAGACCGTAACGCTCGGCGGCCGGGATGAAAGACATCGGAAGCAGCAATCCGCCGTCGCGATCGACGAGGCGCACGAGCAGCTCGCGGTACCCCGGCCGGGCATCGTCGGACAGGCCGGCGGTGTCCTGGACAAAGAGCCGGAAGCGCCCCTCCTGCAGGGCCCGGTTGATCCGCGAGACGAGGCGCATCTCGCCGCGACGCTCCTGCAGCTCATGGTCGTCGGTCTGATAGACGTGCACGCGATTGCGACCGCGCTCCTTGGCGGCGTAGCAGGCGACGTCCGCCGCGCTGAGCAGCTCCGCGACACTGCCCGATCCGGAATTGATGGCGACCACGCCGATGCTGGCCCCCACCTGGAAGCGGTGCTCGCGGCGGCTGAAGCGGAACTCGCGGATCACGTTGCGCAACTCCTCGGCGATGGCATAGGCGCGCCGCGGGGTGCAACCATAGAGCAGCACGCCGAACTCATCGCCGCCGAGCCGCGCGAGCATATCGCTCTCGCGCACCTTGGCGGAGAGCCGGGCGGCGAGCTGACGCAGGAGTTCGTCGCCTGCGCCGTGCCCGCAAGTATCGTTGACCACCTTGAACTGATCGAGATCCAGGTAGCACAAGGCGTGTTCGCGGCCCCCGGAGACGGCGTCCTGCAACGCCTGCTCCAGCACGAGTTCGAACTGGCGGCGGTTGCACAACCCGGTGAGTGCGTCGTGTGAGGCATGGTAGGAGAGTTCGCGCTCGAGCCGGCGGGCGTAGGTCACGTCGTGGAACACCATGACCGCGCCGATCGTCCGCCCCCGCCGGTCATGGATGGGGGCCGCGGAGTCGGCAATCGGGAACGAGTGCCCGTCGGCGCACAACAGCACGCTGTGCGGGGGCAGTTCCACGATGCGGTTCTCGCACAGCGCCTGCACGACGGGATGTGGAATCTCCTCCCCGGAGTGTTCGCCGACGATACGCATCAGCGATGCGATGGGGCGCCCGCCGATCTCCTCCGCACGCCAGCCGGTGAGCCGCAACGCCACCGGATTGAGGTAGTCGATGCGCCCCTCCCCGTCGGTGGTGATGACGGCGTCGCCGATGGAGTGCAGGGTCACCTCGGCGCGCTCCTTCTCCCGGAACAATGCCGCCTCGGACCGGCGCACCCGAGCCAGCGCCTCGCGCAGTTCCTCCTGTTGCGTCAGCACATAATCGAGCGCGCGGTTGATGAACCGCGCGAGAAACCCGAACTCGTCGTTGCGCCGCTCGTCCAACCGCAGATTCGTCTCGCCCCGCGAGAAACGCCGCGCGGTCTCGACCATGCGCAGGAACGGCCGGCTCAACACCCGTTCGAGTATCCACTTGAGGATCATGCCCAGCAGCAGGAACGACAGGGCCCCGACGATCAGCATCCGCTTGCGAGTGGCGGTGACGACGCGCTGCAGGTCCGGCTCGTAGACCCGGATCTGCAGGACCCGGCCGGTGGCGGGGTCGCGCACCTGGCGCGTGCGCGGTTTCAGCCCCGCCCCCGTGCTCCCGAGACGCACCTGCCGGTCCCCGAGTTTCAGGTCCACGCCCCGCAGGCCGAGTTCGGCGCGCAGGCGACGCGCTTCGCGCCGCACCGCGGGGAAGAGGGCATCGGGGTGGGCGCCCAGGAATCCCTGCATCCGGTAGGCGAAACTGTCCGCCGAGGCCCGGTACTCCCAGGCGAGGTGTTCTTGCAACCCGTGCAGCGAGGCCAGGGCCATCGCCAGCCCCACCAACAGACTGCCCCAGAAGACGATCCCGGAGATCTTGAGCGGGAGGCCGGGCGGCAGACCCGATCCCGCGGCGCGCGGCGGATCCGGGGTGCGGCTCATGGCGACGGCGGATACCGGAATCCCGCCCACTGCAACCCCATGAGTATCGGGCAGACGCCGCTCACACCCGCGCCCAGAATCGCGAAGCCCATGAACCAGGGGAAGAACCATAGCGCCGTCGGAAACACCTCGCAGGCGAGCAGGAGCGTCGTTCCCATCATCAGCCGCCAGGCACGCTCCGCCTCGAAGGGAAGGAGCGGGCCCGCTGCGCGAACCGTCAGATCACAGATACGACACGGCGGCGTGCGCCCCCGGTAGCGGATCCGCGTCGTGAGCAGGGACAGCCGCCGGTTGGTCACCCCTTCGAAGAACAGCAGCCCGATCAGGATCCGCAGGGCCACCTGCGAATCCAGGTAGAGGGCGCCCAGCAGGGCGATGGCGAACAAGAAACGAAAGTTGCGATCGGTCACGGGGCGGCTCCCTCGAACGGCGGCCGGGTTCGTTCCGTTATCGCGGGCCGCAGGTCGGGTCTTATGCCGGGCAGCGGCCGTTACTGAGGGAACTTTACCGGGGCGCTCGTCAGCCGCGGCGCCAAGTGGTACCCCCGGCGCCGTCCTCGAGGATCACCCCCGCCTCCTGGAGACGGTCGCGGACCCGGTCCGCCGCGGACCAGTCGCGCCGCCGGCGTGCCGCGGCACGCTCACGGATCAGGGTCTCGATCTCCGCGTCGTCCAAGGCACCGGCGGGCGCACCCTGCTGGAGGACGCGGTCCGGGTCCCGCTGCAGCAGCCCGAGCACGCCGCCCAGTGCGCGCAGGCAGGCGCCCAGGCGCGCGGCCTCTTGGGCGTCGGATGCGCGCACCCGGTTGATCTCGCGCGCCAGACCGAAGAGCACCGCGATCGCCTCTGGCGTGTTGAAGTCGTCCTCCATGGCGGCGTGGAAACGCGCTTCGAACGTGCCGCAGCCATCGTCGGCCGCGCCCCCCGGCAGCCCGCGCAGAGCGGTATACAGGCGCGCGAGCGCCAGGCGCGCGGCCTCCAGTTGTTCCTCCCCGTAGTTCAGCGGACTGCGGTAGTGGCTGGTGAGCAGGAACAGGCGCACCACCTCCGCCGGAAAGCGCTCCAGGACCTCGCGGATGGTGAAGAAGTTGCCGAGCGACTTCGACATCTTCTCCTCGTTGACGCGCACGAAGCCGGCATGCATCCAGTAGTTGACGAACGGCCGCCCGGTGGCCGCCTCGGACTGGGCGATCTCGTTCTCGTGATGCGGGAAACGCAGGTCCTGGCCGCCGCCGTGGATGTCGAAGTGCGGCCCGAGATGGGCGGTGGACATGGCCGAACACTCGATGTGCCAGCCCGGGCGCCCCGGCCCCCAGGGGCTCTCCCAACTGGGCTCGCCCGGCTTGGCCGCCTTCCAGAGCACGAAGTCCAGGGGATCGTCCTTGGCCTCGCCGACCTCGACGCGGGCCCCGGCGCGCAGCCCATCGAGGCGCTCCCCGGAGAGCCGGCCGTAGTCCGGGAAGCGGCTCACGTCGTAGTAGATGTCGCCGTTCCCGCCGCGGTAGGCGTACCCCCGCTCGAGCAGCGTCGCGATCATCGCCTGGATCTCGCCGATGTGGCGGGTGGCGCACGGCTCATGGTCCGGCGCCAGCACGCCGAGGGCGGCGGCGTCCTCGCGCATCGCCTCGATATAGCGGTGCGTCAGCTCCGCGAACGCAACCCCGGCCTCGTGCGCCCGGCGGATGATCTTGTCGTCGATGTCGGTGATGTTGCGTACATACGTGACCCGGTAGCCCGCCGCACGCAGATAGCGCGCCACCACGTCGAAGACGACCAGGACCCGGGCGTGGCCGATGTGGCTGTAGTCATAGACGGTCATTCCGCACACATACATGCGTACGCGCCCCGCCTCGATCGGAACGAACGGATCCTTGCTCCGGGTCAGGCTGTTGTAGATGTGCAGCACGATGACGGTCCCTTCAGGAGGTACACAGCGCAAGCGCCGCGGCGAGCCGGCGCCGCACGCCGTCGACGCCGATCAGTTCCCAGATCCGCGCCAGTTCCGGGCCGTGCGTCTCGCCGGTGAGCGCCGCGCGCAGCGGCAGCAGCAGCGCACGCCCACGTGCGCCGCACGCCCGACCCAGGGCCTCGCGAAACGTCGCGAATTCCGCCGCCGCCGACGTGTCCGACACCTCGAGGGCGGCGCGGAAAAAACTCTCCCCGGCCGCGCATATCGCCGCGCGCGCCTCGGCGACGGCCGGGGGGGCCGGGTCCGCGAACAGGCGCTGCGCCCAGTGCAGCGCGTCGGCCGGCAACTCGATGTTGTTGCGCACCGCCTCGGCGAACGCCAGGGTCCGCGACGCCGGCACTCGTTCCTCCAATGCCGCGCCCACCTGCGCGCGGCGCATCCAGTCCCACAGCGCGTCGGCCGGCAGGCGCGCGAGCGCCTCCTTCTGCCGGCGCCGCAGCTGCGCCTCCTCGAAGCGCGCCGGCGCACGCCCGATCCGGGCGGGATCGAAACCGCGCGCCAGGACATCGAGATCGAGCAGCGCGTCGTCCTTGTAGGCGTGGCCGAGCCGCGCCAAGTGGTTCACCACCGCGACCGGCAGGTAACCCGCCGCGCGCAACCCGCCCACGCCGGGCGCGCCGCGCCGCTTCGACAACGGGCGCCCCTGCGCATCGACCAGCAGCGGAAGATGGCCGTAGCGCGGCGCCGTCAGGCCGAGGGCTTCGAGGATCAGGATCTGACGCGGCGTGTTGCTCAGGTGGTCCTCGCCGCGCAGCACGTGAGTGATCTCCATCAGCGCGTCGTCCACCGCGTTGCAGAAGAAGAACGCCGGCGTCCCGTCGGCGCGCCGGATGACGAAATCGCCGATCTCCCCGGCCGCGAAACGCTGAGCGCCGCGCACTAGGTCATCGAACGCCACCACGCCGTCCTCCGGCACCCGGAAGCGCAGCGCCGGGCGCTGCCCGTTCTCCAGCCGCTCGCGGACCTCGCGCGGCGTCAGCGCCGCGCAGGTGCCGGGATAGCGCGGCGCGCGCCCGGCCTGCCGCTGCGCGGCGCGCGCCCGTTCCAGTTCCTGCGGTGTGCAGAAACACGGATAGGCGCGTCCCGCCTCCTCCAGCCTCCGGTACTGCTCCCGATAGTGGGCGCCGCGCTCCGACTGGCGGTACGGGCCGAAGGCGCCGCCGGTACCCGGGCCCTCCTGCCACTCCAGCCCCAGCCAGCGCAGATCCTCCTCGATACCGGCCTCGGCGTCCTCCCCGCCGCGAGCGGCCTCGGTATCCTCGATGCGCGTAGCATCGGTATCCTCGATGCGCAACACGAACACGCCGCCGGCACGGCGCGCGAGCAGCGCGTTGAACAGCGCAGTGCGCACGTTACCTGGATGCAGCGCCCCGGTCGGGCTCGGGGCGAAACGGGTCCTCACGGGCTGGGCGGTCATTCGTGGGCGATTACCAAGTCCCCTGCCGGAGGCGGGGATATCTGTCCGGGGCGTTATACGGCACGGCGCGCGGGCCGGCCGCGGGCGATCATGGTAGCGGAAAGGCCCGGACCGGCCAAATGCGTCTTTGGGAAGCCGGGCCGAGCCGAGTATGATGAGTATTCGCTCCCCCTGGAAGAATCCGCATGATCTATCTTCACACCAACCATGGCACCATCGCCATCGAATTGGACCACAAGCGCGCGCCGGAGACGGCGGCGAACTTCGTCCGCTACGCACGCGAGGGATTCTACGAGGGCACCCTGCTCCATCGTGTGATCCGCGGATTCATGGTCCAGGGCGGAGGACTGGAGCCGGACATGCACGCCAAGGACACCCACGCGCCGATCCACAACGAGGCCGACAACGGTCTGAGCAACCGCACCGGGACAGTGGCCATGGCGCGCACCCAGGATCCGCATTCGGCCACCGCCCAGTTCTTCATCAATGTCGCCGACAACGTCTTCCTGGACCATACCGCGTCGACCCCGGCCGGGTGGGGATACTGCGTATTCGGCCGAGTCATGGACGGCATGGACGTGGTCCGCGCCATAGAATCGCTCGCCACCGGCTCGCGCGCCGGCCATCAGGATGTCCCCACCGAGGACGTGGTGATCGAACGCGTCGAAGTGGAAGAGGAACCGGAACCCGAAACCGGGGCCTGATCACCGCGTCATGCAGGAGACGCTGTTCATCTCCGATCTGCACCTGACCCCGGAGCGCCCCCGGATCACGGCGCTGTTCCTGGAGTTTCTGCGCACTCGAGCGACTCGTTGCGACGCGCTCTACGTCCTCGGCGACCTGTTCGAGACCTGGGCCGGCGACGACGACCCCACGCCGGAGAACCGCGACATCCTCGGCGCGCTGGGGCGATTGACGGGGACCGGGACCCCGGTCTACCTGATGCCCGGCAACCGTGACTTCCTGATGGGCGCGGACCTCGAGGCGCTCACCGGCTGCCGGCTGATCCCGGATCCCACGCCCCTCGATCTGTACGGCACACGCGTGCTGCTCCTGCATGGCGACACCCTCTGTACCGACGACGAGGCCTACATCGCCTGGCGCGCGACGGTGCGCAACGACCGATGGATCCGCGAGTTCCTGGCGCGCCCGATCGAAGAACGCCAAGCCCTCGTCCGGGCGGCGCGCGCACAGAGCCGCGCCGCGACCGGCGCCAAAGCCGGGGAGATCATGGACGTGACCGTCGGTGAGGTGGAGCGGGTGATGCGCGCACACGGGGTGCGCACGATGATCCACGGCCATACGCACCGTCCCGGCGTGCATCGCTTCACCCTGGACGGGGAGCCGGCGACCCGGATCGTGCTCGGGGACTGGTACCGCGAGGGGCACGTGCTCTCGGCGGGCGCCGGGGACTTCACCCCGGAGACCCTGCCGCTCACCGGGAACGGGTCCGGGTGAGCTGAGTGCAGCGAGGCACGCGGGGGAACCGAGGACCGATTACCCCTGCACAAGGGACGGGGCTCGCCCGGCCGACGCTACGGAGCCGTGCACCGACCCGGATCGGATCCCCGGCGTTGCCGGCGGGGCGAGCCCCGCCCTACAGGTGCCTACGGAATCGGAGTTGTCGGCGGGCCGAGACCCGCCCTACGGGCAATCGCCTCCCCGTAGGGCAGGGCTTGCCCGACCGACACCGCCGGAGAGGGGCCGATCCCCCGCCGGCCCGCGCTTCCAGCCGATGAACAGGTCCATGACGTTGGTGCCGGTCGGCCCGGTCTGGATCAGATCCCCGGCCGCCTCCAGGAACGACCCCGCATCGGCGCCCGCGAGACAGTGCATCGGATCGTAGCCGGCCGACACCCCGCGCGCCACCGTGCCGCCGTCGACCAGGGCACCGGCGTCCTCTCCTGGGCCGTCGCTGCCGTCGGTCGACGCGGCCAGAAACACCACACCCTCCTCACCTTGCAGTTCCAGCGCCGCGGCGAGCGCGAGCGACTGACAGCGCCCGCCGCGCCCCGGATGGGGCGGGAGCGCCGGCGTGGGTTCCCCGCCCCGGATGTGGAAACCCGGCGCGCCGGTCCGCAGCCGCCTTGCGAACGCACGCCCGGCCTCGCACGGGTCGCCGGCGACGAATTCGGGATATCGGTGGACCGGCGCGCCGAGCCCGCGCGCCGCCGCCGCGGCGGCCTCCAGGGCATCGGCGAGCCGCGCCACCACGTGCACCTCCAGCCCCTCGCAGGCCGGGTCGTGTGGACGCGGCGCGGGCGGCGCACGGGCCGCCAGGGCACGCACCCACGCCGGGGTCACACTCGGCAGCGGACCCTCACAGGCACCCGGAGCAGCCAACCCGGAACCGATCACCGCGGGATCGTCGCCGCGCACATCGGAGATCAGCAGTACCATCGCGGCGCGCGCGCCCAGGCGCGCCGCCAGGCGCCCGCCCTTGATCGTCGAGACCGCGCAGCGCACCCGGTTCATGCACCGGATGTCCAGGCCGCTACCGAGCAGCCAATGGTTCAGGCGGGCCAGATCGGCCAACGTCACACCGGCGGGCGGCCGCTCGACGAGACTCGATGCCCCGCCGGAGATCAGCAGCAACGGCCGACGGTCTGCAGGGATGGCGTCGAGGAACTCGAGCAGCGCGCGCCCGGCGACCAGGCTGTCCGCGTCGGGTACGGGGTGGCCGGCCTCCAGGCAGTGCACGCCGGGCCGGCGACACGGCACCGGATCGCCGTAGCCGTGCCGGGTAATGACCAGGGCGGCGCGCACTCCGTGCCGGAGCGCCTCGAAGGCCCCTTCGGCCATCGCGCAGGCGGCCTTGCCCACCGCCGCCACGTGGACCGGGCACGGCGGCGGTCGGCGCTCCAAGGCGGCGCGCACGCGGGCGCCTCCATGCACCGCCGCCAACGCCTCCCGGTAGACCGAAAGCACCTGTCGGCGTTCGGCGTCGAAGCAGGCGTCCCGGGACACGTGCGACCCTCAGCCGAGCGCCGCGAGCCCGCGATCCAGGTCCGCCTCGAGGTCCTCGACCGCCTCGAGCCCCACCGACAGGCGGAGCAGGCCGTCGCCGATACCCGCCTCGGCCCGGGCCTCGGCGCCCACCCGCGCGTGCGTGGTGCTTGCCGGATGCGTGATGGTGGTCTTGGTATCCCCGAGGTTGGCGGTGATCGAGACCAGGCGCGTGCGATCGACCACGGTCCACGCCGCCGCCTGACCGCCGACCACTTCGAAGGAGACGATCCCGCCGGGGGCGGACTGCTGGCGGCACGCGAGTTCGTGCTGCGGGTGTGAGGCGAGCCCCGGATAGTGCACGCGGTGCACGCGCGGATGCCCTTCCAGCCAACGTGCCAGATCGAGGGCGTTGGCACTGTGCGCACGCATACGCAACGCCAGGGTCTCCAGCCCCTTGAGGAACACCCAGGCGTTGAACGGGCTCATGCTCGGGCCCGCCGTGCGCAGGAATCCGAACACCTCCTTGCCGACCAGTTCCTGCGACCCCACCACGGCGCCGCCCATGCAACGCCCCTGCCCGTCGAGATACTTGGTCGCCGAGTGGATCACCAAGTCCGCCCCCAGGGCCAGGGGTCGCTGCAGCGCCGGGGTACAGAAGCAGTTGTCGACCGCGAGCAGCGCGCCGTGCCGGTGTGCGAGGTCGGCGAGCGCGGCGATGTCGGCGACCTCGGTGAGCGGGTTGGACGGGGTCTCCAGGAACAGCAGCCGCGTCGCGGGCCGCAGCGCCCGCTCCCAGGCACCCGGATCGGTCAGCGCCACGTAGTCGACCGCCACCCCGAACCGCTGCAGATAAGTGTTGAAGAGGCTCGTGGTGCTCCCGAAGACGCTGCGCGAGGAGACCACGTGATCCCCGGCCTTGAGCAGACCCATGCAGGTGGACAGGATCGCCGCCATGCCCGAGGCGGTGGCGACACTGCACTCACCGCCCTCGAGGGCCGCGAGGCGGCGCTCGAAGGTGCGCACGGTCGGATTGGTGAAGCGCGAGTAGATGTTGCCCGGGACGGCGCCCGAGAAGCGCGCCGCCGCCTCGGCCGCGCTCGCAAACACGAAGCTGGAGGTGGGGAAAATCGGCTCGGAGTGCTCGCCCTCACCGGTGCGCACCTGCCCGGCGCGCACCGCCAGGGTCTCGAACCGATAGTCCTCCGACTGGTCTGAGTCCATCCCACGGATCCTCCTCATCGACGGCCGGTGCCGGCCCGGAACACAGAGGGAACGGCGCAGACGCGGGCGCAAAAAAACCCGCTCCGCACGGCAACGAAAGCAGGCCGACCCGCTTTAGCTGCATTTGTTACGCGCCCGCAAGCTGAATCAAATCGGCGCGACAGCCGAAATCCTAGTTCCGCGGCGCCGCGCCTGTCAACTTGAGCGCGGCGTAGCGCCTGTCGGCACATCGAACGCTTGCGTTGCTTCCGACAGGCTACAAAGCAAAGGATGCCCCGGGTACGCCGGTAAAATTCGCCAAGTCGACCTCGAACCGGTTCGCCGCGCCGGGATCGCCCACAGCCTCCCGCAGCGCCGCCGCCTTGTCCTCCGCCTCCATAATCCGCGGGGGAATTGCCCTCATCGGCCCGCGTCGTGCCGGATCGGCCGCACCCCGCCCCTGCGACCGAGGCCATAGCCGACGCGAAAGACATCGGGGATGTTCACGCGCCCGTCTCGCATACGAAGAAAGACGCCAAGCTCCTCGAGATCTCGGCGTAGCCCCTCGGGGCCCTCGTCCAGATGCGCCGGTGGCAGGCGTTCTTGCTCTTGTTGGACCCGCGTTTCCAACCGATCGAGGGCGCCCTTGTGCCAGATCTGCGCCAGCTCCTCGAAGTCGCACGGCACGACCTTCCCTCTGAGCGGTTCCATCAACACATCGACCCACGGGTAGTCCTCGCGCATCTCATCTACACGAATCCCCGATGCCGCCTGCACACCCCGCTTGATGCTCTCGTAGTGGAGTGGCCACTCGTGATCCGGGTAGCGCTGGTCGGTATCCTCGGCGGCCTTACGCAGCGCTGCCAGGAAGGAGCGCGGACTCACATTGCCTTGGGCGTCGGCGAGGTGGTTCGGAACCCAGGTGTACGGGTAGCCACGGCGCGGACCCTTTCCCATCCACGGTCCCGCGATGGCGTGGAAGACCCGGCGCTGAAGATCGCCGTTGCGACGCAGCTCGTTCGGCGGCATCCAGACGGCCTCTCCACGGATTTCCTCCGAGCCCCAACGCCCCCCGGAGACCGAGATCAGTTCCCCCCGGAAGTCCTCGCCGGCCTCGCCGGAAGCATTGCCAAGGTACTGCCACAACAGGTCGTAGAGTTCCGTGCCGGGCCAGGTCAGCTCGACGCGCTCCGCGAGGATCTTCGAGGCGTCGGGAAAGCTCGCGACCGCCCGCTCGTCGAGCTGGTCGGTCCGGAGGAAGCATTTGGCGCGGAGCCGGCGGTAGCGACGCAGGTCGAGGACCGCCTGGAGCAGGCCGCGAATGAGGGCCTTCATCGTCGGCCAATCCGAGGCACTGAGGTCCAGCGCATCGAAGAGGATGAGCCAGTGGCCGCCCTTCTCGTCCAGTTCCTGATCCCGATGGTAGAGCAGGTTGTCCATCGCCTCGGGCTGCGCCGCGACGTAGGCAACGCGATCGGGCCAGTCGGCGCATCCGCGCAGGGCGTGGTCCGGCGGTGCAAGGGCGTGCAGGATGACGGTGCGCCAGATGAGGCGGGGGTCGTGATTTTGGGTGAGAAGGTGATCCAGTACGTCCCTCCCCGGGTAGGCCCCCGGGTCCGGACGCTCACCGAAGCCGACCGTGACCTGCACATTCTCAGTGAGGCCGGACCGTTTGGCGAGGCGGTGCACAAGCAGACGGTGTTCGGGTCGCTGCAGCGCCGCCCACCAGAAGCTCTTGCCGGCGCCGCGCATACCGACGACGAGCATGACATCGAGATTCAACGCCTTGGCATGAGAGGCCGGCAGATAGGTGAAACGCAACTCGGGTACCGCACCGTGGAGGGAGGTGGCTTCGGGAAGGCTCTCCAACATCGCATCGCGGGCCGAGGGCAGGTGCAGATCTTCCGGTCTCATAGGCCCTCCAGCGACGGTAACAACTCCTGGATGCCATCCAGAAAGGGGCCGTAGGCCGCCTCTACGAGCTGTGGGTCGAGAGAGGCGAGGTTACCGAGGGAGGCAAAACCCCGGCTCCAGTAGGTAAGCAACGGCGCGTGTGGCCCGGTGTCGTCCATGAGGTCGTAGCTGAAGCCGTCCAGCGCGCCCTCAACCACCTCGTCGTAGAGGTGCTCACGAAAGAGGTCCCAAGATGCCTCGCGGAACGCCGAGAGGTACTCGGCCCGCCCCGTCTCCGGGACCATGGAGGCCACCACCTTGAGGCGCTCCCGGATGATACGAGCCGCATCGTGACGCTGCCAGTGCTCGAAGAGCAAACGGTAGCCGCGCCACGTCTGGTCCGAGCCCACGGCGAAGAGGAGAACCTGGGCATCGACATCCGTCACCACGGCCGAGGCCACGTCGTGGAGGCCGGAGCGACTGTCGAGTAGCACCACATCGGGCCGGTGGTGCGCCTCAATCGCTTCCAGGAGATGCCGGAGGCGCTGCGGCCAGCTCTGACGCCCTTCATCCCGCCCTGTCGACGGCGGCAGGTCGAGATAACAGCGGCCCAGTTTGGCGATGTACTCGCCCCCTGCGGCACCGTGGCTCGGGACCACCCACACCTCGCCGGGCAGATCCGCGGACACGGGGCTCGGGACGGCCATGTCGTCGAGAATCTCGTCCGCTTGGCCCACGAGGTCTTCGACGAACCAGTCGACGATGCCGAACCGCGGCAGGATCCCTTGCGGCAGCAGGGCCGAGGAGAGGCCCGGTGCCTCTAGGTCGAGGTCGAGGACCAGGACGTTCCGACCCTCTTGCGCCAGCCTCCAGGCGGCGACGGCGGCCGCGGTGCTGCGCCCGACGCCGCCCTTGATGGAGTAGAAGGTCAGGCGCGCGGGGTGTTGTGGAAGATCCGTCGACGCTGCCACCTCGGCCCATGAGGTACCGGTGAGCTGGCGGTCGATGAGGCGGGCGTCGAACCCCTCGACCTCGAGATCGACGCCACGCCCGGGCTCCAGATCGGTGGGTTCGGCAAGCTCGTCGGCATAGAGAAAGGTTTGCTCGGGCGGATAGGCGTGGCGTCCGAGGCGGGCCTGCAGGTTGCTGGCAAGCCTCTCGAGGGTCTGTGCCAGAGGGGCGCCGGACTCGGGCCGCGTGGGCGCAACCAGGCGCACCCTGCCCCAGAGATCCCGTACCACGGTGAGCCTCCCAATGCTTTGCAGTTCAGGCTGAAACTGCTGCAAAGCCTCGCGGACTTCGCTGAGGATCGTGTCAAAGGTGGCGGTCGGTTTCATGGGAGACTCCCGTCCACTCTCGCATCGGCAAGGATCCGACGTACAGCGCGGGCCGCATCACGATGGAGGGTAACGCGATCCTTCGAGAACTCGCGGCGTGCGGCGTAACGCTGGGCCGCATCCCAATCGGCGAAGGGGGTTCCCACCGGCAACATCCCGCTGTATCGCCCCTCGTTGCGGCCCGCCGCAAAGGTCAAAAACTCCTCCCAAATTCGGTTGATATGCTTTTTGTGTCTGGATTCGATTGGAGAGCCATCATCAGGTTTCGTCTCCATACCCAGCATGACCATGACGGCCTTGAGAGCACACTCCGCTGCCACACCATACAGGTGGTCGGCGTTGGCCCACCGCAAGGTGTTGCTGAGCAGCTCCGCGTCCTCCCAGTGCCGGGTGGCGGCATCCATGAAATCCGTTTTCATTCTGTATCTCTCCCGACAATACGCCGCCACCTCTCACCATGGCCGCATCCATCCCCGTGGCCGAGGTCGGCGACCACGGTCGGGGGCCTCCTGAAGGAGGAGGGGAAGAAGCCGGTGCGGGTAGGTGACGGCACCGAGTAATACGCGGCGGTGGAGGCGGTGGAGACACGATCCGCAAAGGCGGCGAGGAGGCCGTTCTTCGCCCGCTCGTCGAGATATTGGGTCGCCGAGTGGATCAGGGATCGCGACATCAGGAGGCGTTGTGCAGCTCGATCACCGGGTTGTCCCGGGAGCGATCGGCCTCCTCCTCCGGGTGCAGGCGCCGCTGCTTGGCCGCATCACTGCGCCGGCGCTCGAGCCGGGCGAGATAGCGTTGGTCCACGTCTCCGGTCACGTACTCGCCGGTGAAGATCGAGGTATCGAAGCGTTCCAGCCTGTGGTTGCCCCGGCGCACCGCATCGATGAGATCCGGGAGGTCCTGGTAGATCAACCAGTCGGCCTTGATCTCGCGCGCGACCTGTTCCTCGGTGCGCCCGTGGGCGATGAGTTCGCCGGCCGCCGGCATGTCGATGCCGTATACGTTCGGGTGGCGCACCGGCGGCGCCGCGGAGGCGAAATAGACCTTGTGCGCGCCCGCCTCGCGCGCCATCTGGATGATCTGCCGGGACGTGGTGCCGCGCACGATCGAATCGTCCACCAGCAGCACGTTCTTGCCCTCGAACTCGAGCCCGATGGCGTTGAGCTTCTGGCGCACCGAACGCTTGCGCTGCTTCTGGCCGGGCATGATGAAGGTGCGCGGGATGTAGCGGTTCTTGATCAGGCCCTCGCGGTATTTCACGCCCAGGCGGTACGCCAGCGGCAGCGCCGCGGTACGGCTGGTGTCGGGGATCGGAATGACCACGTCGATGTCATGCTCCGGGCGCTCGCGCAGGATCTTGTCGGCGAGCTTCTCGCCCATACGCAACCGCGCCTTGTAGACGGAGACGTCGTCGATGATCGAATCGGGGCGCGACAGGTACACGTACTCGAAGATGCACGGCGAGTAGATCGCGTGCTCGGCGCACACCCGAGTATGCATCCGCCCGTCGGCGGCGAAGAACACCGCCTCGCCCGGTTCGACGTCGCGCACAAGCTCGAAACCGAGGATGTCCAAGGCGACGCTCTCCGAGGCGATCATGTACTCCGTACCGTGGGCGGTCTCGCGCGCGCCGAACACCAGCGGCCGGATCCCGTAGGGGTCGCGGAAACCCATGATCCCGTAGCCCGGGATCATGGCGACGGCCGCGTAGGCGCCCTGACAGCGACGGTGCACGCCGGCCACCGCCTGGAAGAGATCCTCCTCGTTGATGCGCAACCTGCCGCGGCGCTGCAATTCGTGCGCGAAGACGTTGAGCAGGATCTCGGAGTCGGAGTCGGTATTGATGTGGCGCAGATCCTCGCGGAACAGATCGCGCTTGAGATCATCGGCGTTGGTCAGGTTGCCGTTGTGGGCGAGTGCGATGCCGTACGGGGAGTTCACGTAGAACGGCTGGGCCTCGGCGGAACTCTCGCAGCCCGCGGTGGGATAGCGCACGTGGCCGATGCCCAGGTTGCCGGGCAGGCGGATCATGTGACGGGTGCGGAAGATGTCCCGCACCAGCCCGTTGTCCTTGCGCAGGAACAACCGCCCGTGATCGCAGGTCATGATGCCCGCCGCATCCTGACCACGGTGTTGCAGTACCGTCAGTCCGTCGAACAGGGCCTGATTGACCGGACCCCGGGCCATGATGCCGATGATCCCGCACATGGGCGACTCACCTCGCGTGATTTACGGTACGTGACGCCGCACGGGCGCACGCGCCGCTCAGTGGAAGACGAAGTTCGCCGCAACCCCCGAGGGCAGCAGCCCGCGCAGCCAGAACGCCAGGGTCTGAAAATGCCCCAGCAGCAGGGACTCGTGCCACCAGGGATCCTTGGGCGCGGAGGTCAACCCGGCGAGCAACACCAGCACCGCCACCAGAGCGACCCCACGCGCCAGGCCGAACACCACGCCGACCAGCCGATCGGCCCCGGTAAGACCACTGCCCTTTATCAATTGCGCGGCGAGGTAGCTTATCAGAGCCCCCAGCAGCAGTGTGAGGAGGAACAGCGCCGCAAACGCCACCGCGATCCGGACCGTCGGCGAGGCGATGAGGCCGGTGAAGAAGCGCGCGAGACCATAGGAAAAGGTCAGGGCCACCCAGAACGCCACGATCCACGCCGCCAGCGACAGCGCCTCGCGCAGGAACCCGCGAACCAGACCGACCGCCGCCGAGAGCGTGATGACCGCCACGATGGCGTAATCGACCCACGTCATCGCGGGCACGATCTGCACCACGGCGCCGGTCGACCCGGGCCGGATTGCGCCCGGAATCGAAGGAGGCCACCGCCACGGGGCCTGTGCAGAGGGTCCAGCACGGTCGGGCAAACTCCCCTCGAAGGCCGGCTCCGGGCGCAAGCGCCTTCGCCGGAAATGATACCAGACGGGCGCGACCGGGGAAACGACGCCACTTCCGGCAGCGGCCGCGCACCGATCCCGGAATCCGTCATTCCGTGCCCCGCCCGCCGGCCCTCGAAGGATCCGCGAGGATTGCCTCCCGAGCGCTCATGGATAGGTGAGGACGATGCCGCGCAGGTTCCGGGTCTGTTGCAGGCGCCTGCGCAGCGCATCGGCGCGGGTCCGATCCAACTCCGGCCCCACCCGGACCCGGAACACCGGCTTGCCGTTCACCCGCACCCGCTCCACAAAGGCCGCGAACCCGGCCCTGCGCAACCGATCGCGCAGCGCCACGGCGCTCGACTCGCTGCTCAGGCTGGCGAGTTGCACCACCCAGGCGTGCAGTCCCGGCACCGCCGGCGGGTGCTGCGCGAGCGCGGGCGGGGGTACCCCGGACGCGGCGCCGCTCGGGGGGGTGCGGGCGGCGGGCGCGGTCGGCCTTCGATCCACCGATCCCGGCGACGACGATTCCGGTGCCGCGCTCGACGGACCACCGACGATGAGCGGACCGGCCGGCGCAGGTGCCGGCGGCGTCCCCCGCGCCGGCCCCGTGGCGCCACGGGGCGGTGCGAGGATCCAGTCGGGCTTCGGGGGAATCGACGGCCCGCCGAACAGGCCCTCGCCCTTGCCCGGCCCGTGCAGGATCATCGGGAGGAAGATCACCGCCAGAGCGACCAGGGCCGCCCCACCCACCAAGCGTTGTTTGAGGGGTCGTTCCATTACCGTGCCATGCGACGGATCGTGAACACCGGCAGTCCTCCGGCAGGCCCCCACCTTACAACGAAAACCGGAGGGCACGAAGGGCCGCCTCCACCGTGCGAAACGAGCCGAACACCACGATGCGATCGCCCGGGCGTGCCTGCGCGTCGGCACGGGCCAACGCCTCGGCGACGCTCGGGTGGACGGACAACGGCGCACGTACCGGCGCGGCCCGGATCCGCGCCGCGAACTCCGCCACCGGCAGGGTCCGTGGACCCTCGAGACCCGCCGCCAGCCAGCGGTCCACCACGCAGTCCAGTGCCGCCGCGACCGCCTCGATCTCCTTGTCGGACAGCAGCGCCACCACCGCCAGGGTACGCCCCCGGCACGGGCGGCGTGCCAAATTGGCGGCCAGCGACCGCGCCGCCTGCGGATTGTGCGCCACGTCCAGGATGCACTCCACCGGTCCCGGGATCACCTGGAAACGGCCCGGCAGATGCACCTCCCGCAGGCCGCGACACACCTCGTCCTGCGTCACCGGAAACCGCTCGGCGAGCAGTTCCAACGTCATCAGAACGGCGGCGGCGTTGCGCACCTGGAACTCGCCCTGTAGGGCGGGCGGCGGGAGGGCGCGGCGCCGGCGCGCATCGCATTCCCATTCCCAACACCCGGTGCCGTCGGCCCGCAAGTCGAACTCGCGCCCGATCCGATAGAGCGGCGTCCCCAGACGCGCCGCGTGCTGCACCAGAGACTCGGGCGGCTCGGGATCCGCGCACACCGCCGGGCGGCCGGGACGGAAGATGCCGGCCTTCTCGCGCGCGATGCTCTCGCGGTCCGGGCCCAGCCAGTCGCGATGATCGACGCCCAAGGCCGCGACCAACGCAACCTCCGCGTCGACCACGTTGGTGGCGTCCAGGCGCCCGCCCATGCCGACCTCGAGCAACGCGAGGTCGACGCGCGCCGCACGGAATCGCTCGAGCGCGGCGAGCGTGCCGAACTCGAAATAGGTCAACGCCGTGTCGCCGCGCGCGTCGTCGATGCGCGCGAACGCACGGCACAGTTGCGTGTCGTCGAGCGCCGCGCCGGCCACGCGCACCCGCTCGTTGTAGCGCAGCAGATGCGGCGAAGTATAGGCGCCGACCCGGTAGCCGGCGGCGGACAGCACCGCCTCGAGCAGCGCCACACACGAGCCCTTTCCGTTGGTGCCGGCGACCGTGACCACCGGAAACGGCGGACGATCCAGCCCCAGCACCCCGGCGACCCGACCGACACGATCCAGGCCCAGATCGATCTTGCGCGGGTGCAGCGAGTCCTGCCAGGCGAGCCACCCGTCGAGGGCCTCGAAACGCATGGCGGGGACGGGCCGCGCGCTCAGGCGAGCGGTCGCCGCGTGAACTGGCCGAGCAGCGAGACGACGGTGTCGCGCAATTTGTGGCGATGCACGATCATGTCGATGGCGCCGTGTTCGAGCAGGAACTCACTGCGCTGGAAGCCTTCGGGCAGCGTCTCGCGCACGGTCTGCTCGATCACACGCGGCCCGGCGAAGCCGATGAGCGCGCGCGGCTCGGCGATCAGCACGTCCCCGAGGGTGGCGAGGCTCGCCGAAACCCCGCCCATAGTGGGATCCGTGAGCACCGAAACGTACGGGATCCCTTGCTCGGCCAGCCGCGCCAGCGCGGCCGCCGTCTTGGCCATCTGCATCAGCGAGAACAGCGCCTCCTGCATACGCGCCCCACCGCTGGCCGAGAAGCACACCAACGGGATCCCGCGCTCGCGGCACAGGTCCACACCACGCACGAAGCGCTCGCCCACCACCGCGCCCATGGAGCCCCCCATGAAGGCGAACTCGAAGGCCGCGGCCACCACCGGCATGCCGTTGAGCGCCCCCTCCATCACCACCAATGCGTCCTTCTCGCCGGTGGTCTTCTGGGCCTGGGCCAGGCGGTCGCGGTAACGTTTGCTGTCGCGAAACTTGAGCGTATCCACGGGCTCCAGGCCCACGCCGATCTCGCGACGCGGCTCGGGATCCAGGAATCGTTCCAGACGCAGCCGTGCGCCGATGCGCATGTGGTGGCCGCACTTCGGACACACATCCAGTTCCCGTTCCAGTTCCGCGCGATACAGGATCGCGCTGCACGCCCCGCACTTGGTCCACAGACCCTCGGGCACGGTGCGTTTGCTGCCCCCCTCGATCCGGATCCGCGACGGCACCAGTTTTCTGAACCAGTTCATCTGTTCCTGCGAGCGTGTCCGCTCAGCCCTTCGCCGCGGCGGCCGGAGCGCGAACCCGATCCATGGCGCGTCGCATGTCGGCAAGCAGCGCGGAGACCTCACGCGCCGCGCCCTGCGGATCGCCGGCGTGGCTTCCGACGCGACGCACCAGGGCGCTGCCGACCACGACGGCGTCGGCGAGCGCCGCGATCCGCGCCGCGGAGGCGGCGTCGCGGATCCCGAAACCGACGCCCACCGGCAACCCGGTGATCTCGCGAATCTCGCGTAGTTTGTGCGCCACGGCGTCCACGTCCAGGTGCGCCGCGCCCGTCACCCCCTTCAGGGCGACGTAGTATACGAAGCCGCGGGCCGACTTGCAGATCCGCGAGATCCGCGCGGGCGAGGTGGTCGGGGCGATCAGAAAGATCGGATCGAGGCCCTGCTCCGCCAGCACCTGCTCCAACACCGCCGACTCCTCGGGCGGCATGTCCACCGTCAGCACGCCGTCGGCACCGGCCCGCGCCGCCGCCGCCGCGAAGCGCCCGTAGCCCATCGCCTCCACCGGATTGAGGTAGCCCATCAGGACGACCGGCGTAGCCGGGTCCGTCTCGCGGAACTGCGCCACCATCTCCAGCACGCGGGCGAGGGTCGTATGATGCGCAAGGGCACGCTCGCAGGCCGCCTGGATCACGGGGCCGTCGGCCATGGGGTCGGAAAACGGGACACCCAGCTCGATGAGATCGGCGCCGGCCGCGACTGCGGCGTGCATCACCGGCACGGTGGTCTCCGGATCCGGGTCGCCCGCGGTGAAGTACGGGATCAGCGCGCAACGCCCGTCGCGACGCAGCCGCGCGAACACCTCGGCGATGCGGCTCATACGCGGATGCCCTCGTGCGCCGCCACCGTGTGGATGTCCTTGTCGCCGCGCCCCGAGAGATTGACGATGAGCACCGCGTCGCGCCCCAGCTCGACGGCGAGCCGGGCGGCGTAGGCGAGCGCGTGGCTGGATTCCAGGGCCGGCAGGATCCCCTCCGTGCACGTGAGGTCGTGGAACGCGCCGAGCGCCTCCTCGTCGGTGACCGCGACGTAGCGCGCGCGCCCGCTGTCCTTGAGCCACGCGTGTTCCGGCCCGACCCCCGGATAGTCGAGTCCCGCCGAGATCGAATGCGTGGGCAGGATCTCGCCGTCGGCGTCTTCCATCAGATAGGTCCGGTTGCCGTGCAACACCCCGACCCGCCCGCGGTTGAGCGGTGCGGCATGGCGCCCGGTGTCGAGCCCTTCGCCCGCCGCCTCGACGCCGTAGAGGGCCACGTCCCGATCCTCGAGGAACGGCGCAAACAGCCCGATGGCGTTCGATCCGCCGCCGACGCAGGCGACCAGGGCGTCCGGCAGGCGTCCGGCCTGCTCCAGGATCTGGGCGCGCGCCTCGCGGCCGATCACCGCCTGGAAATCCCGTACCATCGCCGGGTAGGGGTGCGGGCCGGCCACCGTGCCGATGATGTAGAAGGTGTCGTCGACGTGGGTCACCCAATCGCGCATCGCTTCGTTCATGGCGTCCTTGAGGGTCCGCGAGCCGGAGTTCACCTCGACCACCTCGGCACCCAGCAGACGCATCCGATAGACGTTGATCGCCTGGCGCCGGATGTCCTCGGCGCCCATGTAGACCACGCAACGCATGCCGAAGCGCGCCGCGACCGTGGCGGTGGCGACGCCGTGCTGACCGGCGCCGGTCTCGGCGATGACCCGCATCTTGCCCATGTGGCGCGCCAGCAGGGCTTGGCCGACGGTGTTATTGATCTTGTGCGCGCCGGTGTGGTTGAGGTCTTCGCGCTTGAGGAAGATCCGCGCCCCGCCCACCGCCTCGCTCCAGCGCCGCGCGAAATACAGCGGCGAGGGGCGCCCGACGTAGTGCGCCAGGTCGCGATCATACTCGGCGAGGAACTCCGCATCGGTGCGCAACGCCTCGTAGGTCGTACGCAACGCCTCCAACGCCCCCATGAGGGTCTCGGCCACGAAGCGCCCGCCGTAGGGGCCGAAATGCCCGTCGGCGTCCGGCAGCGCGCTAGCGGGGAGGGTAGATCGGGTCTTTGCCTGCGTCGACACTGTGCACACCTCGCACGAACGCGGCCATGCGCGCCGCGTCTTTGATGCCCTTGGCGGATTCCACGCCGCTGCTCACGTCGACCGCGTAGGGGCGCACCGCGCGGATCGCCTCCGCGACATTCTCCGGACCCAGGCCGCCGGCGAGGATCAGCGGGCGGTTCAACCCTTCCGGCACCCGTCGCCAGTCGAACGTACGACCGGTACCGCCGCTGCGCCCGTCCACTTCGGTGTCGAGCAGGATACCTACGGCGTCCGGGTACTCCGCCGCCCGGGCGGCGATGTCCGAGCCGGCCCCCGCGGCCAGTGCCTTGATATAGGGGCGCCCGAATCCGCGACAGCGCGCCGCCGGCTCGCGGCCATGGAACTGAAGCAGATCCAGCGACAGCGCCGCGAGCACGGCCTCCACCCGACCCTGCGGCGGATCCACGAACAGTCCCACGACCGTCACGAACGGCGGGAGACTGCGGGCGATCTCGGCGGCGCGACGCAGATCCACGACGCGCGGACTGTCCGGATGAAACACCAGTCCGATGGCGTCGACCCCGAGGCGCGCGGCCTCGCCCGCGTCCTCGGGTCGAGTGATGCCGCAGATTTTAACCCGGGTGCGCACCGGTGGCCACCACGACGCCTCCTTCCCCGGGCACAGACTACCAGAATTCACGCCCTGTCAGCCGAACATCGGCAGGCGCACGGGGCGCCCCAGGCCGAAGGACGCCGGATAGTTCACCTGAACCAGATACAAGCCGGCCGAAGGCGCGGTGATGCCGCCCAGTGTGCGGTCACGCGCCTCCAGCACCTCGCGGGCCCAGTGCGGCGGATGCTCGCCGCGGGCGATCGCGACCAGGACCCCGGCGAGGTTGCGCACCATGTGGTGCAGAAAGGCATTGGCCAGCACGTCGATATACAGAAGTTCCCCCGCGCGTTGCACTTCCAGGCGATGCACCGTACGCACCGGATGGCGGGCCTGACAGGCGAGGGCGCGATACGAGGTGAAATCGTGTTCCCCGGCCAAGTGTACGGCCGCTTCGCGCGCGCGATCCGCATGCAGGGGGCGGTACACCCACCACACCCGGCCGCGCAACAGTGCCGGGCGGGTAACGCGGTTGAGGATCACATAGCGGTAGCGGCGGCTGACGGCGGAGAATCGCGCATGGAACCGCGGGTCCACCGCCCGCGCCCAGCACACCGAGACCTCCGGGGGCAGGTGCACGTTGGTCCCCAGGACCCAGGCGCGCTCCGGACGCACCACCTCGGTGTCGAAGTGAACCACCTGACCGGTGGCGTGCACACCGGCATCGGTACGCCCGGCGCATACCACGCGCACCGGCCGATCCGCCACCCGCGACAACGCGCCCTCGAGCACCTCCTGCACGGTACGCGTACCCGCCTGGGCCTGCCAGCCGGAGAAGTCCGTGCCGTCGTACTCCACACCGAGGGCGATGCGCATGGATCAGGGTCCGATGGACGCCGCGGGCGCCCCGGACGATCGCCGCACCCGGACGCGAGCCACCGCCCACGCCTCCACGCCCACCGGCGGCATGGGCGGATCGATCAGGCGCTCAACTGCTGCATGAGGCCTTCGGCCTCCTTGCGCTGGGGATCACTGCCTTCCTCGATCACCTCCACGAGCAACTCGCGCGCCCCTTCCCGGTCGCCCATGTCCAGGTACGCGCGCGCCAGATCGAGCTTCGTGCCGACCTCGTCGGGTTCCCCGAGCACCGCGTCCTCGCCTACATCCCCGGTGGTCTCTCGAGCGGCTTCCTTCTCGGCGGCTTCCTTCTCGGCGGCTTGCCCCTCGGCGATTCCCTCTCCGGTGACTTCCTCTCCGGTGACTTCCTCTCCGGTGACTTCCTCCCCGACGGCATCCTCTCCGACGCGCGCCGCACCGCCGGAGGTGAGTCCTCCCTCCCATTCGATCACATTGGACTCGGCCGGCTCCGGGGTTTTTTCCACCGTAGCGGCATCCTCGATGGGGGCCGCCTCGGCGGCCTGCTCCGGCGCATGCGTTTCTTCGAAGGCCTCCGGTTCGGTGTCGGGCAGGGGGGGGCCCGAGTCCGCTTCGTCCTGTTCCTCCGCCCCCTGCGCCCCCGATGGTTCCTCCGACAGGTCTCCGGACGTCTCGGACCCGGGCTCGGCCGGGAGGTCTTGCGAGCGATCCGCAGCCGGGGTCTCATCGACCGGCGTCGCAGCCGGCGCAGGATGATCCTCGTCCGCCTCCTGCGCCGGCAGCTCCGCCACCAGGCTGCGCAGCAACTCATCGACGGCCTCTCCGGCCGACTCCTCGGCGGCGGCCGATTCGACACCCTCTTCGGGGGCCGCATCCGCGGCCTGTGCCTCGGCGGCGGGACCGGCTCCGGCGGACGACTCCGCCTCGGCACCGGCCTCCCCGCGAAACAGCGGATGCTCGGGGCACAGCTCCGCCCCCCACTGCGCGACGTTCCGCCACAATGGATGGGAGGCGTCGCCGAGATCCGCATACAAGGCCTCGGCGGTCGACTCGAAGGCGTCGCGATCGGCCAGGGCGTGATAGGCCTCGAGCAGCTTTGCCTTCAGGTCCGCCCGATCGGGCTCGTCGCGTACCGCCTGCGCGAGCTGCTCCGCCGCCTGCTCATAGCGCCCGTACGCCAAGTAGATCTCGGCCTCGGCGAGGGCATCGCCACCGGCTTCGGCGACCGCCGCCCCGGACCCCTCCTGCTCATCGCCAAGCGCCTGTGCGAAGACATCCGCACCGCTCGCCTCTCCGTCCGTCTCATCGTCCGTCCCGCCATCCGCCAACGCCCGGGACTCCGCCTCCAACGGCAATCCGGATTCGGTGGAACGGCGACGGCGGATCACCAGCCAGACCAGGGCCACCAACGCCAGGAACGCCCCACCCAGAAAGGCCAGCACACCGCGGTCGTTGAGCAGTTCGCGTAACGAACCGAGCCGGGAGGCCGGGGGCGGCGTCTGCACCCGCGCCGGGGCGGGAGTCACGGAATGCCGGAGGGCCGGCGCCGGCGGAGCGGCCGGGTGGGCCGGCCCGGGCATCGGGGTAGACGCCTTGGAGGTTCCGGCCGGCGAAGTGGCCGCCGCGGGCTTCGCCGGGGCGGGCGGTACCGCAACGGCCCCGGTCTCGGTCCCGGACCGCGTCTGCAGAGCGGCCAGTTGCTGATTCTTGAGACTCAGCAACTCCTTGAGTTTGCCCACCTGGCCCTGCAGCGCATTGACCCGGCCTTGCAGATCCTTCGCTTCCGCGGCCTTGGATACCGCGGCCTCATTGGCCAGGGCCAGTCGATTCTTGAGCGCCCGGCGGTTCACACCGGCGGTGCCGCCGGGCGCGCCGGTAGCGACCGCCTCGCCGACCTTGGGAGCCAGCAGGCGCAGCCGTTCCCGCTCCTGCCGCGCCGCCGACGACACGCCGGCGCCGGGCTTGGCGCCGGTCGCCACCCCGGCCAGGCGCCTGCGGTACCGCTCCCAGAGCAGATTCTGGTGCCGTACCTGCGCCAGGGCCCCTCGGGGGTCGATGCCGAGGATCTGCGAGATATCCGGAACCCGCAGCACGTAACCCGCCTTCAGACGATTGATGTTGTGGTCGTAGAACGCCTGCGGGTTGGCGTCGAGCAACGCCAGCATCGTCTGCTCGATGCTCACCCGGTCGTTGGGCCGCACGCGCCGGGCGATACCCCACAGCGTATCGTTGCGCGTGGTACGGATCGTACCGCGCGCACCGGGCGCCGGTTGCGGGGCGCCGGCGCGCCGCACCGTCCCACGCCGTGGCGGCGGGGCACCGATGCCCGCGACCGGGGGCGCACTGCCCGCGACCGGCGCAACGACGGGGGCGGCGGGGGTACGGGTCACGGCCGCCGCCGCAGCCGG
Source organism: bacterium BMS3Bbin13 (assembly GCA_002897735.1). Classification (GTDB taxonomy): domain Bacteria; phylum Pseudomonadota; class Gammaproteobacteria; order 21-64-14; family 21-64-14; genus BMS3Abin12. Next base: position 96,592 of record BDTW01000025.1, on the reverse strand, counting down.
GTGCACCCCGGCCGGGCGCAACGCGGTCATCGTCGGGGGGTTCAACAGGACGGTGTACTGGCGCAGAATCCGTCCGTTTCGCCAGCCGACCTCGACGATGAAGTCGAGGAACGGCTCGCGGATCGGCCGGTCGCTGGTCACCTGGATCGCCGGGCGACCCTTCGCGTTGTGCACGACCTTGAAATGCAGATCGCCCAGAATGAACGGCCGACCGATACCGGCCCGGGCGAAGGCCGAGGGTCCGGCGAGGCTCACAAGGGCGCCGTCCAGTTCCCCCGGGTTATCGGAGTAGAGCCGGATATCGGCCTTGAGTTTCTCGTCGAGATGGGAATGGAGGGTGATGGCACCGAGCCCGAGGGCGTACAGCGGCGCGGGCGCCATCATGCACGCGGAGGCCACGGCCAAGGCCAGCTTCCGATTCATTATCAAAACGCCCCCTTCTGCGGCCCGTCCCGTAGGCGGGGTCCGGACGGACCTCCAACTCGGGCCTGTGTGTCGCTATATCGGAAGCCTGCCCGGTTAACTTAATTCCGGCCCGCCGGGCGGGCTGCCGCCACACCCCGGAACCCGGTCGGAAGGTAGTCTACAGGTAGTCGGCGATCAAGACCTCCGCGATCTGAACGCTGTTCAGGGCCGCGCCCTTGCGCACGTTGTCCGCCACCACCCACAGGTCGAGCCCCCGCGGATGGGAGATGTCCTCGCGGATCCGGCCGACGAAGACCGCATCGTGTTGCGCCGCCTCGGTCACCGCGGTCGGATAGCCGCCCGGGCACCGCTCGTCGAGCACCGTGACCCCGGGCGCCGCCGCCAGCAGCTCGCGGGCCTCGGCGGCGCTGATCTTGTCGCGCGTCTCGATGTGCACGGCCTCCGAGTGCCCGTAGAACACCGGCACCCGCACCGCGGTCGGATTGACCTGGATCGAATCGTCCTCGAGGATCTTGCGGGTCTCCCAGACCAGCTTCATCTCTTCCCTGGTATAGCCGTTCTCCAGGAATACGTCGATGTGCGGCAGCACATTGAAGGCGATCTGCCTGGGGTAGACCCGTGACTCGATCGACTTTCCGTTGAGCAACCGTGCGCTCTGCCCGGCGAGTTCCTCGATCGCCTCCTTGCCGGTGCCCGATACGGCCTGGTAGGTGGCGACGTTGATGCGCTCGATGCCCACCGCGTCGTAGATCGGCTTGAGGGCCACCACCATCTGGATGGTCGAGCAGTTCGGGTTGGCGATGATCCCCCGCTCCCGGTAGCCGGCGATGGCGTGGGGATTGACCTCCGGCACCACCAACGGGATATCGGGATCGCGGCGGAACCGGGAGGTGTTGTCCACCACCACGCAGCCCGCCGCAGCGGCGCGCGGCGCATATTCCTCCGAGACCGACGCCCCCGCCGAGAACAGACCGATCTGTACGCGCGCGAAATCGAACTGCGCCAAGTCCTGAACCTTCAGTTGCCGATGGCGGAACGCCACCCGGGCGCCGGCCGAGCGACTGCTGGCGAGGGCGTAGACCTCCCCCACCGGGAAATCGCGTGCGTCCAGCATCGAGAACATGGCCTCGCCCACCGCGCCCGTCGCGCCCACCACCGCCACATCGAAACGCCTGCTCATACCCGCCTCACCGCCCACATCGTCGCCCCCGTCAGCCCGCGCGCAACGCCGCCACGACCGCCTCACCCATCTCCCGGGTCCCGACGCGGCGCGTCCCGGGGGCCTCGATGTCCGGGGTGCGCAGCCCCTGATCGAGCACCCGGCTCACGGCCCGCTCCACGCGCACGGCCGCCTCCGGCTCGCCCAGCGAGTGACGCAACAGCATCGCCACCGAGAGGATCGTGGCGAGCGGATTGGCTACGCCGCGTCCGGCGATGTCCGGCGCCGAACCGTGGATCGGCTCGTACATCCCCTTGCCGTGCGCGTCCAGGGACGCCGAGGGCAGCATACCGATCGAGCCGGTGAGCATCGCCGCCTGATCCGAGAGAATATCGCCGAATAGGTTGCCCGTCACAATCACGTCGAACTGCGTCGGGGCGCGCACCAGTTGCATGGCGGCGTTGTCCACGTACAGGTGCGTCAGCGTGACGTCCGGGTATTCACCGGCGAGGCCGGTCATGACCTCGCGCCACAACTCCGAGACCTCGAGCACGTTGGCCTTGTCCACCGAGCACACGCGATGCCCGCGCCGGCGCGCGGTCTCAAAGGCCACGCGCCCGATGCGCTCGATCTCGGGCTCCGTGTAGCCCATGGTGTTGAAGGCGCTACGCACGCCGTCCTCCTCGCGCACGCCGCGCGGCGCGCCGAAGTAGATCCCGCCGGTCAACTCACGCACGATCATCAGATCGAGCCCGGCGACGACCTCGCGCCGCAGCGTGGAGGCCTCGGCGAGCTGCGGATAGAGCAGCGCCGGGCGCAGATTGGCGAACAGCCCGAGCGCCGCGCGCAACCCAAGCAGACCGCGCTCGGGGCGCAAATCGCGCGCGAGCCCCTCCCATCGCGGCCCGCCGACGGCACCGAGTAGGACGGCGTCGGCCGCGCGCGCCAGGCGCAGGGTCGACTCGGGGAGCGGGTGACCCGCGCCCTCGTAGGCGGCGCCGCCGATCGCGGCCTCCTCGATCTCCACGGCGAGGCCGAAATCCGCGCGTAGCGCCTCGATGGCCTTGCCCGCCTCGGCCACGATCTCCGGGCCGATGCCGTCGCCGGGCAGAATCAGAATCTTGTACGTCATCGCTCCTCCATTCGCACACACCGGGTCCGCATCCGGACGACCCGCGGCGGGCGTGATTTCACCCGCCGCAGCGCTCCGGAAACAGCCATGGAGTCTCGTCGCGCCGGCGGCTCTCGTAGGCGCGGATCTCCTCGGCGCGCCGCAGACTGAGTCCGATCTCGTCGAGACCCTCGAGCAGGCAGTGTCGGCGAAACGGGTCGATCTCGAAGGCGATCGCCTCGCCCTCGGGCGTAACCAGCACCTGCGCCCGCAGATCGACCGTCAGCCGATATCCCTCGCGCGCCCCGACCTCACGGAACAGCCGATCGACCACGGCACCGGGCAGCGTGATCGGCGGGACGCCGTTCTTGAAACAGTTATTGAAGAAGATGTCGGCGAAGCTCGGCGCGATCACCACCCGGAACCCGTAGTCCGACAGCGCCCATACGGCATGTTCGCGCGAGGAGCCGCAGCCGAAGTTGTCGCGCGCGAGCAGGATCTGCGCGCCGCGATAGCGCGGAAGATTGAGTATGAAGTCCGGATTGCGCGGGCGCGCCGCACAGTCCATCCCGGGCTCACCGTGATCCAGGTAGCGCCACTCGTCGAACAGATACGGCCCGAAGCCGGTGCGCCGAATCGACTTGAGGAACTGCTTGGGGATGATCGCGTCGGTATCGACGTTGGCGCGATCGAGCGCCGCGACCGGTCCGGTGAAAGTCTCGAATTTCTCCATCGCCCCCTGCCTCAGTCGAATTCGCGCACGTCGACGAAGTGGCCGTGGATCGCCGCCGCCGCCGCCATCGCCGGGCCGACCAGGTGCGTGCGCCCACCCGGCCCCTGGCGGCCCTCGAAGTTGCGGTTCGAGGTCGAGGCGCAACGCTCGCCCGGTTCCAGCCGGTCCGGATTCATCCCCAGGCACATCGAACAACCCGGTTCGCGCCACTCGAAGCCGGCGTCGCGAAACACCCGGTCGAGCCCTTCGGCCTCGGCTTGGCGTTTCACGAGCCCCGATCCCGGCACCACCAGGGCCCGGCGCACACCCGGCGCCAAGCGGCGCCCGCGCACGAGCGCCGCGGCCGCGCGCAGATCCTCGATGCGCGAGTTGGTACACGAACCGATGAACACCTTGTCCGGGCGAATCTCCGTGATCGGCGTGCCGGGTTCGAGCCCCATATAGCGCAACGCACGGCGCATCCCCTCGCGACGCACCGGGTCCTCCTCGGCCTGCGGATCGGGAACCCGCCCGTCCACCGCGACCACCATCTCCGGGGAGGTCCCCCAGCTCACCTGCGGGCGAAGCACGCCCGCATCGAGGTGCACCACCCGGTCGAAGACGGCGTCCGGGTCGCTATGCAACGCCGGCCACGCCCGCACCGCGCGATCCCAGAGCGCCCCCTTGGGCGCCAACGGCCGGTCGCGCAGATACTCGATGGTGCGCTCGTCCACCGCCACCAGCCCGGAGCGCGCGCCCGCCTCGATGGCCATGTTGCACAGGGTCATACGCCCTTCGACGGACAGCGCGCGGACCGCCTCGCCCGCGAACTCGATGGTGTGCCCGGTAGCGCCGGCGGTGCCGATCTCGCCGATCACGGCCAGCGCGAGATCCTTGGCGGTGACGCCGTGCCCGAGCGTGCCCTCGACCTGCACCAACAGGTTGCGCGACTTCTTGAGCACCAGGGACTGGGTGGCGAGCACATGCTCCACGTCCGAGGTACCGATTCCGAGCGCGAGCGCACCCACCGCGCCGTGCGTGGAGGTGTGGGAATCGCCGCAGACGATCGTCATGCCGGGCAGGGTGAAACCCTGCTCCGGGCCGATCACGTGCACGATGCCCTGGCGCGGGTCGCACATCGCGAACTCGGTGATGCCGTAGGCGGCGCAGTTGGTGTCCAGCGCCTCCACCTGCACGCGCGCGATCGCATCGGCGATCCCGCCGGCGCGATCGGTGGTCGGGACGTTGTGGTCCGGCACCGCCAGGAGTGAATCGGTGCGCCACGGCCGGCGCCCGGCGAGCCGCAGCCCCTCGAACGCCTGCGGCGAGGTGACCTCGTGGACCAGATGTCGGTCGATATAGAGCAGCGTGGTGCCGTCGGCGTCGGCGTGCACCACGTGATCGTCCCAGAGCTTGTCGTAGAGGGTTCGGCCGGCCATGTCATCGCCCGTGCAGCTGCAAAAACGTCTAGTGTAAGCGATTCATTATATTCGGAAGGCGCGGCCAAGGACAGGCGCGGGACCAAACGCCCTTACGCGGCGGGCGACGCGGCGGGCGACGCGGCGGCCGGGAGCCCGCGCCAGGCCACGAGCCAGGCGAGCGCCGCGACCGCCGCCGCCGCGTAGTAGGTCGCGCTCGGGCCCACTCCCACCCACAGATAACCGCTGGCGAGACTGCCCAGGGAGGCGCCGGCCCCGAAGCTGACGCTGCTGTAGAGGGCCTGGCCCCGCCCCTGCAGGCGCCCGGTGAAATGCCGGTGCACCAAGTCGATGGCCACCGAATGATAGACGCCGAAGCTCGCCGCGTGCAGCGACTGGGCGAAGACGATCACCCCGAGGTGGTCGGGAAACGCGCCGATCAGCAGCCAGCGCAAGGCCGCCAGCGCCAGACTCGCCAACAGCAGGGTCCGCGGCGCGAACCGCGGCAGGGCGCGCGGCATGATCAGAAACACGCCGATCTCGGCGACGACCCCGAGCGCCCACAACAGCCCGATCATCCCGCCGCTGTACCCATGGTGTTCCAGATATAGGGTGAAGAAAGCATAGTACGGACCATGGCTGAGCTGCATGAGCAGGCAGACCAGGAGCAGTGTCGCCACCTCCGGGCGGCGCACGACCGCCAGCAGCGGACGCCCGATCGCCTCGGGCGCGGCGCGGAAGCGTTCCGGAACGCGCAGACTCGCGAGCCAGATCGCCACCAGCAGCGCAAGCGCCACCGGCACCAGCAGCGCCGGCGAACGATGCTGAAATAAGAATCCCAGCCCGCTCACACTGAGGACGAAACCCACCGAACCCCATACCCGGATGCGACCGTAGCCGTGCGCCCGCGCGCCCAGGTGATTGAGCGTAGTGGCCTCGAGTTGCGGCAGGGCCCCGTTCCAGAAGAAGCTGAACACCGCGACCACGACCGCGAGCCACCAGAACCCGCGACCCAGCAGCACCCCGCAGAAGGCCACCCAGGCCAACAACGAGGCGATGCGCACCACGGTCATGCGCCGCCCGGTGTGATCGGCGAGCCATCCCCAGAGGTTCGGCGCCACGATCCGGGTGGCCATCATGATCGCGACCAGCTCGCCGATCGCCACCGGCCCGAACCCCAGGGACTGCAGATACAGGCTCCAGTACGGGATCAGCGCTCCCAGCGCCGCGAAGTAGAACAGGTAAAAGGTCGAGAGGCGCCAGTAGATCATCGTCGTGCGAAGATCGCCCCCGCGGGACCGGGGGCGTTGCGATGCCGCCGGGCGGCGGTCAGGGGCTCGTGCCGGGCGGGATGGGCGCGAGCGGCGGTACCACGTCCGCATTCTGCGCCCGCTGGCGCAGCAGGTGATCCATCAGCACGATGGCCGTCATCGCCTCGGCGATCGGCGTGGCGCGGATGCCGACACAGGGGTCGTGGCGGCCCTTGGTCGCCACCTCGACCGCCTCGCCGCGCAGGTTCACACTGCGCCCGGGCAGTCGGATGCTCGAAGTCGGCTTGAGCGCGATGGAGACCCGAAGGTCCTGGCCGGTGGAGATCCCGCCCAGCACGCCGCCCGCGCGGTTGCTGAGGAATCCCTCGGGCGTGAGTTCGTCGCGGTGCTCGGTACCGCGCTGGGTGACGCATTCGAACCCGGCGCCGACCTCGACACCCTTCACGGCGTTGATGCCCATCAGCGCGTGCGCGAGATCGGCGTCGAGGCGATCGAAGACCGGCTCCCCAAGCCCCGGCGGCACGCCCTGGGCGACGACGTCGATACGCGCCCCGATCGAGTCACCCGCCTTGCGCAACGCGTCCATATAGGCCTCGAGTTCCGGCACCGCGGCGGCGTCCGGGCAGAAGAAGGGGTTGCGCCCGACCTCGTCCCAGTCGAAGGCCTCGGGCCGGATCGGGCCGAGTTGGGCAAGATAGCCGCGGATGACCACGCCATGGCGCTCGCGCAGGTACTTGCGCGCGATGGCGCCGGCCGCCACGCGCATCGCCGTCTCGCGCGCCGAGGAACGCCCCCCGCCGCGGTAGTCGCGCAGGCCGTATTTCTGGAGATAGGTGTAGTCGGCATGCCCGGGCCGGAACCGGTCCATGATCTCGGCATAGTCGCGCGATCGCTGATCGGTGTTCTCGATCAGCAGGCCGATAGGGGTACCCGTGGTGCGACCTTCGAAGACGCCGGACAGGATCCGCACCGCGTCGGCCTCGCGCCGCTGCGAGGTGTGGCGGCTCTTGCCGGGCTTGCGCCGATCGAGGTCGGGCTGCAGATCGGCCTCGCCAAGCATCATTCCCGGCGGGCAACCGTCGACGATGCAGCCGATGGCCGCGCCGTGACTCTCCCCGAAGGTGGTAACGGTGAACAGTCTGCCGATCGAGTTTCCGGACATGGGACGACATTGTAACGTCTCCCGCCCGGGGATGCCTCGGCCGCCGCGGGCCGCCGCCACCGATGGGCGATGCCGGCTAAAGTTTCGCCGCGCACCGTCGATGGACCTGCCAGGGGAGTACGGTTGGTACCGTCCGCCCTCGGTCCCGGCCCCGCCGACCGGGTCGACGAAGCCTTCACACGTTGATTGCGGGAAACCGGATGGACCACAACCACCGCCACTACGGACCCAGGATCGGCAATTATCTGGGAAAACCGATTTTCGAAAAGATCGAGGATCGCGAGGGGACCTACGTCTTCGACCGCATCGCCCAGTGCGACGTCGAAGGCTGCCCCCTGGACCAGTTGGACCGGGGGGAGATGCTCATCCCGCCGGGGCTGATCTACCGCCAGGTGTGAGCCGGGCCGCGGCGCCCGCCCCCGGGCCTGCGTCGTTCAGATGACCCGCGAGTAGGCGCGGGCCGGCGCCGCACGCTGCTCGCGAAGGTAGCGGTCGAAGACCATGCACAGGTTGCGCACCAGCAGCCGCCCCGGCGGCGCCACGCGGATCTCCCGCCCCCCGATCTCCACGAGCCCGTCGGCCGCCATGGCGGCGAGTTCCGAGAGTTCGCGCCGAAAGTAGTCGGTGAACACGATCCCGTAGCGCTTCTCGATCGGGGGGAACGCGACGCCCAGGTTGCAGGCGAGGCCCATGATCACGTCGCGACGCAGCCGGTCATCGGCGTCGAGTTCATAGCCGCGGAACACCGGCAGGCGGCCCGCGTCGAGCCGCTCGTAGTAACTCGGCAGCTCGCGCACGTTCTGGCTGTAGCTCTCCCCCACCTTGCCGATCGCGGTCACGCCGAGCCCCACCAGGTCGCAGTCGGCATGCGTGGAATAGCCCTGAAAGTTGCGATACAGCGTCCCCTCACGCTGCGCGAGGGCGAGTTCGTCGTCGGGCCGCGCGAAATGGTCCATGCCGATGTAGACGTAGCCCGCCCCGGTGAGCCGCTCGATCGTATATCCGAGGATGGCCAGCTTTTCGGCGGGCGGCGGCAGGTCCTCGGCGCGGATGCGCCGCTGCGGCTTGAATCGCTCGGGCAGGTGGGCGTAGTTGAACACCGAAAGCCGCTCCGGCCCGGCCGCGATCACCTTCTCCAGGGTACGCGCGAAGCGCTCCACGTTCTGGAACGGCAGGCCGTAGATGAGATCGACGTTGATGGAGTGAAAGCCCGTGCGCCGCGCCGCCTCCATCACCTCCAGGGTCCGCGCCTCGCTCTGGATGCGGTTCACGGCACGCTGCACCTCGGGATCGAAGTCCTGCACGCCGATGCTCAGTCGATTGAAGCCCACCTCGCGCAATACCGCGATGGTCTCGGCGCTCGCCTCGCGCGGGTCGACCTCGACCGAGTACTCCCCCAGGTCGTCGTTGCGCAGACTGAAGTGGCGCCGCGTGGCCGCCATCAGGGCCCGGATCTGGTCGTGGTCGAGGAAGGTGGGCGTACCGCCGCCCCAGGCGAGTTGGTCCACCGTGCGGCCCCGGTCGAACAACCCGCCCTGCAGTTCGATCTCGCGGGTCAACCGTTCCAGGTAGCGCGCCGCGCGCGAGCGATCCCGGGTGACCACCTTGTTGCAGGCACAGTAGAAGCACACCGTGGCGCAGAACGGGAGGTGGAAATACAGCGACAGCGGGCGCAACGGACGGCCCTCGTTGCCGCGCCCGGCCCACGTGCGATAGTCCGCCTCGCCGAACTCCTCGTGGAACAGCGGCGCGGTGGGATAGGACGTGTAACGCGGACCCGCCTTATCATAGCGGCGGATACACTCGGGATCGAACAGCGAAGAGTAGGTCGGAGGGGCCATGGTCGAATCCTACCGGGGGTCGCCGCGAGGGATCTTGACGGGCATCAACCCCCCTCCACCGCCAAGCCGTGCTTGTGGGTCTGGTTGATGATCTGCAACAGCGGCTTGAAGGGCAGGATGAAGGCGTCCTGCGCGAGGACGATCTCCATGAACGGCAGGTCCTCATTGCCGAAGTGGTAAGCCCCGTCGAGCATCTGCCGACGCAGCTTCCCCACCTCTTCTTCAAGCCGGTCCAGGAACTTCAGCGCGTTGCCGAATTCCTCCTCGTCGAACTCCGCCGCCTCGCGCAGGTCCTGGATCTCGAACAGGGTCTGATTGACCAGGTCGAAGTACTCTTCCGCCGTGCGCGGCCTCTGCATGATCGTTTCCCTCTCGGCGCCCGCGTAGGGCCCGCCCCCGTCAGGCGGACTCCGCGCGGGCGCGGTTCTCCCAATAGTCTCGCAGTTCCGCGCCGGTCAGCACAAACACCCCGTCGCCGCCGCGCGAGAATTCCGGCCACATGAACGGCAGGCCGGGCAGGCGCGCCTCGAGCGCCGCCGCGGCCTCCCCGACCTCGACCACCAGCAGTCCCGCCTCGGCCAGATAGGCCGGGGCCTCGCGCAGGATGCGCAGGACGAAATCGAGCCCCTCCGGGCCTCCCGCCAACGCGCCGGCCGGCTCGTGCCGGTATTCCGGGGGCACGGCCCGCATCTGCGCCTCGGTCACATACGGCGGGTTGCTCACGATCAGGTCGTAGGGTCCCGCCAGCGCCGCGAACAGGTCCGAGCGCAGCACGCGCACCCGCGCCTCGAGGCCGTGACGGGCGACGTTCTCGCGCGCCACCTCCAACGCATCGGGGGAGACGTCCGCCAGATCCACCGGCGCCTCCGGAAACACCATCGCGCAGGCGATCCCGATGCAGCCGCTCCCGGTGCCCAGATCGAGGATGCGGCGCACCTCCAGGCCCGCGGCCCACGGCTCGAAGCCGCGCTCGATGAGTTCGGCGATCGGCGAACGCGGGATCAGCACCCGCGGGTCGACCCGGAACGAGAGCCCGGCGAACCATGCCTCGCCGGTGAGGTAGGCGGCCGGCAACCGTTCGTGCAAGCGCCGGCCCAGCAGCGCCGCCACCGCACCGCGCTCCGCACGCGTGAGCGCGGCGCCGAACCAGTCCGCGGGCAGATCGGGCGGCAGGTGCAGGGCATGGAGCACCAGTGCGGCGGCCTCGTCGAGGGCGTTGTCGGTACCGTGACCGAACACCAGCCCGGCCTCGCTGAACCGGCTCGCGCCCCAGCGGATGAAATCGCGCACCGTGCGCAACCCGTCGAGGTCCGCGTCGCTCACGACGGGACGCCGCCGCGCGCGGGTCGCGTGCGGGCCCCGTTTCGGGTTCCGCGGGAGATCGATCCAGTGGCCATATCGGGTTACGCTCCGGGGTGCGGCGCACGCCGGCCCGGGGACCCCATGTCCCACGGTCGCGATCCGGCGTCGCGACCGCCGATGATAAACAATCCACGCCGCGCCGGCACGCCGCCTTGCGCCCCGATATGGCATACTCGCGCGCATGTCCCCGCCTGGCCTCCATTCCGACCGGCCGCGACGCCCGACCGGGGCACGTCCGTGACACCGCCTCGCATCTCATTCTCCGGACTCGCGGACACGTTGCGGACCCTGCCGCAGTACGCGCTGCCGCAGCATGCCCTCAGCCGTCTGGTCTACCGGGTGACGCGCAGTCGCCGGCGATGGCTCAAGGACGCCCTGATCCGGTGGTTCGCACGTCGTTATCGCGTCGACCTCGGCGAGGCGCGCTATCCCGATCCGGCCGCCTACCTCGACTTCAACAGCTTCTTCATCCGCGCGCTACGCCCCGGGGCACGTCCCCTGCCCGCCGATGCGCAGGCTCTGCTGGCGCCTGCGGACGGGCGCCTGAGCGAGTTCGGGAGCCTGGAGGGCGAGCGCCTGCTCCAGGCGAAGGGCCGCCGGTACTCGGTCGTGGAGCTGCTCGGCGGCAGTGAGCGACGCGCCGCGCCGTTTCGCGACGGGGCGTTTCTGACCGTCTACCTGGCACCACGCGACTACCATCGGGTGCACATGCCCTGCCCGGGGACCCTCACCGAGAGCGTCTATCTGCCCGGGACCCTGTTCAGCGTCTCGGAGTCCACCACCCGCGCGGTGCCCCGCCTGTTCGCACGCAACGAACGGGTCGTGAGCGTGTTCGAGACCCCGGCCGGACCCATGGCGCTGGTGCTGGTGGGCGCCATGCTGGTGGGCTTCATCGAGACCGCCTGGGGTGGTCCCGGCAGCTATCCGTACGGGCGCCGGGAACGGCTCCGCCGCGAGGAGCACGCGCGTGTGCGGCTGGCCGCGGGCGCCGAGATGGGCCGCTTCGGCATGGGGTCCACGGTGATCGTGATCTTCCCGCGCGGGCGGGTGCAGTGGGACGAGACGCTGCAAAACGGCGCCGCAGTGCGCGTCGGCATGCCGGTCGGGCGGTTGACCCCGGACAATGGCGGAGCAGAACGATCCTGAGCGCCCAACGGTCTGAAATCGTGCGGGAAGGAGATACCGAGGGATCTGTCCATGCGGTGTCGGCGGGGCGAGCCCCGCCCTACGGAGATCCCACGGGATGGGTGATCGGCGGTAGGGCCGGGCTTGCCCGGCCGCGGCCGTCGCCATCCTCGCCAGGCCAGGGCCCGGACGACAAGCGATCAGGCGCGCTCGAACGGAAACGCCAGCACCTCCTCCAGGCGCCGTGCTCCGCATGCGGCCATCACCAGCCGGTCGAAGCCCAGCGCCACCCCGGCACAGTCGGGCAGACCCGCCGCGAGCGCCGCGAGCAGGCGTTCGTCGGGCGCCACCGACGGCTGCCCCGCCGCGCGACGGCGGTGCCGGTCGCGTTCGAAGCGCCGGTGCTGTTCACCGGCATCGGCCAACTCGTGGAAACCGTTGGCCAGTTCCATGCCATCGAGGAAGACTTCGAATCGCTCGGCCACCGGCGGATCCCCGGGCCGGACCCGGGCGAGGCTCGCCTGGGAGGCCGGGTAGTCATAGAGCAGGCTCAGCCGCCCCCGGCCGAGGTGTGGGACCACGAGGTGACTCAAGAGCAGATCGCGCCAGGGATCGGCATCCCGGTCCCCCAATCCGGCGCCGGTCTCGAGTCCGTGGCGCGCCGCGCAGGTGCGCAACTGCGCGGGATTCGCCCCGTGCGGATCGACTCCTACGTGACGCTCGAAGGCCGTGCGATAGCTCAGCCGCTCGGGCTCGCCCAGCGACCGGGAGCCGGCCAGCACCTCGGCGATCAAGCCCTGCACTTCATCCATGAGGGTGTGGTGATCCGCACCGATGCAATACCACTCGACCAGCGTGAACTCCGGGTTGTGGTGCGCGCCCGCTTCGCCCTGACGGAACACCCGGCAGATCTGATAGATGGAGCCGGACCCCGCGGCCAGCAGGCGCTTCATCGGGAACTCGGGAGAGGTATGCAGATAGGCGGTACGCCCGTACGGCGCGCCGGGCCCGCAATAACGGGTGGTGAAGCTCTCGATCTGGGGATCGGTGGTCCCGGCGGCGGAGAGCACCGGGGTCTCCACCTCCAGCAGGCCGCGGGCCGCGAACCAACTCCGGATACGCGCCAGGAGGGCCGCCCGCAGGCGCAACACGTCCCACGAGGCCGATGGGCGCCAGGACCCGCCCGCGTCCTCGCCCCGCGGCGGCGGGCCGGCCCCGCTCATTCCTTGGCGCGGGCCGCGTACTCGCCGGTGCGGGTATCGACCCGGATCCGTTCCCCGATGTCGATGAACAGCGGCACACGCACCACCGCACCGGTCTCCAGGGTGGCGGGTTTCCCGCCTCCGCCGGAGGTATCCCCGCGCACGCCGGGGTCGGTCTCCGTCACCCGCAGCACCACGAAGTTCGGCGGGGTCACGATGAGCGGCACGTCGTTCCACAGGGTCAGGGTACAGAGGTCCTGTTCCTTGAGCCACTTGGCCCCGTCGCCGACCGCGGCGGCATCGGCGCCGTATTGCTCGAAGGTATCGGGCTTCATGAAGTGCCAGAACTCGCCGTCGCTGTAGAGGTACTGCATCTGCACCTCGACCACGTCTGCCGCCTCGACGCTCTCCCCCGACTTGAAGGTGCGATCCACCACGCGCCCCGTCTTGAGATTGCGCAGCTTGACGCGACTGAACGCCTGCCCCTTGCCGGGCTTGACGAACTCGTTTTCAATGATAGCGAAGGGATCACTATCGAGGATGACCTTGAGCCCCGCTCTGAATTCATTGGTGCTGTAGGTGGCCATTCCGTCTCCATTGCACGCCGCAGGATACCCCCCCCGGGGGAGGCGCGGTTGCACATCATAGCGCGAACCGCGGGCTCGCGGCAGACGCCCGCCTGGCGGCGGGAGCTGGCCCGCGCCGTGCGCGACCCGCGCGAGCTGCTCGCGCGTCTCGGCCTGGACCCGGGCTTGCTCGCCGCGGCGCAGGCCGCCACCCGAGCGTTCCCCCTGCGCGTGCCGCTCCCCTACCTGGCGCGCATCCGGCGCGGTGATCCGGACGATCCGTTGCTGCGCCAGGTACTGCCGCTCGAAGAGGAACTTCGACCGGTACCCGGCTATACGGCCGACCCCCTGCACGAGTCGGCGGCGCGCAGCGCACCGGGCCTGCTTCGAAAGTATCGGGGACGGGCGCTGCTGGTCACCACCGGCGCCTGCGCCGTGCACTGCCGGTACTGCTTCCGGCGCCACTACCCGTACGCGGCCGACGCAATCGCCCGCCCGTGGGGCGCGGCGCTGGAGCGGCTGCGCGCCGACCCGGATCTGCGCGAGGTCATCCTCAGCGGCGGCGACCCGTTGAGCCTGCGCGATGAATCCCTGGCCCGGCTCGCGGCGGCGCTGGACACCGTCCCCCACCTCACCCGGCTGCGCATCCATACCCGCCTGCCGGTGATGATCCCGCAACGGGTGACCGATGAACTGTGCGACTGGCTGACCGGCGGGCGGCTGCGCCCGGTGGTGGTGATCCATGCCAACCACGCCCGCGAACTCGACGACGCCGTGCGCGGTGCCCTGCTGCGACTGAGCGCGCGGGGCATCACGCTGCTCAACCAGTCGGTCCTGCTGCACGGCGTCAACGATCGGGTCGCGGACCTCGTCGATCTGAGCGAGACGCTGTTCGAGGCCGGGGTCCTGCCCTACTACCTCCACGCGCTCGACCCGGTTCAGGGCGCGGCCCATTTCGCCGTCCCGGACGGTGCCGCGCGGCGTCTGCACGAGACACTGTCGGCACGCCTGCCCGGCTATCTGGTCCCGCGGCTGGTCCGCGAGGTCCCGGGGGCATCGGCCAAGCTGCCCCTCGCCTGATCGACGCCCGGGCCGCGGCCGATCCGTGGCACGTTTTCTGCAGCGTATTGTCTTAAGAGAAAATTGATGGATCGACGGGTTGGAGAACGCCCGATGAGCTTACGTCGGCACGAATGATTCGCGCACGGCGCGTGCGAATCATTCAGTATTCGGGTCAAGTCTGCGGCGCTCGGTCCGATAAACCACATGACCCCCGGGGGTACGGGGGACCGAAGCCGGAGATGCCCACGCACATGACCGATTCCTTACCGCTGACGGCGCTGCGCGTGCCGGAGCGCCATGCACCGACCGCAGGTGCCCTCGACCTGCGCGTGCCCGCGGTGCGCACCTGGATCCGGGCCCTGCCGCTGGCCAACGTCGGCGAGACCGCCCGGCGGCTGTTCTATGCCCTGCGCGAGGCCAATCGTCAGGAAGCCGCGCCGGCGAAGCGCCTCGCGGCCCTGGAGCTGCTCCAGGAACCGCTCGCCCTGGCGGACCATGCCTTGGACCGGCACGTGGTAGGGCGCACATTTCCGCTCTCGGACAAGCAGCGGCGCATTGCCGATCTTGCGCGGGTCCTGCAGACGGAGATGGCGGACGGGTACAAGATCGTGGTGTTGGACCTGCTGCGCGAGGAGCCGCCTGATCGTCACCTCCTTGCCACGGCGGTCCGCCACGCTCAGGATCACCTCACGGGGATCCTGTTGAAGTCGTGCTTGGTCTACGCGCCGGTCCCGGACGGGGTGTGGCGCGAACTCCATATCCTGTACCGGGCCGCGGAACGCTACGGCATCCTGGAGATGCAAGTCTCGGCACCCGGCCCGCAGCGCCGCGCCGCCACGGTCGCGGACGGCTACTTGCGCACCCTGCTCCTGGGCGCATCGTGCCTGTACCGCCTACGGCAGGGCGAGCAGATCCGCTTGGCGCGACTACTGGAAGACTGGGCCCCGGCGGTCCGGCTGCTCCCTCTGAAGGACGCGCCCGCGCCCGACGCCGATCTGCTGGTCGTGGACCTGGATGCCGATGCCCCGCCCGCGTATCTGCGCCATCTACAGCCGCGGGACCCGGCAACCTGCCGGGTTCTCGACACGCGCGGCCTCACGACGTACGTGCGCGAGGCGTTGGCGCGACCGGCGAGGCGGACGCACGACGTGCTGAAGGGCGAGCACCCGGACCCCGATACCCTGCGGCGACTGGTCCCCGTCTGGGACCTCGTTTCCCGGCGCAGCTTTCGGCGCAGCGCCCAATCCGGCGAGGTCCTCGTGATCATCGGTCTGTACGCCCTGCACCGCACTCTCTGCAAGGCCACCGGCTCCACGTCGGAGCACGGGGCGTGCGCGCGGTTGTTGAAAGAGGATCTGGACGACCCCCGCGCGCGCTTCACGAGCAAGAACCTGCCGCAACACGATGGTGACTTGCCCGATGTCTGGGATATGGTCTACGAGCAGGTCGACCCGCAGCGCGGACCGGCTGCGGTGACCGTGCTCCTCAGCCCCAGCGACGGCGAACTGGACCGGACCGCCCAGGAGTGGCGGATGAAAAACATCAGCGCGGGCGGCTGCTGCCTGCTGTGGGGGCACGAGGGTCCCGGCCGGGCCCAGGTGGGGGAACTGATCGGCATACGCCAGGGCGCGGGCGCGACACATCGCTGGCACGTGGGGGTGATCCGCCGGATGATGGCCGACGGCGCCAAGGGCCTGGAAATCGGCGTGCAACTGATCGCACCGTGGGCCGTGCCCGCGGCCCTGCGCGGCGCGGCCCACGGGCGTGAACGGGCCGTGCACCGGCGCACGCTGCATCTGCCGGGCATCGACGCACTGCAACAACCGCCTTCGCTGATCACCGAACCGCACACACACCGCGCCGGCGACACCCTCACGTTGGTCACGGCGGACGACGAGCGGCACATCCGCCTGACCCAACAGGTGGAGGATACCGGTCTGTTCGCGCAGTTCCAGTTCGACGAGGCGGAATCCCCGGACTCCGGGGGGGACCACGATCCGCAGGCGTTCGACTCGCTGTGGTCGGTGCTGTGAGGCCGGCGCGGCGCGCGACGACGCCGCGTCAGAAGATCCGCGCGAAGGGATCGGGATAGACGACCCGGCCGCCGCCGTGCAGCGTACCGGCCTGCAGCTCCAGGACCGTGAGCGCGTCCTCCGCCACCCGGAGGTTACTGCCGAGCGCCCGTCCCGCCGCCGGCTCGAAGCCGAGACGACGGTAGTATTCCGGATGGCCGGCGACGACGATCGCCCCGAACCCGAGCTTGCGGGCCTGATCGATCGCCGCCCGGATCAACGCCGAGCCGATTCCGCGGTGGGACTGGGAGGGGACCACCGACATCGGCCCCAGGGCGAGAACGCGGGTCGCGCGACCGCCTTCCTGTTGGAGGGGGACGCGCGTCAGCAGCACGTGGCCGACGATGCGCCCGTTGAGTTCCGCGACCAGCGAGAGTTCCGGCGCAAACCCCGGCAACCGGCGCATGGTCTCGACCAACCGGGCCTCGGCCTCCCCCTCGAAGGCACTGAGGTTGACCACGTCGATCGCCTTGACGTCGCCCGCAGTCTCCGGTCTGACGATGATATCCTGGGTTTTCACAACGCAATCCGCGGCCGTCGGAACCATCCGTCCGGCCTGCATGGGGTCGGCCGGCAACCGGACCCGCCTTCCCGGCATCCTAGCAGGAAAGCCCGGACCGGGGAACCGGCGGGAAATCGTTGCGGCCGGTCCGACACGGGTTCAAGGAACCCATGCAGGCGCCGACACTATGGGCGGCGCGATCATAGGGGGAGGATCGGTCTCTCCCCGGCGTCGCAACGCTCCCGCGGTACCTGCCGAAGACGCGGGACGACGCGGACGCACGGCCGGATCGCCAGGAGCATCGGGTGGACAAGGACAACCTACTTCGCCTGCTGATCGTCGAGACCTCCCAGAACGACGCCGAGATCATCGCAAGCGTACTGCGCAACGCCGGCTACGCGGTGCGCGCCCGCAACGCCGAGGACGGCGAGGACATGGCGGCGGCGCTTCAGGAGCAAGTCCCGGACCTCGTGATCTGCTCCACCGAACTCGACGGGTTCAGCCTTGGCGAGGCCGTGGAACTCCTGGCCCGGACCGGCAAGATCATCCCCGTCATCGCCACGGCCGCGAGCACCGATGAGGGTGCGGTGATCGATGCGTTGCGTACCGGCGCACGCGATCTCGTCGGAAAGTCGCAACCCGACCACCTGCAACTGGTAGTCGGGCGCGAACTGGAATTCATTCGCGCCCAACACACCCTGCGGCGCAACGACACCACGATCCGCGAAGGCCGGAAACGTTGCCAGGCGTTGCTGGAGAGTTCGCGCGACGCCATCGCCTACGTGCACGAGGGCATGCACGTCTACGCCAACCGCGCATATCTGGAACTGTTCGGCTACAGCGAGTTCTCCGAACTCGAGGGCACGCCGATCATGGACATGGTCGCACCGAGAGACCACGCGAAGTTCAAGGAGTTTCTGCGCCGCCACGCCAAGGGCGGCGAGGCCCCGGACACCTTGGAACTGAGCGGCCTGCTCCCCGACGGCAATACCTTCGACGCCGCCATGAATCTGGCCCCGGCGACGATCGACGGCGAGCCGTGCACCCAGATCATCATCCGCAGCCAGCTCGATCAGGGGGATCTCGAAAAGAAGATCCGGCAACTCAGCATGAAGGATATCGTGACCGGCCTCTACAATCGTCAGTATCTGATGGACGCGCTCAACGAAGCCGTCTCGCACGCCGGGACCGCGGACGTCCCCGGCGCCCTGCTGCACATCGTGCTCGACGACTTCAAGGGCATCAAGGAACGGGTCGGCGTCGCCGGCAGTGACTTGGTCATAGGCGACGTCGCGCGACTGCTCGAGGGCCGCATCGGCGAGCACGACGTGCTCGCGCGTTTCGACGACGACGCCTTCGCACTGATCGCCCACGGGCCGGAGCCGGCGGCGGTGCACCGTCTCGCCGACGGGCTGCGCACCGCGATCGCCGATCACATCTCCGAAATCGGCACCACCTCGGTGGCCACCACCTGCAGTATCGGCATTGCGGCCGTCACCGAGGAGGCCGCCGGCGCGCAGGATATCCTCGGGCAGGCGGACTTCGCCTGTGAGAAGGCCCGGTCCGCGGGCGGCAACCGGGTGGAGATATTCAACCCCGCCGTGGAGCAAGGCTCCGCCAAAGACCGGCAGCGACAATGGGGCGAGCGAATCCACACGGCGCTGGAGAAGGATCGTTTCCGCCTGGTGTACCAACCCATCGTCAGCCTGCATGGCGACGCCAACGAGATGTACGAGGTCCTGCTGCGGATGATCGACGAGGACGGCGGGGAGTTGGTCCCGGGCGACTTCCTCACACCGACCGAGCAGGCCGGGCTGATGGCGGACGTCGACCGTTGGGTGCTCGGGCACGCCATCGAGGTGCTCGCCCGGCGCCTGCAATCCGGTATCCGCACCCGGTTCTTCGTCAAGCTCTCCGCGGCCTCGATCATCGGCGGGGACCTGGTGGAATGGCTCAGTGAGACCCTCAAGGAGCGACGCCTCCCCGGTGACGCCGTCGTGCTGGAGATCGCCGAGTCGGTCGCGTTCACCCATCTGAAGCAGGCCAAGGCCCTGGTCAAACAGATCCGGGAACTGCACTGCGGCCTGGCCCTGGATCACTTCGGGAGCGGACTCAACTCCTTCAATCTGGTCAAGCACCTGCCCGCCGACTATCTCAAGATCGACGGCACGTTCATGCGCGACCTGGCGGAGAACCGGGAGACCCAGGACACCGTCAAGTCGCTGACCGACATGGCCCATTCCATGGGCAAGCTCACCATCGCCGAATGGGTCGAGGACGCCGGCACCCTCGCGGTGCTCTGGCAATGCGGCGTCAACTACATACAGGGCTATTTTCTCCAGGAGCCCGACGCCACCCTGTCCTACGATTTCAGCGAAGGCGTGCTGTAACCGTGCGGCCCCGCCGGTCGGGGAGATTCAAGGGTACCGGGTCAGGCTTGACATATGGGTATTCCGTGCTCGGAGAGATGGTGGGCTTGGCTATACGGCAGCATCCAACCGTCCCCCTTGAAACCGCATCTCCAGGAGCGGCGACCCCTCGGAAGGCGCGGTTCCGGGACCGGCGAGCCGGGCCACGACACCACGGGATCGCACAGGGCGGGGTCACCCCGCCGGGGCGGCGGTAGCCTCCTGTAGGGCGGGGCTCGCCCCGCCGGCAACGCCGGATTATTCCGCAGCGTCCGCTGTGGGCACGAAACGTCGTCGGCCGGGCGAGCCCGGCCCTACAGGTGGCACAACAGGGGTCCGTGCGTAGGGCGGGCCCCGGCCCGCCGACACCACCGTGGGATTCAGTCGAGCACGTGCGACACCAGGCCGTCGGCGAGCTTGGGCTCGAACCACGTGGATTTCGGCGGCATGACCTTGCCCGCGTCGGCGACCGCCATGAGGTCGCGCATCGGCGTGGGGCGCAACGCGAAGGCCGCCGCCATCCCGCCGTCGTCGACACGCCGTTCCAACTCGCCGAGCCCGCGGATCCCGCCGACGAAGTCGATACGCGGATCGCGGCGCAAATCGCGGATGCCGAGGACCGGCGCCAGCACCCGGTCGGTGAGCAGACTGACGTCGAGACGTGCGACCGGGTCGTCGGGGACCCGCGCGGGGTCGAGAGACAAACGGTACCAACGCCCCGAGAGATAGAGCCCGAACTCGCCCGGGCGTTGCGGGGAGACGGGTGCGTCGGCCGGGGTCACCGTAAAATCATCGGCCAGGCGTGCGAGGAACGCCTCGGGCCGCAGCCCGTTGAGGTCGCGGACCACGCGATTGTAATCGAGGATCCGCATCTGGCCGGCCGGGAAAGCGACCGCGAGGAAATAGTCGTACGATGCTTCCGCACCGGCGCCGGGATCGGCGGCGGCACGAGATTCGGCGACCCGCGCCGCGGCCGCCGAGCGGTGGTGACCGTCGGCGATGTACAGCACCGGCATGGCCTCGAAGCGCTCCGAAACGCGCGCACACCAGCCCGGATCGTCGACCACCCACACGCTGTGGCGCACGCCGTCGCCCCCTTCGACATCGACCTCGGGGGCGGTCCCGGTAACCGCGGCGAGGCGGGCGTCGAGGTCCGCGTCGTCCCGGTAGGCCAGGAGCACCGGGCCGGTCTGGGCGTTGAGGGCCTCGATCTGCCGCACGCGGTCGTTCTCCTTCTCGGGACGGGTGAACTCGTGGCGACGGATGCGCTGCGCGCGGTACGCCGCGACCGACGCCGTGCATACCAGCCCGGTCTGCGTGTGCGCGCCCATGCGCAGGCGATAGACGTAATAGCGCGGGGTGGGATCGCGGATCAGGATCCCCTCCTCCAGGAGCCGCGCGAAGTTCGCGGCGCCCTTCGCGTAGACCTCGGGCGCATAGGGATCCTGCCCCGGGGGCAGGTCGATCTCGGGCTTGGAAATATGCAGAAAGCTCCACGGCCGGCCGGCGGCGCGGGCGCGCGCCTCCTCGCTGTTGAGTACGTCGTACGGGGGGGCGAGTACCTCGGCGACATGCTGTGGCGCCGGGCGCAGCCCGCGGAACGGTCGGATCAGAGGCACGTCGGATCATCCTTGCGGTGAACGAAATCAGGCGCGCCATTGTACCCGCCCGCGCGTCCCCTGTCCGCGGGCGAAGTCCCGCTATGCCCTCGCCTGCAGGGCCGCGATCCGCTCCTCGAGCGGCGGGTGGGTCATGAACCAGCGCGCGATGCCGACCCCCGCCCGCCCGGAGACACCGAAGGCGGCCATGCGGTCCGGCAGGTGTTCGTAGTCCACGGTGGAGCGCAGTCGATCCAGGGCGGCGATCATCGAGTCGCGGCCCGCCAACCGTGCCCCGCCGGCATCGGCGCGGAACTCCCGTCGGCGCGAGAACCAGAATACCACCAGGCTCGCCAGGATCCCGAGCACGAGTTCCGCGATGATCGCGGTGATCCAGTACGCGGGCCCGTGGCCGCGTTCCACCCGGAACACGGTCCGGTCGACCACGTAGCCGACGACCCGCGACAGGAAGATCACGAAGGTATTCACTACGCCCTGAATGAGCGCGAGGGTCACCATGTCGCCGTTGGCCACGTGGCTGATCTCGTGGCCGAGCACCGCCTCGATCTCGTTGCGTTCCATGCCCGACAACAGGCCGGTGCTGACGGCGACCAGTGCCTGGTCGCGGCGCATGCCGGTGGCGAACGCGTTCATATCCGAGGAGTCGTAGACCGCCACCTCGGGCATTCCGATCCCGGCCTCGCGGGCCAGGCGGCGCACGATGTCCACCAGCCGGGATTCGGCCGGTGTGCGCGGCTGCTCGATCACCCGGGCACCGGTCATACGCGTGGCGATCCATTTGGAGAGGGCGAGCGAGAGGAATGCCCCGCCCATCCCGAACACGCCCGCGAAGATCAGCAGCGCCCAATAATCGAGTCCGGCCCCCCGGGCATCCAACAGACGCTCGACACCGAGCAGCCGCAGGACCCCGCCCAACACCAGAAGAACTACAATGTTCGTAATCAAAAACAATAAGATACGTTTCATTGCGGGGCTTCGTGCCGATGCCGCAGGCACGCCTCGGCGGACATGCCAAACCGCGGGCACCCGCCGGTCTCCGACGCGCACACCTTGCGGGGCGCAACCGTGGGGAGCGGCGGGCGGCCGAAACCTCAATAGTAGGTGCCCGGGCACCGGCTTCAAGCGGCGGAACCGGGCGGAGGCCGAAAACGGCCCCTATCGGTGAGCCCTCGCCCGCGTGATATTCTTTAAAGCCCGCGAGGGGGGCGGCGTGACGCCGATACCGTGGGACAGGTGAGACCGCAGATGCCGGGACCCAAGGAGGCACAGAAGCAGCGGGCCGCGGGCGACCCGTCCGATGCGGCCGTCCTGCCCAGGGTGTCGCCGCCCGAGCGCCGCGCGGCGTGGCGCGCGTGGTTCGACAAACTACGTCCCAGCCACGCCCCGATCGCCTACAAACTCGCGTTCGTCATCGCGCTGCTGATCTCGGCGGGCATGGGTTTGCTCGGTTCGATCATCATCGGCAACCAGGCCCGGCTGCTGCGCGGGCAGATCGACGGTTTCGGGCGCACCGTGGTCCGGCAGATGGCGGAATCCGCCAAGGAACCGCTGCTCGCGAACGACACCCTGGGCCTGGAGATGCTGGCCACCAACCTGTCCAACGGTCCCAACGTGCTCGGCACCACGATCTTCTCCAACAACGGCAAGGTGCTCGCGCACGCCGGCGTCACGCCGTTCACTCCGGGCGCCCCGTTCGCCGGGCGCATCGCGGGCTATCTGGATGCAACCCCGCATGAGTTCGACTGGCGCTGGGCCGGTACGCGCAACGGCGTCGACGCGGTGTCGTTTCTGAGCCCGGTGCGCTTCAAGGGCGTGGTGGCGGGCTACGTACTGATCAGCTTCAGCCGTGAAGCCATGACCCAGGCACTGAACGAGTCGGTGCGTGCGATCGTCGCCGCAACGCTGTTCATGATCCTCATCGGCGTGGTGCTCTCCTACCTGATCGGCCGCCGGCTGTCGCGCCCCATCATCAACCTGATGGACGCCGGTCGCGCCCTCGGCCAGGGCCGTCTCGATTTCCGCTTTCAGGAGCGGCGCCACGACGAGATCGGCTATCTGATGGATTCATTCAACAAGATGGCGGCCGGGTTGATCCAGAAGGCCCAGGTAGAGAGCGTCTTCCGGCGCTACGTCCCGCCCTCCGTGGCCACGGCGGTGCTCTCCGACCTGGAACAGGTCAAGCTCGGCGGCAAGAGCGTGCAGGCCAGCGTGGTATTCGCCGACATCGTGGGATTCACCGCACTCTCCGAGCGCATGAGCCCGGACGAAGTCGCCGGCATGCTCAACGAGTTCTACTCCTACACCAGCCGGGCCGCGGAGGTCTACGGCGGCACCGTGGACAAGTACATCGGCGACTGCGCGATGCTGATCTTCGGGATCCCGGAAGACGACACCAACCACGGTTTTCGGGCGCTGTGCTGCGCGCTGTTGCTGGAGCGGCTCATGGAGCGGCTCACCGGGAGCCGGAGTGCGCGGGGCCTGCCCCCGATCCGGCTGCGCATCGGCGTGAATACCGGTCCGATGCTCGCCGGTAACATCGGGACCCGGGATCGCATGCAGTACACGGTGGTGGGCGACGCCGTGAACCTGGCCTCACGGCTGTGCTCGGTCGCCGAGCCCGGCACCACCGTCATCGGCCATGAGATGCTCGACCAACCGGAGGTCCGGCAGCGGGTGCGCGTGCGCGAGCACCGGGCGATCCATCTGCGCGGCATCTCGCGCCCGGTGCGCACCTACCGCGTCGTGGACGTCGCGCACCGCTACCGCCGGGCGATGGACCGTCGCATCGACTCCCTGATCGGCGAGGAACTCGAGGCCGGGATATGAACCGCCGCAACGGTGCGCTCGCCCCGGTCCTGCTCGCGCTGCTGCTCGCCGCCTGCGCGCAGGTTGCGCCGTGGACCTCCGGGCGACCGGCCCACGAAGGCATCGAGCGCCTGATCGCCGACGACCGTTACGGCGATGCGCTCGCCGCGCTCCGCAACATCCCGCCCGACGCCCCCGACGCGGCGGAACTGCGCGCCAAGCGCCTGCAGGTGCGCGCCCAGGCCGCACGCTACGCGGCGCGGCGTCTTGCCGCCGCCGGCAAGGCGGAACAAGCCGGCAACTGGCACCAAGCAGAGAAGATCCTCCGCGACACCCTGGACCACGACCCCGGCGCCAAGGACGTGCGGACGACACTGCACAACCTCCATGCACGGCGCGTACACCGGGTGCGGGAGATCGAACACCGGATGCTGATCGCGCGCGGCGAATGGCTGAGCCGGGAGATACCGGCACGCAAGGAGTTGAAGCGCATCACCTCCTTCGGACTGCTCGACCGCCTGCGCCTGGCGGAACTCGACTACGAGCGGCGCAAGGTGGCCGAGAAGCTCCTGGCGGCGGGCACCGACGCGATGCGTACCGGCGAACTGGACGACGCCCGACAGTGCCTGACACTGTCGCAGACGCTCAACGATGCCCCGCCGGTGCGCACCGCCCTCGAGCGACTCGCCCGGCTCCGACAGGAACAGCAACGCCTGGAGGAGGTGGCGCAGCAGCGCAACCGCGAACAGGATCTGCGTCGACGCAAGGCGCGCCTGCACGACCAAGTCCAGGAGGCGATCGCCGACGGCGAGTGGCGCAAGGCGCAGGCGAGCCTGCGGAAACTGATGAAACTCGACCCCGACAACCGAGAACTCACCAGCCTGAAGAAGGCGCTGGACGAAGCCGTCGCGGTGCGCATCCGGCAGCTCCTCGACAAAGGAAACGCCCTGTATCGGCAGGGCCGCATCCGGGAAGCCAAGACCGCCTGGGAGGCGGTGCTCGCCCTCGACCCCGAACAGCAGCAGGCGCAAGCCAACGTCAAACGCGCCCGGCGCGTACTGAACAAGCTGCGCGAACTCAAGCGACAGGCACCGAAGACGCCGCCCGCGCCGGCGTCCTGACTGCCGGCGGACAAACCCGGCCGGCGTTGTTTTCCATTCCGCGCAATTCGCCGCGCCCTACCGCCCTGATCCGGGTCTCCCGCGGGGTGTCGCTACCTCGTGAAAGATTTTGGGACATCCCAGTCCCAAAATCGACTCGCCTACGCGACAAGCTTTTGGGCCCCGGCCGCCCTGCGTCCGTCGCCGCTCCGGACTTCCTCGTTGGGAAGCCCTCCGCGACGACTCCCACAATGGCTGGACGGCGTTCCGGATGCGCTTGCATATCGCCTCCGCGGCTTCGGGACCTTTCGCTCCGCCACTCCGGCGACACGCCCGCGCCCTACGCCTCCCGGGGACTACCCGCCTCGTGCTTCGCACTTCCCTGGCGGGCAGCGAATGTAGCCTGGATGAAGCGAAGCGGAATCCGGGATGCGGTCCTTCCGGGCACCGCATCCCCGGATTTCGGCCTGCGGCCTGCATTCGGGCTACACGGGATCCGGGAGAAGGCGCCGGGAACCCCGCGTCGGTATCCGTCGCGACGGCAACGACGATCGGGGCCGGTGGCGTCTATTCTACGGCGATGGTGTCGACGCGCTGAAAGCCGCGCGGCAGCTTGCGGCCGCGGCGGCCGCGTTCGCCGCGGTAGTGTTCGAGGTCCGCGGGCTTGAGGGTGAGGCGGCGCCGGCCGCAGGCGAGCACCAGGCTCGCGCCTTGCGGCACCGCGATCGCACCGACCATGCGTTCCTCTCCGGCGGCGCGCTTCGCGGCGGGGATGTCGAGGATCTTGTTGCCCTTGCCTTTACTCATGTGCGGCAGGTCGGCGGCGGGGAACACGAGCAGGTGTCCGGCGCTGGAGACCGCCGCGATCAGGGGTGCGTCCGGGTCCGTCGGCGCCCGGGGCGCGAGCACGTCCGCACCCTTCGGGACCGAGAGCACCACCTTGCCGGAGCGGTTGCGAGTGAGCAGGTCGGCGATACGCGCGATGAATCCATAGCCGGCGTCGGTCGCGAGCAGGCAGTACTCGTCGGGCTCGCCGAAGATCACGCCCGCGAAGGTGCTCCCGTCGGGCGGGTTCAACCGCCCGCTCAGCGGCTCGCCCTGGCCGCGCGCCGATGGCAGGCCGTGGGCGGGGAGTGCGAAACTGCGGCCCGTCGAACCGAGGAACACCACGAGCTGGTTGCCGCGCCCGCGCGCAGCGCTGCGAAAGGCATCGCCGGCCTTGTAGCTCAAGGTCGCGGGATCGATGTCGTGCCCCTTGGCCGCGCGCACCCAGCCGCGCTCGGAGAGCACCACCGTCACCGGTTCGCTGGGAATCAGTGCGGCCTCATCGAAGGCCCGCGCCGCGGGCCGGGCGACGATCGGCGCGCGGCGCGCGTCCCCGTAGCGCTCGGCGTCCTCCAGGATCTCCTTGCGGATGAGCGCCTTCAGCCGGCGCCGCGAGGCCAGCGTCTTCTCCAGCCCGTCCCGCTCGACGGCCAACGCCTGCTGCTCGCCGCGGATGCGTCGCTCCTCGAGTCGCGCCAGGTGACGCAGTTTCAACTCCAGGATCGCCTCGGCCTGCGCATCGGAGAGTCCGAAGCGTTCCCTCAGCACCGGTTTCGGCCGGTCCTCGCGGCGGATGATCACGATCACCTCGTCGAGGTTCAGGAATGCGACCAACAGGCCTTCGAGGATATGCAGTCGCCGGCGGACCTTCTCCAGCCGGTACTCCAGGCGCCGGCGCACGGTGGCGGTGCGGAAATCGAGCCATTCGACGAGCAGCGTGCGCAGATCGCGGATATGCGGGCGGCCGTCGAGACCGATGACGTTGCACTGCACGCGGTAGCTGCGTTCGAGGTCCGTAGTGGCGAACAGGTGCGCCATCAGGGCCTCGGCGTCGACGCGGCTGGAACGCGGCACGATCACCAGCCGCGTCGGGTTCTCGTGGTCGGACTCGTCGCGCAGGTCCTCGACCATCGGCAGTTTGCGCACCCGCATCTGGACCGCGATCTGCTCCAGCACGCGGCTGCCCGAGACCTGGAACGGCAGCGCCGTGATGACGATATCGCCGTTATCCCGCTCGTAGCGCGCTCGGGCGCGCACGCTGCCCACGCCCGAGCGGTACATGGCCCGGATCTCATCGGCGCCGGTGATGATCTCCGCCTCGGTCGGAAAATCCGGGCCGAGGATATGCTCGCAGAGCCGGTCCACGTCCGCCCCGGGGTCATCGAGCAGGCGCACGCAGGCACTCGCCACCTCGCGCAGGTTGTGCGGCGGGATGTCGGTCGCCATGCCCACGGCGATCCCGGTGACGCCGTTGAGCAGCACGTTCGGCAGGCGCGCGGGCAGCGTCAGCGGTTCCTCCAGCGTACCGTCGAAGTTCGGCGCCCAATCCACCGTGCCCTGGCCGAGTTCGCGCAGCAGCAGCTCGGCGAACGGTGCGAGCCGCGCCTCGGTGTAGCGCATGGCCGCAAACGACTTCGGGTCGTCCGGGGCCCCCCAGTTGCCCTGCCCGTCCACCAGCGGATAGCGGTAGGCGAACGGTTGCGCCATGAGCACCATCGCCTCGTAGCAGGCGCTGTCGCCGTGGGGATGGAACTTGCCGATGACGTCGCCGACGGTGCGCGCGGACTTCTTGTGCTTGGCGGCGGCGTCGAGGCCCAATTCCGACATGGCGTAGACGATGCGCCGCTGCACCGGCTTGAGGCCGTCGCCCACATGCGGCAGGGCGCGGTCCAGGATCACGTACATCGAGTAGTCGAGGTACGCCTGTTCGGTGAAGACCTTGAGCGGGATCCGCTCCACCCCCTCGGGGATGTGCGGTGGTTGCGTGGTCGACATCTCGCGTGATCTCCTCGCTGAACCGCCCGTCACCCGGATTTCCGGACCGGCGTCATGGAATCGGGATCCGTCACGGCGGGCACCGTCGTACCCATAGCGGCGCCGGCGGGCGGAGTCCAGCCGGGTGCCGACGCGGCGGGGGACTCATTACGTGTCCGCCAAGTTGCCCTTCTCCTCCAGCCACGCCCTGCGATCGGCGGCGCGACGCTTGGCCAGCAGCATGTCCAGGAGCCGGTCGGTGTCGTCCTCGACGTCCAGCACGAGCTGCACCAGGCGCCGGGTTTCCGGTGCGATGGTGGTCTCGCGAAGCTGCATGGGGTTCATCTCCCCGAGCCCCTTGAAACGGGTGACGCTCACCTTGCCCTTGATCCGCTCGGCGGCGATCCGGTCGAGCACCCCCTGGCGCTCGGCCTCGTCCAGGGCGTAGAAGACCTCCTTGCCCGCGTCGATCCGGTAGAGCGGGGGCATCGCCACGAACACGTGGCCGGCCCGCACGAGGTTGCGGAAGTGGCGCACGAACAGCGCGCAGAGCAACGTGGCGATGTGCTTGCCGTCGGAATCGGCGTCGGCCAGGATGCAGACCTTCCCGTAGCGCAACCCCTCCAGGTCGCCGATGCCCGGCTCCACGCCGAGGGCCTGGGCGATGTCGTTGACCTCGTTCGAAGCGAGCGCCTGGTCGGGGGTGACCTCCCAGGTGTTGAGGATCTTGCCGCGCAGCGGCATCACCGCCTGGAACTCGCGGTCGCGGGCCTGCTTGGCGGAACCGCCGGCCGAATCGCCCTCGACCAGGAACAACTCGGTACGCCCGGGATCCTGTGCGGTACAGTCGGCGAGCTTGCCGGGTAGCGCCGGCCCGCTCGTCACCCGCTTGCGTGCCACCTTCTTGCCGGCGCGCAGGCGCGCCTGCGCGCTCTGAATGACCCGTTGCGCAATGCGCTCGCCCACCTCGGTGTGCTGGTTGAGCCACAGGCCGAAGGCGTCCTTGACCACGCCGGAGACGAACGCGGCGCACTCGCGGGAGGCGAGGCGCTCCTTGGTCTGCCCCGTGAACTGCGGGTCCTGCATCTTCACGGACAGGATGTAGCTCACGCGTCCCCAGACGTCTTCGGGCGCCACGCGAACGCCGCGCGGCAGCAGGTTGCGAAACTCGCAGAACTCGCGCACGGCCTCCGTGAGCCCGCCGCGCAGGCCGTTGACGTGCGTGCCGCCCTGGACGGTGGGGATCAGGTTCACATAGCTCTCGGCCACCGGCTCGCCGCCCTCCGGCAACCACACCAGCGCCCACTCGGCGGCCTCGCGGTTACCCTCCAGGGTGCCGGTGAAGGCCTCCTCCGGGATCCGCTCGATCGCGCCCAACGCATCGAGCAGGTACTGGCGCAATCCGTCCCGGTAGCACCATTCGGTCTGCTCCTCGCGCGCCTCGTCGCGGAAACGCACGCGCAGCCCGGGGCACAGCACCGCCTTCGCGCGCAGGATGTGTGTCAGGCGCGCCACCGAGAAACGCAGAGAGTCGAAGTACGCCGGGTCCGGCCAGAAGCGCACCGAGGTACCGGTATTGCCGCGCCCCACCTTGCCGATGACGGTCAGGTCGGAGGCCTTTTTGCCGTTGGCGAAGGCCATGTGGTATTCCAAGCCGCCGCGCCGCACCCGCACCTCGAGCCGCGTCGAGAGCGCGTTGACCACGGAGACTCCCACCCCGTGCAGCCCGCCGGAGAAGCGGTAGTTCTTGTTCGAGAACTTGCCGCCGGCGTGCAGCCGCGTGAGGATCACCTCCACGCCCGGGAGCTTCTCCACGGGGTGCGGATCGACCGGCATGCCGCGCCCGTCGTCGCGCACCTCCAGCGAGCCGTCCTTGTAGAGGGTGACGTCGATGCCGCGGGCGTAACCGACGATCGCCTCGTCGACGGCGTTGTCGATCACCTCCTGAGCGAGGTGGTTGGGACGCGCCGTATCGGTGAACATCCCGGGGCGGCGGCGTACCGGATCGAGACCGCTCAGGACCTCGATCGCGGAGGCATCGTAGACACTGTTCATCGACGGGACGCTATGGCCGGGCGGCGCTCAGGGCTCATCGGAGTATTCCGGCGCACCGGATCCGCGCAACGCCCGCGGCGCATGCGGCGGACCGAAGGAGTCACAGAGACAGTTGCGGTACAACACGCGACGATAGTCCCCCGCACCGCCTTGGGTCTCCGGGCGCCGGTGTGGACGGTCGATCCCCTCGAACGGCCCGGCGCCGGAGCCGACGGCGTAGGTCGCGGATCGGACAGTGGGCAATCGCGGCTTCACGCGCGCCATTGTCCGCGAAGCGCCACCCCCAGACAAGGGCCGGACCCGGGGTTCGTACGGCACGGCCCTCGACGGCAAGGGTGGTCCGCGCCCGCGCATCAGGCGAGGTCGCGCATCAGCGACGCCCGCACCGGCTCGGGCATCGGATCGGCCGTATGGCGGTAGTGTTCGTGATCGACGCCCGCGGCGAGCGCGGCGCCCGCTTTGGCCGCCGCCGCCATCTCCGGGGTCGGTTCGAAGCGGACGAAATGCACCGCCGAGGTCTTCTCCGGGGTGTCCCGCTCCAGGTCCTCGTCGGCGATCGCGTAGACCGGGTCGAAACCCTGCACGCGCAGCCACACCCGGTCCTCGATTCCCACCAGCCGGGCCAGCGCGCGCCGGCGTTCGACGGCGTCCGGAAACTCCGCCATCAGGGTCGCCTTCCAGTTGCCGCCGTCGGGGATCAGGGGGTTATAGGCGTCCAGTTCCCCTTGGATGCCGGCGGCCTCGAAGATGCGCTCGGCGTGCAGCATCTCCTGGATCTGGTACTGCATGGTCAGGCGGTCCTCGAAATACAGGACCAGGTTCGGACCCAGGGGAAGCCTGCGGTCGCGCTTGTGGGCCATCACCCGGGCGCGGAACTCCGGGCGCAGCTCCGAATAGCGCTCGAGCGGGTAGAGGTCTTCACGGGTAAGCTTCTGCATGGGTCGCCTTTAATGGAGTCGGGTCACGCGTCGCCCGGGAGCCCGTCGGGGACTTTCAGATGCCGTAGGCCATGCGCAGCAGGTGCAGCGGGTGTTCCGGGCCCCGCCCCTCGCCGAGGCCGTGGGCGATCTGGTGCCCGGCGAGTGCGCAGTCGCTCGTATAGTGGTCGGGGGCGGACTTGCGCACCCGTTCCACGACCGGGCGGCCGATCTTCATCGAGAACTCGTGGGTCTCACGCTTCACCGCGTAGGTCCCGTCGTGGCCGGAGCAACGCTCGATCACCTCGATACGGGTATCGGGCACCAGGGAGAGCAATTCGCGGGTCTTGAGCCCCATGTTCTGCACACGCAGGTGACAAGCCGCTTGGTAGACGATGCTGCCGAGCGGATTGCGGAACCCGGTATCGAGCTTGCCGTGGCGGTGACGCAGGATCAGATACTCGAACGGGTCGAAGATCGCATCGCGTACCCGCAGCACCTGCGGATCGTCCGGGAACAACAGCGGCAACTCCTGCTTGTACATCAGCACGCACGAGGGCATCGGGGCGACCAGGTCCCAACCCTCTTCGACGTGGCGCGCAAGCATCGGGATATTCTGTTCCTTGAGCCGCTCGACCGCCTCCAGATCGCCCAACTCGAGCTTGGGCATGCCGCAGCAACGCTCACGCTCGACCAGCCGCACCGGGATGCGATTGTGCTCGAACACGGCGATCAGGTCCTCGGCAAGCCCCGGTTCGTTGTAGTTGCCGTAGCAGGTCACGTAGAGCGCCACGCGCCCGCGCGTGGGTCCCGCGGGCTCGGGCGTCGCGTTCGGCGGCGCGCGGCGGGCCGCCGGGCGACGGCGCAGCGGCCGGGCCTGGTACTCGGGCAGCGGCGCGTCGGCGTGCACGTCGAGGGTGCGTTCGAGAACCCGCCGGGCCGCCGCGTTGCGGTTGGCGGCGTTCACGGTCTGCGCCACCACCGGGATGCCCGCGAGGCGGCCGACCGCGTCGGTCGAGGTCAGCAGCCGGTCACGGAACCGGGCCCCGTCGCGGTGAAAGCGAAAGGCCTTGGCCCGCAGCATCAGGTGCGGAAAGTCCATGTTCCATTCGTGCGGCGGCACGTAGGGACACTTCGTCATGAAACACAGGTCGCACAGGTAACAGTGGTCGACCACCTTCCAGTAGTCGGCCTTGTCGATGCCGTCGACCTCCAGGGTCCCGGACTCGTCGATGAGATCGAACAACGCCGGGAACGCCTGGCACAGGCTGATGCAGCGCCGGCACCCGTGGCAGATGTCGAACTGCCGCTCCATTTCCTCGAGCAACGCCGGCTCATTGTAGAAATCCGGCTCACGCCACCCGAGCGGATGGCGTTGCGGCATCTCCAGGCTGCCTTCCCGAACCCCTTCCTTCGTGGGCGTGGACATGTGCGGATTCCTCTGGTGCCGCGAGGGCGCGGCACGCGGTGTTTCCAGGATCAAGAACGAGGGGGCCGGGCGAACGGCCCCCCCGCAACACGGATCGCCTCAGTCCTCCAGCGCGTCCAGAGACTTCTGGAATCGGTTGGCATGCGAGCGTTCCGCCTTGGCCAGGGTCTCGAACCAATCGGCGATCTCGTCGAATCCCTCGTCGCGGGCACTCTTGCCCATGCCCGGATACATGTCCGTGTACTCGTAGGTCTCGCCGGCGATTGCCGACTTGAGATTGTCCGCCGTGCCTCCGATGGGCCGGTCGGTGACCGGATCGCCGATCGCCTCCAGATACTCCATGTGTCCGAACGCGTGCCCGGTCTCCCCTTCGGCCGTGGAGCGAAATACCGCGGCCACGTCGTTGTACCCTTCGATGTCCGCCTTGGAGGCGAAGTAGAGATAGCGACGGTTGGCCTGGGATTCCCCGGCGAAGGCGGCCTTGAGGTTGTCCTGCGTCTTACTTCCCTTGAGTTCCATGGAAGGTACCCTCCGTCGATTCGGGTGAAGAACAAGGTATCAGGCGGCATACGCCGCGCCCCTGATTTAGATCATGTCTAAATCTCGAGGTAACCCTAACCCGTGAAAAAGGATTAGTCAATACAAATCGACGCCGAGTGGACCTGCCGCGCCCACGGCGGGAAATGTGGGGCTTATTTGACCCACCCGGGAACGCTGGGGTAACGTAGGCTCGATTTTCCGGAGTTTCAAGCCGTGGCCAAAAAACCCAATCCGCCCCTGGGCTTCGAACAGGCCCTGAAAGAGCTGGAGGAATTGGTGTCGCGGATGGAGCAGGGAGAACTGACCCTGGAGGAATCCTTGAAGTGCTTTGAACGGGGCATCGAGCTGACTCGCGCCTGCCAGCGCACCCTCAAGGAAGCCGAGCAGAAGGTCGAGCAGCTGGTCCGGACAGAGGGCCGCGCCGAGACAGTCCCATTCGCCAGTGAAGAATAAGCCCAACCCCTTCCAGGAGTGGCTGCGCTTTCATCAAGCCCGGGTCGAACGGGCCCTGGAGCGCTGGCTGCCCACCGCGGATACTCACCCCGCCCATCTGCACGAGGCCATGCGCTATGCGGTCCTCGGCGGCGGCAAGCGCATCCGCCCGGCCTTGGTGTATGCCGCGGGGGCGGCGCTGGACACCCCCGCCTCGACACTCGATGCCTCGGCCTGCGCCGTCGAGCTGATCCATGCCTATTCCCTGGTGCACGATGACCTGCCGGCCATGGACGACGACGACCTGCGCCGTGGCAAGCCCACCTGCCACCGCGCCTATGGAGAGGCCACGGCACTGCTGGTCGGCGACGCCCTCCAGTCCCTCGCCTTCCACGCCCTCGCCCATGACCCGGCCCTGCGCGTATCCGCCGAAGCGCGGCTGCGCATGGTCGAGACCCTGGCCACGGCCTCCGGCTCCCGGGGCATGGCGGGGGGGCAGGCCATCGACCTCGCCGCCAAGGGCCGCACCCTGAATCTGGCCGAACTCGAGGACATGCACATCCACAAGACCGGTGCGCTGATCCGTGCCGGCGTGCTGCTCGGGGCCTACAGCTCGCCGGCTGTGGACGAGGCGCTGCTCGCCAAGCTGGACCACTACGCCAAGTGTATCGGGCTTGCGTTTCAGATTCGTGACGACATCCTCGACGTGGAGGGCGAGACCGGGACGCTCGGCAAGACCCGGGGGGCGGACGCGGCGCGCGCGAAACCGACCTATCCGGCGATCCTCGGGCTGGAACCGGCCAAGGCGCGGGCCCGCGAGCTGTTCGCCGAGACCATGGATGCCTTGGCGTCGCTCGACGAGCGGGCCGATCCGTTGCGCTGGATCGCCTCCTATACCGTGGAGCGCAATCACTGAGCGGCGCGGCGGCGGTTGCCGCCGCGCGTCCCCTGCCCAATAATGCCGTATTGACCGGTGCGCATCGCATGACCAACGATTCCCGATATCCCCTGCTCGCCTCGATCGACGCGCCGGACGACCTGCGCGCGCTGCCCGAGGACCGGCTCGAAGAGCTGGCCCGTGAGCTGCGCGCCTTTCTGGTCGAATCGGTCGCGCGCACCGGCGGCCACCTCGCGGCGGGGCTCGGGACCGTGGAGCTGTCGATCGCCCTGCACTACGTGTTCGATACTCCCGACGACCGTCTCGTCTGGGACGTCGGCCACCAGAGCTATCCGCACAAGATCCTCACGGGGCGCCGGGAGGCCATGGGCACACTGCGCCGGGCCGGCGGGCTCTCGGGCTTCCCGAAGCGCAACGAGAGTCCCTATGACACTTTCGGCGTCGGCCACTCCAGCACCTCCATCAGCGCCGCGCTGGGAATGGCGCTGGCCGCGCGGCACACCGGTGCCGCGCGCAAGGCGGTGGCGGTGATCGGCGACGGGGCGATGACTGCGGGCCTCGCCTTCGAGGCACTGAACCACGCCGGCGACCTGCACGCGAACCTGCTGGTGGTGCTGAACGACAACGACATGTCCATTTCACCCAACGTCGGCGGCCTCCAAAAACATCTGGGGCGGGTCCTGTCCGGCAAGTTCTATTCCACGATGCGCGAGGGCGGCAAGAGCGTCCTGCGGCATGTGCCCCCCGTGAAGGAGTTCGCGCGCCGCGCCGAGGAACACATGAAGGGCATGCTGGTCCCCGGCACGCTGTTCGAGGAACTCGGGTTCAACTACATCGGCCCGATCGACGGGCACGACCTGCCGGGACTGGTCCGGACACTGCGCAACCTGCGCGAACTCGAAGGCCCGCGCCTGCTCCACGTCGTCACGCGCAAGGGGAAGGGCTTTGCGCCGGCCGAGCGCGACCCCCTCGCCTACCACGGCGTCACCGCCTTCGACCCGCAGACCGGGGAGGCGCCCAAGGCGCCCGCTGCGGGTCCCACCTACACGCAGGTCTTCGGCCGCTGGCTGTGCGACATGGCCGACCGCGACCCGGCGCTGGTGGCCATTACACCGGCGATGCGCGAGGGCTCGGGACTGGTCGAATTCTCCGAACGGTTTGCGG
Organism: bacterium BMS3Bbin13; assembly: GCA_002897735.1. Classification (GTDB taxonomy): domain Bacteria; phylum Pseudomonadota; class Gammaproteobacteria; order 21-64-14; family 21-64-14; genus BMS3Abin12. The sequence continues at coordinate 61,435 of BDTW01000025.1, read as the reverse complement.
GCCGCTATTTCGACGTGGGTATCGCGGAACAGCACGCGGTCACCCTGGCCGCGGGTCTCGCCTGCGAAGGCCTGAAGCCCGTGGTCGCCATCTATTCCACCTTCCTGCAGCGCGCCTACGACCAGTTGATCCACGACGTGGCGATCCAGAACCTCCCGGTGCTGTTCGCCATCGACCGCGCCGGGCTGGTCGGGGCCGACGGGGCGACCCATGCCGGGAGCTTCGACCTCGCCTACCTGCGCTGTATCCCCAACCTGGTGGTAATGGCGCCCGCCGACGAGAACGAGTGCCGACGCATGCTCAGCACCGGTTTCCACCACGACGGTCCCGCCGCGGTGCGCTATCCGCGCGGCCGTGGGCCCGGCACAGAGATCGAAACCGGCCTCGACCCGCTGCCCCTGGGGAAAGGCGAGATCCGCCGCGAGGGACGACGCGTCGCCCTGCTGGCGTTCGGCAGCCTGCTGACCCCTTGTCTGGAGGCCGGCGAGGCGCTGAACGCCACCGTGGCCAATATGCGCTTCGTCAAGCCGCTGGACGCGGACCTGGTACTGGATCTCGCCGAGCGCCACGACGTGCTGGTCACCGCCGAGGAACACGCGGCGACCGGGGGTGCCGGATCGGCGGTGAGCGAATGCCTCGCCGCCCATGGCATCAATATCCCGATACTGCACCTGGGACTCCCGGACCGGTTTCTGGACCACGCCACCCACGAACAGCAGCTGACGGAGTGCAGGCTGGATGCGGCGGGTATCCGTCGGTCGGTCCAGGAATACCTGGACGGCGAGGGCGCGCATTGCCAAATCGCGCAAAGCCGACTAATATCTTAGCGTTTTTGTCAACCTCTCTATGGCGGCACACTACACTCTGCGGATCCTGACGGACTTCGCCTCCGCCCATACACTGCCGGGGTACGCGGGGGTCTGCGCCCGCATGCACGGGCATAATTGGAAGGTGGAAGTGGAAGTGGAGGCGCGGGCGCTGGACGAAGTCGGCATGGGGGTCGACTTCAAGGTCATCAAGGGCGCCGCCCGGGAACTGGCGGGGCGGCTCGATCACCGGTACCTGAACGAGATCGAACCGTTCGACCGGATCAACCCGACCGCGGAGAACCTGGCCGCGTGGTTTTACCGGGGGTTGGCCGAGCGGCTCGACAACGAGCGTGTGCGGGTCCGGGCGGTGACACTGTGGGAAACCGATCGCGCGTGCGTACGTTACACAGAGGAATCCTGAGACGATGAAAGCGACCAATCCGGCCCCGGGTGACCCCGCGACCATCGCCGACGTGCAGAGCAGTGCCGACACGCGCCGGATCGCCATCAACAAGGTCGGGATCAAGGCGATCCGCCACCCGGTGCGTGTCAAGGACCGCTCGGAGGGCGAGCAGCACACCATCGCCACCTTCAACATGTACGTGAATCTGCCCCACGACTTCAAGGGCACGCATATGTCGCGGTTCGTCGAGATCCTCAACCGCCACGAGCGTGAGATCAGCGTTCAATCCTTCAAGGATATGCTGCGCGAGATGACCGGCGTCCTCGAGGTGGGTTCCGGGCATATCGAGATGCGCTTCCCGTACTTCGTCACCAAGACGGCGCCGGTGACCAAGGTGAAGAGCCTGATGGACTACGATGTGAGCCTCATCGGCGAGATCCGCGACGGGGCCGTGCACACCCACATCCGCGTGGTCGTACCGGTGACGAGTCTGTGCCCCTGCTCCAAGGAGATCTCCGACTACGGCGCGCACAATCAGCGATCCCATGTGACCATCATGGCCCGCACCCGCGGCTTCATCTGGATCGAGGAATTGATCGATCTGGTGGAGAAAGAGGCCTCCTGCGAACTCTACGGCCTGCTCAAACGACCCGACGAGAAGTACATCACCGAGCGCGCCTACGACAACCCGAAGTTCGTCGAGGACATGGTGCGCGACGTGGCCGTGCGCCTGAACGAGGATGGACGCATCGAGGCCTATGTCGTGGAATCGGAGAACTTCGAGTCCATCCACAATCATTCCGCCTACGCGATGATCCAGCGCGACAAGACCCTCGACGACGATGGTACCGACGACCCCCGGTCCCCCAGCCGCCCCCCTGCGGGTTGACCGCCCCCACACCGGCGACAGCCGCCCACGGCGCCGGGCAAGCCCGGCCGGTGCCGTTGAAATCCGCAACGGCGCCAAAATCCCGGGCGCCGCCGGCGGGCCGAGGCCCGCCCACGTGCATCGCTCGATCACCCGGCGGGGACGGATTCCGGGGAGGGGTTCAAGGGGATCCGATCAGGACTCGCCGTCGCGGCGCAGGGCGATGCCGAGCACCAGACCAAGCGCCATGGCGAGGAGCGTGAACGCGACCCCGAACAGCCAGGGGTGATCTTGCGCCACGTCCGACACCCAGCGCTCCAGCCGGACCTCGCGTACATTCACGGTACGCAGCTGGCGGGAGACGATCCGCCCGTCGCGGATCAGGTAGATCTCCAGATCGTAGCGCCCGAGCGGGATCTTAGCCGGCAGCTCCACGCTGGCGTAGAACAGCCGATCGCGCACCAGGCTCACGGCGCTGCCGTCCTCGCGATAGTAACCGTCGCGCCGCTTGGCCCGGATCAGGGCCTCACGCCAGTCCTTCATGCCGGCCGGCACATGGGGCACACTCAGGTGCGCCACGGCGTGGTGCAACGTCAGCCCGTAGCGCCTGCGTTGCGCCTCGTCGAGCAGCTTCCCGACCGGCGCCGAGGCCAGCAGATAGATCAGCCCGGGCGCGGTGGAAATGACCATCTTGTCGCTGTTGAGCCAGAACGGGCCGTATTGCGCCTTGCGCGACAGCGCCACCGGCTGGGCGGGCGAACTGACCTTGATGAGGATCTGGCCACGGCGGGAAAGCGCCCCGAAGATCAGGATCTTCTGACCGGCGAAGCGTGTGGTGACATTAACGTGGTCGGTGCCGATCTGTGTGACGAGGCCCCGCTCCGCGGCGTGCGCGGACCCGAACACCGCCGCCAGGAGCAGCATCGTGAGTGCGACGGTCCTCATCCGCGCAACACGGAAAGGTCGTAGATGTCCTGCGGCGTGACCAGGATGTCGGCCAACATCTTCAGGGCCACCACCACCACGACCAGCGCCAACACCAGGCGCAGGCGCTCGGCCGGCAGGCGCACGCTCAGGCGCGTCCCCCATTGGGTACCGATCGCGGAGCCGACGATCAGCAGGAGTGCGAGGAACGGATCCACCGCGTGGTTGACCCCCGCCTGCATTGCACTCACCACAGCGGTGGTGAACAGCAGTTGGAAGAGCGACGTGCCCACGACCACCTTGGTGGGCATCTTCAGCAGGTAGATCATCACCGGAACCATGATGAAACCGCCGCCGACCCCCATCAGCGAAGTCAGCACGCCCACGGCCGCGCCCAGAATGATCGGCACCAGCAGCGAGGTGCGCAGACCCGATACCGGGAACTCGTGCTGTAGCGGCAAGCGCTCGGCGAACGCAACGAACCTCGAGCCGAGTCCCCCGCCGTCCTTGGCATCCGCAGTGCCCTTGGCGCCCGCCGCAACCGCGGCGGCGGATCCGCGCACGGCACGAAGCGACTCGATCAGCATCGAACTGCCGACCACCCCCAGCAGCCCGACGTACAGAAAGGTGACGATGTTGCCGAAATCACCGCCCTGGTGCAGAGCCCGCGCGACGTACACACCGACGATTCCGCCGGTCCAGCTTCCGAGCAGCAGAAAGATCGCCATTCCGAAGTCGATGTTGCCGAGCCGCCAGTGCGCATAGCTGCCGGCCGCCGAGGTGCCGACGATCTGCGCGGCGCCGGTGGCCACCGAGACGATGGGAGGGACCCCGATAAAGATCAGCAGGGGCGTGATCAGAAACCCGCCGCCGACGCCGACGAGCCCGGACAACAGCCCCACCACACCGCCGAACAGCAGGATCATCCACAGGTTCACGTCCATGTGGGCGATGGGCAGGAAGATCTCCATGCGAATGGTTCCCCAGACTCACGAACGGGGCGCGACCGCACGGACCGCACCGAATCTATCCGGATTTTATCGGTTATCCCGACCGCCCGACGGCGTGCTCCGGAACTCCGACATGGCGCTGCAGATGTGGGATTCCGGAACGTCCGGCGGGACCAGCAGGACCGGCACCGGCAGCAGTTCCGAGAGTTTCGCGCCCAAGTGTCCGCTCACGCGGCGCAGCCGCAACTGCGACTTTTTCTCGCTCGCCACGCCGCGCCGCCCCGCCACCACCATCTGGACCTGCGGGTCTTCCTTGACCACTCTGAGGATTTCCTCCTCGGGCATGCCTTCGACGATGTAGAACTCCGGCACGACCTCGCAGATCCGGGCGATCTTCCCGGAGATCTCGGTCAGAGTGGCCTCCGCCTGACGGCGGATGTCCTCCTTCATGCGCGTCTCGATCCCGGCCCAGAAACTCAGCGCCGGCACGTCGAGGACATAGATCAGCCCCAAATGTACGTTCAACAGCCGCGCCAGACGCGCCCCGACCCCCGCGGCCATGAGCGAGTTGGTAGAACCGTCGATGGCGACCAGGATTGTACCGTTGTCGGCATTAACCATAGACGTCGCGTTCTCCCGGGCGAAGGCGGAAACGGCAATCGACCCCGTGGGCGGCGCGGCACAACGGGCACGGCAGCCCCCCACGGCCCGAACCCGCCTCTGCAGCGCGCGCCGCAGAGAAATCCATCATACAGATGACCCGCCGGCGATGGAACCCGTGCGGTTCAGGTGCGGCGCTCAGGCGAACACGAACCGCGCCAGAACCCACAACACCGCCCCCGCGCAGATTCCCGCCGCCAAATCATCGATCATGATACCCAGCCCGCCGGGCACGTTCCGGTCGAGCCAGCGGATCGGCCACGGCTTGAATATGTCGAACAAGCGAAACAACACGAAACCGGCTCCGATCCAGGGCCAACCGCCGGGGGCGGGCAGCATGGTGACCAGGAAGCCGACGATCTCGTCCCAGACGATGGCGGGATGGTCGTGGACGCCGAGGATCCGTGCGGCGCGCGCGCACAGCCCTATACCGAGCACGAACAACAGCGCCACCGCGGCCACGCGCAGACCCGGTGCGAGCGAGGCCAGCACCAGATAGACGGCCACCCCGACCACGGTACCCGCCGTACCCGGCGCGTAGGGCGAGAACCCGGCGCCGAGGCCCAGCGCCAGGAAGGCCGTCGGCCGGCGCCACAACCCGCGGGGGATCGCGGGCGCCGGCCCCGAACGATGCGGACTCACGTCTGCGCTCCGGGAAAGTGGGTATAGCCCACCTGCGCCGGGTGCAGCGGCGATCCGTCCCGGCGCAGGCAACGCACGCCTGAGCCCGCCTCCACCACCCCGATCCGGGTGACCGGGCAGCCGAGCGCGCGCAGGGCCTCCTCGCGCCCCGGCGGCACCGAGAAACACAGTTCGTAGTCGTCCCCGCCGCTCAGGGCCGCCTCCCAGTCCTCTTCCCCGTTGCTCGCGGTACGATAGTCCGCCGACCGGGGCAGCGCCTGCGGCCACACCGTGATCCCGACCCCGCCGGCGCGTGCCAGATGGCCGGCATCCGCGAGCAGCCCGTCGGAGACATCGATCGCCGCGCTCGCCACACCGCGCAGGGCGAGCCCGGCCCCGATGCGCGGCTCAGGCCGGTCCAGGCGCCGGCGCAGCGCGGCGAGTACGGCGCGCGGCACCCGACGCGTTCCCCGCAGGCCCTCCAGTGCAAGGGCCGCGTCGCCGAGCGTCCCGGTGACGTAGAGGTGATCGCCGGGGTGCGCCCCGGCACGGCGCAACGCACTCCCCCTCGGTACCCAGCCGAGGGCCTGCACCGTGATGCTCAGCGGCCCGCGCGTGGTGTCGCCGCCGACCAGGGCCACCCGATGGCGTCCGGCCAGGGCCAGGAAGCCGCGCGCGAACTCTCCCAACCACGCCTCATCCGCCTCCGGCAGGGTCAGCGCGAGCATCGCCCAAGCCGGTTCCGCGCCCATGGCCGCGAGGTCGCTGAGATTGACCGCGAGGGCCTTGTGACCGATCGCATCGGGCGCGGTATCCACCGGGAAATGCACGCCGGCGATCAGGGTATCGGTGGCCGCCACCAGTTCCGCGCCCTCCGGGACCCGCAGCACGGCCGCATCGTCGCCGATGCCGGCAACCACGTCGGCGCGGCGTCCGGCGACGCGGGCCCGCTCGCCGGCGCGGGCGAAAAAGCGCTCGATCAATTCGAATTCACCGAGGGACATGAGTATCGCGGGCCGACTCGGCACCCGTGCATCGCTCCGCTGCGCAGTCCGGCTGCGGCACCGGACCGCGTTCAACGCCCGCCGGCGGTCTCCGCGGCACGCAATGCCCGCGCCAACCGGTCCAGGACCCCGTTCACGAACCGGAACCCGTCCTCGGCGCCGAACATCTGCGCCAGCGAGACCGCCTCGCTGATCACCACACGATAGGGGATCTCACGCCGGTGGCCGAGTTCGTAACCGCCGATCAACAGAATCGTCCGCTCCACGGGATCCAGCGCCTCGAACGGGCGCTCCAGACACGGCGCGAGCGCCGCGCGCAGCTCATCGAGGCACGCCGGCACCTGGTGGAGCAGTTCCCGAAAGTACCCCACGTCGGCCCGGTCCATCTCCTGCCCGCCATGGAACTGGGCCTCGATCTCAGTGAGATCCTGCCCGGTCAGGTCCCATTGATACAGCGCCTGAACGGCGCGTCGACGCGCCCAACTGCGGGCCTGATGAGCACCCCCGCCCACCGCACCGCGTCCGGCCATATCCGGTCACCGACCGAGCCGGCGCAGTAAATCGACCATCTCGATGGCCGACAACGCCGCATCCACCCCCTTGTTGCCCGCCTTGGCACCGGCACGCTCGATGGCCTGCTCGATGCTGTCGACGGTGAGCACACCGAACCCGACCGGGATCTGATGCTCCAGGGAGACAGCCGCGATGCCCTTCACGCACTCGCCGGCGACATAATCGAAGTGCGGAGTGGCGCCGCGGATCACACAACCGAGCACGACGATGGCATCGAAGCGGTGCGCGGCGGCGAGCTGCTTCACCGCCAACGGGAGCTCGAAGGCCCCGGGCACCTGCACGATCTCCAGATCGTTCTCCGAAGCACCGTGCCGCACCAGGGTGTCCACCGCCCCGTCCACGAGCCGCTCCACGATAAAGGCGTTGAATCGCGAGGCGACCAGCGCGAAGCGGGCGTCGCGCACCGTGAGTTCACCGCTGACGGTCTTCGTGGTTCGGGTCATGCGTTGAGACTCCGGATCGCCTGCCGCCGGCGCCCCCAAGGCGCCCGGTCCGCGGGGTGCGGCCCATGCTACACGCGGGATGTGCGCGCTTCAACGAACGCCGCCGCGGCGTCGGCCTTCGGGCTGCGTCCGGGCGACGTGGACATGGCAGCCTGGATGAAGCGTAGCGAAATCCGGGGATGGCGTGCCGATCTTTCCCGGATTTAGCCGTGTGGAGGTTCAGAACTTACCCCAACACCTTCTCGCCCATGAAATAACTCCGCTGCAGGCCGTCGGAATCCATCACCAAGATCAGTAGGCTACAACTATCCCGCCCTCTCCGGGAACAACCCGGGCATCCAGCGCGGCGCCAGTGCCGCGGGGAAGGTAAGCCGCAAGGAAGCGCGCGGGCTTTCCGACGTGAGTACGCTGTAATCCACCAGTGAGGCGACGATACGACGTGCATGACGCGCCGTAATGCCGAGCAAATCAGCCACGTCGCCGCGCGGAATCTCGCCGCGGTAAAGGACCGCTTCGAGGATGTTGCCGGCCTTGGATGGCAGCTTGCCGAGGCGCGTTTCCTCTTCCGCCCACAGGAGGATGCGCGTGCGCAGACGGTCGGGCCGGACCAGATCCTCCATGAAATTCACCTGATCGATACACACTTCGAGGAAAAAGCGGGTGAAGTCCGCCAGCGCCTCCTCGCTCAAGGTACCGCGGCCGTCGAGGTCGTTGCGGCGTGGCAGATCGCAGCACGCCAGATGCCCCTTATAGGCTGTGACGTTGCGCGCCAAGCCCCGCGCGATGGACCAGATGCCGCCAGGATCCAACGTCTCCAGCAGCATGGCGTGGGACATCAGGCGCGCGACGCGGCCATTGCCGTCGAGGAACGGGTGGATCCACAAGAGCCGGTGATGGGCGGCGGCGGCGGCCGGGATCGCGTCCGTCTTGCCAAGGCGGCTGTAAGCGCGCTCGAAACGGGCGAGAAACCGGGGTATGGCGCCGGGGCTGACCGCAACGTGCCGGCCGACTTTCACGTCGCGGCGCCTGAGTTCGCCGGGGACAATCTTCAGGCGCTCGCCGGTGTCCGGGTCTTGCACCCAAAGCAGGTCCTCCGGCAGCAGCTCGCCGAAGCGCCGGTGAACCTCGCGAATCCCTTCCACCGTGACGGCTCGGCCTGCGAGGCCACCGGCATCGATCCAGCGCTGCACGGTGATGTGCGCCTTGGCTTCGAGTTGGAGATCGCGCTTGCGCGCGTCAGTGCTGTAATCGTTCCTGAGCGCCCGCTCGATTTCAACCGGGTGCGTGTCATGGCCCTCGATCAGGTTGCTGTAGTAGCAGTTCATAGCCCGGACCAAGTCGGCCAGAGCCGTGCGCACGCCCTCCGGCAGGCTGCGACGTAAACCGGCGGCCCTGGCCGCGAGTTCGACGGTCAGATCGGTGAGGCCGCTTCTATGGCGGGAGCTTTCGCCGATGAGCAGTGGCTCCATCAACCCGATGCTTTCACCTCGGTCCATGGCCGCTGAAATGTCCGCTTTGATGTCCGCAGGGTGATCCCTAATGATGCGTAATATATCATATAGTTACGAAACACCGTAGCTATAATACGTCTTCTACATGTCCCCATTACAGTCAACCGAGAACGCGGGGTCAGGCTTGACATATGAGTATTTGGGGTCCGCGCGCCCGACCGTGGCCCGGGTCCCCGGGACGGACCTGGAAAAGAGGGTTCCTTAAATCGCGATCTTCGTTTCTATCGCCTCATAATCCGCTTGCACGCCGCCATCCCCGATGTCGAGCAACCCGGCGGCCACCAGAGCTGGACCTCCGCGTGAACCTTGCTGTAATCGCGGTCGGGCACCTTTGAATGCATAGGCGGTCTCTGCGCCCCGGGAATGCCGATGGTCACCTTGGCCCCGTTCGTTATCGTACCCAACCGCCCGGACGCCGGGGCGACCGTCGAACAGAGAGTATTTCAGGCCGGGGGCCGATGGGGGAAAAAGGGACATTTCTTAATCGGGTCGACACGGATGCCGCCACAGCGTCGAAATCCCCAACGTCGTCGGCGGGCCGAGGCCCGCCCTACCGAGAAACACGGGCGGTCGAACCGTGGGGATGTCGGCCCTCACTCCACGTACTCGACGACTTCCAGGCCGAAGCCGGAGAGGGCATGGACCTTCTTCGGTGCGCTCAGCACGCGCATACGCCGGACCCCGAGGTCGCTCAGGATCTGCGCGCCCAGCCCCAGCGTGCGCAGGTCCTCGGCGCCGCCGGCCGGGGGTTGGGACGACTCGGAAGACTCGAAGCTGCAATCCCGCAGGCGCCGGATCAGGGCACGCGGATCTTCTCCGTGGCGCAGCACCACCACCACGCCCTCGCCTTCCTGCGCCACGCGGGCGAGCGCGCGATGCAGCGTCCAACCGCCGCGCCCATGCACCATGCCCAGCACGTCGGTCAGCGTATCGAGCACCTGCACGCGGACCAGGACCGGGCGCGCCGGATCGATCGCGCCCCTGACCATCGCAAAGTGGACTTGGTCGTCCACCGGATCCTGGTAGCTGACGACCCGGAACGCCCCGAAGCCGGTGTCCAGGTCGCACTCGGCGACACGCTGCACGGTCTTCTCGTGCGCGATCCGGTAGCGGATCAGATCGGCGATCGTGCCGATCTTGAGACCATGCCGCGCGGCGAACCCCTCCAGCTCCGGGCGCCGCGCCATGGTGCCGTCTTCGTTGAGGATCTCGACGATCACCGCGGCCGGCTCGAGCCCTGCGAGCCCCGTCAGGTCGCAGCCGGCCTCGGTATGACCCGCCCGGGTCAGCACGCCGCCCGGCTGCGCCATGATCGGAAAGATGTGACCGGGCGAGACCAGGTCCTCCGGCCGTGCGTCCGGCGCCACCGCGGCGCGCACGGTGACCGCCCGGTCCGCCGCCGAGATTCCGGTGGTGACGCCGCTGGCGGCCTCGATGGATACCGTGAAATTGGTGGGATAGAGCGATTCGGTACGCGAGACCATGAGCGGCAGCCCCAGCTGCCGACAGCGCTCGCTCGGCATGGGCAGGCAGATCAGACCGCGCCCGTAGCGCGCCATGAAATTGATGTCCTCGGGCGTGGCCAGGGAGGCGGCCATCAGCAAATCGCCCTCGTTCTCGCGTTCCTCATCGTCCATGATGACGACCATCCGGCCGTGGCGGATGTCCTCGATGATCTCCGGGATGGTATTCAAAGGCATGGGGGGGTCCGGTTGCGTGGGTCGAATCGGCGCGGCGGGTCAGGAACCGATGAAGCCGTGCCGCACCAGCAGTTCGCGGGTCGGCCCCGCATCGTCGAGCGCGCCGGGCGCATCACCCGCCAGCAGCCGCTCCAGGTAACGGGCGATCAAATCCACCTCCAGGTTCACCCGGCGCCCGGGCGCGAACGCCCCCAGCGTGGTGTGATCGAGCGTGTGCGGAACAATGTTCACGCTGAACTCCGCCCCCGCCACCTCGTTGACGGTCAGGCTCACCCCGTCCACACAGACCGATCCCTTGGCCGCGATATAGCGTGCAAGCGGCGCCGGGGCGCGCAGGCGCAGGCGCACCGAGCGCGCGTCGGGGCGCCGCTCCAGCACCTCACCGACCCCATCGACGTGGCCGCTGACCAGATGCCCGCCGAGGCGGGTGGTGGGCAGCATCGCCTTCTCGAGGTTCACCGGCGTGCCGACCGCAACGTGCGCAAGGCAGCTCCGGGAGCGGGTCTCGGCGGAGACGTCGGCCCGGAATCCGTCATCCGTCAGGGCCACCGCCGTCAGGCAGACGCCGCTGACCGCAATGCTGTCACCGACCGCCACGTCGGTGAGGTCCAGCTCGCCGGCGGCGATGCGCAGCCACGCGTCGCCGCCGCGCCCCTCAATCGCCGCCACCGTCCCGACGGCCTCGATGATCCCGGTGAACATGTCGTAGGTCTATCCTGCGCGCCCGGGGCTTATAAAACGATCCTCCGGCGCCGATTTCCCGATGAACTCTCAACGCGGAACCGGCCGCGCCGCGATGCGCCAATCGCGCCCGACCGCGCGCACGTCCACGATCTCGACGTCGATCCGTTGCGCCATGGCGGCGATGCCGGGCAGGTGAAACAGCCCGCGCGCGCCGTCGCCCAATAAATGCGGCGCCAGATAGACGACCAACTCGTCGATCAGCCCCGCCTCGAGCAGCGCGCCGGCGAGCGTGGCACCGCCCTCCACCAGCAGCTCGTTGACCTCGCGCCGCGCCAGCTCGGCCAGCAACCGCCGCAGGTCCACCCGATCCCCATTGCCGCCGCACGCGACCACTTCGGCGCCACGCGCCTCCAACGCCGCGCGCGGCGCACCCTGCACGCCGGCCGCCGCGATCAGGGTAACGCCCGGCAATCCTAGCATACGGGCCGCCGGCGGCGTACGCAGATGCGCGTCGGCCACGACCCGCAACGGCGCACGCACCGCCAAATCCGGATCGAGCCCGAGGTCTTTCGCCGTCAGGCGCACGGTGAGCGAAGGGTCGTCGGCCAACACCGTACCGATCCCCACCAGAATCGCCGAACTGCGCGCGCGCAGGAACTGCACGTCGCGGCGCGCGGCCTCGCCGGTGATCCATCGGCTCACGCCCGAGGCGAGCGCGGTGCGCCCGTCCAGGCTCATCGCCAACTTGCAGCGTACCAGCGGGCGGCCCGTCTCCATGCGCCGCACGAAGCCGGGGTTGAGCGCGCGCGCCTGCGCCTCCATCAGGCCCGCACGCACCGCAATCCCCGCCGTGCGCAGACGATCGAGCCCGCGACCCGCCATTCGCGGGTTGGGATCGGCCATCGCCGCCACCACCTCGGAGACCCCGGCGCCGATCAACGCCTCCGTGCACGGCGGGGTGCGCCCCTGATGGCGGCACGGCTCCAACGTGACATAGACACTCGCACCCCGGGCCCGTTCCCCGGCCGCCTCCAGCGCGCGCACCTCCGCATGTGCCTCGCCGGCGCGGCGGTGCCAGCCCTCACCGACGATGCGGCCCTCGCGCACCAGCACGCAGCCGACGCGGGGATTGGGATCGGCGGTGTAGAGCCCGCGCCGCGCGAGTTCCAGGGCGCGGGCCATCCAGGCGTGTTCAGCCGCGGAAAACATCCGCCTCCCTCCTCCCCGGCCCGGCGTGCTATTCGCCGTCGCCGGGCAGCAGCGGCAACTGGTTCTCGTGCCGCTCCGGGGGCGACTCGCGCTCCAGGCGCTCGATCTCCTCGCGGAATGCGTTCACATCCTCGAAGCTGCGGTATACCGAGGCGAAGCGCACGTAGGCGACTTGGTCGAGTTCGCGCAATTCGGCCATGACCCACTCGCCGATCTGTCCGGAGGAGACCTCGCGCTCGCCGCCCGCACGCAGGCGCTGCTTGATATGGGTGATCGCCGCTTCCACCCGCTCGGTGTCCACCGGACGCTTCTCGAGCGCACGCAGCATCCCGCTACGCAGCTTGTCCTCGGCGAACGCCTCGCGGCTGCCGTCGCGTTTTACGATACGCGGCAGTACCAGCTCCGCACTTTCATAGGTGGTGAAGCGGTCGCCGCAGGCGCCGCACTCCCGGCGCCGGCGCACCTGGAAGCCCTCATTGGCGAGGCGCGAATCGACGACCCGGGTATCGTCGGAACCGCAGTTCGGACAATGCATGGCCGGAGTCTCCTTTGCACGCGATCCGCAACGGGCGGGAGACCCGCCGGCGCAAAACGCTACTCCCGTCCGTAGACGGGACGCCGGCGGCAGAGTTCCACCGCCTGTCCGCGCACGCGTGCGGCGACGGTCTCGTCTTCGAGATCGTCGAGGATGTCGCAGATCCAACCCGCGAGATCACCGACCTCCTCGCGCGTGAAGCCGCGCGTGGTCACCGCCGGAGTCCCGATGCGGATACCGCTGGTGACGAACGGCGACTGGGGGTCGTTCGGCACCGCGTTCTTGTTGACGGTGATATGCGCCCGGCCGAGCGCGGCGTCGGCCGCCTTGCCCGTGATGCCCTTTTCGATCAGATCGACCAGGAACAGGTGGTTGTCGGTGCCGCCGGAGACGACCCGGTAGCCGCGCTCCATCATCACCGCCGCCATGGCGCGGGCGTTGTCCAGGACCGCCTGCTGGTAGTCCTTGAATTCCGGCTGCAGCGCCTCGAGGAACGCCACCGCCTTGGCGGCGATCACATGCATGAGCGGTCCACCCTGGGTGCCCGGAAAGACCAGCGAGTTGAGCTTCTTTTCGATCTCCGGATCGGCGCGCGCGAGGATCAACCCGCCGCGCGGCCCGCGCAGCGTCTTGTGGGTCGTGGTGGTGGTCACATCGGCGATCGCCACCGGACTCGGGTAGATCCCCGCCGCGATCAGCCCCGCCGGGTGCGCCATGTCCACGAACAGCCGGGCGCCGACCTCGTCGGCGATATCGCGAAACCGCCGCCAGTCCACGACCCGCGAATAGGCGGAGTAGCCCGCGACGATCACCTTGGGCCGGTGCTCACGGGCGAGCCGCTCCACCTGCCCGTAGTCGATCGCGCCGGTCGCGGCCTCCAGGCCGTACTGCACCGCATGGTAGATGCGCCCCGAGAAATTGACTTTGGCGCCGTGGGTGAGGTGCCCGCCGTGCGCCAGACTCATACCGAGGATGGTATCGCCGGGCTCGAGTAGCGCCATGTAGACGGCGGCGTTGGCCTGCGAGCCGGAGTGTGGTTGCACGTTCGCGTAATCGGCGCCGAACAGTTCCCTGGCGCGCTCGATGGCGAGCCGCTCGGCGACGTCGACGAACTCACAGCCGCCGTAGTAACGCCGCCCCGGATAGCCCTCGGCGTATTTGTTGGTCAACACCGAACCCTGCGCCTCCAGGACCCGCGGGCTCGCGTAGTTCTCGGAGGCGATCAGCTCGATGTGCTCCTCCTGACGACGCACCTCGCCTTCGAGCGCCTGCCAAAGGGCATCGTCGAACCCCTCGATCTTCATGGAACCGGAATACATGAACCTCCCCCGACCGATGGGTGGAAAAGAACCGACATTCAGGAAGTTCCCACCGACCGACGGGCCGGCGGCGCATTCCTCTGCGGGCGAAAAAAGCCGGGCCAGAATAACCGATTTGCGCGTCGGATGCATGTACCGCGCCACGCGGCGTGCGCACGGCGCCGAGGGAACCGAAACCGCCGCGCGACTGTATACGCAGCGCAAGGGCGCGTTCAGACGGCGTGGTCGGCGGGGTCCTTGGCGGAACACTTGGACAGCGCACCCTGGACATCGGTATAGGCCTCCGCCGGGGCCGGGCTGCCGACCAGGAACCCCTGGATGGCGTCGCAGCCACGTTCGCGGAGGAGGTCCCTCTGCTCGTTCGTCTCCACACCCTCGGCGATCACTTCGAGCTTGAGGTTATGGGCCATGGCGATGATGGCCGTGGCGATGGCGGCGTCGTCCGGATCGGTGGTGATGTCACGCACGAAGGAGCGGTCGATCTTGAGGCTGTCGATGGGGAAACGCTTGAGGTAACCGAGGTTGGAGTAGCCGGTACCGAAATCGTCGATCGACAGACGGATGCCCATCTCGTGCAGCGCCCACAAGGTTGAACTCGTGAGTTCGTCCTTGTGCATGACGCTGCTCTCGGTCAATTCCAGCTCGAGCCCCTCCGGGGACAGCCCGGTCTCGGCGAGCGCCTTGCGCACCACCTCGACGAGGTTCCGCTGACGCAACTGGCGCCCGGACAGGTTGACCGCGACACGCAACCCGGCCCGGCCGGCGTCGCACCATGCCCGGGCCTGCCGGCAGGCGCTGCGCAGTACCCACGCGCCGATCGGCACGATAAGCCCGGTCTCCTCGGCGAGCTGGATGAATTCGCCCGGCGCCACCAGGCCCAGATCCGGGTGGTTCCAGCGCACCAGCGCCTCGAGCCCGAACATTTCCCCGGAATCGAGCCGTACCTGCGGCTGGTAGTGCAGCAGAAACTCATCGCGTTCCAGGGCGCGGCGCAGGTTGGTCTCCAGGGCCAACCGCTCCATGGCCCGGGCGCCCATCTCCGCCGTGTAGAACTGATAGTTGTTGCGCCCGTGCTCCTTGGCCCGATACATGGCGGCATCGGCATTCTTGATCAGCGTCCCGGACTGGTCGCCGTCGAACGGATACAGTGCGATGCCGACGCTCACCGTAACGAAGATCTCGTGCGTATTGAGCATGAAGGGTTCGGCCAGGGTGTCGATCAACTTCTGGGCGATCACCGCCGAATCCTGCGCGGAGGTGACGCTCTCGACGATTACCGTGAACTCGTCACCGCCCAGCCGACCCACGACGTCGCTCTTGCGCACCACGCCCATCAAGCGCTGCGCCACCGACTGGATGAGCAGGTCACCCATGTCATGGCCCAACGAGTCGTTGATGAGTTTGAAACGATCGAGGTCCAGAAACAGCAGCGCGAGCGGCTGGCCCTTGCGCCGCGCCAGCTCGGTACGCTGCTCCAGTTGATCGGCGAACAGGCGCCGGTTGGGAAGGTCGGTCAGGGCATCATGATAGGCGAGGTGGTTGACGTGGCGCTCGGCGCGGCTCTCGGTGAGCATGCGCCGCACGCGACGGCGCAGCACCGCCCAGCGGATCGGCTTCTGGATATAGTCGCTGGCGCCGCTCTCGAAGGCCCGATCCACCGACGCCTCGTCGTCGAGAACGGTGATGATCAGCACCGGCGTGAGACCGCCGCCCGGCAGGCGCTGCAGACGGGCGCAGGCGGTGAAACCGTCCATGCCGGGCATGACCGCGTCCATGAGGATCAGATCCGGACCGAGGCGCTCGAAGCACTCCAGGGCCGCCGCGCCGTCGGCCGCCTCCTCGACCCGATAACCGTCGCGCTCGAGGGCCCGGCGCACGATGAGGCGCGTGGCCGGGTCGTCGTCCACGACCAGGATCAGCGGCTCGCCGTTCGGCTGTGCATTCCCGCTCATGTCTCACGGTGCTCCAGTTCGCCGCGCAACGCCTTTTGCACGGCGGCCAACTCCCATTCGACCCGCGCGACCAGTTCCGGTGCCCCGGCAAGGTCCTCCTCGCGGCCCATACGCTGGAGTTCCCGGCACATGGCGGCCAGGCGCACGGCGCCGACATTGGCGCTACTGCCCTTGAGAGTGTGGCCCTCTTCGAAGAAGGTCTTGCAGTCGCGCGTCTCGAGTGCGGCGCGCAGGCGCTTGAGCCGCGCCGTCGCGTCGCTCAGGAACAGCGCCGCGACCGAGTCGAGTTCGGCACCGAGCAACTCGCGCAATTCATCGAGGACGCGGGGATCGAGGCTGGGCAGGCGCGTGAACTGCGTGGGCGACTCCGCCTCTCCGGGCACCCGAGCCTCCTCCGGGGCCGCCGCAGTAGGCCCGTCCTGCGGGGCCGAGAGCCACCGCCGGAGCACGGCACGCAAGGCATCCAGCCCTACCGGTTTTGTGAGGTAGTCATCCATACCCGCGGCGATACAGCGGTCGCGATCACCCTGGAGCGTATAGGCCGTCATCGCAACGACCGGGGTCCGTCGCCCCTGCGCCTCGCGCCGGCGGATCTCCGTAGTGGCCTCGAAGCCGTCCATCTCCGGCATCTGGCAGTCCATCAGCACGAGATCGTAGGACTCGGACTCCAGCGCACGAAGGGCCTCACGCCCGTCGGCCACAATATCGACCCAACACCCCAATCGCTTGAGCATCCCCAAAGCAACCTTCTGATTTACCGGGTTATCCTCCGCCAGCAGGACGCGCGCGCCGGCGGCGGGCGGCGACTGCGGCACGCGCGCGGTGGATTCCTCGGCGGGGACCACGCCGCCGAGCGCGGCGCCCAGACGCTCGACGAGTTGGGCGAAGCGTAACGGCTTGCTCAGGTAGGCGTCGATACCTACATCGTGATCCGTAGCGCTTCCCCCCCTCTGTCCCAGCGGAATCATCAGCAACAGCGGGAGACGGGCCGGCGCCGGATCGTTGCGTAGCGCACCGGCCAGTTCCAGGGCCGCCTCGCGCTCCGCACCGGAACCGTCGAGGATCGCCGCCTCCCAGGGCCCGCCGGCACCCGGCTCGCGCAGGCGCCGGAGCGCATCCCGGCCGTCGGCCACGCACTCGTAGGCGACCCTCAGCAGGCGCAGGTGCTCGACCAGCCCCTCGCGGTCCGGACCCTCCGGCGCGAAGATCAGCACGCGCCGCCCCGCCAGCCCGGCCCCGGGCCGCAACGCCTCGCCGGCCACCGCCTCGAGCGCCACAGTGAACCAGAAGGTGCTGCCCTGACCCGGGGCGGACTCGACCCCGATCCCGCCCCCCATACGGGTGACGAGTTCCTTGCAGATCGCCAGACCGAGCCCGGTACCACCGTAGCGCCGGGTCGTGGAGGTGTCGGCTTGGGAGAAGAGGTCGAACACGCCGGTCTGAACATCGGCGGGGATACCGATCCCGGTGTCGGTCACCGTGAAGCGCAGCCGAGCCCCGCCGGCGTCCTCGCCGTCGCGCACGCAGCGCACCGTCACCCCCCCGTGTTGCGTGAACTTCACGGCGTTGCCGATGAGATTCGCCAGCACTTGGCGCAGGCGCATCGGATCGCCGCGCAGACGCTCCGGGACCTCGGCGGCGACCACCGAGGCCATCACCAACCCCTTGGCATAGGCGCGTTCGGCGAACAGCTCCACGGTCTCCTCGACGATGGCGCGCAGATCCAGGTCGATGCTCTCCAGGCGCAGCCGACGGGCCTCGATCTTCGAGAAATCGAGGATGTCGTTGAGCAGACCGAGCAGGGCGTCTCCGGACTTGCGCGCAACCTCCGCATACTCGCGCTGCTCCGTGCTCAGCGGCGTTTCGGCGAGCAGCGAGAGCATACCCAGGATACCGTTCATCGGCGTGCGGATCTCGTGACTCATGTTCGCCAGGAACTCGCTCTTGGCACGGTTCGCGCTCTCCGCCGCCTCCTTGGCGCTGCGCAACTGCCGCTCCCCGCGCACCCGCTCCAGGGCGTTGACGAGGATCTCGGCCACCACCTTGAGCAGCGAGAGATCCGCCTCCGACCAGTCCCGGCCGCGGGTGCGCGCATCGAACCCCAACACCCCGGCCGCGGTCTCGCCGTAGACCATGGGGAGAAACACGCACGCATGCACGCCCTGCGAGGCCAGCGCCCCGGGCCACGCATCGTCCCCGGGGGGCACCTCGACAAGGTCGCGCACGATCACCACCTCGCGCGCGCGGATACGCCGCAGCAGCCACTCGCAGCGATCGGTGGCGCACTCGCGCAGGTCCGCCCCGAGCGGCGGGGCGCCCTCGGCGCACCACTCGTGCGTGCGCCGCAGCACGCGCCCGTCCTCCTCGAAGCGCAGTACGTAGCCGCGTTCCATCCCGTAGAATCCGCCCACCGCCTCCAGCGCCCGCTGTACCTCCTCGCCGACCTCCCCGGCACCGGCGGTCACCAACCGCGCCGAGACCGCGCTGATCAGGCGCTGCGCCTCCATCTGATGCTGGAGCATTTCCTTCTGCGCAAACAGGTCGGCGTGGTTGCGCTCCAGCACCGTCATCATCCCGTTGAAGGCGTGCGCCATATCGGCCACCTCCTTGGGCCCGCGCCGGTCCGCCCGTACTCCCGGCTCACCGCGCTCGGCGGCCTTCATGATGGCCGACAGATCGTGGATCGGATCGGTAATGCGGCGCGTGATGATGCGCAGCACCACCAGGAGCAGCAGCGCCAGGGCGGTGGAGATAATAACGTTGTCCAGGAAAATGCCGCGCTGTACCGCGTGCAGATTGCCCTTGGATATGGACACGTAGACGTGGCCGATGAGCTGCGGGCGAGAGGCGTTCAACTCGAACGGCGAGGGCCCGCCGCGGCCACCGCCGCCGGCGTATACCGGCGCCGCGAAACCCCAGTCGCCGCCGGTCTCACGGACCAACGCCGCATGCGCCGGCCACAAACCGCGTGCCGGCGGGGCCCACCCCGACCCCTTGCCCACGTCGAGCAGCGGCTTGCCGTCGAGATCGTAGACCGCCACGCGGCGTACGCCGGGAAAGGCCAGGGTGGTCGCCGCGGCGTCGCGCGCGTTGTCCCCGCTGCCATAGAGCAGGGCCAGCACACTCTGGCGCGCGAAACTCTCGGTGACCTGCCGGCCCTGCTCCAGGAGCGTGTGCTGTACCTTGCCGCTCGCGAACCAGGAAGTGGCGAGCGAAGAGGCCACCGCCATGCATACGATCCCCAGCGAGAACGCCAGCGAGAGCTGCCGGCGAAAGCCCTGCTCGGGGGGGAGCAACCGTGCCAACACACCCATCCGCCCCCCCTCCTAGCGGCTCACCGGAAACACCAAGTCGAACCCCTGGACCTGGCGTCCCGTGAATACCAGCCCCAGGTGGTCGGCGGTGCGCAGATTGACCGCGATCGACAGATCGCGAAGCAGGCGCAGACGCGGGGCGCGGGGCCTGCGCCGCCGCGCCGCCCGTAGCGCCATGCGCCCCAGACTCGTGCCCATCGCCATGTTGTTCGGATACAGGGCGAACAACACACCGCGGGCGACGTAGGCCGGGTTGCTGGAGAATACCGCCACGTCGCGATCCCAGGCCGCCTGCAGAACCAACGGCAGCACCAGGCGCGCATCCACGGTGGTCGGGTCTTGGGGCAACCACACAGCGAGCCGGCCGGGGTCCGATTCCTCGAAGATGCGCCGGTACTGATCGACCGCGGCGCGCAGATCACCGACCCCCAGGGCGGTCAGCTGCAACCCCTGCGCGCGGGCCGCCTCCCGCGCACGCCCGATCAGCCAAGCGCTATGGATCGGATTGTAGACCACGGCGACGCGGCGTACCGCCGGCGCCAGTTCCCTGAGGCGCGCGAACAGCCGGGCCGGGTCCGGAGCGAGGCTGATCCCCACGAGCCCCGGATCGGCGGGGGGGTCGGTGATCAGCACCGCGCCGGCGATCACCGGGACCGGCGGATCGTCCAGGTCGTGCGCCGCCGCAACGCCCCGCCGGCCCAGGGCGATCACGGCGCGACACCCGTGGGTACGTACCCAGCGGCGCAACGCCACGGGGTCTGCATCCTGCTCCAGGGGATAACGTCGCACCATGATCCCGGGTGTGGCGCGCACCCCCGCGATGATCTGGGTGAACACCTCCCGGTACGGCGCCGGGATATCGGGGTAGAGCACCCCGATCACGACCGGCACGACCGGCGACGCCGCAGCGGCACCGATCAGCCACGGCAGGGCGAGGCACAGCGCCACCAGGGCCTTCCGGCCCCGTGAGATCGCCGGAATCATGGGGAACATCGGTCCCCCGATGATTCCGGATGCGCTCCCTCCGCGGTGCCGCGACCCATCCATATCCACCACTCCCGCCCGACCGCCGGCCTCCCGCCATGGGCGCCGTCAGAAATCGTACCGCGCCTCGATATAGAAACTGCGTCCCGGCAGCGGCAGGTCGTCGGGGATCAGGCCCGGCGCCGGGCTGGGTTCCTTGGCCCGGCGATCGAACAGGTTGCGGATCGAGGCGGCGACGTGCAGACCCGTGTGGCCCACGCGATGGCGCAGCGTGGTATCCACGATGAGATAGGGGCCGACCGGCGGGCGGTTGTCGCCGGCCACGCGCCGGCGGCCCGCGACCCAGTTGCCCTGGGCATCCCAGGACCAGCCCGGGATGAAGCGCCAGTCGCCGCGCAGGTAGATCTGGTGTTCCGGGGCCATGCCGGCATCGGTGCCCGTGCGATCGTCGATCGAGCGCTGAAAGGCGTAATTGCCGCGTAGCGTGAACGCGGGCGTCGCGTGCCAGGTGAACTCCGCCTCCAACCCGTTCCCGGTCTGGCTGCCGCTGTTCAGTGCCGTCGCGCTGGTAGCGGGCGCGGGCTCCGGCACGAAACGGATGATGTCGCTCATCCGGTAGTGGAAAATGTCAACGCCGGCGCGAAACGCCGGGGTCGGCTGGTAATCGAAGGCCAGCTCGGCCGTGTTGATGGTCTCAGGCTTGAGATTCGGATTGCCCAGCGCCACCGGGTTGTTGATGTTGTATTGCTCCGCGAACGAGGGCGCACGGAACGCCCGCCCGTAGAGCAGTTTGGCCGTGAGGTCATAGCGTGCCTGCCACACCAGCGCCAAGCGCGGATTGGTGGTGCCGCCGAAGTCCGAATAGCGGTCATAGCGCACCCCGGCGGTCAGCGCCCAGTCGCGCACGAAGTCCCACTCGTCCTGCAGGTAGACGTAGGCGTCGGTGCGATGGTGGGGGCGGATGAACGGCGCGCTCTGCGAGACGTCGACCAGCCCGCCGAGCGGAGTCGGGATGCCGCCGGGTCCAATCGTGAAATTCTTGGTCTCGCGGGTCTTGTACATATCGCCGTAGAACACCCCGGTGCCGATCCGTACCCGGTGGCGTCGAAACCCCGTATAAAAGGCCGACAGGTCCAGCCGGCCCTGGCGCTCGAAGACATCCGGATTCCCGATGACCCCGTTCGGAAATGTGCCGCCGAACGCTCCGGGCGGGAACAGCACCAGATCAGTCTTGGTCGCGACGTCAAAATAGCTCAACCGTGCCTTGAGGTCCCAGTTGGGGTTCAGATCGAGCGTGTGGTATGTGAGGTCGGCGTTGAAACGGTGACCGCCACCAGACCCGACGGGATCCAGTGCGAAGGAACCACCCGCGCCGGTGCCGTAACCAAACCTCCCCTGGTAACCTGTCCGAAACCGCCAGTGACCGCGAGCCAAGTCCAGTCGTGCGTCCAGCCGTCTTCCGCCCGTATTCACCGACCCGGGCGCGAGAGACGCCTGCGTACCGAAGAGTCGATCAAGCGCCGTCTGGGCGTCCTGATCCACGGTGCCGTGGAAACCGTCGGTAGTGCGCGCCTGCAGGGCAAAAGCGACTTTGGTATCACGATAGTTGCCACCGTGGAGAATCCAGCCACCGTAGGTACCGAAGCCGCCGCCTCGCATGCCTATCCGGGTACCACGAATCTCATCGGCAGTCTTTGTGACGATGTTGATGACCCCAGCGAAGGCGTCAGCCCCATAGAGCGCTGAGCCGGGCCCTCGGATCACCTCGATCCGCGAAATATCTTCCACCGGCATCCCCCCCCAAGCCTGACTGCGATTTCCAAGAAACAGGTTGGTTATTGGAATACCGTTGACCAGCATCAGGACCTCAGGGTTGAAGTCCGAATAGATTCCGCGGATCATGAAGATCGGGTTATAGCCGGGCCCGGAAACGGATGCGTGTATCCCAGGTACTGTTTCCAGGACCTGAGCGAGGTTGGTAGCGCCGATCTCGCGGATGTCCCGTGCTGTGATGACTGTAGCAACTGCCGGTGCGCGGGCCAACGGCTGCCGCGCACCGGTCGCGACGGTTACGAATTCGGCGCCGCCATAAGCCCTGGCTAGGTCGCTCTCATCCGGTGCCTCGGCGTGAACGCGTGATACCATCGACAGGAGCGCGATGAACACCATGATGGAAACCAAGCGCATATGCCCCCCACTGAGATTCTGGTGTAGACCGCGTCAGCGAATCGGCCACGTAAGTGGAAACTTTACGTGGACAGTCTTGGACGCCGTCCACCGCCGGCCAAGCAGCCTATAGGGGATCTCCCCCGGAGCACCAGGGACGCTGGCCGGGACCTCGATAGGCAACACGGCGGCAGGATATCGGCAGGAAGGTTCCCTCACCCCGCTGATTCGCTTCCAGCCAGCAGGGAATCATCCCAGAGAGGAACACAGGATACGCCACTAAGTAGTACTCCTCAGGCGAGAACCCCATGTCCGCACAGATCGCCGCTGTGAGGGCCGTATAGTTCATGTACAGGCGACGGCGGGTCAGGCGCAGATGGTTCTCAACTTCGAAGGCGAGCGCAACATATCGCCCCCCATCGAGTTCCAATTCCCGGGCACGGTCCCGTAAGTGGAAGATTCGCTCGTCCTCATCCACCACCGGACGACCGTATCCAGGTAGCGCACGGAAGCGCCTCAACTCCCGATCGACCAACTCCGCTAGAGTCTCGCCTTCGCTGATCGCGCGGCTCGCCCTACGGAGAAAGCTGATCGCGCGGATGTCCGGCCGGCGACCATAAACCGTGGCCTCCGACACCGCCAACGCGGCACTCAATCCCAGCGTACCGGTGGACCGCGCAGTCCCCGCCAGTGCCGCCACCCGATTGTTCCAGAGCCGCGGATCCGGGTAGCTGGTGTACACCCACATCGAATTCAGCAACTCGATCTGGTTCGGCGTGAAGTCGCGCCCCGTGATCGAGTAGACATACAGTTCCATCCACTGGCGGGACGCAAACGCGCGATGCAGATCCCGCCCCCGGAACACCGTGCGCTCGCCGGGGAACCACTTCCCCATGCGGGTGGCCCAGTGGTCCTCGTGCTCGAACAGTTCGCGCGGGCCCCTCACGGGTGCTCCTCCGCGGGAGCGGCGCCGGGGTCGTCGGTGAGAATCACGGCGTCATGGAAGAAAGGGTAGCGACGCCAACCGTAATCCATCTGCTCCAGGGCGTGGACGGCGGCGCCGGGCAGGCGCAGGAGTAGGAACAGCATCTCGCCGGCCGCGGGCGCGAGGCCGAGGTCGGCGAGCGCCGCGGCGGCGACCCCGGTCATGGCGAGCGGGCAGTCGGCGGCCGTCTCCAGGGCCTCGCGCTGCGCGGCCAGCCACGCCAGTGCGGGACCCGGGCTGTGCGAGGCAAGGTGCGCCAGCGTGCGGCGAACGGGTGTCGCGCAGCTCGCTCCATGCGGGTCGAAGCCCGGCGGATGTTCCATGGGGGACCAGATGTCGGCGCGCTCCTCCTCCGGCGGGTGGCGCAGGCGCTCGCACCAAGCCTCGAGGTCGCATCCGCAGGCCGCCCAGTTCTCCAGCACCCGGTAGACCTCGTGCGCGCCGCCGTACTGGCCGGCCCCGGCGGCGAGAGCCGCCATCAGGCAGGCGGCGGCGGTCGACCCCCCTGCCCCGCCGTTCATGGCGGCCCGCACGCCGGCATCGCGCGGGCCCGGGTTGGCCAGTGCCACCGTCAGGTCCTCTAACAGCCGCGCCTGTTCGGACGAGGGCCGCTCGCCGACAAAGAGCAGATAGAGGTATTCGCTCCAGCGGGCATTCCCCAGCACCTCACCGTAGACGTCGTAGCCGCGGCAGTAGCAGGCGGCAGCCGCGAACGGGTTGTCGGACTCCGGCTCCTCTTCCCAGATGCGGGTATGGATCACTTCGCGCCGCTCGCTCACGGAAGCGCCCTCAACGCCTTCATGCGGGTGGCGATCGGCGGCACCTCTCCAGGATCGATCCGGCAGTCGAGCAGCGTGGGTCCGGGACGCGCACACAGGGCGTCGACGTCCAGCGCCTCGAGATCCGCGGCGCAGCGAATGACATGGCCTTCCGCACCCATCGCGCGTGCCACGGCGGAGAAGTCGACAGGCGGCAGCGTGTTCGCCACCGACTCCGCCCCCGCCAAACGCTGACCATGCCGCACCATGCCGAGTGCGGCATCGTTCAGCACGACGAAGATTACCGGCAGTGCTTCCGCCACCGCGACCGTAAGCTCCTGGCCGTTCATGAGCACGCTACCGTCCCCGGTGATGCAAACCACCGGGGTTCCGGGCCGAGCCAGCGCGGTTCCGATCGCGGCACCGATCGCCCAGCCCATGGGGGCGAACTCCAGGCACGCGCGAAACAGACCGCCACAAGCTGGCCGAAACCCGGCCAACCTTCGGTCGAGCGGATGCAGGTAGTGGACCGCCCAGGGCAGGCTGTTGCCGGTATCCACCAGATATCGGGTCGGCGGCGGAAACCGACTGCCGAGCTTGCGCATCAGACACTGCGGCTTCAGAGGCGCGTCCTCCATATACGCCTTGTGCACCTCGTCGAGCGCGAACCGGAGCGGCGCGAACAATGCGTGCGGGAATCCGGCGTCGACACGGATCGCTCCGGCCGCGGACTGCCGCGGGTCGGACTGCCGAGTCCGCCCCCGGGATACGGCACGCCGGCTGATTCGATCGCGTACGCCCGCGAGCACCCCGCCCGGGTCGCCGAGCACATGCAGGCGCGCCATCGGCGATCGCGCAAAATGCTCGGCATTGTCGTCGATGTGGATCAGGCGTGGATTGAGCAATGCGACCTCGTCCCACGCGCCGCTGGCCCACTCACCCAACGTGGTCCCGATCGCGAGCACGCAGTCGACCGCAGGGTCACAGAGTAACTCGCGTGCGCTACGATGCCCACCCATCCCGAACACGCCGTGGAAACGCGGATGGTAGGCGCTGACCAGTCCCTTGGCACCGGGCGTCACCACTACGCGCGCATCGAGTTCGGCGGCGACCTCCATGGCAAGACCCGCGGCGCCGCCACAGCCCGGCCCGATCAGCATCACGACTCGCAGCGCCCCCAAGAGATGCTCGCAAAGGGTATCGACGAGTTTCCGGTCCACCAGCTCCGGGCGCTGCGCAAGTCCGCGCAGATCCAGCAACGCGGATCCCGGATCGACGGGTGTACGAAGCAGGTCCAGGGGGATGCTCAGGTGCGCCGGACCGCGCGGCGAATGCTGTGCGCTCAGGATCGCGCCCGCGATCTTGGTATCGAGTTGGGAGGAATGCGAGACGAGAGAACTGTAACGCGTGCAGTGACGGAACATCGCCACCGTATTGACCCCGGAACACGAGGACTCCTGAAATGCGCCACGGCCGAAAGTCTGTAGAGGCGTCTGCGCGGTGATCACCAGCAGCGGGATCTCGTTCTCGTAGGCGGTGGCGACGCCGGTGAGGAGGTTGGTCGCGCCGGGACCGGTGGTGGCGCAACACACGCCCAGGCGGCCGGTCTCGCGCGCGTAACCGTCGGCCATGAAGGCGGCACCGGTCTCGTGGCGCGCGAGCACCGGGCGGGGACCGCCGCGGCGCGCACTGCGCGCGAGGGCGTTGTAGAGGGGTTCGATCGCACCGCCGGGGACGCCGAAGACGTATTCGACGCCGAGCTGTTCGAGATACTGGACGATCCGGTCGCCGACCTCCAGGCCGGCCTTTGGGAGGCCTGGAGACCGATCCCCGGTCTCGCGAGCCCCTTCCGGTGCATCGGAATTCAACGACATCACGTGCGAACAGCGTACCCGGCGTGCTGATTGTTACCGCCGGTGTGCGGGCTGCGTCGACCTCCCCGTGTCGTGCTGTCCGAAGCCGGATTGGAGCACGCGGCGCGAGGGATTGCAACCGCCCGACAGGGTATGCAGCGGCGACCGGCGCCGCCGGGATAGTCGTCGATCCCCGGTTCCGCGGACATCGCGGCGCGGCGCCGGGAACCCGCCGCAGGGGTGCCATGGAAAGGCGCCGAGGATTCGTCGATAATGTCCCGCCCGAACCCTCCTGAATCTGAAATCGACGGATCCACACGATGGCACAATACATCTACACCATGAACGGCGTGGGCAAGATGGTCCCGCCGAAGCGCGAGATTCTCAAGGACATCTCGCTGTCGTTCTTCCCGGGCGCGAAGATCGGCGTGCTGGGGCTCAACGGCTCCGGCAAATCGACCCTGTTGCGGATCATGGCCGGAGTCGATCGCGAGCACACGGGCGAGGCCCGGCCGCAGCCCGGCATCCGCATCGGCTACCTGCCCCAGGAACCGCAGCTCGACCCGGAGAAGGACGTGCGCGGCAACGTCGAAGAGGGCATCGCGGAACTCAAGGCGCTCGTCGAGCGCTTCAACGAAATCAGCATGCGCTTCGCCGAACCCCTGGACGACGGCGAGATGGAGAACCTGCTCGCCGAGCAGGCGCAGGTGCAGGACGCGATCGACGCGGCCGGCGCCTGGGAACTGGACCGGCGCCTGGAAGTGGCCGCCGACGCGTTGCGCCTGCCGCCCTGGGACGCCGACGTGATGCAGATCTCGGGCGGCGAACGCCGCCGCGTGGCACTGTGCCGCCTGCTGCTCTCCGGGCCCGACATGCTGCTCCTGGACGAGCCGACCAACCACCTCGACGCGGAATCCGTGGCGTGGCTGGAGCGTTTCCTCGGCGAGTACCCGGGCACGGTCGTGGCGGTCACCCATGACCGCTATTTCCTGGACAACGTCGCCGGCTGGATCCTGGAGTTGGACCGCGGCCACGGCATCCCCTGGGAGGGCAACTACTCCTCCTGGCTGGAACAGAAGGAGGCGCGCCTCGCCCGGGAGGAGCGCCAGGAGAGCGCGCACCGCAAGAGCCTGGAGGCCGAACTCGAGTGGGTGCGCGCCGGCACCAAGGGACGCCATACCAAGAGCAAGGCGCGCCTCAAACGCTACGAGGAGCTGGCCTCGCAGGAGTTCCAGAAGCGCAACGAGAGACAGGAAATCTACATCCCGCCGGGGCCGCGGCTCGGCGAACAGGTCGTCGAGGCCGAGCACCTGTCCAAGGGCTACAACGGGTGCCTGCTCTTCGAGGATCTCGGCTTCCGCGTGCCGCGCGGCGGCATCGTCGGGATCATCGGACCGAACGGCGTCGGCAAGACCACCCTGTTCCACATGATCGCCGGGCGCGAGCAACCCGACGGCGGCGCGATCCGCCTCGGCGATACCGTGCAGCTCGCCCACGTCGACCAGTCCCGCGACACTCTGGACGACACCCGCACCGTCTGGGAGGAGATCTCCGACGGCCGGGATATCATCACCGTGGGCAAATTCGAGATGTCGTCACGGGCCTACGTGGGACATTTCAACTTCAAGGGAACCGACCAACAGAAGCGCATCGGGGAACTCTCCGGCGGTGAACGCAACCGCGTGCACTTGGCCAAGCTGCTGCACAGCGGCGGCAACCTGCTGCTCCTCGACGAGCCGACCAACGATCTCGACGTGGAGACCCTGCGCGCCCTCGAGGAGGCGATCCTCACCTTCCCCGGCTGCGTGATGGTGATCTCCCACGACCGCTGGTTCCTGGATCGGATCGCCACGCACATCCTGGCCTTCGAGGGCGACGGCCGCGTAACCTGGTTCGAGGGCAACTTCAGCGACTACGAGTCGGACCGCAGGGCGCGGCTGGGCGTAGAGACCGACCAACCCCGACGTATCCGCTATAAGAAGCTCGCCTGACGCCCGCGCACACCCACCGGAGACCACGACCCGGACCATGCCGGCCTCACTCGACCTGATCCTGTCGCTGCTGGTGATCCTGGCCGCCGCAGAGGTCTTTACCAACGCGCTCGAACACCTCGGCGAGCGCCTGGGCATCTCCGAGGGCGTGACCGGGTCGGTATTCGCGGCGATCGCCACGGCGCTTCCGGAGACCGCCGTACCCCTGCTTGCGGTGTTCGCCGGCACCGCCGACACGCACTTGAACCACGAGATCGGCATAGGGGCGATCCTGGGCGCGCCGCTGATGCTCTCGACGCTCTCCCTGTCGCTGCTCGCCGTGGTCTCGTTGCGCACGCGCGGCGCACGGGCCCGCTTCCGGCCCGAACCGAGTGGGCTGATCCGCGATCTGGACTTCTTCCTACTGACCTTCGCCCTGGCCGGCGCGACCCTGTTCGTGCCGCCCGCCCTCGCCGCCCTGCGCGCGGCGATCGCCGTGGTACTGGTCGTCGCCTACTTCGTCTACGTGCTGCTCACCGTACGCGCCTCGAGCACGCTCGTGCAAAACGGCCACGGCACCGAGGCCCACGAACCCATGTGGCTCGCGCGCCTCGGCCTGCCCGAGAGCACGCCGGTCATCCTCATGCAGTTCGCCGCCGGGCTGGGCCTGCTGATCGCCGGCGCCAAGGGCTTCATCTACGGCGTCGAGCAGCTCTCCGGCCGGCTCGGGATCTCGGCGCTGCTGCTCTCGCTGGTGATCGTGCCGATCGCCACCGAGCTGCCCGAGAAGGTGAACAGTATCCTCTGGATCCGCAAGGGCAGGGACACGCTCGCCTTCGGCAACATCACCGGAGCGATGGTCTTCCAGGGCTCGCTGCTCACCGCCCTGGGGATCCTCGTCACTCCCTGGGTCCCGCGGCGCGAGGTGCTCGCGGCAATGATCACCGCGCTGCTCGCGGCGATCTGGCTGCGCTGGCACTTGAAACATGGCGGCATCCGCGTCCGGCACCTGCTGGTCAACGGCGCGCTGTATGCGGCCTATCTCGCGCTCGCCCTGCACTTGCAGGGCGGAGGTTGACGGTAACCCGGACGCAGACCGGAATCCGGGAATCCCGCCGCAAGCCGGGGCCGTTGATGTCCACGGCGGTATCGAGCGTCGTTGGCGGGGCTTGTCTCGCCCTCCGGGCCCCCACGGCGTTGATGGTTCGATTGTAGGGCCGGGCTCGCCCGGCCGGCGCCGGCGGATCAAACGACCGGCGCCCGATCCGCGGCCTCGCCCTCGGGCAGGCGCCGGAACGGATGGTCGTCACCATCGCCCTCCCCGTAGAGCGGATTCCGGCGATCCGCTATGCTGAGCCGGATCGGCCCGCAGCGAGCGGGACGAGCCGAACGCGAGTCTCCGATGGCAGAGCATCACGAATTACTGGAACGGGCGGACCGCATCCTTGCCCGCGTCGAGGCCCTGCTGCCGCCGGCGCCGACCGAGCCCGACTGGCGCGCGCCGGCGTTTCGCTGGTACCGGCCCGGCGCGCGCGGATCTCTGAAGGCCGTCCCGCACCCGCACCGGCTGCGCCTGAGCGACCTGCGCGGTATCGACGAACAGAAGGCGGAACTGGTACGCAACACGCGCCAGTTCCTCGCCGGTCTTCCGGCCAACAATGTACTGCTTTGGGGTGCGCGCGGCACCGGCAAGTCATCGCTGATCAAGGCGCTGCTCGAGCGATTCCGTGGCGACGGCCTGCGCCTGGTGCAGGTCGACAAGGCGCAACTGCTCGACCTGCCTGAAATCCTCCCGCTGCTCGAGGCGCGACCCGAGCGCTTCGTCGTGTTCACCGACGACCTGTCCTTCGACGCCGGCGAGGCCGGCTACCGGGCCCTCAAGGCGGTGCTCGAAGGCGCGTTGACCGCGCTGCCCGACAACGTGCTCCTCCACGCGACCTCCAACCGCCGCCACCTCCTGCCGGAGACGCAGCGCGAGAACCGGGAGACGCGGGTCATCGACGAGGAAATCCATCCCGGCGAGGCGATCGAGGAGAAGATCTCGCTCTCGGAGCGCTTCGGGCTGTGGCTGGCCTTCCATCCGTTCTCGCAGGAGCGCTATCTGGAGATCGTGCAGCACTGGCTGAAGCGGCTGCACGCGCCGGCCGTCGAGCGTGAGCAGACGCGGCGCGAGGCGTTGCGATGGGCGTTGCTGCGCGGTTCGCGCAGCGGGCGGGTCGCCTGGCAGTTCGCACGCGACTGGGCCGGGCGCCACGCCCTGGGCGAGTGACGCGAAACCCGGCAGCCCCTTCCGGTGGGGCGCGCCCGGCCGACACCGCCGCAATCCGCAACCGCGGCGTAACCCGAACGTCGTCGGCGGGCCGAGGCCCGCCCTACCGTGAAATGCGCACCGCGCCGCCCCGGTAGGGCCGGGCTCGCCCGGCCGATTCCACCGGCCCCACAAACCACAGGGCAACCCCCAAACGTCGCCGGCGGGCCGAGGCCCGCCCTACCATGGAATGCGCACCGCGCCGACCCGGTAGGGCCGGGCTCGCCCGGCCGACGTCAGGGATCCAGGCACGGCCGGTGGGATCTCTCAGCGTCGTCGGCGGGACGGGGCGGCGGCCTCAGTCGACCCAGCGGCGCGCGTTGCGGAACAGTCGCAGCCACGGCGAATCCGCGCCCCACTCGGGCGGGTGCCAGGACAACTGCACGGTGCGGAACACCCGTTCCGGGTGCGGCATCAGGATGGTGATGCGCCCGTCGCGATTGGTGAGGCCGGTGATGCCCAGCGGCGAGCCGTTCGGGTTCTCCGGATAGTATTCGGCCGGCGCGCCGCCGGCATCGACGTAGCGCAACGTCGCGAGCCCCTCGCGCAGCACGGCCTCCGGTTCGATGTCGGCGGGGAACCGCGCGCGCCCCTCGCCGTGGGCGACCGGTACCGGCAGCCGCGCGCCCTCCATACCGGCGAAGACGATCGACGGCGAGGGCAGGACCTCGACCAGGCTCAGGCGCGCCTCGAACTGCTCCGAGGCGTTGGTGGCGAAATGTGGCCAGTGCTCCGTACCCGGGATCAGTTCACGCAGCGCGGCGAGCATCTGACAGCCGTTGCACACCCCCAGCGCGAAGCGGTCGGTACGCGCGAAGAACGCTTCGAACGCCGCGCGCAGGCGTTCGTCGAACAGAATGGTCTTCGCCCACCCCTCGCCCGCCCCCAGCACGTCGCCGTAGGAGAACCCCCCGCAGGCGGCGATGCCGTGGAACGAATCGAGCGCGACGCGCCCCGCGAGCAGGTCGCTCATGTGCACGTCGTGGACCTCGAATCCGGCGCGATGAAAAGCCGCTGCCATCTCGACGTGCCCGTTCACGCCCTGCTCGCGCAGGATCGCCACCGGCGGGCGCGCACCGCGCGCGAGGTACGCCGCCGCGGGATCGGCGTCCGGATCGAAGGGCACATGCACGACGGGCACGTCGGTGGCGCGGCGCGCCGGGGCCTCGAACTCCTGGCGCGCGCACTCGGGATTGTCGCGCAGCGCCTGCATCCGGTAGCCGGTCTCCGACCAGGCCGCCTGTAGTTCGGCGCGCGTTGCGGAGAAACATTCGCGCCCGCGCAACGAGATGCGTATGCGGTCTTCGCCGTTCGGGGCGCCGAGCAGGTGGGTGTGCCGCCCGAGGCCGGCGGCGTGGAAGCGCGCCAGAACCGCGGCCTGATCGGCGGCACGCACCTGGAGGACGGCGCCCAGTTCCTCGGCGAACAACGCGGCCGGCGGATCCGCGCCGAGCGCATCGAGGGATACGCTCACACCGCAGCGCCCGGCGAAGGACATCTCGCACAACGCGACGAACAGGCCGCCGTCGGAACGGTCGTGATAGGCGAGGATACGGCCGGCCTCATTGAGATCCTGGACGGCCTCGAAGAACGCCGCCAGCGCGCGGGGGTCGTCGAGATCCGGCGCGTGCTCGCCGACCTGCCGGTATACCTGGGCGAGCGCGGAACCGGCGAGCCGGTTGCGCCCCTTGCCGAGGTCCACGAGGATCAGCACGCCGTCCTCCGCGATCAACTGCGGGGTGAGCGTGCGCCGCGCATCGAGCACCGGCGCGAACGCCGAGATGATCACCGAGAGCGGCGCGATGACCGCGTGCTCGCCCTCCGAATCGTGCCACACGGTCTTCATGGACAGCGAGTCCTTGCCCACGGGGATGGCGATGCCCAACGCCGGGCAGAGTTCCTCGCCGAGTGCGTGCACCGTGTCGTAGAGGGCGGCGTCCTCGCCCGGGTGGCCGGCCGCCGCCATCCAGTTGGCCGACAGTCGCACCGTGCCGAGACGCCCGATATGCGCCGCGGCCAGGTTGGTGAGCGCCTCGCCCACGGCCATGCGCCCGGAGGCCGGGGCATCGACCAGGGCCACCGGCGCGCGCTCGCCCAACGCCATCGCCTCGCCGCGATAACCGGAATAATCGGCCAGCGTCACCGCGCAATCGGCCACCGGGACCTGTCCGGGACCGACCATCTGGTCGCGCGCCGTCAATCCACCCACGGTGCGGTCGCCGATAGTGATGAGAAACGCCTTGCTGCCCACCGCCGGCAGACGCAGCACGCGCAGGGCGACCGCGTGCAGATCGGCGTCCGGGAGTTCCAGCCCGGGCTTGTGGAACGGGTGGTGGCGGGCCTCGCGCAGCATCTTCGGCGGCTTGCCGAGCAGCACGTCGAGGGGCAGGTCCACGGGCGTGTTGTCGAACAGCCCGTCCCCGACCAGCAACCGGCGCTCGGCGCTCGCCTCGCCGATGACCGAGAACGGACAGCGCTCGCGCTCGCAGATCGCGCGAAAACCCTCCAGGCGCTCCGGGACGATCGCCAGCACGTAGCGTTCCTGGGCCTCGTTGCACCAGATCTCCATGGGCGACATCCCGGGATCGGCGCTCGGCACCGCGCGCAGCTCGAAGCACCCGCCGCGCCCGCCGCCGTCGACCAGTTCGGGAACCGCATTCGACAATCCGCCGGCGCCGACGTCGTGGATCGACAGCAGCGGGTTATCCTCGCCCAGCGCCCAGCAACGGTCGATGACCTCCTGGCAACGACGCTGCATCTCGGCGTTGCCGCGCTGTACCGAGGCGAAATCCAGCGCCTCGCTGCCGGTCCCCGCGGCCACCGAGGAGGCGGCGCCGCCGCCGAGCCCGATCAGCATCGCGGGCCCGCCGATCACCACGATCAGGGCGCCCTCCGGCAGATCGCGTTTCTCGACGTGCTGCGCGCGGATGTTGCCGAGTCCGCCCGCGAGCATGATCGGTTTGTGATAGCCGCGCACCTCGCGCCCCGACGGTCCCGGCACCGCCTCCTCGAAGGTACGAAAATAGCCCGCCAGATTGGGCCGTCCGAATTCGTTGTTGAAACGCGCCGCGCCGATCGGCGCCTCGAGCATGATCTCCAGGGCCGAGACGATGCGCCCGGGGCGCCCGAAGTCGCCCTCCCAGGGCTGCACGAAGCCGGGGATACGCAGGTTGGACACCGAGTAGCCGGCGAGTCCCGCCTTGGGCCGGGCGCCGCGGCCGGTGGCGCCCTCGTCGCGGATTTCGCCGCCGACGCCGGTGGCGGCGCCGGGGAACGGCGAGATGGCGGTCGGGTGGTTGTGGGTCTCGACCTTCATCACGATGTGGGCGGGCTCCTCGACCTGCCGGTAGCACCCGCCGCCCGGGTCCGGAAAGAAGCGCTGCGCCGGCCATCCCTCGATGACCGCGGCATTGTCCCGGTAGGCCGAGAGCACCCCCCCGGGGCTGACGCGATACGTGTTGCGGATCATCGCGAACAGCGAATGCTCACGGGCGCGGGTGTCGATCACCCAGTCGGCGTTGAAGATCTTGTGGCGACAGTGTTCGGAGTTGGCCTGCGCGAACATCATCAGTTCGATGTCGCCCGGGTTGCGCCCGATCGCCGTGAAATGCTCCAGCAGGTAGTCCACCTCGTCGAAAGAGAGCGCCAGGCCGAGCGCGCGGTCGGCCGCCTCGAGCGCTGCGCGCCCGCCGCCGAGCACGTCCACGGTGACGAGCGGCGCCGGTTCGGCCTGCAGGAACAGCCCCGCCGCCTCCTCGAACGAGTCGAGAACGGTCTGCGTCATGCGGTCATGCAGCAGCGGGCGGATACGGGCCGCCTCGCCGGCCCCCAGAGGGGTCCCGTCCCGGCGCGTGAGGAAGTAGGCAACGCCCCGCTCCAGGCGCTGTACTACACCGAGCCCGCAATTGTGGGCGATATCGGTGGCCTTGCTGGACCAGGGGGAGAGGGTGCCGAGGCGAGGCACCACCAGTTGCAGATTCCCGGCCGCGGATCCCGGAGGAAGTTCCGGGGGGCGCT
Organism: bacterium BMS3Bbin13; assembly: GCA_002897735.1. Taxonomy (GTDB): domain Bacteria; phylum Pseudomonadota; class Gammaproteobacteria; order 21-64-14; family 21-64-14; genus BMS3Abin12. Next base: position 26,915 of record BDTW01000025.1, on the reverse strand, counting down.
CCGGTCCGTAGTGCAGCAGCCGCTCCAGGCGCTCGCGCTCGGCCGGCCGCAACACCCGTTCCAGATCGGCAAAATGCACGAACTCCGCATAAACAGCGCCGAACTCCGGGAGTTCCAGGCGAATCCGGTCGGCCAGCGCGTCGGCGCGGAAACGGGACAGGGCCGGGCTGCCGGCTATCTGCAGCATCGTGGGGCGTCTTTGCGGCACAGGGGGCTCAGCATGGTACTGGATGGGGTCGATGCGCACCAGCACGGCGCGGTGTCGGCAACCGGCGGCTCCGGATTCAAGACAGGTCGCGCCAATCGAGTCCGTCTTCCTGATCGGCCACCGCGATCCATCCCGGGGCGCAGCCGAGCACCGCCGCGAGGGCGGCGCGCGCATGCTCCGGACGATTATTGCGCTCGCTCAGGTGTGCCGCGACCAGATGGCGCAGGCGCGAGCGGTCGAGGCGCGCCAACAGGTCCGCCGCCTGCCCGTTGCTCAAATGCCCGTGCGACCCGCCCACGCGCGCCTGGAGCGCCGGCGGATAGGGTCCGGCGGCCAACAGTCCGGGATCGTGATTGCACTCGAGGATCAGCGCGTCGCAGCCGGTCAGCATCTGCGCGATATGCGCGGTGGCCATGCCCGTATCGGTGAGGATGCCCAGACGCCGCGCGCCGTCGCCGATCACGAACTGGGTCGGCTCGCGTGCATCGTGGGGTACGGCGAACGGACACACCTCCAGATCGCCCACCGCGAAGCCCTCCAGCGCGTTGAACCGGCGCAGGAGGTGGACCGGCTGGCGCAGAGAGGCGGCGGTGCCCGCGGTGGCCCACACCGGGAGGCGATGGCGGCGCGAGAGACGCGCCACCCCGCGCAGGTGGTCGCCGTGTTCGTGGGTCACCACGATCGCGGTCAGTTCCCCGGCGCACCGCCCAAGGCATTCCAGCCGCCGTTCCGCCTGTGTCGCCGGAAAACCGCAGTCGACCAGCACGCACGAGGATCCGTGCTCCACCAGGGTGGCGTTGCCGCGGCTGCCGCTGCCGAGCGAGGCGAATCGCACCGCTAGCGCAACTGCTCCTGGAGCAGGGTCAGGATGCGCTGTGCGCTCTTGGAACGGTCCGGTTTGCCGCCGTCACGCAGCACCACCAACCGCGTATCCTTCCCCGAGGGCTGCCGGTGCAGTTGGATCCAGTAACGGTCGCCCCGGGACTTGCCGGATCCAAACCAGCGTGCGAACAGACCGCGCCGCTCCTGTTCCTTGATGGGATCGTCGTAGCGCACGTAGTAGAGGCCCTTGTCGCGATCCTGACCCTGGACCAGGAAACCCACGCGGTCCAGAGCGATCCCGGCGCGGCGCCAGGCGCGGGGGAAGGGATCGTTGATCTTCAGGGCGAGGACACCGCCGGCCCCGCGCACCAACTCGGCCCGCGGCGGACTCTGCGGGGCATTCTGCACCGAGGTCTTGGCGTGCGCCTCCGATGCCCCCAGGAACACCATCAGACGGCGCAACATCGCCGCCTCGCGGTCCGGATTCGGCGGGTTCATCTCCCAGATGAAATTCCCGTCGTGGACCACCTCGCGCACGCTCCGCAGACTGAGGTAGAGGTCGGTGGTCCCGGGGCGATCGCCGGGCTCTACGCGCACCAGGTATTGGCTCCGGATCGGGGCCGAATACAGGCCGGAGATCACTTTATTGAGGAGCATGCGGATCGGCCCCTCGGCGATGTTCGGCCGATACTCGGCCCAGTTGGTCTGCAGGACGCCGGCGCGCGGATCCTCTTTCCGGATGAGGAATCCGTTCTTCAGCCAGAACTCGCGCACCCTGGGCCAGATGCGGGCCGGCGGGGCATCGATGACCAGCCAGCGCTCGGTGCCGTCGCGCACCACCCGGATACCCCGGATCGGGGCGGCCACCTGTCCGGCTCCGGTATGCGGGCCGCCCGGCGCAACCCCGGCGGCGGCCCCGGATACCCCGGCGGCCGGCCGCGTCGGCCCGGCGCCCGGGATTTCCATGGAGGCGTCGGCGGGCGGTACGCTCAGCCCCGGCGGGACCTCGAGCGGCCGGACGACCTTGCCGTTTTGGTATTCCGGGGTGCGCTCGGGCAGCAACTGGCGCAAGGCCGAGCAGCCCGCCAGCGATGCAATCACCGCCAGCAGCGCCAACCCGGGGAGCATTCCACGAGTCAATGACGGCATGGGATTCCCGTAACGATGGATTTCACAACGCACCGGCCTGCTTCATGACGCGGCGCACGTCTCCATGGAAGCGTTCGGAGAGGACCGTCATGGGCAGCCGGATCCCGGGGGAGATCATGTCCATCTCGTAGAGCGCCCATTTCACCGGGATGGGATTGGCCTCGACGAACAGCTTCTCGTGCAGGCCCCCCAGGCGCGCGTTCACGGCCTCGGCCCCCGCACGATCCCCCGCGACGGCGGCCGCGCACAGTTGGTGCATGAGGCGCGGGGCCACGTTGGCGGTCACCGAGATCACGCCGCGCGCTCCGGCGAGCATCAGTTCCATCGCCGTAGCATCGTCGCCGCTGTAGAGGTCCATCCGCTCGCCGCAACGCTCCAGCAACTCGCGGCCACGCTCCAAGCTGCCGGTCGCCTCCTTGATGCCCACGATATTGGAGACCGCCGCGAGCCGTTCCACCGTCTCCGGCAGCAGGTCGCAGGCGGTACGCCCGGGGACGTTGTACAGGATCTGAGGCATGGGCACTGCTTCGGCGACGGCCTTGTAATGGAGGTAGAGACCCTCCTGGGTCGGCTTGTTGTAATAGGGCGTGACCAGCAACGCCGCGTCGGCGCCGGCCTTCATGGCGCAACGGGTCAGCTCGATGGCCTCGCGGGTGGCGTTCGACCCCGTCCCCGCAATCACCGGCACGCGCCCCTTCACCATCTCCACCACCCGGCGGATCACCTTGCAGTGCTCCGCCCCGTCGAGGGTGGCCGACTCGCCGGTGGTGCCCACCGCCACGATCGCGTCGGTGCCGTTCTCCAGATGAAACTCCACGAGCCGGGCGAGGGCCCGCTCGTCCAGTGCACCGTCGGTACGCATGGGGGTGACGAGGGCGACCATGCTGCCGTGGAACATACCGGAGGGACTCCCTGGGGATCGCGCAAAGAGCAATGCGCCATACTAATGGGGGCGCGTGCCGGTGACAAGCGGCTGCGGGAATCCGGCACGGCGCCGCGCGGCTGTGTACAGTGCGCCGGCGGGTGTTTCCGCGCCGGTGCCTGGGGTATGCTTTAGGCCTCCCAGGATTGGCCTGCCGATGGTCCCGACCCGAATGAATAACACTCTACGGCCCGCACGCGAGATTCGAATCGACCCCATCGTACCCGGCGAATCGGTGCCGGTCGTCCCGGCGCGTGCGCTACGCCCACGCCGGCAGGAAGAGGAGGCGCCGCGCGGCGAGGCGTGTCAGGACACCGGGGCGGGCTATCATGGGCACATGGAGACCCGCCTCCGGACCGACATCCCGACCGGCTTCGAACCGGGTTCCGGGCTGTTCGTGAATACCGTCGGCCCGGAAGAGACCGCCGCGCGACTACGCGCGTCGGCCCTGTAGGAAACATCGTGGCCGTCTTGGACACCCCGGAAGGTCGTATGCCCGTGCACCGGGCGTCGGTGCACATTAATTGGGAGGGATCGCGCCGATGTCCGCGTCGATGAACAACCTGCTCGTCGTCTCGGCACTCGGACAGGATCGCCCGGGTATCGTCAACGAACTCTCGCTCGCGATCCTCAATTGCGGTTGCAACATCGAGGACAGCCGCATGACCGTCCTCGGCGGGGAATTCGCCGTCATTCTGCTGGTCTCCGGAAACTGGAGCACCATCGCGAAGCTGGAAAACGCGCTGACAGGGCTCGAACAGCGCCTCGGCATGACCATCACATCCAAACGCACCGAGGTGCGGCGCGCCCCGGCTCCGCTCCTGCCGTACACGGTGGAGGTGGTGAGCATCGACCATCCCGGGATCGTCCACAACCTGGCGGAGTTCTTCTCCTCGCGCGAGATCAACATCCAGGAGCTGACCACCGGCAGCTACGCCGCGGCCCACACCGGCGCGCCCATGTTCTCCATACACATGACGCTGAACATCGCGGCGGGGATTCCGATCGCCGCACTGCGCGAGGAATTCATGGACTTCTGTGACGCACTCAACCTCGATGCGATCATGGAGCCGATCAAGGGTTGAGACTCCCTCCGGGCCCCGAACGGCCCCGGGGAGGGACTTCCGCGACCCGCACGGGCGCTTCAAGCGGCGCAAGGTGAAGGCCGGCGGGCACGCCGAAGAGGTGTCCGCGGCCCTGAAAGAACCGGGATAGGCGATCGATGAGCGAAGCAACGGCCCCCTCCCCCGCAGACCTGTCGCGGCGCCGACATCCATGACCGGGCGCGGTTCGTCCGGCACGCGGCTGTTCGTCCTGGACACCAACGTCCTGATGCACGATCCGACCGCGATCTTCCGCTTCCAGGAACACGACCTCTACCTGCCGATGGCGGTCCTGGAGGAACTGGACGCCGCCAAGAAAGGGCTCTCGGAGGTGGCGCGCAACGTACGCCAGGCGAGCCGCTTCCTCGACGACCTCCTGCGCGACGTCGACAAGCGCGGGATCGATCGCGGCATTCCCCTCCCCGCCCCGAGCAACGGCGCCGCCCCGCAGGCCCCCGGCGGCGGCCGGCTGTTCTTCCAGACCCGCGCCCTGCCCACCCTGCTGCCCGAGGGGCTGCCCGGAAACCGGCCCGACAACACCATCCTCGGGACCGCCCTGGCCCTGCAGAAGGATCATCCGGAACGGCGCGTCACACTGGTCTCGAAGGACATCAATCTGCGGATCAAGGCCGCCGTCGTCGGGGTACATGCAGAGGATTACTACGAGGACCGGGTGCTCGACGACGTGGGCCTGCTCTATAGCGGAACCGCCGCCCTGCCCGCGGATTTCTGGGAGCGACACGGCCGGGAGATGGAATCCTGGCAGGAGGAGGGGCGGACCTTCTACCGGGTGCGCGGCCCGCTGGTGGCCTCCTGGCATTGCAGCCAGGGGCTGTATATGGACGGGGACCGGCCCTTCGAGGCGCTGGTCCGGGAGCACGACGCGAACTCCGCGGTCCTGGAACTGGTATACGACTACCGCAGCCCCCGCCATACCGTCTGGGGAATCCACGCCCGCAACCGCGAACAGAACTTCGCACTGAACCTGCTGATGGATCCCGCGATCGATTTCGTGACCCTGCTCGGCGCCGCGGGCACCGGCAAGACCCTGCTCGCACTCGCCGCCGGGCTCACCCAGGCCCTGGAGGACAACCGTTACCGGGAGATCATCATGACCCGGGTGACGGTGCCGGTCGGCGGAGACATCGGATTCCTGCCGGGAACCGAGGAAGAGAAGATGACGCCGTGGATGGGCGCCCTCATGGACAACCTGGAGGTGCTCACCAAGAGCGATGTGGCCGGGGACTGGGGGCGGGCGGCCACCAACGACCTGTTGCGCAACCGCATCAAGATCCGCTCCGTCAGCTTCATGCGCGGTCGCACCTTCCTGAACAAGTACGTAATCGTCGATGAGGCCCAGAACCTGACCTCCAAACAGATGAAGACCCTCATCACCCGCGCCGGCCCGGGCACCAAGTTCGTCTGCATCGGCAACATTGCACAGATCGATACGCCCTATCTCACCGAAACCACCTCCGGACTGACCTACGTGGTGGACCGTTTCAAGGGATGGCCGCACAGCGGCCACATCACCCTGCTGCGCGGCGAACGCTCGCGGCTCGCCGATTACGCCTCCGAGGCGCTGTGACCGGGCGGCGGCCCGCAGCGGCGGCACCCAAAACCCATCCGCGTCATACAGTTCCACGACACCGGCCGGGCAAGCCCGGCCCTACCGAACGTGCGGGGATGCGCGAATCCCGGTAGGGCGGGCCTCGGCCCGCCGACGACGCTCACCCTCCGTCCGGATCATCGGACCGGAGCAGCGAGGGATCGCCCCCTCGGCGGCATCGCGGGAACCCGCCGCCATCACCACGGATCCGCGTCACCGGCCGGGCAAGCCCGGCCCTACCGGAAAACCGCCGAGCTTGAAACCCCTGTAGGGCGGGCCTCGGCCCGCCGACAACGCCCGGGATCTCATTCCCGCCATATGACGCCACGATACCGGCCGAGCCGGCCCGACCCTTGTATCTACTGCGGGTCGGCGTCCACGGACGGGGCGCTGCTCGGCCAGGCGTGCAGGACGGCCTCGACGAGGGTCGCCAGGGGGATCGCGAAGAACACCCCCCAGAACCCCCACAGGCCGCCGAACACCAGCACCGCCACAATGATCGCGATGGGGTGCAGGTCCACCGCCTCCGAGAACAACAGCGGAACCAGCACGTTGCCGTCCACCGCCTGGATCACCACGTAGGCCGCCATCGCGTAGGCGAACTCGCTGCTCCAGCCCCATTGCGAAAAGGCCACCATGGCCACCGGCAGCGTGACGACCACAGCGCCGATGTAGGGGACCAGCACCGAGAACCCGACGATCGCCCCGAGCAGCATGGCGTACTTGAGACCGAGCAACGCGAAGGTCACGGCGGTGACCACCCAGACGATGAGGATCTCCAGGAACTTGCCGCGCACGTAGTTGCCGATCTGCGCGTCGACGTCGGCCCAGACCCGCTCGAGCACCGTGTGCTCGCGCGGCAGCAGGCCCACCGCCCACGCCACGATGCGATCCTTGTCCTTGAGAAAGAAAAACACCAGCAGCGGGACCAGTACGAGGTAGACCAGAATCGTGATGAAGCCGACCAACGAGGCCAGGGACAGCGAGACGACATGCTGTCCCAGCGAACCGATCCCGGCGCGTACGGTGCCGATCAGGTCCTGGACCTGCTGGGTGGTGAAGAACTCGGGATAGCGTTGCGGCAGTTGCAACAGGACTTCCTGGCCGCGTGCGATCATGTGCGGCAGTTCGTGTATCAGCTGGGTGAACTGCTGATAGAGCAACGGGATCAGCCCCAAGATCAGCACCAGCACAAAGCCGAGGAACAGGATCTGCACCGCCACGGCCCCCACCACGCGCGGCACGCCACGGCGTTCCAGGAAGGCGACGATGGCCTCGAGCAGATAAGCGATCACCATACTCGCGAACACCGGGGCCAGCATGTAGCCGAACCCGGCGATCACCGCGAAACCGGCGAGCAACAGCAGCGCCAGGAACACCGCCTGGGGATCGGAGAAGTATTGGTGGAACCAGTCGCTGAGGACCTTGAACATGACGCTCAGGATCCGGTCCGGGCAGGCATTGCGCCATGGGACACACGGCGCGCCGCGTACCGCCCGGGTGCCGCCCGTGCAGCCCGGCGGCGGGCACGCGACGCACGGGGGCGAGGCACCGGTCCACCCGGCGACGGACCACTACGCGCCATCCGCGACCCGGTCCCGATAACACTGTTCGAAGACCCGCTCCAGCTCGTCGATGACCTCCTGCGCGGGCCCGCCTTCCAGCACGTGTTGGTTCATCAGCGTGTAGACCTCATTCAGCATCGCGTTGCGGTCGAGCATGGAGTAGGTCCGGCGCAGGCGCTTGATCGCCGCCACCACCGTCTCCTTCTCCGGGCGAGGGATCGGCACCGGCACCGGCACCGGCGCCGCCGGCTCCGACTCCGGCCGCTCCTGCGCCGACGACCGGACCGCGGCGGCCGGCGACGTCATCGGGCCGGCGCGGGTCCGGAGGAATTCGGCGAACGCGAGCAGCGTACTTCGCCCGGATGCATCCAGCGCGCCGAAGATCTCCCGCAGCCGCTCGAGGTCATCGGACATGGGTCAACCCTCGATCTTGAGAGCGAAGACCGGAGGCTTGTACCGTTCCCGCATCCCCGGTTCGATGTCGGGCGGGAAGACCGCACGACGGGCCTCTAAAGCGAATCGTCGCTCTGATGCGTCTTGCAATAGTCGCGGGCGAAAGAGAGCAGCTCGTCCATCACCCGCAGCCGGAACTTCTGCTTCTGATGCACGAACGAGAACGGTCGCTCCAGCGGCGGATCGAGCGGAACCGCCCGCAGCGTACCCAGCTTGAGTTCCTTCAGCACCGTGGCGCGCGAGATCACCGACATCCCCATCCCGACCTCCACTGCGCGCTTGATCGCCTCCGGGCTGCCCAGTTCCATGCAGGTCTTGAGATCATCGCCGTTCAGCCCGACTCCGGCAAGATATTCCTCGATGACCTCGCGCGTCCCCGAGCCCTCCTCGCGGGAGATATAGGGGTGATCGAGCAGTTCCGCGCTCGTGACCCGCTCACTGGCGGCGAGCGGATGATCCAGCGGGACGATCGCGACCAATTGGTCGTGGCGGCAGACCTCGACCGACAGGTTCTTGTTGGAGACCGGCGCCTCCACTACGCCGAGGTCGATCGTGTTGTCCTCCACCATGGAGACGATGCCTTCGGTATTCGACACCTTCAGTTGGATATTGACGTCCGGGTATTCCGACTTGAAGCGGCCGAGGAGCGACGGGAGCATGTACTCGGCGATGGTGGTGCTCGCCCCGATCAGCAGCACTCCGCTCACCTCGCCGGTCATTTTGCGGACCGCATTCTCCATTTCCCCGTAGAGCCGGAAGATTCGGTCGGCGAATTCGTAGACCCGCTGCCCGGCGTCGGTCAGGCTGATGCGGTTGTGGGTACGGTCGAAGAGCCGTGTATCGAAATACTCTTCGAGTTGGCGGATCTGGAAAGTCACCGCCGGCTGGGTCATATGCAGGGCGTCGGCCGCTTTGGTAAAACTCAGCAGACGCGCGACCGTATGAAAGACCTGGAGTCTGCGATCGGCCATTCACCCCCCCCGCCCGCGACCGGCGGACGGGCCGGAGCCGCACCGCCCGGGCCCCGCGAACGAGGGCTGCGCCGGTCATCAGGTCATCGTATCAGCATTCCCGGGGAACGCAAGGCGAAACAGGCCGTCCTCGCCCCGGCCGACACCGGGGCGAGGACGTGGAGTGAAATACCCGGCACACTACATCTTGAACTGCGAAACCAGCTCCTGGAGCTCGGCGGCAAGGCGCGCGAGCTGCTGACTGGCGGTCGCGCTCTGGCGGGCGCCATCCGCCGTCTCGGTGCTGACCTGACTGATCGCCACCACGTTGCGGTGGATCTCCTCGGTCACCGCGCTCTGCTCCTCCGCGGCACTCGCGACCTGGGTATTCATGTCGTTGATGGTCGCCACCGCGACGGCGATGGACGCCAGCGATTCGGCCGCCTTCTCCACCTGATCCTGCCCGGACTTCGCCATACCGCCGGCCTGATCCATGACATGGACCGCGTTGTCGGCGCCCGCCTGCAGGCGTTCGATCATCTCCTGGATCTCCTGCGTCGACTTCTGGGTCCGGCTCGCCAGCGTGCGCACCTCGTCGGCGACGACCGCGAAGCCGCGCCCCTGCTCGCCGGCCCGCGCCGCCTCGATCGCGGCGTTCAACGCCAGGAGATTGGTCTGCTCGGCGATACCGCGGATGACGTCGAGCACCACGCCGATGTTGCCGCTCTCGCTCTCCAGTTCGTGGATGACCCCCGAGGCCTTTCCGACCGCGCCGGCAAGCGCGTCGATGGCGGTGATCGCCTCGGTGGCGACCAGCTTGCCGTTGCGCGTCTCGACGTCCGCCTGCTGCGCCGCCTGCGCGGCCTGGGCGGTGTTGCGCGCCACCTCCTGTGCGGTGGCGGACATCTCGTTGATCGCGGTGGCGACCTGATCGGTCTCGTGCTGCTGGAGCTTGAGGCCTTCACCGGAGCGTTCGATCACCACCGACATCTGTTCCGTGGCGGAGGCGAGCTGGGCGGTCGAGTTCATGATCTGTCCGATCACCCCGCACAGGTTCTCTCCCATGCGGTTGAAGCTCCCGACGATCTCACCGATCAGGTCGTTGCTCTCGATCTCGCAGCGCCGGCGCACGTCACCGCCGCTGATGGCGTTGGCCGCGACGGCGAGTTCCCGCAGCTTGCGCAACAGGATGACATTGAGCAGCGAGTAATTGGCCAGTGCGACGATCGCGCCGGCGACCAGGCAACCGAGCACGAACCAGTACTCCATCCCCGAGATCCAGTGCGTGGAGAAAATGATGATCCCGGCGAAGATCAGGCCGCTTGCGATACCGAAGGCCAGAAAGGACAGAAACAGGCGACGCAGGATGCTGGTTTTCATATGGGCTCCATCCGGGTGTCGTCGATGTTGCGGGCGTGGTCGGTGTCCCCGGCTCTGACCCCGACAGCGGCCGGGGGTAGGGGAACTTAAGCGGGCCGGCCATCACGTAGACATCGAGTCGGCGACGGGCCTGCGGGGTCGCGGCGACGCCGCCTTGCCGGTGGCGCAGTGAAGCGCGCGAAGCCTTCCGGCACCGCCCGGGCGTGTTCGACGGCGGTTCCGGTTCAACGACCCCGGCATACGTACGCATCGGCACCCCGACCGTCACCCGCGCCGGGGAGACCTCCCCCGGGAGATTCGTCTCGACGTCGCCGAACACCGCCGGGTCGGCCGATCGATCCCGCGGGACGTCACGGCAGCAGAGCCCGCCCCCGCCGATACAATTCCTCGGCCTTGCCTTCGTCGATGGTGAGCTTGACTATCTTCCGGCACGACTCCAGGCAGGCGACAAGCGCCTCCGGCGAGTCGGGGGCCTCGCGCAGCTTGCGGGTCACCTTCGCGGCGCTCGGGCCCAGGATTTCGCCGGCCAGGTTGATGAGCCTTTCCCGGCCGTTGCCGCTGCGTGGTGCCGGCTCCGGCTCCGGCTCCGGTGCCGGCGTAGAATCGGTTGCGGCACCCACCGGCACCGCCGAATCGACGGCGGACGCCGCGGGGACGTCGCTTCCGACCGCCTGCACGAAGCCCCGGCGCTGGAGATCCTCGAGGGCCTCCATGAGGCCGGGGACGCCGGCGCTCTTGGCCTGCAACTCCGCCACCGTGGCCTCACCGTCCACGAGGATCAGGACGCGCCGCTGTTTGAAAGGCAGGCCGCAGGTGCGATGCTCAATCTCGTCCTTGCCCTTCTCCGTTTTGAAGAAGATCAGTTCCATGTCCATGTCTTTCGGCGGCCCCGGTGGCTGCGAGCGTTACTCGGTCAGTTCCTGGATGATGGCATAAATCAGCCTTACGGTAATGAGCACGTAGATGGCCCCTCCCAGAAACACGAACGAGACGATCATCCGCAGGATTTCGTCCGGAATCCGGTTGAAGAACGGCAGCGCCATGTATCCTGCGGTGAACATGGCCACCAGCAGGATCACGATGTTCCACTTTCTCCCGACCACCCCCCCGGGAATCTGGCTCTTCAAGGAGACCACCATCCACATGCAATACAGCATGGCGGCAATTGCGATCGTAATAACGATCGTCACGGGATCGAACTCCATCGCCCTTCTCCTCTGCAAAATGAAGTTACAGATCAAGCCTCCAGTCCATCGGCCACCCCCTGGGGATCTTTAACATCCCCGATAAGGGACCCGTAATGCCGCGGCGAACGGCCCCGGGCACAGCGCCCACGCGTCGCTCAGTTCGCCTCCCGCCGCCCACACCGCCACCGGCCGCCCACCACCTCACGCGGACGATCCGCCCGTCCCGCAGGACCAATCGGATCGTCCCGCCGGCGCCGCTCGCCCTTCCTCCCCATGCGCACACATCGGCCGGGAAGACCCGGCCCGGGCGCGGCGCGACGTAGTGCGATCCGCTACAATGGGCGGGGATGGGGTGTCCCGGCGCGACGCCGGGACGCCCGACGGGTCCGGTCGCGGGCACGGAACAACGACAACCGGAACGACAGGAGGAGGCATGAAGATACGCAAACCACCCACCCGGGTGATCCGCGTGCTGTCGGTCGCCGGCGCCCTGTGCGCCGCGGCGAACGCCTACGGCGCCGGCTTTGCGATCACCGAGCAGAGCGGCAGCGGTATGGGCAACGCCTTCGCAGGCGCCGCGGCGAGCGCCCGGGACGCGAGCACGATCTTCTTCAACCCTGCGGGCATGACTCTGCTGCCGGATCGCCAGGTGGTCGCTGCGGTGAATGTCATCGATCCCTCGACGCGATTCTCCGGCACCGCCAAACTTGCCCCGGCGCTGGGCGGCGGAATCATTCCCGGCGGCAACGGCGGCGACCCCGCGCTCACCGGCATCGTACCCAACCTCTACTATCAGATGCAGGTCGTGCCGCACTGGCGCATCGGGCTGGGCCTGAACGCCCCGTTCGGCCTGCGCACCGACTACCCCGAGGGCTGGAAGGGTCGCTACCAGGCGGTGAAATCCGACCTCAAGACCATCAACCTCGACCCGTCCGTCGCCTTCGCGGCCACCGACCGGCTCTCCGTCGGGATCGGGCTCGATATCCAGTACGCGGAGGCCACGCTCACCAACGCGATCGACAACTCCGCCGTGTGCCTGGGACTCTTCGGTCCCGGCGCCTGCGCGCCCGCCGGACTGGCGACGCCGGGCACTCCCGCCACCGACGGCTTCGTCCGGGTCTCCGGCGACGACTGGGCCCTGGGCTACAACCTCGGCGTGCTGTACGCACCGACCCCCGGCACCCGCTTCGGCCTGAGCTACCGATCCAAGGTGCACCATACCCTCACCGGCACCGCCCGATTCTCCAACATGCCCGCACTGTTCACCGATAGGGGCCTGTTCGTGGACACCGGTGCGAGCGCGGAAATCACACCGCCCGAAACGATCTCCGGCGCCGTCTACCACGAGGTCGACCGGCGCCTGGCGGTGATGGGCGGCTTCACATGGACGCACTGGTCGCACTTCGACAACCTGGTGGTCCGGTTCGATCGGGGCGCCCAGGGGCCGGCGAGCCGGCCGGAGGCGTGGCAGAACACTTGGCGTTTCTCCGTGGGGGCCGATTACCGCTACACCGACCGGCTGACCCTGCGTGGCGGTCTCGCCTACGACCCGACCCCCATCCCGGACCCCGGTCACCGCACGCCGCGCATCCCGGGGGCGACCCGCCGCTGGCTCGCGCTCGGAGCGAGCTATCAATACACGCCGGCGTTGCGCTTCGACCTGAGCTACGCGCATCTGTTCGTGGGCGACAGTTCGACGAACGATACCGCCCTCCCCGGACACGACCTCGCAGGGACCAACGAGTCGGATGTCGATCTATTCGGCGGACAGGTGGTCTGGTCGTTCTGAACGGCCGAGGGATCGGGAGGTTTTTTCGGGAAAACAGGGTGTCGCGGGGTCCGCCGCGGGTCGCGCCGGATACTCGTCCGCACCGCCACTCAAAGGCCGCAGGGGAGTACCGGTGCTTTGCGCCGCTGCGGTTCTGTGGTACTTTCCGGCGCAGGGGCACGGCGCCGGGCCCTGCGAATACAAACGCTTATGTATGGTAAAAACGGCGGCATGACACATACGCGACGCGCAGGAACGCACATCGGAGGAGACAACAATGAAAACGGCACCATCGGTTCTCAAGACCCTTATGCTCGCAGCCGTTCTGCTGACCCTTGGACTGGGTCAGTCCTCTGCGGCGGAGAAACTCAAGCCCTTCATCCTCGCCTACACCACCAACGCCGACATGGGCGCGGTCGTAACCAAGATCAAGGAGAAGCTCACTGCGGGCGGCTTTGATATCGTGGGCAGCTACGCCCCGTACACCAATACCAAGTTCTCCAACGGCGAACTCGTCTCGGCCGAGGTTATCGGCGTAACCGACGACGCCATCAAGCAGGCCGCGGCGCAGACCGAGTTCGGCGGATTCGCGGTGGTACAGCGCGTAACCGTCACCAAGGTCGTCAAGAACGGCACCACGCAGGTCCAGGTCGCCTACACCAATCCCGTCTACATGGCGAATGCCTATCAACTCAAGAGCGACATGGCGGGTGTGGCAACGCAGTTCCAGAAGGCGCTGGGGGACGAACAGCAGTACGGTCCCGACAGCGGGTTGAGCCCGTCCGACCTGCGGGACTACCACTACAAGTGGCTCATGCCCTATTTCGGCGACCGCTGGGATCTGGCGAAATACGGTAGTTACCAGGAGGCGCTGAACGCCGTCAACGCCGGCCTCGCCGCCCACAAGGGCGGGGCAAGCAAGGTCTACGAGGTCGCGGTCCCCGGCGAGGACGTGACGCTGTTCGGGGTGGCGCTCTCCGGACCCAAGAACAACGCATGCAGCGGTGATGCGTACATCATGGGCCAGATCGACTTCAAGGACCTCAAGGCCACCGGCCACCTGCCCTACGGCATTCTGGTTCGAGGCAACCGGGTCTACGCACTGCGAGGCAAGTTCCGCATCGCCATCAACTTCCCGGACCTGAGCATGATGGGCTCCAACAGCTTCATGAGCATCATGTGCGCACCGGGTTCTATCGAGAAGGCCCTGAAAGAGGTTGCGAGCGGCGCCTGATCGCCGCCGGACGAACCAGCAAGCCCACCAAGACCCCGGCTCCGGCCGGGGTTTTTTTTGGAGGGTCCCGCGTGGGATCGCGGGCCGTATTCGCACGCTCCGTAAGCCCGATCGGATTTCCCCTCTTCCGCAGGCGCCGCCCTTTCGGTCCGGGCTCAAAAGATACCGCGCCACCACAGCGACGCGAACGGCAGATAGGTCACCACCGCGAGCCAGAGCAGCATCAGCGCCAGGAACGGCAACGTGGCCCGGAACAGGACGAACACCGGCTTATCGAAACGCTGGCTCGCGATGAACAGGTTGAGGCCCACCGGCGGCGTGTTGTAACCGATCTCCAGGTTGGCCAGGAAGATGATCCCCAGGTGGACCGGATCCACGCCGAAGCGCAGGGCCAGAGGCAGGATCAGCGGGACCACCACGACGATTGCGGAAAATACGTCCATCATGCAGCCGACCAGCAGCAACAGGCCGTTGAGCAGCAGCAGGAACTCCACCGGCGAATGGACCACGTGCCCCACGTAGGCCAGCATCCGCGAGGGGATCTGCGCGTTGACCAACAAATTGGTCAACCCCATGGATACGCCGAGGATGATGAGGATGCTGCCCACCAGCACCACCGCTTCGCGGAAGGTGGCGAACAGGTGGCGGTCGAACTTGAGGGTGCGATGCACCACGACCTCCACGAACAACACATAGGCCGCCGCGCACGAAGCGGCCTCGGTAACCGTCACGTAGCCGCCGAAGATCCCGGCCACGATACCCGCGGGTAACAGCAGGTCCCAGACACCCGCACGCGCCGCGATGCGCAGTTCCGCCCAGGAGAACGGCTGGCGGGGCACTTCCAGCCTGCGCCCCGTGAATATACTGTAGCCGCCCAACAGGACCATCAGGATCAGGCCCGGTATTATGCCCGCCTTGAAGAGCTGGTCGATGCCGACCTTGGCGACCACTCCGTATAGGAGCAGGGGCAGGCTGGGCATGAACAGAATCCCCAGGGAACCGGAAGAGGTCACCAGTCCGAGCGAGAAACGCTCCGGGTAATGCCCCGCGGTGAGGATCGGGTAGAGCAGGCCGCCGAGCGCCAAGATGGTCACCCCGGAGACCCCGGAGAAGGCGGTGAAGAAGGCGCACGAGGTCAGCGCCACCACGGCGAGCCCGCCCGGCATCCAACCGAGCACCGCATTGAACACCCGCACCAACCGCTGCGGCGCGCCGCCGGCGGCCAATACCGAGCCCACGAGGGTGAACAGCGGGATCGCCACCAGGCTCGCCGAAGCGGTCAGACCGTGCATCTCGACGATCAGCACCGCCGGGTCCACCCCGGAACGCCAGCTCGCCACCAGGCCCACAGCGGCGAGGACCACGAACAGGGGCAGGCCCAGGAGGGCGGCGGCCACCAGCCCCAGGGCGATCGCCGCGTTCATTCGGCGGCGTCGGGGCGGTGCGCCCCGATCCAGGCCCGGAGGAGGAAATGGAGACTGAGCAGCCCGAGGCTCAGGGGAAGGACGATCGAAAGCGCCGCCAGCCAGTGCCGACCCACCTCCGCGTAGCGCCACGCCTCCAACCAGTAGCGGACCGCGGCCCAGGACAGCACACCGCAGACCAGCGCCGAGAAGAGATCGAACCCGACCCCGAGCGGCCGCTTCCATGCCTCCGGGAGCAACCCCACGGCGGCATCGAGGCGAATGTGGCGCCGATCCCGTACCGCGAGCACCGCCCCCAGCAGACTCACCACGAGCACGAGGTAGCGCAACAGCACATCGACGCCGGGCAGCCCGGTATCGAAGAGGTTGCGCGCCAGGATCTGGAGAAACGAGAGGAGGACCATCGCCACCAGCGCGGCGACGGCGACGGCGGCCTCGATACGCGCCAACGCCCGTTCCAGCCTGATCATCGCGCCACCCCCGCCGTCCCGGGAACGCTTGCCGCCGGCCGGCGGATCATGCGGCTCATCGGGGCGCGGGCACACCCGCGCCGGGCGCAAAGTAGGCCCCCGGCTTGTCGTCCCCCGGGTGCGTCGCCCGGTAACGGTGGAGCGCGTCCTGCACGCGACGCACGAGGGCCGCCGGGATCAGCCCGCGGCGCTCGAGTTCGGCGATCACCCGGTCGCGCAAGGTGAAGAACTGCCGGTGATCGACATGAGCCCAGCCGGGACCGAATTTCAGCCCATACTTGCGCAGCGTGCGCAGGCTCCTGACGTTGTCCTCCCGACCGACCTCGATCAGGCGTTGCCCGGCCGCCTTGCCGGTCTCACTCAGGATCCGCTGCAGACCCGACGGCAGCCGATCGTAGAAGCGCCCGCGGACCACCAGCGCGGCGACGGCGTCGGCCATGGGAAACCCCGATACATACTTCGTCTGTGTGAACCACTGCATGGCGATGGCGCCCAGCGGCGGCGCATAGACCGTATTGATCAGGCCGGTCGACAAGCTCGTATAGACGTCGGTGATTGAGAGCGGGATCGGCGAGAGGCCCGCCGCGGAGAAGAACGCCCGAGCCAGCGGATCACCCTGCCACAGCCAGATCCGCAGCTTTTTCATGTCCTGCAGCGTGCGAACCGGTTTGCTGGAAAACAGTCGTACCGGCCCCACCTCCCCCCAGCCGATCAGGGCAAAGCCGTTCTTGCGAAAACCCGCGCGCAACTGCGGCATGATCCGCGCCCGGACGTAGTCGACCTCGGCATAGTTCCGGAACAGGAACGGCAGCTCCAGGACCCGCGCCGGGAAATAGATCTCCCCGATGCCGCGGCCGGTGAGCGCCGCGCCCTGCAGTTGCCCGAAGCGCATCTTGGTGATCACATCGGGCTCGTCACCGGCCACGCCGCCGGGATAGAGCTTGATCTGCAGGCGCCCGTCGCTGCGCGCGTGCACGGTCTTCGCCCACTGTGAAAGCACGATCATCCAGCCCGTGCCGCGCGGCGCCAGCGTCGCGAACTTGAGGACGTAGTGCTCACCGGCCACCGCACCCCCGCACACCAGGAGTCCCAGGAGCACACCGATCAATCTGCGGGCCATCAAAAGTAGTCCTTCTCGTGGGCCAGCAGGCGTCGGGCCTTGGCCTGGGCGATGCGATTGAACAGGGCCAGGTCCGGAACCTCGTCCGCGGGGCGGCTCAACACCGAGCGCAGCTTTTTCTCGAACAGGGCGCGGTTCTGGGTCTGGCGGGCGAGGTACTCGGCATAGAGGACATCGACGAGGAACAGCTTCCCGCCGCTGATTCGCTCGGCGCGTTCGAAGTAGCGGCGCGCCTTGCGGTAGTCGCCGCCCAGCATCGGCGGGCGACCGCCGTAGTAGACCCCGAAGAACAGATCGGCGCCGCCGTGGAAGTAGCCCTCGTCCAGCTTCAGCACGCGCCGCATCAGGACCGCGGCACGTCCGAGTTCCGCGACACGCGCCGGATCGTCGCGGTTCATGTCGATCCACTTGGCCCAGCAGGACGCCGTCCAGAACAGACCGGGGACCGCGGAGCGCCCGAGGCGGGCGACCGCGGCCTGAACCTGCTGCTGCTGCGCATGTTGCGGATCCAGGTCCAGACCCTCTTCGCGCAGGGCGGCCAATCCGTAATGGAAGCAACGCTCGTACAGCTTCGATGCCCGCCGCCGATCGTGGTCCTCCACGAACCCGAAGGTGTAACCGTAGAAACCCCGAGCCGCGTACAGCAGCAACCGGGGATTGTGCGGATCCTCCTGCAGGAGACCCTGGATCAACATCAGTTGCGCCGGCATCGCGTCGCGTGCCAGCTTCAGATCGGTCTCACGGTACATGGCCGATTGGCCACCGACCAGAATCGGCTCCGCGCCGATGACCGCGAGGCGGTTCATTGAACAGCCCGAGAGGAACAGGAGGATGAGCGGCAAGGCCGCCAAGAGGAGTCCCGCGCGTATCCGGTTGAGATTCATGGCGATCGGTCGGTTCTTATTTCGGGGCTCTCGCACGGAATTCCCGGGTCGGCGTTCCGGCCGGCGTTCATCGGAGCGATCCTCTCTCCCGTAGTGAGAAGAGGACTCTCACCGGCGATGACCTTCACATCCTCAGTCCCCGGGCACTTCGTGCAGCGTACCCACGGATTCTCCGGCGAGTTGGCGCCGCACCACCGAGACGTCCGCGGCCCGCAGGGCGAACGGGAAAGAGCGGATGTCGCCGGGGCTCGAGTCGCCATACGGACGGTTGCACGCGGAGACCTCTTCGTCGGACTTGCCCGGACACCCGGAGGTCTGAAACGGCTTCCCGGAGGCGACGAGCGCTTCGAGTTCCGTACGTTCGAGGCCGAAATCGACCAGCCGCCCGGCGTCGTTGAAGCGCATGTCCTCGATCCGGCCGCCGGCGTAATCGATCAGGAAACGCGCCAGCTGCACGCGTCGCCACTGATCCCGGGGCACCGGCCCCCGATCCTCCATCATG
Organism: bacterium BMS3Bbin13; assembly: GCA_002897735.1. GTDB lineage: Bacteria > Pseudomonadota > Gammaproteobacteria > 21-64-14 > 21-64-14 > BMS3Abin12. The sequence goes on along the minus strand of BDTW01000025.1, from coordinate 8,165 downwards.
GAGCCCGCTTCCGGGAAGAACGCGAACATATGATTGTTTCCACCCAGGTCGCGGATACGCTGCACGACGCGCAGGATCTCCTCCTCGCTCTCCCCCATGCCCGCGATGAGGTGGATACCGAACTTCGCGGTACCGAAGATCTCCGCGGCCCACTCGATCGCCTGCCAGTACTTCTTCCATGTGTGCGGGCCGCCCACCGGCCCGCCCCGGGTACGCTCGAAGATCTCCGGGGTCGCCGCATCCAGCGCCACGGTGAAGATGTCCGCCCCCTCCGCGTGCAGGGTCTCGAGATCGCCGCGCTTCATCGTGGTCGGGTTGGACAGGATCGAGACCGGGATGCGCGGCACCGCCTGCACCCAGCGGCGAAGCAACTCCGGGGTGTCACGGCCGGAATCGGGATGCGTGATCATCGAGATGCACATCCGCTCGAATCGCCCGCGGTCCTCGCCGCGCCGCACGCGCGCGATGATTTCGTCATACCGGGCGGTGGGCCAGTCCACCCGGATGAAGTTGCGATCCGCGTAGTCGCGGGCCTCCTCCCGATGGCGCGCCAGCCCGCAGTAGCCGCAGTTGGCCCGGCACCCCTCCGGATAGGTCACCAGCAGGTTGAGGCAATGCGTGCAGGCGGTGCGGTGCATGCTCCCGGGGATCAGGCCGAGTGTGATTGCAGCGGCGGTGGAAAACTGCACGTACTCCGGCGAACGCATCCGCGGCGTCTTGACGTGATGGCCGGGTCGATAGAAGTCCAACGGTGCCACCACCGCCTCTCGGCTGGCGCCCATCTCGATGTCCTCCTGATCGGGCCTTCAGCCGCCGACTTCCGCGACACGGCCCGGCGACTGCGCAAAGTACTCGCCGAATGCGATCCACCCGCGTCGCAGCGTGTGGTCGTCACGCGCCCTCGGGGTATTCCAGCAGCGATCCAGAAACGCGCGCCGCTGCACGGCGCGCCGGATGCCGCCCTCGTACTGATCCCGTACGTCTTCTTCGAACCCGGAGAGCGCCGCGGAAATCTCGCCTGCGAGACAGGCCGCGGCGGCGGCACCCGCGCGCTCGCCCGACACCACCGCGGCGGCGATCCCCGCCCCGGTGATCGGATGCGTAAGACCCGCGGCATCACCGACGAATACCACCCTACCCTCCACCAGACGGGGGCGCAACCCGCCCACGGGGATCGCGCCGCCGGTGCGGACCAGGACCTCGGCGCCCACGATCCCCGCCTCCACCAAGTGTCGATGGAGGCGATCGAGCGGGGTCTTGAGATCCGCATTCACCAGATCCCGATAGGCCCCGAGGCCGATGTTGGCGACCTCTCCCTTGGGGAACAGCCAGCCGTAGCCGCCCGGGTACTCCTCCGAGAGCCAGATGTCGGTGTCCGCATAGGGAGCCTGCAGCGGAACCGTGTACTGGCGCGTATGCACCACCGGCAACGGCGCCAGGGCGAGCAGCCGTCCCACCGTCGAGTGGGGTCCATCGGCGGCGATGAGCACTTCATAGTGGACTTCCAGCAGGCCGTCACGGTGCGACAGCGAGGCAACCTGCCGCCCGGTGTCCAGGGCGCACAGCCGCGTCTCTTCGATCAGCCGCGCACCCGCGGTGCGCGCACGCACGGCGATCGCCCGATCGAAGCGGGCCCGATCCACCATGATGCCCGCGAAATCGGTCGCCACCCGGGCGCCGGAGGGCAACACGCTGTGCATCCCCGTGATCCGCTGGACCTCGACGCCGGAGGCGGCGGCATAGCGCCCCAGCGGCGCGGGGATGAATTCCGCGCACTGGACCGGCTCGCCGATGCGCCGATTGCGTTCCACACCGAGAACCCGACAGCCGCCGGCGGCGGCGCTCCAGGCGGCGCTTGCGCCGCCCGGGCCGAGCCCGACCACCAACACGTCCACCCGCTCCATCCTTTCCCCCCGCCGGATCGACGACGCGTCAGCCGCCGGAACCGGCCTCCGCGACGAGGTCGCCGGCACCCGGCGGCGCCGCCAGCGACTTGTCCAGCACGTCGGCGAAGTCCGCCGGCGCGAGATGCAGCATCTGCACCGGATAATCCGCGAAAAACGCCTCGACGCGCGCACGCACCTGCGCGCACGGCGTGTCCTTGAGGGCCGCCTCCAGGTCCGGGACCATGCGCGCGGGACTCACGAAGAAGTCCCCCGTGATCCACGCCTGCGTGACGCGCCCTCCGCCGGCGTCGAGACGAATCCGGGCGCGGAGCAGGCCGCCGCGCGCGCGATGGACCCCTTCCCGCACCGGAGTGCCCGCGCCCGGTTCGTTGTGCTGGTAAACCCATTCGGGCGTTGCAATCTCGGCATGGACATCCCGGAACTTCGCCTCCTCGTGCGCCGTGAGCCCGCCCGCCTCGAAGGAGACTCCGAATGCGTCCGCGAAGGCCCCCGTCAGACAGCGCCGCACCTCCTCGACGGGCGGGGTGCGGCCAAGCAGTTCACGCAGGCTCGTGACGCGCTCGCGCGCCGAGCGCACCGCCTTGTCCGAGAGCTTCTCGGCCGGGACCCGGAGCACGCGCAGCATGCGCTCCACGTCGAAGTCGATCAGCACCGTGCCCTGATAGAGCAGCGAGTCGCCGTCGAATGCACCGCCGGTCCCGGAGATCTTGCGCCCGTCGACCTCGATGTCGTTGCGCGGGCGGAACCGCGCGTCTACTCCCAGACCGCGCAGGCCCGCGGCGGCCGCCTCGCAGATCCGCGCGGCGATGGCTCGCATGTCGGCGCTGCCCAGGGCGGCCTTGTCCAGGTACAGCTCCCAGCCGAGTTGGGCCTCGTCGAAATAGATGGCGCCGCCCCCGGTGATGCGCCGCTGGATCTCGATCCCGGCGCTTCGACAATAGTCCTCGCGCAACTCCCGGCACACGCTCTGATGGAACCCGACCAGAGCCGAGGGGCTGAAACGCAGAAAGCGCAGGGTGTGCGGGCCGTGTCCCTCCTGGTGGGCCTCCAGCAGGGTCCGGTTCAGGGCGATGTTCTCGGCGGCCCCGCGCAGGCCGGTGTCCAGGAGCCGCCAGCGGCCGGGCCGGCGGGCGGTCATCGCCCGCAGCCGCCGTCGGCGACCTCGGTCACCACCGGGATACGGCCCGGGGCGACACCGCGGCGCTGCGCGTGCTCCTCGGCAAGTAGGGTGTCGAGATCCACTTCCAACCCGCCGCCGTCCCCGTCGAGGGCCATCACCTCGTCGCCGACCGCGATCGAGCAGCAGGCGGGCGTGACCCGGACACGGCGTTCGAGCCGCGCGGCCAGCTCGACGATGCCGTCCGAAGGGTGTGCGATTCCGTCCAGTCCGGCCAGCACCGCGTAGACGTCGATCCGGGCCTTGGTCGTCCCCGGTGGCCGTGCGCAGCCCAGCAACAGCGGGAAATCCGGCATCCGCTCGCGCGCATCGAGGAAGAACCGCCCCACGGCGTTCGCGTCCGGTGTCTCGAACGGCCGCTTCACCGGCGCGTAGAACGGCATCACCACGACCAGTACCAGCGCGTCCGGCCGGTGGCGCCGGATCATCTCCAGCGCGTTCCGCTCGCCCAGGAGACGGCCGTAGTGCAGACCGACGACGATGTGCGGGACGACCTTCATGCGCGTGGCGACGAGGGCTTCCAGCGAGCGCTCGAAGTCCTCCACCCGGCGGCGCAGGTGATAGACCCGGGTGACCGTCTCCTGGGCGCCGATCACGTCCATCATCGCGGCGTCGATCCCCGACTGTTCCATGCAGCGCGCGATGTCCTCGTCCACCAACGCGGTATGCAGCGCGATACGGAAGTCCGGGAACTCGTCCTTGATACGGCGGATCGTGGCGTAGTAGGGACCGTACTCCACCTCGTTGCGGTGGTTGGATCCCCCGGTCAGCAGCATGCCGCGGGCGCCGTCCGCGATCCCCTCGTTGACGACCCGCCACAGCGCCTCGGGGGTGCGGGCCGGGATCATGGACTCCAGGATCTTGGCCTTGCAGTGATCGCACTGCAGCTTGCAATCACCGGCGGTGGTAGACACCGCCGGCCAGACGCTCTTGCCGCAGCCGGAAATTTCGGAGGATTGGAAACTCTTGAAGGTGGGGGTATAGAAGTGAACCGTGTCGGAGCACCGATCCGCACGCGCCTCACGCGCGCGCTGCAGGTCCCGGACCAATGCGTGATCCAGAGGCACGTCCTCCAGCGGCTCCACGCACCGTACAATCTCGTACCAGTCGCTCATAGGGACGATCCGGGGACCCGGCGCGGCGCGCGGGCAACCCCCCTGTTCACCGGGCGATCCGCGTCGGGAATCGGCGGACCCGTTCAGCAGCCGCCGAAACCTTCCGACTCCATCTTGACCTCGAAGGCCGCGAGGGCGTCGGCGCCGGTCTTGAGACCGCTCGAGTCGACATCCCAATCGACCGTCTTGATCTTGACCAGCCAGCCGGCACCGTAGGGATCCTCGTTGATAAGGCCCGGCTTGGCGACCAGCGCACCGTTGGTTTCCATCACCTCACCGGCCACGGGCACCTTGGCGGGACCGACCCATTTGCCGGATTCCACCGTCGCGCAGGACTTGTCCTTCTTCACGTCCTTGCCGACCTTCTTCGGTGTATAGGAGACGATCTGCCCGGCCAGCGAGGCCGCGTAGGCGGTCAGCCCGACGGTCACCGTTCCGTCGCTTTCCCGCCGCGCCCAGACATTGTTCTCGACGTTGTAGTACAGGTCCTCCGGGAAGTCACACCCTCGCACGGTGCCCATCTCCGCCTCCTCACAGGATTTATAATCCGTACCCAAGCGGCACCCGCCGCAATACGGCCCGGCTCATCGCCGGCTCGGTCTTTCAGAAGGAAAACACCTTATCACAAGACAGGATCAGATCGGCGAGCATTCCCGCCCTGGAAACATGGTCCACTTCGCCGATCAAGTCGAGACCTTCGTCGATTTTATACTCGGGCAAAGCGGGTTGGCAAACGTGAAGGGTGACGCCCGCGCGCTTGGCGTCGCGGATGAATTCGATGATGCGCTTGCCCCCCTCCATGGCGGTCAGTCCCTCGGACACGCCCTTCTCCATCAGCCGTACCCCTTCCATCGTGAAGAAGATGTGCACCTCGGCATCCATGGCGGCCAGCAACGATCCGAGGTAGAACGGGGTGGCGCAACGTTGCGGCGTACTCGGACCGCTGGTCATGATAATGACCACGGTCTTGTCGCCTTCGTCTTCCGGAAACCGATCGCCCGCCATGTCGCGCCCCGCCGATCCGCACCGGCGCTCAGCGCCGGCAGTGGCTGTCCTCGCGCCGGGCGCGCTCGCCGATTCGCGAACGGGCGCAGTGCCCACCCTGTCGCAATACCTCGGAAAAATCCCCGACTATCGTCGCGCAACCAAGCCCGAGAACCCGGCGGCCACCGCCGGCGCCGCAGAAACCGGCACCGACGGCGCAGGCCGGGCGGCACTCAGGTCTTCTTCAGGAGGAAGAGGTATTTCCCTCCCTCCTCACGCGACTCCAGCAACTCGTTGCCGGTCTGCTTGGCGAACGCGTCGAAATCCTTCATCGCACCCGGATCGGTAGCGATGATGTGCAGCACCTGCCCGGTCTGCATCGCGGAGAGCGCCTTCTTCGCGCGCAGAATGGGTAATGGACAATTCAAGCCGCTCGCGTCCAGTTCCTGGTCATAGTCCGCCATGCCCACCTCCTCCATCTTGAGGGTTTCGTCCCTGGTTGCACTCCACCAAGGCCCGGTTCGAACACTCCATCGTTGCGAATGACTCCACTCGACCGATTTATAGGCCAAGCGCCGGGGCGACACAACCGCACCACACCGACCGCAGGGGGAAGCTACAGGCATTCAGTATATTAGCGTATGCTTAAGATCCAAGGCAATTCACAGGCCGCCGCCCGGGATCGGAGCTTGATGCCGGATGGCGGCTATGCTATTTCATCCGCCGGCTCGAGAGGCGGAGTTGCTCCCCGATCCACGATGACTGCATGGCCGACCGGATAACCGACCGGGAGGGGATCGTACCATTAAGGTACCCTGCGCCGATGGGGAACGGCTTCTCCGATCCGGCGGTCTGATATCCTGGAACCCGGCGAGACTTCCATCCGAAGGTATGGCGCACCCAGAGCGGCACTCCCCACCGCCGCGGGTTCCATCGTGGACCGGTGGTCCGGCGAGGTCGTTCGTGCAGGCAGCGAGAGTTATTCTTGGTCTTGTGGCGCTGGCATGGGCGCTGCCCGTGCCGGCCCGGATCGACCTGCCGGACATCGGTAACCCGTCGGCGACCGTCATCACACCGCGACAGGAGCGGGTCCTCGGGCGCAAGTTCATGCGCGAGGCCCGGCGCCATCTCCGCATCCTCGACGATCCGCTCCTGAACGAGTACCTGAACTCCCTGGGCGCGCGGCTGGTCTCCAACAGCGACGACGCCGGCAAGGCCTTCACCTTCTTCCTCGTCGACGACCCCACCATCAACGCCTTCGCGGTGCCCGGCGGGTTCATCGGTGTCGACAGCGGACTTATCCTCCTGACCCGCTCGGAGAGCGAACTCGCGGCGGTACTCTCGCACGAGATCGCACACATCACCCAACACCACATGGCACGCAGCATCGCCGACGCGCGGCGCCTGGCGCTGCCCACCGCCGCCGCCCTGCTGGCCGCGATCCTGCTCGCCACCCAGAGCCCGGAGGCGGGGAGCGCGGCGATCGCGGCTTCGCAGGCCGGCGCACTGCAGCACCGGATCAACTTCACCCGCACCGACGAAGAGGAGGCCGACCGTATCGGCATCGGCATCCTCGCCCGCTCCGGCTACAATCCCTACGCGATGGCGGATTTCTTCGAGCGGATGGCGCAGGCGACTCGTTACCAGGGCGCCCGGCTGCCGCCGTTCCTGCGCGACCACCCGGTCACTACGGAGCGCATCGCCGACGCGCGTGCGCGCGCAGCGCGCGACCCGGTCGCGCATCCCCGGGACCGGCTCTTCTATTACCTGATGCGGGCCCGTCTCGATGTGCTCGTCTCCCAGGATCCGGCCGCGACCGCCCGGCACTTCCGGGAACGGATCGCCGACGGCCAATACGAGCGCGCCGAGGCCGCCCACTACGGCTACGCCCTGGCGCTGCGCCGCGCCGGTGACTACCCCCGGGCCCTGCAGGGGCTCGACCGTCTGCTGCGGAAGGACCCGGACCGGGTGGAATACCTGATGGCCAAGGCGCAGACCGAACTCGACGCCGGGCGCACTCACGCCGCGCTCACGACCTGTGCCTACGCGGCCCGGCTCTACCCCGACTACTACCCGCTGACCATCGAGTACGGCAACGCGCTGCTGCGCGCCGGGCGCCCCGACCGGGCCCGGCGCCTGCTCCTCGCCTACCTGCGCATCGGCCGGCCCGACCCGATGCTCTACAGCCTGGTGGCCCGCGCCGCCAGCCAAGCCAAGTTCGTCAGCGAATCGCACGAGTTCCAGGCGGAGTTCTACTATCTCAACGGGCAGGTACGGGCCGCGATCGGACAATTGGATCGGGCGTTGAAGAGCGCCCGAAGCACGTTCCAACGCGAACGCATCCAGGCTCGCTTGGCGCAGTTCAAACGGGAGATCAAGGAAAAAAAATGACCGCGGCCCACGCGGACCCGAACTCCCCGGCGACGCCCGGAATCGCCTCCACCTCGAAATTCCACGGCATCGGCCGGGCGAAGCCCGGCCCTTGTACCGGTGGGTGATCGCGTGCGTTTCGTGGTAGGGCGGGCCTTGGCCCGCCGGCGGCGATGGGAACCGCGCCGGCGTCCGTAATACCGCGGCCTTCCTGTAGCCCGTATGGAGCGAAGCGCAGTCCGGGAGTGAGGTTCGGGCGCACAAAAAACGGGGCGCCGAAGCGCCCCGAAGAGGAGGAGTCCTACGAAGTATCACAACACGCCCCGCCGCCCCCTCAGAAGATGAGAGTGACCTGCAGGTCCAGACGGTTGTCGAAGGAATTCGCTACCGCCAGGGCGTTATCCCGCTTCGCTCCGGCCGGGATTGCCCCCGGGTTCTGCACGTCCAGGCTGTTGATCGCGTAGTTGAGCGTCACACGGGCGTGTGGATTGAAGAAGTACTGGACCCCCAGCGTCCCGGTGCGGAACATGCGCTCGTTCTGCGGATCGTTGAACAGCCGGTCGTACTGGTCGTAGCGCGCCTCGAGCTGGATGTGGTGCGTGGCGAACACCG
>BDTW01000024.1 GCA_002897735.1 bacterium BMS3Bbin13 | reverse complement strand
GAAGGCTTGGAGTCGTTGCATAACCCAATTCTACTCTTTCCGGTTCTATGCGCGATAACCAAGGACGGCTACGCCGTCCGCGCTATCCTTCCCCGCCCTCAACGGCGGGGCTTGCCGCGCACCGGGTCAGAACCTGACCCAGTCTAATGAACGGCATGCAGGTCCGGACAGGAGGCAACGGCGCTCTACCCACCGTCGGCTTCATCCGCAAGGACACGGATCACCGGCAGGGCCATCGGTCCGAACCCGATACGGGCGATCCACGCGAAACCCGGGCTCCGGGTCGCTCGCGGCCTCGGCACCGCCTCGACTTGCGAGGATGCGATGCACCTTCGCGTACCCGAAGAATACGGGCGCTCACGATCAGGAAAGAGGCTCGAGGTGCCCGGGGGGGATCTGCACGGGAGTGTGCTGCCCGCAGACGTGGAGCAACACAGTAACGCGGTCGCGGCCGCCGGCGGCGTGGAAGATGCCCTCGTAGCCGGCGAGGGGACCCTCGATGATACGGACCCCCGCACCGGAGCGAAACTCCGGTGCGGGGAGGTCCTGGACGCCTTCGGGATCCTGCCGGGACTGCAGCAACGCCACCAGATCATCGGGCACGCCGGCCAGACTGGAGCCGAAGCGCACCAGCCCCGAGACGCCCAGCGTGGAACGGATCGAACCCCAGTGGTCCCGCTCGGCATCGAAGCGCACGAACAAGTAACGCGGGAACATCGGTTCCACCGTAATCACGTAACGCCCGCGATGCCGACGTCGCTGCCGAATCAGCGGCAGACAGGTCTCGAAACCCTGCCGTTCGAGGTTCTCCCGGGCCACCCGCTCCTGGCGTGGCTTGCCGTAGACCAGGTACCACCCCCTGGCGTCCCCGGTCATGGAGTCCCCGGCGGCACGGGCCGCACCCTCACTTCGGTTGCGGACGATCCTCGCGCCGGCCGACGGTCAACCGGTCGCGGTTGCGCTCCAACACACGCGGGCCGATGCCCTTCACCTGGAGCAACTGCTCCAGCGAGGCGAACGGCCCGTGCGCCTTGCGATACTGCACGATGGCCTCGGCCAGGTGCGGGCCGACCCCGGCGATGCCGGCGGCCAGCGCCGGCGCATCGGCGCGGTTGACATCGATCGATGCCGCGAACCCCACCAGAGGCAGGACGGACAGGAACAGAACGAACAGCGTGTTGCGCAGTGACTTCATGATTTTTCCCTCCCATGGAAAACGGGGCGTCCCCGCCCCACCACACTCCGTGTGTACTTGCGAACGGAACCACCCGCAGGCGCTCCGCCGGACCGATGCTAACACCCGCTCCGTCCATTTGACATCCTCCCCGGCCTGAAGGCCGGAGATTCCTACGGCGCTCAGGGGCGGCATCGAGCCGCCCCTGAGTAGCTTCGGCGGGTTCCTGCTGCTGGCGGCATTACCGCACCGCTCACTTCACAGGCGAACCGGGCGTGTCCCGCCCTTAGAACACTCACCATAGCAGAAAATTCCAGGAAACGGCACAGGACGGCTACGCCGTCCGCGCTATCCTTCCCCGCCCTCAACGGCGGGGCTTGCCGCGCACCGGGTCAATCACCGAGTTCCTCCCCGATCGCCGCGATCGCCGCGATCGGGTCCGGGGCGCGCGTGACGGGACGTCCGATCACCAAGTGCGTGGCGCCGGCCGCAACCGCCTGCGCCGGTGTGAGGACGCGGCGCTGGTCGTCGGCAGCGGCACCGGCCGGGCGCACCCCGGGGGTCACGAGCAGGAAATCCGGTCCCAGGGCGGCGCGCAGACCGGCCGCCTCGCGCGGCGCACAGACGACCCCGTCGAGCCCGGCGTCGCGGGCCAGGGTCGCGAGGCGCTCGACGTTCTCCTGTGCCGAGCCCGCGAGCCCGACTTCACGCAGCTCGGCCTCCGCCAGGCTGGTAAGAATCGTCACCGCGACCAGCAGCGGCCTCCGCCCGGTCGCCGCCCCCCGCTGCTCCAGGGCGGCGCGCGCCGCCTCCAGCATGCGCCGTCCCCCCAACGCGTGCACGTTGAGCATCCACACGCCGAGGTCTGCGGCCGCGGCGCACGCACCGGCCACGGTATTGGGGATGTCGTGGTACTTGAGGTCGAGGAACACCTCGAATCCCTCGCGCACGAGCGTGCGCACCACTTCCGGGCCGGCGCGCGTGAACAGCTCCTTGCCGACCTTGACCCGACAGCGGCGCGGGTCGAGGCGCCCGGCCAGCGCCAAGGCCGGCGCCGCGTCCGGGTAGTCGAGTGCCACGATGATGCGCGGCCCGCCCCTCATTCGGATCCGGGCCCTGTAGGGCGGCAATTCACGCCGTTCTCTCCATCATCGATTTCCCGCTCCCTGCGCGCGGAAACGCGCGCGATAGGCCCTGAGGATACATCAGGATAGAGGAACTCCAACACCCCGGGTCTTCAAAGGGGAGCGTAAATTCCGCGTCGCTTACTGAACCAAAGCGCGCACTTTCGCCAATACGTCCGCCAATACGTCCGGATGCGCTTGCTCGATGAGGCGCACCCCCCCGGCTTCAAAATCGATCATCTTGATCTGCTGGCAGAGAATCACGCCGGCCACCTTCTTGCCATTTACGGCCACCTCGAACCCATGCCCTCGCACCCGCGAGGTAACAGGAGCGACCAGTGCCAACCCAACCTTGGCGTTGAAAAGGCATGGAGACAGCACCAAAGCGGGACGCCTCCGGGCCTGCTCATGTCCCGCAGCAGGATCGAAATTGGTGAACACGAGATCGCCGCGCTCCGGCACATATCTCTTTCCGGGCATCGATCACGCCTCTTTCCCAACCGAAGCATCGTCGAGCCACCCCCGATCCTCCTCCTCCAACCGCATCTTGGCCCTGGTGCACGTAATCAGGAGATCCTCCAGGGAATACCGCGGCTCGGTGACGGGTTTCAGAAACAGGCCGCCGTTGCGAACCTCGGCCACCAGCAAGGCACCGATGCCGACTTTGATCTGTCGCAACAGTGACTGATTGAGGCGGATCGCCGCGCTGTTGCCCCACTTTTGAATTTCCAGCTCCATGATCGCACCTCGGCACAGTATCTACTTTGTAGATACTAGCACGCATGCCCGGTGTGTTAACCGCCTCCCGATACCCGGCGGCGGGACCGTTTCGCCGCCGGCGATCCCCATCCGGCATTGATCGGTCCGGCGTCAATTCTTCCGTACTGCTTGCAGGCTGCCCGCCGTGCTCGTGAGGAACGCGTTCACCGACATGCCGTGCAGCGGCTTGATGCTGCTCCAGCGCCGACAGCCCGGACACTGCCAGTGCAGGGTCCGGCCGCTGAACCCGCAGTGCGTGCAGAAGTAGTCCGGCACGTCTTCGAACAGGCGTTCCATGCGCGCGCGCAGGGTTCTCAGGTCCTCTTCCCACTCCCCCTGCGCCCGCGACTGGTACCAGCGAACCAGGCGCTGGATGCCGAGCAGTGAGGGGTTGCGCTCGAGTTGCGCGGCGAGGAATCGCGCCGCCTCGGCCGCACCGCCCCGGCGCCCGCGCAGTTCGGCCAGGGTGATGATCGCGCCGGTATCGGGATGGCGCTCGATGACGCGCTCCAGAAACCGCACGAGCGCATCCGAGCGGTCGAGGCGCCGGAAGCACTCTTCGAGCGGGCCGATGACCTCCGCGAGGTAGTCGGGGTTCTGCCGATCGACGCACATGAAACTCTCGGCGGCGGCCCGGTGGCGGCCCAGATCCATCTCGATCCGGCCCTGTATGATGCTCGCGCGCGCGCAGCCGCGATCCTGCTTCAGCGCCCGGTGCACGTTGCGTAGCGCCTGCTCGTGGTGGCCCGCCGCACGCGCCTGTTCGGCCAGTTCGCAGTAGTACTGGGCGATCACCGGTCGGAGTGGGCCGCCGCCGGCCGCCTCGAGCCGGCGCGCGGCGTCGATCGCCGCCTCCCACTCCTTTTCCTGCTCGTAGATACCCATCAGGTGGCGTAGCGCGGCGGCGGTGTGCAGACCCATGTCGGTCAGTTCGCGGAACAGGTTCTCGGCGCGATCCAGCAACCCCGCACGCAGGTAGTCCTCACCGAGTTCCAGCAAGGCCATGGCGCGCTGGCTGCGGGTGAGCGACGGGCGCGCGATGAGATTCTGGTGGATGCGAATGGCTCGGTCCACCTCGCCGCGACGGCGGAACAGGTTGCCGAGCGCCATGTGTACCTCCACCGTCTCGCTGTCGACCTCGACCATGCGGGTGAAGACCTCGATGGCCCGGTCGGGCTGCTCGTTGATGAGGAGATTCAGGCCCTCCAGGTAACGCCCATCGAACCGGGCGGCGCTACGCACGGAACCGCGACGCGCCGCAAACCAACCGGAGGCCGCCGCCACGGGAAGCAACAGCCACAGCAGGTCCAACATATCAGGAGTCATGCCGGATCGGCAGCTTGCGCAGGTTCTCCAACTCCTCCTCGGCACGGCGCGCGCGGCGCCGCAACCGCGCCGCCCCGTGCTTGGCGCGCAGGATCACGGCAAGGCTCGCCGCGACGCCCAGGACCGCACCAGCCACCAGGGCCAGCACGAGCGCCAGGGCCAGAGGGAGATCACGCGTGCCGAAGTAGAAATTCACCGGGACCGGGCGGGCGTTGAGCACCGCAAAGCTCAGCGCCGCCGTCACCACCAGCACGAGGACCACGAAACCGAGGATCCGCGCCATACTTTCTCCCTGTCACCCGTAGCGGAGCCCTCATTCTAACAGCCTGCCGGACCCGGAACGACGCGGCCCGGGGCGGGGCTCGCCCCGCCGACGATGGCGGACGATTTCGATGTGGTGGGGAATTTGGGGTCGTCGGCCGGGCGAGCCCGGCCCTACCGGGGCACGGGGTGAGCCGGGGCACCCTGACCTCTTGAATCTTGAATTCTGTAGGGCGGGGGCTCGCCCCGCCGACGATGGCGGACGATTTCGATGTGGTGGGGAATTTGGGGTCGTCGGCCGGGCGAGCCCGGCCCTACAGGAGCACGGGATGAGCCGGGGCACCCTGACCTCTTGAATCTTGAATTCTGTAGGGCGGGGCTCGCCCCGCCGACGATGGTGGACAATTTCGATGTGGCGGGGGATTCGGGGTCGTCGGCCGGGCGAGCCCGGCCCTACCGGGGCACGGGGTGAGCCGGGGCACCCTGACCTCTTGAATCTTGAATTCTGTAGGGCGGGGCTCGCCCCGCCGACGATGGCGGACGATTTCGATGCGGTGGGGATTCGGGGTCGTCGGCCGGGCGAGCCCGGCCCTACAGGAGCACGGGATGAGCCGGAGCACGGGGCCGGGGCCGGGGCCGGGGCGCGTAGGACGGCGCCTGTGTGCGGGGCTTGCCGCGCACCGGGTCAGGACTCGACGGCGAGATTGGTGCTGTTGATGCCGTCGTTGACCCGCTCGCGCAGCTCTTTGCCCGGCTTGAAGTGGGGCACGTACTTGCCGGGCAACTGCACCGAGTCGCCGCTTTTGGGGTTGCGACCGATGCGCGGCGGTCGGTAGTGGAGCGAGAAACTTCCGAAGCCGCGAATCTCGATCCGTTGGCCGGTCGCGAGTGCCTGGCTCATCTGCTCGAGCAGGCTCTTGACGGCCAGTTCAACGTCGCGGTATTTGAGATGGCTCTGCTTGCGCGCCAGTGCCTCGATCAGCTCGGATTTTGTCATTCTCCGGTATCCCCTATCCCATACCGACGGTACCCGGTGCCTGCCGGCGGCCGTGCCGCCGGCGATCCTCCCTAAATTCCAATCCCTATTCGTTCTTCTCCATCTGCTCCTTGAGGATGTCGCCCAGGCTCGTCATTCCGGAGACCGAAGATCGGTTGTATTCCTGCAACGACTCGGTCTCTTCCTGGTGCTCGCGTGCCTTGATGGAGAGGCTGATGGTGCGGTTCCTGCGATCGACGCCGATGAACTTCGCCTCGGTCTCGTCACCGACCTTGAGTACGGTGCGCGCATCTTCGACCCGATCACGGGTCAGTTCCGAGGCGCGCAGGTAGCCCTCGACACCGTCGTCGAGTTCGATGACGGCGCCCTTGGCGTCGACTTCACGCACCGTGCCCTTGACGATGGAGCCCTTTTCATGGGAGGCGAGGAAATTGGACATCGGGTCCTTGTCGAGCTGCTTGATGCCGAGCGAGATGCGCTCGCGCTCGGGATCGACGCTGAGCACCACCGCCTCGATCTCCCCGCCCTTCTTGTAGCCGTGGATCGCCTCTTCGCCGGGCACGGCCCAGGAGATATCGGACATGTGCACCAAGCCGTCGATGTCTCCTTCCAGACCGACGAAGATGCCGAAGTCGGTGATCGACTTGATGTTGCCCACGACGCGGTCGTTCTTGTTGTGGGTCGCGGCAAAGGCCTCCCAGGGATTGGACTGGCACTGCTTGATGCCGAGCGAGATGCGCCGGCGATCTTCGTCGATGTCCAGGACCAGCACCCCCACCTCGTCGCCCACCTGCACGACCTTGGAGGGACTCACGTTCTTGTTCGTCCAGTCCATCTCGGAGACGTGGACCAGGCCTTCGACGCCTTCCTCGATCTCCACGAAGCAGCCGTAGTCGGTGACGTTGGTCACCTTGCCGAACAGCCGCGTACCGACCGGGTAGCGACGCGAGAGGTCGATCCACGGATCCTCGCCGAGTTGCTTGAGGCCGAGCGAGACGCGATTGCGCTCGCGGTCGAACTTGAGCACCTTGACCTCGAGTTCGTCGCCGATGTTGCACACCTCGGAGGGGTGCTTGACGCGCTTCCAGGCCATGTCGGTGATGTGCAGCAGTCCGTCGATGCCGCCCAGGTCGACAAACGCCCCGTAGTCGGTCAGGTTCTTCACCACGCCCTTGAGGACGACGCCCTCCTGGAGCTTGTCGAGGAGCGCCTCGCGCTCCGCGGAGTATTCGGATTCGAGCACCGCGCGACGCGAGACCACCACGTTGTTGCGCTTGCGGTCGATCTTGATGACCTTGAACTCGAGGTCCTTGCCCTCGAGATAGGTGGTGTCGCGGACCGGGCGGATATCCACCAGCGAGCCGGGGAGGAAGGCGCGCACGGTGTCCAGGTCGACGGTAAAGCCGCCCTTGACCTTGCCGCTGATCTGCCCGGTGACCGTCTCGCTCTCCTCGAAGGCCTCCTCGAGGCGGGTCCAGGTGCGCGCGCGCTTGGCCTTCTCACGCGAGAGTCGGGTCTCACCGAAGCCGTCCTCCACCGCGTCCAGGGCGACCTCGATCTCGTCGCCCACGGCGACCTCGAGCGCCCCGTCGTCCGTGTAGAACTGGTCGATGGGGATGACCCCCTCCGACTTCAGTCCGGCACTGACCACCACCGCATCGGGCCGGATGTCCACCACCTTCCCGGTGATGATCGAACCCGGCCGCATCTGCGTGTGTACCAGGCTCTGCTCGAACAACTCCGCGAAACTCTCGCTCATTCCAATCTCTCTGAAGTCCGTACTGGGACGTTTCCACCCACCGACCGGGCCTCGGCCCGACCACCCTAACCGTAAGCCGGGGGACGTTACAGCAACCCGCGGATACGCGCCACCACTTCCGCGATCGCCACGCCCGTCGTATCGAGCACGTGCGCATCCGGAGCCGGCCGCAACGGCGCCACCGCCCGCACCGCATCGCGCGTATCGCGCCGGGCGATCTCATCCGAAAGAGTCGCTAGGTTAGCACTGAGCCCTTTCTCTTTCAACTGGTTATAGCGCCGCAGGGCGCGCTCGTGGGGGCTCGCGGTGAGGAAGATCTTGAGGACGGCGCCGGGAAATACCACGCTCCCCATGTCGCGGCCGTCGGCCACCAGGCCGGGGGGCCGGCAAAACTCCCGCTGGCGGGCGAGGAGCGCCGAGCGCACCTCGGGCACCATCGCCACCCGGGAGGCCCGTTCGCCCCACTCCTCGGTGCGGATCGCGTCCCCCACGTCGGCCCCGTCGAACAGGATGCGGCCCTCGTCCGCCTCCCCCGGTTCGAAAACGACCGGCAGGTCGCGGGCCAGCGAGGCCAACGCGTCGGTGTCGTCGAGCGCGACCCCGCGGCGTTGCGCCGCCAGCGCTACCAACCGGTAGAGGGCGCCGCTGTCGAGGAAATGCCAGCCGAGTTCCCGGGCCAGCCGCCGTCCGACGGTGCCCTTGCCGGAACCGCCGGGTCCGTCCAGGGTGATCACGGGAACCGATGTGCTCGCCTCGTTCGTCTTCAATGCCTGTCTCCGCCGGACGGTGCACCCCACGGGCGCCCGTCCGGGCTCAGTCGCCGATCGCCTCGATGCGCAGGCCGACGCCGGTCGCCGCCGGCACGAATCCGGGGAACGAAGTCTCCACGTTTCGAACGTCGGATATAGTCACCGGCGCCCGGGTGCGCAAGCCGGCGATCGCGAGCGCCATCGCGATGCGATGGTCGCCGCGGCCGTCCACGGCCCCGCCGTGCAGGGCGCCGCCGCGAATGACGACGCCGTCCGCGGTGGGCCGCGCCTCCCCCCCCAATGCCTGCAGTCCGTCGACCATCACCTGGATTCGGTCGCTCTCCTTGACGCGCAACTCGGCGGCGCCGGTGAGCACGGTCTCACCCGCGGCGCAGGCGGCGGCCACGAACAGCGCCGGGAACTCGTCGATCGCCGACGGGACCAGCTCCGGCGGGATCCGGATCCCGCGCAACGGTGCACCGCGCACCCGCAGGTCGGCGAGCGGCTCGCCGCCGGCCCGGCGCGGATTGAGGATCTCGATGTCCGCTCCCATGCGACGCAGAATCTCGATGACCCCGGCGCGGGTCGGATTGACGCCCACGTGCTCGAGCAGCAGATCCGAGCCCTCGGCGATACTCGCCCCGACCAGGAAGAAGGCCGCCGAGGAAAGATCCGCGGGCACGTCGATCTCCCGTCCCTGCAACCGGCCCCCACCCTCCAGGCACACGCGCGGGCCGTCCACCTCCACCGGGTAACCGAAACCCGCGAGCATACGCTCGGTGTGGTCGCGGGTGGGCGCGGGTTCGGTGATGCAGGTCCGCCCCTCTGCGTACAGCCCGGCGAGCAGCACGCTGGACTTGACCTGCGCGCTCGCCACAGGAAGAGGATAGTCGATGCCGTGCAACGCCGCCCCGCCCGCCAGACGTAGCGGCGCAGTCCCGTCCGGGGCGGTCTCGACGCGCGCTCCCATCGCCGCCAGCGGATCCGTGACCCGGCGCATGGGGCGCCGCGACAACGAGGCGTCGCCGGTGAGCACGACCGGGAAGGGCTGGCCGGCGAGCAACCCCGCCAGCAACCGCATGGAGGTGCCGGAGTTGCCGAGATCCAGGGGACCGGCGGGCGCGCACAGCCCGTGCAGACCGACCCCGCGGATCGTGACCCGGCCCGCCTGCGGACCCTCGATCGCCACGCCCATGGCGCGGAACGCGCGCAACGTGGCCATGCAGTCGGCCCCTTCGAGAAAGCCGCGGATCGCGGTGTCCCCTTCCGCCACGGCCCCCAGGATCAGCGCACGGTGCGAGATCGACTTGTCGCCGGGCACCCGCAGGCGCCCCGTCAGGCACCCGCCCGGGTGCACCCGGTAACCCGGCGCACCGCTCACGATTCCCCGTCCGTCAGACGCTCGCGCGCCGCCTTGGCGTTGCGGAAGACCGCCTCCAGCGCCGCCCCGTCCCCGCCGTGCACCGCCGCCCGGAGCCGGTCGAGCGCGGCGCGGAAACCGTCGAGGACGGTGGTGATCGCCTCGGCGTTGGCCGCGCAGATGTCGCGCCACATCACCGGGTCGCTGGAGGCGATGCGCGTGAAGTCGCGGAATCCCCCGCCGGCGAAGTCGAACAGCTCGGCGGCATCGGGGCGTTGCGCCATCCAGTCCACGAGCGTGTAGGCGAGCAGGTGCGGCAGGTGGCTGACGGCGGCGAACACGGTGTCGTGATGCGCGGGGTCCATCTCCACGACCTGTGCGCCGCAGGCCTTCCAGAACGCGCTCACGCGGCGCACCGCCGCCGCATCGGTCTCCGCGCACGGCGTGAGGACCGTACAGCGGCCGCGGAAGAGATCGGCGCGCGAGGCCTCCACGCCGCTGTGCTCGGTGCCGGCGATCGGGTGGCCCGGGACGAACGCCGGAAATCGGGGTCCGAGCGCGGCGCGCGCGGCCTCGACCACCGCGCCCTTGACGCTGCCCACGTCGCTGACGATCGCACCCTCGGCGAGCACCGGACCCACGCGGCGCAGCAGTGCCGCGCACGCGCCGACCGGCGCGGCCAGGACCACCAGGTCGGCGCCCGCCGCGGCGCGCGCCGGATCGGTCTCGTAGTGTCCGATCACGCCCAGCGCCTGCGCCCGTTTCAGGTGCGCCGGATCGCGCCCGCAGCCGACCACCTCCCGGCAGGCACCGGCGGCGCGCGCCGCACGCGCCAGCGAGCCGCCGATCAGGCCGACGCCGATCACGCACAGGCGCTCGAACGGTTCGGCGGAATCCATGCCGGGGTGCCGGGGCGTCACAGGCCGGCGCGCGGGTAGGAGCCGAGCACCTTGAACAGGGTGCACTCGGCCTGCAGCTCGGCGAGCGCCCGGGCGAGCGGCTCGTCCTCGGCGTGTCCCAGGATGTCCGCGAAGAAGACGTACTCCCAGACCCCGCGCCGCGACGGGCGCGACTCGATGCGGGTCATGCCGATGCCGTTGCGCGAGAGCGGCTCGAGCAGCCGTGCGAGCGCCCCGGGCCGGTTGTGCGTGGAGACCAGCAGCGAGGTCTTGTCGTCGCCGCTGGGCGGCACCGGCTGGGATCCGATCACCAGGAAGCGGGTGGTGTTGTCCGGCTCGTCCTCGATATTGGCCGCCAACACCTCGAGCCCGTAGAGTTCCGCGGCGCTGTCGCCGGCGATGGCCGCCGCCCGCTCCTCCCCGCGCACCCGCCGCGCGGCCTCGGCGTTGCTGCTCACCGCGACGCACTCGGCGTTCGGGAGGGTGCGATCGAGCCAGCGCCGGCACTGGGCGAGCGACTGCTGATGCGAATACACCCGGCGCACGTCGCACACCTCGCCGGAGACGGCCAGCAGGTGGTGGTGGATGCGAAGCTCGACCTCGCCGCAGATGTGCAGCGGCGATTGGAGGAACCGGTCGAGGGTGTGATGGATCACCCCCTCCGTGGAATTCTCCACCGGCACCACGCCGTAGCGCGCGCCCTGCGCCTCGACCTCGCGGAAGACGTCCTCGATCGTGGTCAGCGGCACGGTGCGCACGCAGTGGCCGAAGTGCTTGAACGCCGCCGCCTGGGTGAAGGTCCCCTCTGGGCCGAGGAACGCCACCGTGAGCGTCTCCTCCAGTGCCAGGCAGGCCGAGATCAGCTCGCGGAAGACGCGCAGCAGATCCTCATCGGGCAGCGGACCGCGGTTGCGCGCCTGCACCCGGCGCAGGACCTGCGCCTCGCGCTCCGGGCGATAGAAGCCGTTGTCCACGCCCGAGGCGTGCTTGATGTCCGCAATCTCGCGCGCGCACCCGGCACGCTCGCTGATCAGCGCCTGGATGTGCTCATCCAGGGCATCGATGCGCGCACGGATCTCCCCGAGTCTTTGTTCTTCGCTCACCCGATCCGCCCCTCGGACGCCCTGCAGCGCCGGATCAGCCCCCGTTGAGCGCCCGCACCGCCAGCACCCCCTCGATGGAGCGGATCTCCGCCAGGGTGGACTCCGGGATGGACGCATTCACGTCGACCAGATTATAGGCCACCTCGCCGCGCGACTTGTTCAACATGTCGAGGATGTTGAGATCGGAGTCGGCGAGCGCCGTGGAGATCTGCCCGACCATGTTGGGGACGTTGCTGTTGACCACCGCCAGGCGGAAACCCTCGGTGCGCGGCATGACCACCTCCGGAAAATTCACGGAGTTGCGCACGATGCCGTGTTCCAGATAGTCGCGCACCTCATCGACCACCGTCACCGCGCAGTTCTCCTCCGCCTCCCGGGTGGACGCCCCGATGTGCGGCAGGGCGATCACCCGCTCGTGCTGCAGCAGGTCACGGTGCGGGAAATCGCAGACGTAGGCGTAGACGCGCCCGGTGTCGAGCGCCTCGAGGATCGCCGCGTTGTCGACGATCCCCTCGCGGGCGAAGTTCAGCACCACCGCCCCATCCTTCATGATCTTCAGCCGTTCCGGGTTGATCATGTTGCGGGTCGATTCGGTCAGCGGGGTATGGAACGTCACGAAGTCCGAGCGCGCCAGCAGGTCGTCGACGCTCGTCCCCTGCTGCACTTGCGAGGAGAGCTGCCAGGCCCGTTGCACGGTGATGTCCTGATCGTAGCCGATCACCTTCATGCCGAGCGCGATCGCGGCGTTGGCCACCCGCACGCCGATCGAGCCGAGACCGATCACCCCGAGCGTACGCCCCGGCAGTTCGAAGCCCACGAACTGCTTCTTTCCGGCCTCCACCTGTCGACGCAGGGCGGCATTGTCGCCCTCCAACCCGCGGGCGAACGCCCAGGACCGGCAGATGTTGCGCGCCGCCAGCAGCATCCCCGCGATGACCAGTTCCTTGACCGCGTTGGCGTTGGCGCCGGGCGCGTTGAACACCGCCACGCCGCGGTGCGTCAGCCGCTCCACCGGGATGTTGTTGACGCCGGCACCGGCGCGTCCGACCGCCTTGAGCGTGTCGGGCAGGTCCAGTTCGTGCATGTTGAACGAGCGCAGGAGGATCGCGTCCGGGCGGCGGATCTCGGAGGCCACCTCATAGCGGTCCCGGGGCAGCCGATCCAGACCGGCGCCGGAGAGGTTGTTGAGCGTGAGGATCTTGAACATCGTCGCAATGTCCCGTCACTGAAAGCGTGGTCGCCCGCGCGCAGGGCCGGCGGCGGGTGCTCAGCCGTGACGCCGCTCGAACTCGGTCATGAACGCAAGCAGTGCCTCGACCCCGGCCTCGGACATGGCGTTGTAGAGACTCGCGCGCATCCCGCCCACCGAACGATGGCCCTTGAGGCCGACCAAGCCCGCGTCCCGGGCCCCGGCGAGGAAATCGGCGTCCAGCGCCGGATCGGCGAGGGTGAACGGCACGTTCATCCACGAACGGCACGCCGGATCCACCGGGCCGTGGTAGAAGCCGGATGCGTCCAGCACCGCATAGAGCCGCGCCGATTTGCGCCGGTTGCGCTCGGCCATGACGCCCAACCCGCCCGCGCGCCGGATCCACTGGAACACGAGCCCGGCGATATACCACGCATAGGTCGGCGGCGTGTTGTACATCGAGCCGTTCTCGGCCTGCACCCGGTAGTCGAGCAGGGTCGGCGTGGCCGGATGGGCCGCGCCCGTGAGGTCCTCGCGCACGATGACCACCGTGAGGCCGGCGGGGCCGATGTTCTTCTGCGCGCCGGCGTAGATCAGCCCGTAGCGGCCCACGTCGATCGGCCGCGACAGGATCGTCGAGGACATGTCCGCGACCAGCGGGACCGTGCCCGTATCCGGCACCCAATGGAACTCCACCCCGCCGATCGTCTCGTTGGGCGTGTAGTGCACGTAGGCGGCGTCCGGATCGAG
Source organism: bacterium BMS3Bbin13 (assembly GCA_002897735.1). Taxonomy (GTDB): domain Bacteria; phylum Pseudomonadota; class Gammaproteobacteria; order 21-64-14; family 21-64-14; genus BMS3Abin12. Next base: position 80,143 of record BDTW01000024.1, on the reverse strand, counting down.
GCGCCAGGACTCCCGCGCCGGGATCGTCGTGAACCGCTGCGCCTCGGCGTCGGCCGCCACGTTCACCGTGCAGTAGCGCTTGGCCTCGGCGATGGCCTTCTTCGACCATGCACCGGTGTGCACGTAGTCGGCGCGATCGCGCCCGCGCAGCAGGTTGAGCGGGACCGCCGCGAACTGGGTGGTTGCGCCGCCCTGGAGGAACAGCACCTTGTACGAGGCCGGGATCGCCAGGATCTCGCGCAGGTCCGCCTCGGCGGCCTCGGCGATGGACATGAATTCCTTGCCGCGGTGGCTCATCTCCATGACCGACATGCCGCCGCCGCGCCAATCGAGGAGTTCCTCGCGGGCCTGCCGGAGCACTTCCTCCGGCAACATCGCCGGACCGGCGCTGAAGTTGTAGACACGACTCATCTGCTGGTTCCTCGCGCTGTCCGGGCCCGGAGTTGCGCCGCGGAGGGTTCCCGGATTCGCGGTCGGCGGCCGACGGTGCGCGCGACGTCCCTCACGACTCCGGCTCCGACTCCGGCTCCGCTTCGTCCTCGTCCTCGTCCTCGTCCAATATCGGCTCCACGCCGACCAGTCGATCGCCCTTGCCGAGACGGATCAGGCGCACGCCCTGGGTGTTGCGCCCGAGCACCGGGATCTCCGCGACACGCGTGCGTACCAGGGTGCCGGCCTCGCTGATCAGCATGATCTCGTCCTCGTCGTGCACCAGGACGGCGCCGACCACGCGCCCGTTGCGCTCGCTGCACTGAATGCCGATCATCCCCCGCCCGCCGCGTCCGTGCGTGGGGTGGTCCTCGACGGCGGTGCGCTTTCCGTAGCCGTGCTCGGTGACCGTGAGCACGGCCCCGGGCGCGGCGACCATCAATCCCACGACCCCCTCACCCGGCCCCAGGCGTACGCCGCGCACGCCGGCGGCGGTGCGCCCCATCGGACGCACCTGCTCCTCCGGGAAGCGGATCGCCTTGCCGGCACTGGTGACCAGCATGACCTCCCGCATCCCGTCGGTGACCGCCACACCCACCAGTTGATCGTCACCGCGCAACTCGACGGCGATGATCCCGGCGGTGCGCGGGCGCGAGAAGTCCTTGAGCGGCGTCTTCTTGACCGTGCCGCCGCGGGTCGCCATGAACACGAAGTACCCGTTCTCGTATACGCGCACCGGCAGCAGCGCATTGATGCGCTCGCCCTCCTCCAGCGGCAGGAGGTTGACGATCGGGCGCCCGCGCGCCGCGCGCCCGGCGTGGGGGATCTGGTAGACCTTGAGCCAGTAGACGCGCCCGCGGCTCGAGAAACAGAGCAGCGTGTCGTGGGTGTTGGCGATGAACAGCTTGTCGACGAAGTCCTCTTCGCGCATGTTGGTCGCGGCCTTGCCGCGCCCGCCGCGGCGCTGCGCCCGGTAGACATCGACCGGCTGCGTTTTGCAGTAGCCGGCGTGCGAGAGCGTCACCACGACGTCCTCCTCACCGATGAGGTCCTCCATGGTGAGGTCCTCCATGGTGGAGACGATCTCCGTGCGGCGCGCGTCGCCGTAGCGTTCGCGGATATCCTGCAACTGCTCGCGGATCTCCCGGGCCAACCGGTCGGGGTCGGACAGGATGCGGATGAAATCCTCGATCTGCTCCAGGAGCTTCGCGTATTCGTCGACGAGCCTGTTCTGCTCAAGACCCGTGAGCTGGTGCAGACGCAGGTCGAGGATCGCCTGCGCCTGCTCGCGCGAGAGGCGGTATTCGCCCTCGCGCAGGCCCAGCTCCGCCGCCAGCCCCTCGGGCCGCGACGCCCCGGCGCCGGCGCGCTCGAGCATGGCGGTCACCATCCCCGCTTCCCAGGTATGCGAGACGAGCGCCTCGCGCGCCTCGGCGCGCCCCGGCGAGGCCTTGATCAACGCGATTACCTCGTCGATGTTCGCCAGCGCGACCGCCAGCCCCTCCAGGATGTGGGCGCGCTCGCGTGCCTTGCGCAGGTCGTGGATCGTGCGCCGGGTGACGACCTCGCGCCGATGGCGGAGGAACGCCTCGAGCACCCGCTTCAGATCGAGCAGTTGCGGCTGCCCGTCGACCAGCGCCACCATATTGATGCCGAACACGGTCTGAAACTGGGTGTGCTGGTAGAGGTTGTTGAGGACCACCTCCGGGACGTCGTTGCGGCGCAGCTCGATCACCATCCGAAGACCGTCTTTGTCCGACTCGTCGCGCAGTTCGCTGATGCCCTCGATGCGACGATCCTTGACCAGGGCCGCGATCTTCTCCAAAAGACGCGCCTTGTTGACCTGGTAGGGCAGCTCGGTGACGATGATCGCCTGGCGCCCGCGATCGTTGACCTCGACGTGGCTGCGCGCGCGCACGTAGATGCGCCCGCGTCCGGTGCGATAGGCCTCGCGGATCCCGGCCGCGCCGTTGATGATCCCCGCAGTCGGGAAATCCGGACCCGGCAGATACTCCATGAGCCGCCCGATCGACAGTTCGGGCTCGTCGAGCAGCGCCAGGCAGGCGTCGACCACCTCGGTGAGGTTGTGCGGCGGGACGTTGGTGGCCATGCCGACCGCAATCCCGGTCGAGCCGTTGATCAGCAGGTTCGGAATGCGCGTCGGGAAGACCGCCGGCTCATGCTCGCTTTCGTCGTAATTGGGGACGAAGTCGACCGTCTCCTTGTCGATGTCGGCGATCAGTTCGTGGGCGATGCGCGCCATACGCACTTCGGTGTAGCGCATCGCCGCGGGCGCATCGCCGTCGACGGAGCCGAAGTTGCCCTGTCCGTCCACCAGCGGGTAGCGCATGGAGAACGACTGCGCCATACGCACGATGGTGTCGTAGACCGCGGTGTCGCCGTGCGGGTGGTACTTGCCGATGACATCGCCGACCACGCGCGCCGACTTCTTGTAGGATTTGTTCCAGTCGTTGCCCAGCTCGCTCATCGCGAACAGGACCCGGCGGTGCACCGGCTTGAGCCCGTCGCGTACGTCCGGAAGCGCCCTGCCGACGATCACGCTCATCGCGTAATCGAGGTAGGACTGCTTCATCTCGTCTTCGAGATTGACCGGCAGGATTTCTTTGGCGAACTCGGCCATTCGGGGCGGGGCGACGCGTCTCGGTTGTCTGGATCTATACCCGGGTCCAGGTGCTCGGGGTCGTGCAGGACGGCGCTACGAGAATACCCGTCGACCATGGCGCCGACGGTCGCGTCCATCGCAAACTTCCGTACTGCAAAGTGGATATGATACCACACAGTGCCGCCGGCCCGGGTGCCCGGAACGAAGCGGGGCCGGGTCGCCGGAGGATTCCGGAAGACCCCGGCGGATCAGACGCCGGCCGTCGAAGGGGCGAAGACGGCGACCATGCGGGCGCGGTCCGGGGCCTGCACCACCCCGCGCTCGGTGACCAGGACGTCGATCAGCGCGGCGGGCGTGATGTCGAACGCCGGATTCCACGCCGCCACGCCCTCCGGCGCGACCCGCCGCCCGCCGAACGCCAATACCTCTTCGGGATCGCGCTGCTCGATGGGGATCGACGCCCCGTCGGGCGTGGCGAGGTCCACGGTGGTACCGGGGGCCACGACCATCACCCGCACGCCGTGGTGGCGCGCGACGATCGCCGCCGAGTAGGTGCCGATCTTGTTGGCGACGTCGCCGTTGGCGGCGATCCGGTCGGCGCCCACGATCAGCCAGCCGACCTTGCCCGCGGCCATCAGGTGCGCCCCGGCACCGTCCACCAGCAACCGCACCGGGATCCCGTCGGCGCGCAGCTCCCAGGCGGTCAGCCGCGCCCCTTGCAGCCACGGACGCGTCTCGTCCGCGTAGACCTCGCTGAGCTTGCCGGCACGGTAGGCGCTGCGGATCACGCCCAGGGCGGTACCGTAGCCGCCGGTCGCCAGGGAACCGGTGTTGCAGTGCGTGAGCACCCCGCACGGCCCCTCGATCAGGGCCGCACCCAATTCGCCCATGCGGTGGTTGGCGGCGATGTCCTCCTCATGGATCGCGCGCGCCTCGGCGAGCAGCGCGGCGCTCGGGTCGCCCGTGCCCGGCACGGCGGCGCGACGCGCCATGCGGGCGATGGCCCAGGCGAGATTGACGGCCGTGGGACGCGCCGCGCCCAGCACCTCGAGATCCGCGCGCAACGCCTCGCGCCAGCCCTCCGCGACGCGCGCGTAACACGCACGCGCCGCAAGCACCACGCCGTAGGCGGCGCTCACCCCGATCGCCGGCGCACCGCGCACCACCATGTCGCGGATCGCGCGTGCGGTCGCCTGCACGTCGTCAATCGTCACGTATTCGGTCCGCGCCGGCAACAACCGCTGATCCAGCAGCACCAGCCGCCCGTCACGCCATTGCACGGCACGCACCGTATCGAAATCCCGTTCCACTCGCAGCACCCCTCCCGCCCGGCGATCCGATCGCGCGCATGATACACGAACCGCGAGCGCCGATGCCGGGAAGGTGCATCACCGGCACGGAAACCGGGCGACCCGGGATTCGGCTTCGCGGCCGTCCCCGGCGCCGTCGGGAGGCGCCACGGAATCCACCGGACCCACGGAAATTCCGCCTTGATCTCTTTGGTACGCGGATTCCGTGGATTCCGTGGATTCCGCGGCGCATTTTCCCCTGTTTGCGCGGACCCCGACGTAGGCTTATCGATACACTCGTTGCTATACTGCCCGGATCCGCGGGCGAGCGGATCACCCGCCGACCCGGAGACCGGACGAGGCTCATGCAGGCGCAACCACGCGAGATCGACACGCTGATCGAGGCGCACTGGGTCATCCCGGTGGAGCCGGACGGCGTGGTGCACGAGGACCACGCCGTCGCGATCGATGACGGGCGGATCCTCGATCTGTTGCCGTCGGGCGAGGCGCGTGCACGCTATCGCGCGCGCACGATCCGGGAACTCCCCGATCACGTGCTGATCCCCGGGCTGGTCAACGCCCACACCCACGCGGCGATGACCCTGCTGCGCGGGCTGGCCGACGACCTGCCGCTCATGCGCTGGCTCAAGGAGCACATCTGGCCGGCGGAGGCGCGCTGGGTGGGCGCCGAGTTCACCCGCGACGGCACGCAGCTCGCCATGGCCGAGATGCTGCGCGGGGGCACGACCTGCTTCAACGACATGTACTTCTTCCCGGACGTCGTGGCGCGCGCGGCGTCCGCCTGCGGGATGCGCGCCTGCGTCGGTCTCATCGTCATCGACTTTCCGAGCGCCTGGGCCGCCGACTGGGAGGAGTACCTGAGCAAGGGACTCGCCCTGCACGACCGCTACCGCGGCGACCCGCTGATCCGCACCGCGTTCGCACCCCACGCGCCCTACAGCGTCGGCGACGCGGCGCTGGCCCGCATCCGCACGCTCTCCGACGAACTCGACCTGCCGGTGCACATGCACGTGCACGAGACCGCCGACGAGGTACGCCGGAGCGAGCAAGAACACGGCATGCGCCCGCTGCAACGGCTGCACGCGCTGGGGCTGGTCTCCCCCGCCCTACTCGGGGTGCATATGACCCAGCTCACCGAAGACGAGATCGGGCTGCTGGCGGAGACCGGCGCCCAGGTCATCCACTGTCCGGAGTCCAATCTCAAGCTCGCGAGCGGGTTCTGCCCGGTGGAGCGTCTCGCGCGCGCCGGCGTGAACGTGGCGCTCGGCACCGACGGCGCGGCGAGCAACAACGACCTCGACCTGCTCGGCGAGACGCGCAGCGCGGCGCTGCTCGCCAAGGCGGTCGCCGGCGATGCGGCGGCACTGCCGGCGGCGCGCGCCCTGCGCATGGCGACGCTCAACGGCGCGCGCGCGCTCGGCCTCGGCGAGGAGATCGGCAGTCTGGAACCGGGCAAGGCCGCAGACCTGGTCGCGGTGGATCTCGGTGAACTGGAGACCGAGCCGGTCTATCACCCGATCTCGCAACTGATCTACGCCGCCGGCCGCCACCAGGTGACCGACGTATGGGTCGCCGGGCGCGCGCTGCTCGAGGAGCGCGTCCTCACGACACTGGATCCGATCCCGGTGCGTGAACGCGCGCGTGCCTGGCGCGCGCGCATCGCCGCCACCGACCCCGAATGAGGACACCACGCTGAACGACCCAAACCCCAACGTCGATCCCGGCGAACTGGCCCACTTCGAGACCTACGCCACGCGCTGGTGGGACCCGCGGGGGGAATTCCGCACCCTGCACGAGATCAACCCCCTGCGACTGGACTACATCCGCCGCCGCGCGCCGCTCGGCGGTGTGCGGGTGCTGGACGTGGGCTGCGGCGGCGGCCTGCTCTCCGAGGCGATGGCACGCGAGGACGCACGCGTGACCGGTATCGACATGGCCGAAACGGCGCTGTCGGTGGCCCGTCTGCACCTGCTGGAATCCGGCCTCGAGGTCGACTACCGTCAAACCACCGCGGAGGCCCTGGCGGCCGAGTCGCCCGGCGCCTATGACGTGATCACCTGCCTGGAAATGCTGGAGCACGTCCCCGACCCGGAGTCGGTGATCCGTGCCTGCGCCGCGCTCGTGCGCCCGGGCGGCCACGTGTTCTTCTCCACCCTCAATCGCAACCCCAAGTCCTATCTCTTCGCGGTGGTCGGCGCGGAGTATCTGTTGGGCCTGCTCCCCAAAGGCACGCACGACTACCACAAGTTCATCCGGCCCTCCGAACTCGAGCGCTGGGCGCGCCGCGCGGGGCTCTCGCTCACGGAGCTGACCGGGCTGCACTACAATCCGCTGACCCGCGGCTACCACCTCGGCGCGGGCGTCGACGTGAACTACTTGGCCTGCTGCCGGCGCCCGGACGACGCCGCGGAACCGGCCTGAGGAGGGGCGTGATGGAATCCGGCGCCCCGACACCCTGGGCGGTACGCGCAGTGCTGTTCGACCTCGACGGAACGCTGCTCGACACCGCCCCGGACATGGCCCATGCCCTGAACCTGCTGCGCGCCGAGCAGGGCCGCGCACCGTTGCCGTACGAGGACATCCGCCCGCGGGTCTCCGACGGCAGCGCCGGACTGATCGGCTATGCCTTCGATCTCGCCCCGCAGGCGCCGGAGTTCGAGGCCCTGCGCCGGCGCTTCCTGGACCTGTACCGCACCCACCTCGTGCGCGAGACCCGGGTGTTTCCCGGAATGGAGCCGGTGCTGGCGCGGCTCGAGGCGGCGGACATCCGCTGGGGCGTGGTCACCAACAAGCCGGCATGGCTCACCGACCCGCTGGTGCGGGCATTGGGCCTGTGGGAACGCGCGGCGTGCGTGGTGAGCGGCGATACCACCGCGAACCGCAAACCGCACCCGGAACCCCTGTACCACGCCTGCCGGCTGGCCGGCCGTCCCCCGCACCGCTGCCTGTACGTCGGGGATGCCCGGCGCGACATCGAGGCCGGGCGGTGCGCCGGCATGAAAACGCTCATCGCCCTGTTCGGCTACGTCGGCGCCGACCCGGCACCCGAGTCGTGGGGCGCCGACGGGATGGTTCGCCGGCCGGGGGAACTGCCGGACTGGATCGTCTGGGATCGCGCAGGTGCCGATGCCGAACCCGCCTGAACAACACGGCGTCCCGGGGACGCCGTGAGCGGCGCCGACGCCCTGCTCTGGGCGCTGCTCATCGGGCTGCCGGCGGCGGCCCTCGGACTGTTCGTCGGCTTCACGATCCAGGGGCGCAAGAACGCCGCGCTGCGCGAGGAGAACGCACGGCTCGGCACGCGCCTGGAACTCGAGCAGCGCGCCGCGCAGGAGAAGATCGCCGCGATCCAGGAGGCGCGCGAGCAACTCGCAGAGACCTTCAGCGCGCTCTCCGGGCGCGCCCTGCGCACCAACAACGAAGAGTTCCTGCGCCTGGCGCGGGAGAACCTCAAGCAGTTCCAGGTCCGGGCCGCCGCCGACCTGGAGCAAAAGGAGAAGAGCATCGAAGGGCTGGTCCGACCCATCCGCGAGGCGCTGGAGAAGACCGAACACCAGGTCCGGAAAATGGAACAGGAACGCCAGCAGGCCTACGGCTCGCTCACCCGCTACCTCGAGAGCATGACTCAGACCCAGCAGCAGCTCCAGACCGAGACGCGCAACTTGGTCAAGGCGCTGCGCCGCCCCGAGGTGCGCGGCCAGTGGGGCGAGATGACCCTCAAGCGGCTCGCCGAGCTGGCCGGGATGGTGGAGTACTGCGACTTCTACCCGCAGGAGTCCACGTCCACCGAGGATGGCGTACTGCGCCCGGACATGATCGTGCGCCTGCCCAACGGGCGTGAGATCGTCATCGACGTCAAGACCCCGCTCGACGCCTACCTCAGCGCCGTGGAGGCGTCCGACGACGCCGAGCGCGAGGCCGCCCTCGCGCACCACGCGCGCAAGGTGCGCGAGCGCATCCGGGAGCTGGCGGCGAAGTCGTACTGGAGCCAGTTCGAGAAGAGCCCGGACTTCGTCGTGCTGTTCATGCCGGGCGAGCAGTTCCTCAGCGCCGCCCTCGACCAGGACCCCTCACTGCTCGAGGAGGCGCTGCGCCAGCGCGTGGTGGTGGCCACGCCCACCACCCTCGTGGCGTTGCTGCGCGCCGTCGCCTACGGCTGGCGCCAGGAGACGCTCACGGAAAACGCCGAGCAGATCCGCAAGGTCGGCGAGGAACTCTACCAGCGCCTGGGCACTTTCACCGAGCACCTGACCAAACTCGGGCGCAGTCTCGGCACCAGCGTCGATCACTACAACCGCGCCGTCGGCTCCTTCGAGCGCAGCGTGATGCCCGGCGCACGGCGCTTCACGGAGATGGGCGTGGAGGCGCGGCGCACGCTGGACCCGCCCGATCCCTTGGAGAAGATCGTGCGCGGCGGCAAGGAGGATGCGCAGAAGCCCCCATCCCCGACGACGGACACGGGCGCGGACACGGACACGGGCTGAGGGCGGCAGGGGTCGCCCGCTGCCGCGCCCCGCCGCCGACGGGGCCTGCACGAAGCCGGACCCGAGGGACAGCCGCCCCGCCGCCGGGCCCCACATGCCCCAATCGTCCGTGTTTCCCCGGTATTGCGGGGCGGCGGATCTTTGCCGCCCATCGGGCGGTACGTGGAACATCAAATGCGCCAAAAAGGCGTCAAAATGCCGGCGATTTTCGGACCTTACCTTCCGGGAATCGTTTAATCATTTGTTTCCTAATTGAATTTCTAATTCAAGCCGGATGGCATACTTCTCGCATAACCTTAGGCCACAAAGAAATTTAAATAAGAAAGGGAGTTTTCGCTTATGGCCGCCCATCTACAGACCGTAACGGACGATCGGCCGCTGGCGGCGCCGCTGGCGATACCGCCGGCAGGCACCGGGCGCCGGCCGGCGACGGCACAACGCACCGCGCAGCGGCTCGCCAACGCGCTGAGTATCACGCGCGCCCTGCAGAGCACCCTGGACGTGGAGCGCCTGATTGAACTGTTCTCCATACAGACCCACCCGTTGGTACCACACGACGGCGTGGTCTACCGCAACGCCTCACAGGCGATCCTGTACAAGGTCGGACACGAAGCCCGCCACAATTGCACCTATCGGTTGATGATGGGCAACCAGAGTCTGGGCGAGTTGGAGTTCCTGCGCGACATGCGGTTCTCGAGCCGGGAGACCGCACGACTCGAGGAGTTGCTGACGCTGCTCCTGCAGCCGCTACGCAACACCCTGCTGTACCGCTACGCCCTGTGGTCGGCCTCCAAGGACCCGCTCACCGGCATCAACAACCGCGGAGCGCTGGACACCGCGTTGCGCCGCGAAGTGGAACTCGCGCACCGGTACGGGACACCACTGTCGCTGCTGGTAATGGATATCGACCACTTCAAGTCCGTGAACGACCGCTACGGGCACACCATGGGCGACTGCGCCCTGCGCCGGGTGGCGGACTGCGCGGCGAGTTGCATCCGCGGCAGCGACATGCTGTTTCGCTACGGCGGGGAGGAGTTCGTGGTACTGACCAGCAACACCGAGTGGTTCGGGGGTCTGATGCTGGCCGAGCGCCTGCGCACGGCCGTCGAGGCCATGGAGTGCACCTGCAACGAGGTGCGCCTGCGCATGACCGTCAGCCTCGGCGTCGGCACGCTGGAAACGAATGACGACCCCGCCGCCCTGTTCGCCCGCGCCGACGAGGCCCTCTATCAGGCCAAGCTGGAGGGCCGGAACCGGGTGCAGTTCATAGATCGCGGTGCGGGTTAAGACCCGTTCAGTGACCGGATTCACAGCTTTGGCAACATAGGCGACGGTAGGCTTTATGCATGGGAACGGCGGCTGGACATCGGCGCGGCCGATCCCGGCCCAATCGGCAAGGACCAACGCGGGAGATACGGCCATGGCGCGACGGCAACCGATCGAGCATCTGGTGCAGGCGGACTTTCGCCTCATCGCCATCGAGACCACGACCCCGGAGCGGGTCATGGAGATGTTCCGCAACTTCAGCCGGCGCACCGGCAAGGCCGTGTACCACTGGACCGCCGAGGAGGGCCTGTTCCGGAGCGGGGGCTTCGAGCACATCATCATCCCCCACACCCGGCGTCCCGCGGACGTGCTCGATTACATCGCCTCGAACAACCTGTACGGCGTCTACCTGCTGCGCGGGGTCGCATCGGCCCTCGAAGACAAACGCTGCATCGCCGGCCTGCGTCGCATCGCCGAACTCCGGGACGGCACACCACGATTGATCGTGCTGCTGGACGAGAAAATCACCCTGCCGCCCGAGTTGCAGAATCTCAGCGCACACGTGAAACACGGCCTGCGCAAGGCCTCCTGAACACCCGCCGGCTGCCGCCGGACGGTAAGACCCTGTTGTACCCTCCCTTCCACCTCCGCCCGTCCGGAGGTTTTTTTACCTCGTCACATGCCGTGGAACCACCGCCCGTCTACGCAGGCATCCACCGCCGGTAGGGCCGGGCTCGCCCGGCCAACGACGGTTGTTTCGCGGTACGTGGGGCGTTGCGGGGCAATCCGACATCGTCGGCGGGCCGAGGCCCGCCCTACACGCGCATCGGCGATCATATCCCCCTGTAGGGCCGGGCTCGCCCGGCCAACGACGATTGTTTCGTGGTGCACGGGACGTTGCGGGGCAATCCAACATCGTCGGCGGGCCGAGGCCCGCCCTACACGCGCATCGGCGATCATATCTCCCTGTAGGGCCGGGCTCGCCCGGCCAACGACGTTGCACGTCCCACCGCACGTGGATCGGGCGCTTCAGCGGCCGCTGTCGGAAGACCTCGTTTCTCCCGGGTTCGCGCGTGCAGACGGGCAGGTGCGGCGCAACGCGCATTCGCCGCAGCGCGGGCGGGGACGGCACATACCCTTGCCGTGGATTACGAGCAGCGCGTGGTATTCGTTGAACAACGACGTATCCGCGCCGAGGGCCCGTTCGAACCCCAGGCGCAGGACCTCGTAGGGTTCCGGTCCCCGGATCAGTCCGAGCCGGGCGAAGATGCGCCGCGTGTAGGCGTCGATGACGAACACCGGGCGCCGGAACGCATAGAGCAGGATGTCGTCGGCGGTCTCCGGTCCGACGCCGTGCACGGCGAGGAGCGCCTCGCGCAGCCGCGCAGTCGGCCGGCGCGAGAGTTTGCGCAGGCCCCCCGCCTCCCGATACCAGAGGCAGAAGCTGCGCAGGCGTTGCGCCTTGACGTTGAAATACCCGGACGGGCGGATCCACTGCGCCAGCCGCTGCGGCGGCGCCTCGACGATCGCGCGGGGATCGAGCGCGTGCTGCGCCTTGAGGTTGGCGATCGCCCGCTCGACGTTGCTCCACGCGGTGTTCTGGGTCAGAACGGCGCCGACCATGATCTCAAAGGGCGTATCGCCCGGCCACCAGTCCTGCGGCCCGTGGCCTGTAAGCAGCGTACGGTAGACGGACCGCAGTCGCCGCGCGGGCAGCCGCAGCTCATCCATCACGAATCCCTCCCTTCACGCCGTGATTATCCGTATCCTCCAATCATTCGTCGTCGGCGGGCCGAGGCCCGCCCTACCGGAATTCGCGCAGCCCTATACCTCCGGGTCGGACCCGTCCGGCCGACGTCGCGGCCCCGCAGGAATCACGGCGGGACCCCACAACGTCGTCGGCGGGCCGAGGCCCGCCCTACGGGTATCTCGCGCGGCCGGTAATGAAGCGTAGGGCCGGGATCGCCCGGCCGACGAGGCTTCGGGATCCCGCCGAGGGACGGCCGCACCGCAACGTACATCCGCCGCAGCGCGGCGAAGGCGGTCGAGGCAGGACGCGCCGCCGCGTCCGCGGCTATTTACGGTCGCGCCGATCGCTCCGCGTGCCCGACCCGCGGCGGCCGCGCCCGAACGGACCCTTCGGGGTCGCCGGGGTCGCCGGGGTCGCGCGCGGCCTCGCGGCGGGGGTTTCGAGTCCCGCCGCCCGATACAACGCCTGCAGCTCCGCCGGTGTGCTCTCGCGCCAGCGCCCGGGGGGCAAGCCCCGCGGAAGCGCCAGCGGGCCGAAGCGCACCCGGATCAGGCGGCTCACCGGGAACCCCTGCGATTCCCAGAGTCGCCGCACGAGACGCCGGCGACCCTCACGGACCACCACGTGGTACCAATGGTTGGTCCCGCGGGCGCCGCCCTCGGCGACCCCCTCGAAGCGCGCCGGACCGTCGTCGAGGTCCACGCCGCGCAGCAGTCGCTCGAGCACCAGCGCGTCGGGGTCGCCGAGGATGCGCACGGCGTACTCCCGATCCAGCCCCGCGGAGGGGTGCATGAGGCGGTGGGCCAGTTCCCCGTCGGTGGTGAAGAGCATCAGCCCGAGCGTGTTGAAGTCCAATCGCCCGACCACGATCCAGCGCCCGCCGCGCACCGGCGGCAGGCTCCGGAACACCGTGGGGCGCCCCTCGGGGTCGCGGCGGGTGGTCACCTCCCCCGTCGGCTTGTGGTAGATCAGGACGCGGGCCGGTTCGGCCGCCGGGGCGACGACATCCACCGGACGCCCGTCGAGCAGGATCACGTCTGCGGCCCGGGCGCGGTCGCCGAGCCGGGCGCTACGCCCGTTGACCTGTACCCGGCCCGCCTCGATCCAGCGCTCGATCTCGCGGCGCGACCCGAATCCGGCCCGCGCCAGGATCTTCTGCAGCTTTTCAGCGGGCGCCGGCGCTGCCCGGTGCCCCTGCGCCGGACCGCCGCGATTGACCCGTCGCCCACTCACCCTCGGTCTGCACCGGCGAGCGCGGGGGCCGGGACGTCCGAGGGTTCTTCTCCGGATTCGTCCCCCGCGTCATTCGGGGGATTGTGTCCGGGGGCAACCCCGGACTCATCCTCGGGGGACTCATCCTCGGGGGACTCATCCTCGGGGGACTCATCCTCGGGGGACTCATCCTCGGGGGACTCATCCTCGGGGGACTCATCCTCGGGGGACTCATCCTCGGGGGACTCATCCTCGGGGGACTCGCCGCGCACCGCCGCGGCATCGCCCCCCGGATCCGGTGCATCTCCCAGCGGCAGCTCGGCATTGATTTGCAAGAGGTCGCGCAGTTCGGCAAGCGTGGGCAGTTCGTCCAGCCCCTTGAGATTGAAGTCGTCGAGAAAGCGCCGCGTGGTCCCGTACATCGCCGGGCGGCCGGGGACCTCGCGATGCCCCACAATGCGGATCCATTCCCGCTCCTGCAGTGTCTTGGTGATCGAGGAACTCACGCCCACCCCGCGGATGTCCTCGATCTCGCCGCGGGTGATCGGCTGGCGGTAGACGATCAGCGCCAGGGTCTCGAGCAGGGCGCGCGAATAGCGCGGCGGGCGTTCCTCCCAGAGCCGCGAGACCCGCTCGGCGAACTCGCGCCGGACCTGGAAGCGGAATCCCCCGGCGACTTCGACCAGTTCGATCGCCCGCTGCGCGCAATCCCCGCGCAAGGCCTCCAGCGCCGCGTGCACCTCGTCACGGGTGGGACGCTCCGCGTCGGCGAACAGCGCCAGCAGCCGGTCCGCACCGAGCGGCTGATCGGCCGCGAGCAACGCGGCCTCGAGAATGCGGCTAAGCAACGGTGGTTCCACTGCGCGATGCCCCGTCTTCGACGACCGCGCGCTCTTCGGCACCCGCCGCCTTCACGTGTATGGGACCGAAGGGTTCGGCCTGCACCAGTTCCAGCAACGACTCGCGGATCAACTCCAGCACGGCGAGCAGCGTCACCACCACACCCATGCGCCCCTCGCGCGCATCGAACAGGCGCGTGAACTCCACGAATCCGCCCGTCTGCACACCGGCCAGGACCTGCGACATGCGCTCGCGCACCGACAGCGCTTCGCGCTCCACGCGGTGATGGGTAAACATCTCCGCGCGAGAGAGCACCTCCTGGAAGGCCGCCAGGAGTTCCTGGAGCGTGACCTTCGGCAACGGCCGCGGACGTGCCACTTCCGGGACCTGCGCGCACGCCGGGTAGATATCGCGCCCGACGCGCGGCAGGGCATCGAGTTCCTGCGCCGCCTGTTTGAAGCGCTCGTATTCCTGGAGCCTGCGCACCAGCTCTGCGCGCGGGTCCTCCTCTTCCTCGGTGTCCGCGGGGCGCGGCAGCAACAGTCGCGACTTGATCTCCGTCAGTATCGCCGCCATCACCAAATACTCGGCCGCGAGATCCAGGCGCAGTTCCTTCATCAGCTCCACGTACTGCACGTACTGGCGGGTGATCTCCGCTACCGGGATGTCGAGGACGTCCAGGTTCTGGCGCCGGATCAGGTACAGCAGCAGATCCAGGGGGCCTTCGAAGGCCTCCAGGAACACCTCCAGCGCGTGGGGTGGGATGTAGAGATCCTGCGGGAAGGCGGTGACCGGCTCGCCACGCACCACCGCCACGGGCAGTTCACCCTGCACCGGCCCGGGGAGCGGGGGCGGCGCAAGATCCCCGGGATTGCGCTCCGATGCGGCTTCGCTCACCGGTACACCAGTCCCATGGCTTCGCGCACCTCCTCGAGCGTCTGCCGGGCGACGTCGCGGGCCGACTCGGTCCCCTCGGCGATGATACCACGGACCAGGCCGAGGTCGTCCTGGAAGGGCTTGGCCCGCTCGCGGAAGCCCTTGACCTCGGCGACCACGGCGTCGATCACCGGCTGCTTGCAGTCGAGGCAGCCGATCGCCGCGGAGCGGCAGCCGTGCCGCACCCATTCGCGGATCTTGTCGTCGGAATAGACCTCGTGGAAGCGCCAGACCGGGCATTTGTCCGGATCGCCCGGATCCGTGCGACGCACGCGCGCCGGGTCCGTGGGCATGGTGCGGATGCGCTGCGCGACCGTCTCGGGTTCATCGCGCAAGCCGATGGTGTTGTGATACGACTTGGACATCTTCCGCCCATCCAGGCCCGGCACGCGCGCGGCCGGCGTGAGCAGCGCCCGGGGTTCCGGAAGCAGGATCCGGGAGCGGCCCTCGAGGTAGCCGTAGAGGCGTTCCCGGTCGCCGAGTGTCAGGTTCTGCCGGGCATCCAACAGCGCCCGCGCCTCCTCCAGGGCCTGCCGGTCGCCCCGCTCCTGGAAGCGACGGCGCAGTTCGCGGTAGAGGCGGGCGTTCTTCTTGCCGAGGGTGCGCACCGCCGCCTCGGCCTTCTCCTCGAAACCCGGCTCCCGCCCGTAGAGGTGGTTGAAACGCCGCGCGAGTTCGCGCGACATCTCCACGTGCGGGACCTGATCCTCGCCCACCGGCACCAGGGTCGCCTTGTAGACCAGGATGTCCGCCGTCTGCAGCACCGGGTAGCCGAGGAACCCGTAGGTCGCAAGATCCTTCTCTTTCAGGCGTTCCTGCTGATCCTTGTAGGTGGGCATGCGCTCCAGCCAGCCGAGCGGCGTGATCATCGACAGCAGCAGGTGCAGTTCGGAGTGTTCCGCGATCCGCGACTGGATGAACAGCCGCGCGGCCTTGGGATCGACGCCCGCCGCCAGCCAGTCGATGACCATCTCCCAGACGCTCTCGCGGATCACGTCGGGCTCTTCGTACTGGGTGGTCAGTGCATGCAGGTCGGCGACGCAGAAAAAGCACTCGTACCGGTTCTGCAGGCGCACCCAGTTCTTGAGCACGCCGTGGTAGTGCCCCAGGTGCAGCCGTCCGGTCGGCCGCATGCCGGACAACACGCGCGGATCGGTCGCGGGTACCGAATTCACGGGCGCCCGCCTACAGTCCCGTGGTCAGGTAGATGATGTGCTCGAACCAACCGATCGGCGGCACGATCAGGTAGGCCAGGCCGCCGGTCACGAGCAACACCAACAGGATCGGAAAGCCGTAGGGCTCGATGCGGCTCACCTTCCAGGCGAGCGGCCCGGGCAGCAGGCCGACCAGTATGCGACCGCCGTCGAGCGGCGGGAGCGGCAACAGATTGAGCACCATCAGGACCAGATTGAAGGTGATGCCGACCTTGCCCATGAGCACCATGGGCAGGGCGAGCCCGCCTATAGTGGGGGCGAGCACGAGCCCCAGCTTCGCCACCAGCGCCCACAGCAACGCCATCGCCAGATTGGCGCCCGGCCCGGCCACCGCCACCAGGGCCATGTCGCGCTTGGGGTTGCGCAGGTTCTGCCAGGTCACGGGTACCGGCTTCGCCCAACCGAACAGGAACGGCGCGTGCATAATCAGCAGCAACGCCGGGATCAGCAACGTGCCGAGGGGGTCGATGTGCTTGATCGGGTTGAGAGTGAGCCGGCCGAGCATCATGGCGGTGGGGTCGCCGAGACGGCGCGCCACCCAGCCGTGCGCCACCTCGTGCACCGTGACGGCGAACAGCAGCGGAAGCGCCAGGACGGCGACGGTCTGAACGAGGGTCATTCCAGGCATTCGGGCAAGTATAGCGGGTTTGCGCCATGCAGCATAAGTCTTGACAAGGCATCAGCCCTTCAGGAAATCGACGGCGCCCCTGCCTTGCCGGCGCAGCACCGGGACCCCCTCCACCCATTCCAGGACGGTGGTCGGCTCCAGCCCCCCGGACCCTCCGTCGAGCACCGCGTCGACCTGATGCTCGAGGCGGCCGCGGATCTCCTCGGGATCCGTGAGCGGGCGGTCCTCCCCGGGGAGGATGAGCGAGGTGCTCATCAGCGGTTCGCCGAGTTCCGCCAGGAGCACCTGCGCGATCGCCCCCTCGGGCACTCGGATCCCGATCGTCTTGCGCTTGGGATTCTGCAGGCGTCGCGGGACCTCCCGCGTGGCGGGCAACACGAAGGTGTACGGGCCCGGGGTGTGGCTGCGGATCAGGCGGTAGGCCGAGTCCCCGAGACGCGCATAGACGGAGATTTCGGAGAGGTCGCGGCATACCAGGGCAAACTCGTGCTTCGCATCGAGTCGCCGGATGCGCACGATGCGGTTCAAGGCATCCTTGTCGCCGATACGGCAACCGAGGGCATAACAGGAGTCCGTGGGATAGGCGATGATCCCACCGGCGCGCACGATATCGGCGCTGCGGCGGATCAGCCGCAACTGCGGATTCTGCGGGTGAATCTGGAAGAATTGGCTCATCGACCCCGGCCATCCGGAGGAACACCGCCCGCGCCGGCGCCGAAACCCCGGTCCCCGCCCCCGCCCCCGGCCGATTTCCCGACCGATTTCCAGTAGAATAGGCGGCTCCGGCAACCGGGCGAGTGTATCATGCGATTGCTACCGGCCGACATTCACGTGCTCGCCGACGCGCTGCGTGACGCCGCCGCGGACATAGTGGAGGCCTATGAGGCCGACGCACCGACCATCGCCGGCGAGGTCGCGCCGGACCTCCTGGCGGAGGCGGCCGGGCAATTGATCGATGTGTTCAAGTGCATCGATGCCGATCAGTCTGCGGAAACGGAGTCGGACGGCGACGTGCGTAGCGCGACTCCCGACGACGTCACGCAACTGGGTGACTACGGCCTCGGCCTGCTCGACGAACTGGCGGCATGGGCGGCGCGCCTGGGCCTGGAGGGGCGCCGGCAAGAACTGGAGGTGCTCGCCCTGCCCCTGGCGCTCTGGCTGGCGCGGCGCGGCGGCGAACTGCGCAACCTGGAGTCGGTGGTGAACGCGGCGGCCGCGGTTGCGAACCACACGCACGAGCCGCGCGAACTGGAGGAGCTGTATGCGGCGACCGGGGAAGTGATGGAGGCCGCCGCCCTGACCATCCGCCAGGACCTGGAAAGGGACGATCCCGGACGTCCCTGGCGGGTGCTCAACCTGAACCGTGCGATCGTCGCCGCCCGCACGCGCAATCCGTGGGTCATGGAGGAGGCGTTCGAGACCCTGGTGCAGAACCTGCCGGAGGATGCCCCGGCGTTCTTCCGCGAAGGCCTGGGCCGGATGGAGTCCCCGAACCAGCCGCCGCAGGTACGTGAGGTGATGGAGCGGTACTATCGGAAATGGTGTCTGCAGCACACGCTGCACTGATTCCCGGAAAGGTGACGATCGATCATGAAGATGTTCTTCGACTTCCTGCCTATCCTGCTCTTCTTCGCGGCCTACAAATGGGCGGGCATGTATGTGGCCACCGCCGTGGCCATCGTCGCCACCTTCGCGCAGGTGAGTTTCATCTGGATCCGTCACCGGCGCGTCGAGAAGATGCAGCTCGTGACCCTGGGCGTCATCGTGTTCTTCGGCGGCGCGACGCTGCTCCTGCATGATCCCACTTATATCAAATGGAAACCTACCGTAATCGACTGGCTGTTCGCCGCCGCCTTCCTCGGCAGCCGCGCGCTGACCGGGAAGAGTCTCGTCGAACACACCATGGGCCATGCGCTCACCCTCCCGACACCGGTCTGGTCGCGGCTGAACTTCGCCTGGGTCCTGTTCATGACCGCCATGGGCGCGCTGAACCTGTTCGTGGCCTATCGCTTCTCCACCGACATCTGGGTCGACTTCAAGCTTTTCGGGTCCCTCGGGCTGACGCTGGTGTTCGTATTCCTGCAGGCCCTGTACCTCGCGCGCCACGTGCAACAACCCGCCGAGGAACCCGGGGAGAGCGGCTGATGCTCTACGCGATCCTCGCCGAGGACACCGCAGACAGCCTCGGGGCGCGGCGAGGCGCGCGAGCCGCGCACCTCGCGCGGCTCGAGGCCCTGCGCGAGACCGGACGGCTGGTGCTGGCCGGCCCGCACCCGGCCATCGACGGCGAGGACCCGGGGCCCGCCGGATTCTCCGGCAGCCTGATCGTGGCCGAGTTCGAATCGCTGCAGGAGTGCCGTACCTGGGCCGACGAGGACCCCTACGTCGCGGCCGGCGTCTACGCCCGGGTGGACGTCAAACCCTTTCTGAAGGTGCTGCCATGATCGATCCCTCGAACCGCGTGGAACGGCTGCGCGGGCGCATCGGCGCGGCGCTCGCCCCCGTGGAGTTGGAGATCGTCGACGACAGCGCCCGGCACGCAGGCCACAAGGGCGCCGAATCCGGCGGCGGGCACTTCAACATGCGCATCGTTTCGAAGGCGTTCGAAGGCAAGAGCCCGATAGAGCGCCACCGCCTGGTCTACGGGGCGCTCGGCGACGCCATGCACCGCGACGTGCACGCACTGAGCATCCGCGCCTACACGCCCGCCGAGGCAGCACGCGACTAATGATCTCAGTGCCGATCGTGCGTTCCGTAACTCACCGGCCGGCGGCAAAGGTAGCCCGTGCCGGGATGGCCCTACCAAGTGTAGCCGCCGTCGTGGCGCAAGCCCGTGGCTTTTTATGCTCCATGAACCTAAGCAAGCACCCTAAACTCATCTCGCGCACAAGGTGAAAAACTCGCCGGCCACGGGCTGACCAACCGACAAAGAACACGGTATTGAATAGGAGCATCCCGGTTGACCTGCTCGACCGTCACCTTGACTTGATTCGGTGAGGTTGCGTTAATCACCTGCGTGAATTCACCGGAATAGTAGCGTGGCGCATAGCCGACCAGTGTAATCGGATCGCCTGTGCGCAATAGTAGCGCCATACCATCGTAAGGATTCTGGAGGTCCTGCATCAAATAAAGGCGTTCACCAGGTCCCAGATGACGCGTGCGCTCCCGGTTTTCCGTATGTAGGTGCCGCAGCCCCCGGCAGAAGAAATAGACTTGATAGTTCTTGTCCGCCGTTGGTTCCGGACAAGGAAACAGCTCCAGGGAATCGGTTGCACGCAGTCCGCCGGTACGCGCCAGCTCCTCCAGCGCGTCGTATTCGGAATCGGATAAACCGAGCCAGCGCAAATAGTCTCCATATTCGGGACGGTTCTTCGCCAGAATGCGGTTCGCAAACATCGGGAAAAGTTCTTCCGATTTGTACGTCTTGTGCAGGTCCCGCATGCGGCCGAAGGGGCGGAAGTTCGGCATCTCTTCCGCACCGCGCGTGTAAACAAACTGGTAGATACCATTTTCACGCGTGAGTCGGCCCACCGGCGCCCAGCGACGGCTTTGAGCATCTTGCCATGCAACAAACAGGGCTTTCACAGCCTTCTCATAATGATATTTGAGAAATCCTGTTAGCGTTAATTTCTAACATTCTACCGGCAAAATCACGGGCAGGCGTCGAAATCTCAGTATTAGGGATTTCAGCGAGAATCTTCCTGCAACTTTTCATACTAACACCGGCCAATTGGCCTACCCAGTGATTGGCCGCTTCAGGCCTGATTTTAGCCGCTTCCCGAAATGCATCCAAGGTTGTTATGGACTTAGTACTCGAATGTGTACTATAAAAGGCCGACTTGGCACGTGCGACAAAGGTCTCAACACTTCGGCCTTTGTCTTTGGTCGTCAATCTGTCGGTGCAAGCAGCATCGGCCTCATTACGACCCAGGCTGGAGGCATGGTCAAATGTGGGGGCAAAGAATACACCTTCTTCGGGCAAAAATATTACACCCCAGTTTTCGTGGTGGCGATCCTGATTGCCGACCAGCGCATCGAGCATCAAGTAACCGACGAAAACACCCGCTGCATCTGCAATAGATTTCGGGTGGTTCCAGCCCATCGGAAAACCGACCGCCTTAGATGAGGCCACCGCCATCACAGTTCGCACTGTATGCTGGCGTGCCCGGAAAGGTTTGGTCTGATCATAATCATCTACAATTCGCGCCAGCAGTTCGTTGCCCAACACCAAACGACCGCCTTTCGGGACGAAAGTTGGCGTAACCACACCCTTTTGGTCTCTTTTCCAGACTGCTAATTCATACTCAGCATGTGGTATATCCAGCAGGCGGCAGATCTCGCAACAAACCTTTTCGGCCCAGTTCTCGCCCGTACCGGGCCTGCCTTGTTTAAACATCATACGAAGGCCATTTTCATCGCGATACCAGAACTTGGTCTTGGTGCCCAGTTGCTCAAGCTGGGCAGGCGCATCTTCGGCAAGTCTGATGATGGGATAGGGCATGGTTATATTTTTCTATTCTGAATCATACCGTTTCGGTCTGCTCCTGCCCGCGTTGACCGGAATCTTCGCTATGGACACTCGATAACCATATCCTGCCGGCCTCCACCTCCTCAAGGCGGCACGAAGGTTAAGCCGAGGGGGAAAAGGTATTGTGATATCTTCGTTCTTGGTGTCACTCACGATAGCAAACACAACCGGCAAAGCCGGGGGCTTACTTCCACTGAGTCAGAGGTCGTAACCGAACGCCTCCTTGAACCGGTTTGCGAACTCCGCCCGGTCGAAGCGGTGATTCTGGGTGCCGTAGGACTCGACCTTGACGGCCCCCATCAGCGCGGCGATACGCCCCGTAGTATCCCAGTCCAGGTCGTCCATCAACCCGTAGAGCAGGCCCGCCCGGTAGGCGTCCCCGCAGCCGGTCGGATCGGCGACCCCACGTACCGGTGCGGCGGGAATCCCGATGGCACGCCCGCCGGTATGGATCGTGGAACCCTCCGCACCGCGCGTTACGATCAGCGCCTGCACACGTGCGGCCAGCTCGGCGGGCGAGAGCCCGGTACGCTCCTGCATGAGTTGGAATTCGTAGTCGTTGACGGTGACCCACGTCGCCTGATCGAGGAAGGTCTTCAAATCCTCGCCGCCGAACATCGGCATGCCCTGCCCCGGGTCGAACACGAAGGGGATGCCGGCGGCCGCGAACTGCGCGGCGTGCTCGATCATCCCCCGGCGCCCGTCGGGCGAGACGATGCCGAGCGTGATCCCGTCTCCCGTGGGGACGCGGTTGATGTGCGCGTGGTTCATCGCCCCCGGGTGGAAGGCGGTGATCTGGTTGTCGTCCAGGTCGGTGGTGATATAGGCCTGCGCGGAATAGGTCCCGTCGATCTCGGTCACATAACGCCGCTCGACGGCGTTCTCGTCCATCCAGGCCGCATACGGCGCAAAATCGGTCCCGACGGTGCCCATCGGCCGCCCGGCGCCGCCCAGCAGCCGCAGGTTGTAGGCGATGTTGCCGGCGCACCCGCCGAATTCGCGGCGCATCTCGGGCACCAGAAACGAGACGTTGAGGATGTGCACCTGCTCGGGCAGGATGTGATTCTTAAACCGATCGTTGAACACCATGATGGTGTCGAAGGCGAACGATCCACAGATCAGTGCCGACATCGCGTGGCCCCCTCCGGGCTCCGAAAACCGGCCCACACCATACCCGAGGCCGCAAAGGACGTGCAAGGGCGCCACCCGGAAACGAACCCCATCGCAAACAAATGGCCACAATGTAGCCCGGATACAGGCCGAAGGCCGGGGATCCCGGCACAAACCCCGGATCACCGTCCCCGGATTGCGCTCCGCTCCGTCCAGGCCACATCGAGAACCCTCAGATGTAGCCCGGATACAGGCCGAAGGCCGAAATCCGGGGAACACACCCGGAGACAGGACGCTCCGGATTGCGCTCCGCTCCATCCAGGCCACATCGAGAACCCTCAGATGTAGCCCGGATACAGGCCGAAGGCCGAAATCCGGGGAACACACCCGGAGACAGGACGCTCCGGATTGCGCTTCGCTCCGTCCAGGCCACATCGAGAACCCTCAGATGTAGCCCGGATACAGGCCGAAGGCCGAAATCCGGGGAACACACCCGGAGACAGGACGCTCCGGATTGCGCTTCGCTCCGTCCGATGAGATGGTTTCCTCCCCTTCCACTTCGGCGGCGTGATGCGCCAAGATGGAGGTGGTTCAACCATCGGGGAGAACGGGAAGGAGGCGGCTCAACCCAGCAGCTCGAGGAAGGCCGGCTCGTCCAGGATCTCCACGCCGAGCGCGCGCGCCTTGTCGAGCTTGGACCCCGGATCGGCACCCACCACCACATAGTCGGTCTTGCGCGAGACGCTGTCCGTAGCCCGCGCCCCAAGCGCCCGCAGGCGCTCCTTGGCCTCCTCGCGCGTGAGCGACTCGAGCGTGCCGGTGAGCACGAAGGTCTTGCCCGCAAGCGCGGCGCCGGCGGTGCGCTCCGGGACCGGCCAACGGATACCCGACTTGCGCAGTTTGTCGATCACCTTGCGGTTGTGGTCCTCGCGGAAAAACGCCCGGATCCGTTCGGCGACGATGGGGCCGACATCCGGCACCCGCTGCAGGCGTTCGGGATCGGCCTCCATGATCGCATCGAGGTCGGTGAAGTGTCCGGCCAGCGCACGCGCCGTGGCATCGCCCACCTCCGGGATACCCAGGGCGTACAGGAAACGCGCGAGCGTGGTGTTCTTGCTCCGCTCCAGCGACGCCAGCAGGTTGCCGGCGGATTTTTCGCCCATGTGCTCGAGACCGGCGAGCAGTTCGGGTTTCAACTGATAGAGATCCGAGGGGTCGTGCACGAGCCCGCGCTCGATGAGCCGGTCGACCAGCTTCTCGCCCAGGCCGTCGATATCCAGGGCGCGGCGCGACGCGAAGTGCTTGATCGCCTCGCGCCGCTGCGCCGGGCAGTAGAGCCCGCCGACACAGCGGTGCGCCGCCTCGCCCTCCACGCGCACGACCTTCGAACCGCACACCGGGCAGCGCCCGGGCATGTGCCATGGCCGGGCCGCGCGCGGGCGCCGCTCGAGGATCACGCCGACGACTTCGGGGATCACGTCACCGGCGCGGCGCACGATCACGCTATCTCCCACGCGCACGTCCTTGCGCCGCACCTCGTCCTCGTTATGCAGCGTGGCGCGGCTCACGGTCACGCCGCCGACCCGGACCGGGGCGAGGACCGCCACCGGCGTGATCACGCCGGTGCGACCCACCGAGGGGACGATGTCCTCGACCGTCGTGATCTCCTCCTGCGCCGGGAACTTGTGTGCCAGCGCCCAGCGCGGCGCGCGCGAGGTGAAGCCGAGCCGGTCGCAGTCGGCATAGCGATCCACCTTGTAGACGACGCCGTCGACCTCGAAGTCCAGACGCTCGCGCCGTGCGGCGATGTCCCGATAATAGCGAAGGCAACCCTCCAGACCATGCACGGAATGAAACTCCGGGCCCACTGCGAACCCCCAGGTCCCGAGGTCCTCCATGGACTTCGAGTGCCCGTCCGCAAACGCCTCGGAGACCTCGCCGAGACCCCAGGGAA
Source organism: bacterium BMS3Bbin13 (assembly GCA_002897735.1). Lineage (GTDB taxonomy): Bacteria > Pseudomonadota > Gammaproteobacteria > 21-64-14 > 21-64-14 > BMS3Abin12. The sequence goes on along the minus strand of BDTW01000024.1, from coordinate 55,859 downwards.
AGAAGCTGAGCGGGCGGCGCGCGGTGACGCGCGGGTCGAGCTGGCGCACGCTGCCGGCGGCGGCGTTGCGCGGGTTCGCGAACACCGGCTCACCGGCCGCCAGCCGTTCCTCGTTGAGCCGGGCGAAGGCGCGTTTGGGGATCACCGCCTCCCCGCGCACCTCCACTACCGCGGGCCAGCCCGCGCCGCGCAGGCGCAGCGGGACGTTGCGGATGGTACGCACGTTGGCGGTGACGTCCTCCCCGGTACGCCCGTCGCCGCGCGTCCCGGCGCGCACCAGACACCCCGCCTCATAGCGCAGACTCAGGGACAGCCCGTCGAACTTCGGCGCGGCGTGGTAGAGCACCTCTTCGACCGACAAACGCTCGCGCACGCGCCGGTCGAACTCCGCGACCTCCTCCTCGGAGAAGGCATTGTCGAGCGAAAGCATCGCCACGACATGGCGCACCGCGCCGAACTCGGTACGCGCAGCGGCGCCGACGCGCTGCGTCGGCGAATCCGGCGTCACCAGTTCCGGGTACCGACGCTCGAGTTCCCGGAGTTCGCGCATCAGCCGGTCGTATTCAGCGTCCGAGATCACCGGCTGATCGAGCACGTAATAACGGTAGTTGTGTTCCTCGAGTTGTTCGCGCAACGTGCGGGCACGGCGCGCGGCCTCCTCCGGCGCCGTCATGCGCCGCCCCCGGGCAGGTGCCGGCGCCGTTCGTGCTCCATCACCTCGGCGCGCAAGGTCTCCATGCGCCGGTGCGTGAGGGGGTTGTGTCGCTCGTCGCGCAATTCCCCGCCGAAGCGGTCGGCGAGGCGCCGGGCCGTCTCCAGCATGGCCTGAAACGCCTCCGGGCCGGGGCGAGGACCGGGCAGCTGCTGCAGGAGCACGAGACCGGACGTGGTGAATTCGTTCATCTGCTGCGGTTCGAAACAACCGGGTTCCAGCATGTTCGCGACACTGAACAGCGTCGCGCCCCCGACCGCCGGATCGCGGCGATGATAGATGCGCATCGCGCCGTACTCGAGCCCTTCTTCCTCGAAGGCACGGACCAGATCCGCGCCGGCGAAGCGCGCGCCCGCCGGGGCCGCGACATAAAGTACAACCAGTTTGGACTCCGCGGCCGGGGCGGGATCGCGTGTCGCCGGACCCGCCGGCCGAACCGCGGGCTCAGCGGCGCACGGCGCGCAGGCGCCTGCGCGATCTTCGGCAATCAGCGCCCCCAGTCCGGCCAGTTCCTCGGCCACCGCCTCCGGCTCCGGTTCGGGCTGTACGGGGCTCGCCGGGCGTCGCGTTGTCTGCGCCGTTCGCGACCGCCGCAGACGGTCCCACAGATACACGCCGAGCAGCATCAGCGCGCCGAGGATCAACAGGACGAGGCGAAGTGTGTCCATCTTGCTTTTTCAGACCCGGGCCGACCGATCCCGCCGTTGTGCGTCACGACCCGCGCCCCGCGGGTGCGCCCGTCACGCCGACAGGATACCGGTTACACCGCCGATTAGGATACCCGGGCGGGCACCGCCTTGGAAACGGCCGGCATGCCGCCGCGCCGCGGGAGGATCGAAAGACCCGAAGTCCGTCGGGCCGGCAACGGGTCAACAACGAAGTGAGGAGCGCGTAACGCAGACGACGTGCGACCGGCACATTGGGTGATCGGCCGTGCGGGAAACCCTTTCCCGCGCCGCCCCCGGTGCACCGCAGCCCGGGGACTACCCGGCGCGCCGGACCGGCCGTGTCCTAATCGCATACATCCTTACCGCACTTCTGCAGCGTCCGGATGTGATAGACGGACTCGACCGGGAGCACGGCGACGATCCCGTCGCCGTCCATACCGGTATGCGCGGCGTTCATGATCGCCGTCGTGACCTCCTCGGCGCGTGCCTGCCCGATGAAGACCTCGACACGCACATGGCTCACCAGCCAGTCCTTCGAGAAAAAATTCGCGTAATGTCCGTAGCCCTTCACCTGCGTCACGCTGATGCCCGGCACACCCAGATCCCGAAGCCGCTCCTCCACCTTCTCCAAGGCGGCCTTCTGGATGATCGCCGTGATCTTTCGAAAGTCCATCATCGTCTCCATGATTCTCCGCGGGCCACGATGTGCAGCCCCCCTGCATCAACTCATGCTCGAGTTCCGCGCGACCCCCCGCCTCGCCGGTCTCCCTGCGCGCGAAACGGCGCCCCGGGATCCGTATCGGGCTTTCCCCGTCGCCGGCGGCGGTATCGCCGCGCCTTCCGACGACGAGGCGGATGAGGAACACGGACTGTTCCGCGCGTCTATCCGCTGATATAGCGTTCCAGTTGCTCGATGACGAATTGCTGCTCGTCGATGATGGCCTTGACCAAGTCCCCGATCGAGATCAGCCCGATGATGTCGCCGCACTCGAGCACCGGCAGATGCCGCACCCGCCGCTCGGTGATCACCGCCATACATTGCTCCAATGTCTCATCCGGATCCGTACAGACCGGGCGCCGAGTCATAATGTCCCGCACCGACAAGGTGCCGGCAGTGTGCCCCTTCAGAATCACCTTGCGCGCGTAGTCCCGCTCCGAGACCAACCCGACCGGCTTCCCGTCTTGCACCACCAGGAGTGCACCGATGTTTTTCTCGGCCACAAGTGCGATCGCTTCATACACCGAGGCATCCGGGGCGATCGTCCAGACCGTCGATCCCTTCTCGTCGAGTAACTGGCGTACCGTCTTCATGACCCGTCCCCCCCACTACGTATCCGCAGGCAAGCACCAACCCTTTTTTCAGTATAGTGGAAATCGGCGGAACATACGTCTCATTCGCATCTGCGGTCCGGTTCATCGAGAGGGACTACGCACCGGCGGCGGTCAAGGACAGGGGATTACGGCGCGTCCCAGGCGGGCTCCGGGGCGAAGCGCGCCGCGAGGAATTCGATGAACACCCGCACCTTCGCGGGCAAGTGCCGACGTTGCGCATAGAGTGCGTGGATGGAGAGTTCGGGCAGGGCATGGCGGGGCAGAATCCGCTTCAGCCGCCCCGCCTTGAGGTCCTCGCCCACCAGAAAGGTCGGGCTGTGAATGATGCCGAGCCCCGCCACCGCCGCCTCGCGCAACGTCTCGCCGTTGTTCGCACGCAGGTTCCCGGATACCCGCACCGATTCGCCGTTGCGCGCACCGCGGAAACGCCACTCGTCACCGTAAAACGCGTGCCGGAACTGATCCCCGAGGAGCGGGCCCGGGAGGCGGGGGCGAAGCTCGACCAAGCCGCATCGGTGGCCGACCCCAAGGAACTGGCCGACTACGACGCGATCCTGTTCGGCACCCCCGCCCGGTTCGGCAACATGTCCGCGCAGATGCGCAACTTCCTCGATCAGACCGGCGGCCTGTGGATGTCCGGGGCGCTGATCGGCAAGGTGGGCGGCGTGTTCGCGAGCACTGCGAGTCAGCACGGCGGGCAGGAGACGACCCTCACCTCCTTCCACACCACCCTGCTGCATCACGGCATGGTGATCGTCGGGGTTCCCTATTCCTGCCCGGGTCTGCTCGATGTGAGCGCGGTCAGCGGCGGCACCCCGTACGGCGCGACCACCCTGGCGGGCGGCGACGGCAGCCGCACACCCTCGGAGAACGAGTTGGCGATCGCCCGCTTCCAGGGCCGACACGTCGCGGAGATCGCGCAGAGACTGTTCGGCTGAACCGACCCCGGGCCGGCGCACTCGCCGGCCCTCGCGAGTGCGTCCTCAGGCGACCATCGACTCCTTGACGCCGTTGCGGCAACGCAGCACCTTCCAGTAGCCGAACAGGTTGGCGCGACACGCTTCCACGACGTTCAATTGCGTCGATTCCAGAAACTGGTCCAGATCCATGTCGGGGCGAAACCCCGCCAACTTCGACAGCGGCGACATCAATCCCTCCGACGCCCCTATGAGCGGATTCCGCGAGCGGAAGTGGTTCACGATGTAGATTTCACCGCTCGGTTTGCACACACGGCGCATCTCGTCCACCAGACGCGCGGGATCGGGCACGACCGAGACCACGTACATCGCGACGACCTTGTCGAAGCTGTTGTCAGGAAAATCCATGTGCTCCGCGTCCATCTCCAGCACCGCTTCGACCTGCGACAAACTGCGTTCGCGCACGCGCTGGCGGGCCTTGTCCAGCATCTCGGTGGAGATATCGATCCCGACCACCCGCGCATCGTCGCGATACAGCGGCAGGGACAGTCCCGTTCCCACGCCGACCTCCAATACGCGGTCGCCGGGCCTGGCGTTCAGGGACTGGACGATGAGCTTGCGGGCGGGGTGGAAGATGGGGCCGAACAGGGCGTCGTACACGCGGGCGTAGCGACGGTAAGCACTCTTGATCGAATCGATGTTCACCGGCGCCTCTCCTGCCGATCGGATGGGCACGCCCTGCCCGCCGGACAGGGATGTGTGCGAAAATACCAAGGTTCGCAGATTCTATCCAATTTTCAACGAAATAAAACCTCGCGTCGGCGGCCCGAGTCAAAACCGCGGAAAAACAATAGGTTACACTCCTCCCTCCGGGCGGTGCGGTCGCGACCGGTCCGGGGCGGACCGCCGACCTCCCGGGCGGGCGGCATGGGTCGGTCCCGGTACCGGACGCCACACGGTGCCGCACTCCGACGCCGCCTTGTGGTACGCTTTCGCCCTCGTCCGGCGGAGCGCGGCCGGCGCCGCCCACATCACGGGAACCGCACGTTTGACACAGAAGAACGCGTACGCCTATGAGGAGTTGCTCCAATGCGCCCGTGGCGAGTTGTTCGGACCGGGCAATGCGCAGTTGCCGCTGCCGCCGATGCTCATGTTCGACCGGATCACCCGGATCAGCTCCGAAGGCGGCGCCCATGGGAAGGGGCTGGTGATCGCGGAACTGGATATCCGCCCCGAGCTGTGGTTCTTCGACTGCCATTTCCAGGGTGACCCGGTCATGCCCGGATGCCTGGGACTCGATGCCCTGTGGCAGTTGCTGGGCTTCTTCCTCGGCTGGATGGGAGGACCGGGTCGCGGGCGGGCGCTGGGCGTTGGGGACGTCAAGTTCTCCGGGCAGATCACACCCGACTGCCGGCGGATCCGCTACCGGGTGGACATGAAACGGCTCATCATGCGCAGGCTGTACATGGGTATTGCAGACGGTGCCGTCGAGGTGGACGGGCGCGAGATCTACACGGCCGCGGGCCTGCGTGTGGGCCTGTTCACCAGCACGGAAAATTTCTAGACGGTTCGGGAGGAGTGGTCGTGAGGCGCGTGGTCGTCACAGGGCTGGGGGTGATCTCCAGCATCGGAAACAATCGCGAAGAGGTGCGTAACTCCCTGCGCGAAGGTCGTTCCGGGATCGAGTTCTGCCCGGAGTACGCGGAACTCGGGTTCCGCAGCCATATCCACGGACCGCCCCGCGTGGACATCGCCGAACGCATCGAGCGCCGTGCGCGGCGCATGATGGGCGATGCCGCCGCGTACAGCTATCTGGCGATGCGTGAGGCGATCGAGGACGCGGGATTGGAGGAGCGCGACGTCTCCCACCCGCTCACCGGCCTGATCACCGGCTCCGGCGGCGCGTCGACGGCCAACAATCTGGCGGCCGTCGACCTGCTGCGCAGCAAGGGCGCCCGCAAGGTCGGACCCTTCATGGTGCCGCGCACCATGGGGAGCACCACCTCGGCGAATCTCTCCACCCTGTTCCGGATCAAAGGCGTGAGCTATTCCATCAGCTCCGCCTGCGCCACCAGTGCCCACTGCATCGGTAACGGCTGCGAACTGATCCAGATGGGCAAACAGGATATCGTCTTCGCCGGCGGCGGCGAGGAGGTCCACTGGACCATGACGCTGTTGTTCGACGCCATGGGAGCGCTCTCCTCCAAGTTCAACGACACCCCGCAGAGCGCCTCGCGCCCGTACGACACGGCACGCGACGGGTTCGTCATCTCCGGCGGCGGGGGTCTCGTGGTGTTGGAAGAACTCGAGCACGCGCGCGCGCGCGGGGCCAAGATCTACGCCGAGGTCGTGGGCTACGGCGCCACCTCCGACGGTCACGACATGGTCGCCCCCTCCGGCGAGGGCGCCGTGCGCTGCATGCGTCAGGCGCTCAAGGGCGTGGAAGGCGCGCCCGACTACATCAACGCCCACGGGACCAGTACGCCGGTAGGCGACGCGCGCGAGTTGGAGGCGATCCGCGAGATCTTCGGGGAGCGCGCGCCCCTCATCAGTTCCACGAAATCCCTGACCGGCCACGCCCTCGGTGCGGCCGGCGTGAACGAGGCCATCTATTGCCTGCTGATGATGGAGACGGGGTTCGTATCGGCCTCGGCGAACATCACCGAACTCGATCCGATCGCCGAGGGACTGCCGATCGTGCGCGAGCGCCGCGACAACGCCGAACTCAACACCGTGATGTCCAACAGCTTCGGATTCGGAGGCACCAATGCCTGCCTGGTGCTCCAGCGCTACGCCGGCTGAGACCCGCGCCGCGGCTCAGTGTTCGCGTGTGGCGTGGAAGCGGATTTCCGGCCAGCGTTCCATGGTCAGTTCGAGATTGATCCGCGTCGGCGCCAGATAGGTGAGGTTGCCGGCGCCGTCCAGGGCGAGGTGGGGTCCGGCCTTGTCGCGGAAATCCGCAAACCGCTTGGCATCGGCGCAGTCCACCCAACGGGCGACGGCGACGTTGACCGGCTCATAGACGCAGTCGACTCCGTACTCGTGGCGCAGCCGGTAGGCGACCACATCGAACTGCAGCGCGCCCACCGCCCCCAGGATCAGATCGTTGCCGACGAGCGGGCGAAACACCTGCGTCGCCCCCTCCTCGCTCAACTGGTCGAGCCCCTTCTGCACCGCCTTCATCCGCATCGGGTCCCGCAGCACCACCCGGCGGAACAGTTCCGGCGCAAAGTCGGGAATGCCGACGAACTGCAGGTCCTCGCCGGCGGTGAAGGTATCCCCGATCCGGATCGTCCCATGGTTGTAGAGACCGATGATATCGCCGGGGTAGGCCTTGTCCACATGCTCGCGTTCGCGCGCCATGAACGTCAGCGCATTGGCGATCTGCACATCGCGCCCGATCCGCACCTGGCGCATCTTCATCCCCTTCCCGTACACGCCCGAGGTGATGCGCAGAAACGCGATGCGGTCCCGGTGCTGAGGATCCATGTTCGCCTGGATCTTGAAGACGAAACCGCTGAACGCCTCCTCCGTCGGTTCGACCAACCGGCCGCGGGTCGCGCGCGGCAGCGGCGACGGGGCGTACTCGACGAAGCCCTCGAGCAGTTCGCGCACACCGAACGCATTGATCGCCGAACCGAAGAACACCGGCGTGAGTTCCCCGGCGAGGTACGGCTCCACCGAGAACGCGTGGCTCGCCCCGCGCACCAGTTCGACCTCGGCGCGCAGCTCGGCGACCTGCCCGCCCAGGGCCTCGTCGAGCAGCGGATTGTCGAGGCCGCGCACGATCCGACCTTCGACGGCCCGACCGGAGCGCCCGGAGCGATCAGGGCCGAGGAGACGCACCGTATCCTCCACCAGATGATAGACGCCGCGGAAGCGGCGCCCGCTGCCGATCGGCCAGGTCACCGGAGCACAACGGATCCCCAGCACCGTCTCGATCTCGTCCATCAGCTCGATCGGATCACGGCCCTCGCGATCGAGCTTGTTGATGAACGTCATGATCGGCATCTCGCGCAGCCGGCACACCTCCATCAGCTTGATGGTGCGCTTCTCCACGCCGCGCGCCGCGTCGATCACCATCAGCGCCGAATCCACCGCCGTCAGGGTGCGGTAGGTGTCTTCCGAGAAGTCCTCATGCCCCGGCGTATCCAGCAGGTTTACGATGCGCCCGCCGTAGGGAAACTGCATCACCGAAGAGGTCACGGAGATGCCGCGCTGCTTCTCCAACTCCATCCAGTCGGAGGTGGCGTGACGCGCCGACTTGCGCCCCTTCACGGTGCCGGCGAACTGGATCGCCCCGCCGAACAGCAGCAGTTTCTCGGTAAGCGTGGTCTTGCCCGCGTCCGGGTGTGAGATGATCGCGAAGGTCCGTCGCCTCGCAGTTTCGTCGCAAAGATCGGTCATGGTGTACCGGCCGCGGTGCGCGCGGCCGCTCTGGTGGGAAATGCCCGGGTAGGTGCGAAATTATAGCGACTACGCCCGGTACACATAAAAAACCCCGCCTTGCGGCGGGGCCGGATCCACGATACAACTCGTGGCGGGTTCAGGCGGCTACGTTGACATCGGTAGCCTGCAGTCCCTTGGGTCCACGCTGGACCTCGAAGGTGACGCTCTGGCCTTCGGTCAGAGACCGGAAACCGGAACTCTGGATGGCGGAGTAGTGGACGAAGACGTCTTCTCCGCCGTCCACCGGAGAGATAAAGCCAAAGCCTTTAGATTCATTGAACCACTTGACAGTTCCGTTACGCATACATTCAAGACCTCAAAACAATTACGGATGGGTTTTCGTGCAGCGACGTGAACGGACCTTGCGGGAGGGACCCTACGGGAACTACCGGAAACGACCGAGTAAACCGACAACTGCACTTGGGCGTCAGTGTAACAGAACCCGCCGGCGAAAGCCATCACGACCGCCCCGGGGTCAGGCTTGACATATGGGTATTCGGGGCGCTCACACCCGGGCGCGGTCGTACTGGACGGGCCACCGGATCTCGGCGCCCAGGACGGCGGCGGCCCGCAACGGCCAGTACGGATCGCGCAGCAATACGCGGCCCAGGAACACCGCGTCGGCCTGGCCGGTGCACAGCACATGCTCGGCCTGCACCGGTTCGGTAATCAGGCCGACCGCGGCCGTGGCGATTCCGACCCGCTCGCGGATCGCCCGGGCAAAGGGCGTCTGGAACCCGGGTTCCGTCGGGATCACGGCGTCCGGCACGAGACCGCCGCTCGAGCAATCCACGAGGTCGACGCCCAATTCGCGCAGCCGGCCGGAGAGCGACACCGACTGCTCCAGATCCCAGCCGCCCTCCACCCAGTCGGTGGCCGAGATCCGCACCAGCACCGGCAACTCGTCGGGCCATGCCTCGCGCACCGCCCGCGCCACCCGCAACGGCAACCGCATCCGGTTCTCGAGGCCGCCGCCGTATTCGTCCGTACGATGATTCGACAGCGGCGAGAGGAAGGAGTGCAACAGGTAGCCGTGCGCCATGTGCACCTCGACGATCTCGAAGCCCGCCTCCCGGGCGTACCCGGCCGCGGCCGCGAAGCGTTCCACCACCGCATCGATGTCGGCGGCACCCAACTCGCGCGGCACCGGATAACCCTCCCCGAAGGCCAGTGCGCTGGGTCCCTGCGGCACCCATCCGCCGTCTTCCGGGGCCAGCGGTCCACCGCCGCGCCATGGCGCGGCGGTGGATGCCTTGCGCCCGGCGTGGGCGAGCTGGATCCCCGCCACCGCGCCCTGCTCACGCATGAAAGCGGTGATGCGCCGGAAGGCGCGCGCGTGATCCTGCGACCAGATCCCCGAATCCAACGGCGAGATCCGCCCCTCCGGGACCACCGCGCTGGCCTCCACCATCACCATACCGGCGCCGCCCACCGCGCGGCTGCCGAGATGCACGAAGTGCCAGTCGGTGGCCAGGCCCTCGCGGCTCGAGTACTGGTCCATGGGCGAGACGAACACGCGGTTGCGCAGTCGCAGCCCGCGTAGTTGCAGTGGTGTGAACAGCCGGCTCATGGGGAATCCTCCTCCCATACTCGGGTGAATCCGATTGAATCGTCCGCCACGCGTGCCCGGCCCGTCACCGACGCGCCCGATCAGCCGCGCGGTTCCCAGGTGACCGCGAACTTCTCCGCCAGGTCCTCGTCGATGCGCCCGTGGACATAGAGCCGCTCGAGCTCGGCCTCAGACATCGGGTGGCCTTCCGGGGCCTCGCCCAGATGATGGCGCCACACACCGTGCGCCACCAGTTGGCGGATCGTGGCGAGAAAGTCGTGGGTGCGAAAATCGAGATCCGCCGCCAAGCGGTGGAAATCGGCGATCGCCAAAGCCCGTCGCAGGCGCCGGCTCTCCTGCGCCGCGACGGCCTCGAGGGCCACGTCCCAGGGCGGGGTATCGTCGTCGCGCGGGTCCTGAGCAGCCATATATTCTCCTCTGCGAGCGCGCCCGCAACCGACGCGGCGCAGGCCCGTTCCCCACCCAATGATACGCCACCCGGGCCGGGCGGTGGCCGGCGGCGGCCACCGCGTCCTCCGGCGGCTTCGCGCGCGACCCGCACGAAGGCCGGGCTTGCGGACGGCTCAAAAACCGTACCGATACAGCGGTATATCGCCACACCCGCGCCGCCGGTCGTTGAACCGAACCGGCACAGTGCACAATCCGGCGTTTCCGACTATAATGGCCGGCTTTCCAGACAATGCGGATATCATCGTGCTGCAGAAGCTACGCAACATCGCCATCATCGCCCACGTCGATCACGGCAAGACCACGCTGGTCGATCGCCTGCTCCAGCAATCCGGGACCCTGGACCCGCGTGCCGTCGTGCAGGAACGGGTCATGGACTCCAACGACCTGGAGCGTGAGCGCGGCATCACGATCCTCGCCAAGAACACCGCCATCCGTTGGAACGGCTACCGCATCAACATCGTGGATACACCGGGCCACGCGGACTTCGGCGGCGAGGTCGAGCGCGTGCTCTCCATGGTGGACTCGGTACTGCTGCTGGTCGATGCGGTGGACGGTCCGATGCCGCAGACGCGTTTCGTGACCCAGAAGGCGCTGGCGCGCGGCCTGCGCCCGATCGTGGTTATCAACAAGATCGACCGGTCCGGAAGCCGCCCGCACTGGGTGCTCGACCAGACCTTCGACCTGTTCGACCGGCTCGGCGCGAGCGACGAGCAGCTCGACTTTCCGGTGGTCTACGCGTCCGCGCTGCAGGGCTACGCCGGACTCGACGCCGATGTGCACGACGGCGACATGACGGCGCTGCTCGAGACCATTGTGGAAAAGGTGAGCGCGCCCGACGTCGATCTCGACGGCCCCTTCCAGATGCAGGTCAGTTCTCTCGACTACAGCAGCTACGTCGGCGTGATCGGCATCGGGCGTATCACCCGCGGAAACATCACCACCAACACGCCGGTCACGATCATCGACCCCCACGGCGCCCGTCGCAACGGGCGCGTGTTGCAGATTCTCGGATTCATGGGCCTGGAGCGGACCGAAGTGCCGGAGGCGCGTGCCGGCGACATCATCGCCTTCACCGGCATCGAGGGGCTCCATATCTCCGATACCCTGTGCGCACCCGACGCGGTCGAGGCGCTGGCACCGCTCACCGTGGACGAGCCCACCGTGAGCATGACCTTCCAGGTCAACAACTCGCCGTTCGCGGGGCGGGAGGGGAAGTTCGTCACTTCGCGCCAGATCCGCGGGCGACTGGAGCGGGAACTGCAACACAATGTCGCCCTGCGCGTCGAGGACACCGGTGATCCGGACAAGTTCAAGGTCTCGGGCCGCGGCGAACTGCACTTGTCGATCCTCATCGAGAACATGCGCCGCGAGGGCTATGAACTCGGCGTCTCGCGCCCCGAAGTAATCCTCCGCGAGGTCGACGGCGCCACCCAGGAGCCCTACGAACAGGTCACCGTGGACGTGGAGAGCGCCTGCCAGGGCGCAGTCATGGAAAAACTCGGCGAGCGCGGCGGCGAACTGCAGGACATGGTGCCGGACAGCAAGGGCCGGGTACGCCTGGACTACACCGTCCCGTCCCGGGGTCTGATCGGCTTTCGCACCGAATTCCTCACCGCCACCTCGGGGACCGGCCTCATGCACCACGTATTCGACCGCTACGGGCCGCTCAAATCCGGGGGCTTCGGCCGGCGCAAGAACGGCGTGTTGATCGCCAACGGGGTCGGCAAGGTGCTCGGCTTCGCACTGTTCAACCTCCAGGATCGCGGCCGGCTGTTCGTCGCGCCGGGCGAGGAGGTCTACGAGGGCATGATCGTGGGCATGCACTCGCGCGACAATGACCTGGTGGTCAACCCCCTCAAGGCCAAGCAGCTCACCAACATGCGCGCCTCGGGCACCGACGAGAACATTGTGCTCACCCCACCGATACGCATGAGCCTGGAGCAGGCGCTGGAGTTCATCGACGACGACGAACTCGTGGAAGTCACCCCGCGCGCGATCCGGCTGCGCAAGAAACTGCTGCTCGAGCACGCGCGCAAGCGCGCCGCCCGCGCGGCGGTCTGACCGGGGAAAAGCAGGAAAAAGGGGACGGAGGGAATATTTTTTACCCAGCGCCCCGGGCGCCCGAATTTGACCGGAGATCGATAGGTCTGTAACCATCCCGTTTTGATCTGGCAGAGCAAAGGAACTGCAATGCCGCGACGTGCACGGATGTACCTCGCCGGGCTGCCCTATCATGTCGTGCAGCGCGGAAACAACCGGGAAGCGTGTTTTATCGAGGCGGACAACTACCGGTTTTACCTGGAGTTGTGGTGTCAGATAGCACGACGCTACGACGTCTCGGTCCACGCCTATTGCCTGATGACCAATCATGTGCATTTTCTCGTCACGCCGGCAAAGCAAGATGCGGTGTCACGCACAATGAAGGTCGTGGGTAGTCGCTATGCCCGTTACATCAATCTCCGCTACCGGCGCACGGGGACCCTGTGGGAAGGGCGACATCGCGCCAGCCTGGTTCAGTCAGAACGCTATTTGCTTTGTTGCTACCGGTACATCGAGCTCAACCCGGTGCGCGCCGGCATGGTCGGGCGTCCGGACGAATATCGCTGGTCGAGCTATGGATTCAACGCCCGGGGTGAGGGAGGCTGGTTGGAGCCGCACGAGGAATACCGGCGGTTGGGTAAGACGGCCGAGGCGCGATTCCATGCGTACCAAGCCCTCTTCGCTCGTCCGCTAGGCGGGGAGGATCTGCATCGGATCCGGAAGGCGGCCCATTACTGCCAACCCGTCGGGGACGATCGGTTCCGGCGGCAGATTGCGGAGAGATGCGGCATCAAAGCGGGACAGATGCATCGGGGGCGGCCGAGGAAGCGGTCGCAGGATGGTCAATAAATATTCCCTCCGTCCCCTTTTCTGTTCCTCTGATCCGGTAGCACTTGTGTATCCGCGGGCTGCGCGCAAAATCGCGGGGGATCGTCCGGCGGGTGACGTCCTCGACCCGCAGATCCTCCAAGGCCTCGGTGTCCAACCGGAACCGCCGGAGGTTGTTCGAGAACCACAGCACGCCGCCCGGCGCGAGCAGTCGCAGGGCATCCCGGATCAGCGCGACATGGTCGCGCTGCACGTCGAAGGTCCCGCGCATGCGCTTGGAGGTGGAAAAGGTCGGCGGGTCCAGAAAGATCAGGTCGAAGGCCCCGCGCGTGCCGGGGTCCCTCAACCATTCGAGGCAGTCCGCCTGCACCAGCGAATGACGCGGACCGGCGTAGCCGTTCAATGCCAGGTTGCGCCGCGCCCAGTCGAGATAGGTGCGCGAGAGATCGACCGTGAGGGTGCTCGAGGCGCCGCCCGCGGCGGCGTATACGCTTGCGGTGCCCGTATATCCGAACAGGTTCAGAAAACGCCGGCCGGACGCGAGGCCCCGGATCAGGGACCGGGTCGGACGGTGATCGAGGAACAGACCGGTATCCAGGTAGTCGGTGAAGTTCACGAGGAAGCGCAGCCCTCCCTCCCGTACTTCGTGGAAACGCCCGGCGGCAGCCAGCTTGGTGTACTGGTCGCGCCCCTTCCGGCGACGGCGCACCTTTAGGAACACCCGCCCGTCGGGCACTTCGAGTACCTCGCGGACCGCCGCGAGCGCGTCCTGCAGGCGCATGCCGGCCTTCGCGGGATCGACCGTGGGCGGCGCCTCGTATTCCTGCACGTGGACCCAGGGTCCGCCCTCGCCCGTCCCGGTGCCGCCCGAATAGAGGTCCACCGCCACTGCGTATTCCGGCAGGTCCGCGTCGTACAGGCGATAGCAGTCCACGCCTTCGCGCCGCGCCCAGCGCCCGAGGGTCTTTAGGTTCTTGCGCAGGCGGTTGGCGAACATCTCCGCACCCGCCGCACCCGCCGTCGTCGTCGCCGCCGCCTGCGGCGCGAAGTGCAACAGGCGGCACTCGATCGCGCCGTTGTAGAGGACATGGGTACGGTGCGCCCGCAGCCCGATCCGTCGGCCGAGTTCCGGGTTCGCCGTGAACACCGCCGCCCGCCACTCCGGAAAACGACGCCGCAACAGCGACCCCAACTCCACATACAGGGCGGTGAGCTGTGCCGGGGTGCCGAGCCGCCGACCGTAGGGCGGATTGACCACCACCAGACCCGGCGCACCGGTGGCACGCGGCGGTTCGCAGGCCGACAGTCCGCGCCGCTCGACGTGCACGCACCCGTGCAGTCCGGCCTGCTCCACGTTGGCCAGCGCCGCGCGCACCGCCACCACATCGCTGTCGTAGCCGACCACCGTCGGCGCCCGTACGAGACCGTCGGCGCGCCGCTCACGCGCCTCGGCGAGCAGCCGTTCCCACGAACCGGCGTCGTGACCGAGCCAACCGGAAAACCCGAAGTACGTGCGCAACAATCCCGGCGCGATGTCCGCGGCGATCATCGCGCCCTCCACGAGCAGCGTTCCGGAACCGCACATCGGGTCCAGCAATGCCCCGCCGCTCTCCGCCACCTCCGGCCAGCCGGCGCGCAGCAGGATCGCCGCCGCGAGATTCTCCTTGAGCGGCGCCGCGACACCGGCGCTGCGATAGCCGCGCAGGTGCAGGCTCGCGCCGGACAGATCCACCGACACCGTGGCACGCCCGCCGCGCACGTGAAGATGGATCCGCAGATCCGGATGCACCAAGTCCACCGAGGGTCGTGCGCCGCGCAACTCGCGGAAGCGATCGACCACGGCGTCCTTCACCCGCTGCGCGGCGAACCGGCTGTGGGTGATCGCGGCGCTCGCCGCCAGGGCGCATTCCACGGCCAGCGATCCCTCGAGCGCCAGATGATCCTCCCACGCCAGCGCCTTCACCGCCTCGTACAGGGCGTCCGGATCGGGCGCGGCGAACTCCGCGAGCGGGAGGAGCACCCGGTTGGCGGTACGGGACCACAGGCACGCGCGGTAGGCAAGCTCCAGCGTACCGGAGAACACCGCCCCGGCCGGCCGCTCCGCCACGTCGGCCGCGCCCATCGCACGCAGCTCCGCTACCAGCAGCCCCGCGACGCCGCGCGGCGCCGTGGCGAAAAAGCGCAACGCGCCCGTCATCGCCCGCGGCGCCCCGACGGGCGGCGGCGAGTGTTCGTGCGCGGTGCGCCGACGCCCGGATCCCCACCGTTCACCGAAGTGCGCCCGCCCTCCGCGCCCCCGCCGCCGGCATTATCGGCCCGGATACGCGAGAACCCCGAATGCGCAAGGGTCGCAACGCCGGGCGCACAACGTCCCGGAGGGACGGCTCACCACCGGCGCTTCGCGAACAGGACGCCGGCCAGGACGGCCAGCAGGCCGAACACGACACCGGTACTCGCGTAGGGGTGCCCGCGCATGCATTCGCCCGCCTCCGAACCCAACTCCCCGGAACGCCGCACGATCCGCCGCACCGAGCGCTGCATACGCGCCTGCGCCCGACGCGCGCCGTGCGACGCATGATCGGCCTCGCTACGCGCCACGTCGAGCGCACGATCGATGGCTGCATGTGCGGCGGCCGCCTGTGTCTGCAACTGTTGCTCAAGATCCATTTCGACCTCCTCCCCTTCACGGGACATCACGTAGCCACCCTCTGCCGCCCGCCTTCGGTATTCCGGCCCGCGCCGACCCCTCCGTGGGAATCGAGCGATACAGGCCTCTCTATACTACATGGGGCGCAGGCGGCGGAATTCAAGCGGCCCGACCGTGGCGCACCTTCAGGCCACCCGGACCGCCGCGGGATCCGCCGGCGCTTGGGGATGCGGGGGGGGATGGGCGGCCGTCCCCCGGACCGGCTCGCGGACAACCCGACGGATCGGGGTGATTCCCGATGTTTCCCCGTCCCCTCTTGGTATAATGCCGCCGCCACTCACGCATCTCTCCTGCACAGGCCTCCATGACCGCGTCCGCCGCCCGGATCCGCGAGATCCCTTACAACTATACGTCGTTCTCCGACCGGGAGATCGTGCTGCGCTATCTCGGAGCGCCGGCCTGGGACGTCATCAACGAGCTGCGCGGCGCGCGGCGCACCGGGATCTCGGCGCGCATGCTCTTCGAAGTGCTGGGCGACCTTTGGGTGGTGGAACGCAATCCCTACATCCAGGACGACCTGCTCGAGAACCGCAAGCGCTTCGCGTCCCTGGTGCACGCCCTGCACCACCGCCTCGACCAGATCGTGGCGCGCGCCAACGGCAACCACCTCGCCCTCGATCTCGCGGAGCACGCGCGCGGCGCCGTACGGCGATTCGAGGACTGGTTCCCGGAGACGCGCCGCCTGCGCGCCCGGGTGCGCCGGCGCCTGGCGCGGGTCACACGCGCGGACAATATCGACTTCAGCGGCCTGGCACGCGTCTCGCACGCCACCGACGCCACCGACTGGCGGGTCGAGATGCCGTTCGTGGTGATCAGCCCCGACCGCGAGGCGCAGGTGCGAGAGGTGGTGGCGGCGTGTTCAGACCTGGACCTGACCATCATCCCGCGCGGCGGCGGCACCGGCTATACCGGCGGCGCCGTACCGCTGGACAGCCGCTCGGCGGTCATCAACCTGGAGAAACTCGAAGGGCTCGGCCCCGTCGAGATGCGCACCCTGCCCGGTCTCGCCGCCGAAGCGCCGACGATCCGCGCCGAGGCCGGCGTGGTCACGCGCCGGGTCGCCGAGCGTGCCGAGGCCGCCGAGTGCGTCTTCGCGGTCGACCCGACCTCCCAGGACGCCTCGACCATCGGCGGCAACGTCGCCATGAACGCCGGCGGCAAGAAGGCGGTGTTGTGGGGCACGACGCTCGACAACCTGGCCTCCTGGCGCATGGTGCTGGCGGACGGAACCTGGCTCGAGGTCGAGCGCGTCAACCACAACCTCGGTCGGATCCACGTCCAGGAGACGGTCGAGTTCCGCCTGACGCGCCTCGCCGCCGACGGGCGCACCCCGGCGGGTGAACCCGAGGCGCTGCGCATACCCGGACATACGTTGCGCAGGGCCGGGCTCGGCAAGGACGTAACCAACAAGTTCCTCGGCGGTCTGCCCGGCGTACAAAAGGAGGGCTGCGACGGCCTGATCACCTCCGCGGTCTTCATCCTGCACCGGATGCCGCGCCACGCGCGCACGGTGTGCCTGGAGTTCTTCGGCTCCGACCTCGAGCGGGCGGTGCCCGCCATCGCCGAGACCAAGGCGTATCTCGACCGGCGCCCCGACGTATTGTTGAGCGGCCTGGAACACCTCGACGAGCGCTACGTGCGCGCCGTGAACTACAGCACCATGGCCCCGCGGCGCGGATTGCCCAAGATGGTGCTGCTGGCCGATATCTCGGGCGACGACGAGAACGCCGTCGCCGACGCCGCCGCGCGCGTGGTGCACATGGCCAACGCGCGCGGCGCCGAGGGATTCATCGCCGCGAGCGCCGAGGCGCGGCGCCGCTTCTGGGCGCCGCGAGCGCGCACCGCGGCGATCGCCGCCCACACCAACGCCTTCAAGATCAACGAGGACGTGGTCATCCCGCTGGAGCGGCTCGCCGAGTACAGTGCCGGCATCGAGCGCATCAACGTCGAGTACTCCACCCGCAACAAGCTGGACATGGTCGAGGCGGTCCTCGAATACCTTTCCGGAGAGCTCGCGGAGCTGCGCGGGGTTGCGGACTTCGAGGACAGCGAGGAGAACCGCGCGATCCTGGCCGCCAAACGCGACGCCGCGCGCGGGCACCTGATCCGCGTGCGCGCCCGCTGGTGCGCCCTCCTGGATCGTCTCGACGAGCCGGCGAGCGAGCACGACGAACTCCTCGACGCCGCGCGCCGCGCCCTGCTGCGGCCCGGCGACCGCCTCCTCGACCTGCTGTTGCGCCGGGAGCTGCGCATATCCTACCGGCGCGAGGTGGAGCACCCGATCAAGGGGATCTTCGCCGGGCGCGAACTGGAGCCGGTGCGCCTGCGCCTGGATGCGATCCACCGGGAACTGCGCGCGGGACGCCTGTTCGTCGCCACGCACATGCACGCCGGGGACGGCAACGTGCATACGAACATCCCGGTCAATTCCAACGACTACCGGATGCTGCACGAGGCGGAGCGGATCGTCGACCGCGTGATGGAACTGACCAAGTCCCTGGGCGGCGTCATTTCCGGGGAACACGGCATCGGCCTGACCAAGCTCCGCTACCTGGAGCCCGAGGTCCTGGAGGCGTTCGCCGCCTACAAGCGCCGGGTGGACCCGCAGGGGCGCTTCAACCGCGGCAAACTCCTGCCCGGCGCCGGCCTGGAACGGGCCTATACCCCCTCGTTGCGTCTGGTGCAGCAGGAGGCGCTGCTGCTCGAGGAAAGCGAACTCGGCGCGCTCAACGACGACATCCGCCACTGCCTGCGCTGCGGGAAGTGCAAACCGGTCTGCGCCACCCATATCCCGCGTGCCAACCTGTCCTATTCCCCGCGCAACAAGATCCTGGCGACCGGGCTGATCCTCGAGGCGTTCCTGTACGAGGAGCAGACGCGCCGGGGCATCTCCACCCACCACTTCGCCGAGATGAACGACGTGGCCGACCACTGCACCGTGTGCCACAAGTGCCTCAACCCCTGCCCGGTGGACATCGATTTCGGCGACGTCTCCATCCGCATGCGCCACATTCTGCGCCGACGCGGCCACAAGCGCCCCAACTCCGCGGCCCGGGCGGCGATGGCGTTCCTGAACGCGACCGACCCGCGCACCATCAAGCTGATGCGCAAGATCATGATCGAGTGGGGCTACCGCGGTCAGCGCCTGGCCTACCGCGCGGTCGGGCGGTTCGGGCGCAAGGGCAATTCCTCGGCGCCCGCCGCCAGCACCGGACCCATGTCGATGCGCGTCCAGGTCGTCAACTTTGTGAAGAAGCCGATGCCGGCGGGGCTGCCGGCACAAACCATGCGCGCCCTGCTCGGAGTGGAGGACGCCAAGATGGTACCGATCCTGCGCGGCCCCTCGCGCACCGGCGAGGACGCCGAGACGGTGTTCTACTTCCCCGGCTGCGGCTCGGAACGGCTGTTCAGTCAGGTCGGCCTGGCGACCCTCGCCATGCTCTACGAGACGGGCGCGCAGACCGTGCTGCCCCCGGGATACTTGTGCTGCGGCTATCCGCAGACCGCCGGCGGAGACCGCGAGCGCGGCCACCGGATCACCACCGACAACCGCGTGCTGTTCCACCGTGTCGCGAACACCCTGAACTACCTGGACATCAAGACCGTGATCGTCTCCTGCGGGACCTGCATGGATCAGCTCCTCAAGTACGAGTTCGAAAAGATCTTCCCCGGCTGCCGGCTGCTCGACATCCACGAGTACCTCATGGAGAAGGGGTTGCGGCTCGACGGCCTGCAAGGGGTGCACTACCTCTACCACGAGCCCTGCCACACGCCGATGAAGACCTACAACGGCGTCGAGGTCGCCGCGCGGCTCATGGGCCGTGAAGTGCGGCTTTCGGACCGCTGCTGCGGCGAGGCCGGGACCTTCGCGATCGCGCGCCCGGACATCGCCACCCAGGTCCGGTTCCGCAAACAGGAAGAACTGCTCGAAGGCATCCGCGCGCTCACCGGCACCCCGAAGGCGCACGGAGACGTGAAACTGCTCACCTCGTGCCCCGCCTGCCAGCAGGGGCTGATGCGCTACGCCGAGGACACCGGACTGGAAACCGACTACATCGTCGTGGAGATGGCCAACCGGCTGCTCGGCGCCGACTGGCAACGACGCTTCCTCGAGCGCACCGGGGACGGCGGGATCGAACGGGTACTGCTGTGATCCCGCACACCCCTCGGCAGGTGCGGACCCACCGGCAACGGAGATGCGCTCGAGCAGGTTTCCGAACTACCCGGCGACGGACGCGCGCCGCCCTCACGGGCGTCGCCGCCCGAGTCCCGATCTGCGACGCCCGGCACCCATGGCTACGGCACCAATCGCCCTCGTCGGGTCTAACCGGTGTAGTGTTGCACGCTTGGGGGCCGATCCGGAGATCCCCCAAAGCGTCAGGTCAGGGCGCGGCGGGTGATGCACGATCCCCGTCGACACGCATTCACGACAGGAGGAGGACACGATGCAGATTGCCATGATCGGCTTGGGGCGCATGGGCGCCAACATGGTGCGCAGGCTGCTGCACGCGGGCCACGAGTGCGTGGTCTACGACCACGGCCCCGAGGCGGTCCGAACCCTGGAGAAGGAGGGCGCGCGCGGCGCCGGTTCATTGCAGGAACTGGTCGCGGCGCTGCAAAAACCGCGCGCCCTCTGGATGATGGTGCCGGTGGCAGTGGTGGACGGGCTCATCGACGAGCTTACGCCGTTGCTGGAACCGGGCGATATCCTGATCGACGGAGGCAATTCCTACTACCGCGACGACCTCAAGCGCGGCGCGAGCCTCGCCGAACGAGGCCTGCACTATCTCGATGTGGGAGTGAGCGGCGGCGTCTGGGGCCTGGAGCGCGGCTACGGTCTGATGATCGGCGGCGGCGACGACGCCGTGAAACACCTCGAGCCGGCCTTCTCGGCGCTGGCACCGGGTGTGGCGACCGCGCCCCCGACCCCGGGACGCGGCGACAAGGCCGGTCCCGCGACCGAGGGCTACCTGCATTGCGGTCCGTCGGGTGCCGGCCACTTCGTGAAGATGGTCCACAACGGCATCGAGTACGGAATGATGGCCGCGCTCGCCGAGGGCCTGGACGTACTCAAGCACGCCAACGTCGGCAAGCGCGACTTCGAGCGCGACGCCGAGACCTCCCCCTTGCGGCACCCCGAGGCCTACCGCTACGACTTCGATCTGGCGGAGATCGCCGAGGTCTGGCGACGCGGCACCGTGATCGCCTCGTGGCTGCTCGACCTCACCGCCGACGCCCTGGCCCGCGACCCGGCCCTCGAGGGCTACTCCGGGCGCGTCTCCGACTCGGGGGAGGGACGCTGGACCGTGCTCGCGGCGGTCGAGTCCGGAACGCCCGCGCCGGTGCTCACCACCGCGCTCTACGAGCGTTTCGCCTCACGCGGCGAGGGCCGCTTTGCGGCGCAGGTCCTCTCGGCGATGCGCGCCGAGTTCGGCGGTCATCAGGAAAAGCCCGGCGGCGGAGAGTAACCGCCGCCGGCGCAGGCGCACGGCCCGGCGCACGCGCCGGGGCGTCACCCCCGGGTCAGAAGCGGTAGCCGATATCGAGCCCCGCGGAAGACTCCTTCAGCGAGGTCTTCGCCCCACCTATCAGGGCCGCGAACGGATCATCGGCCGGTACGGTGACGGTCACGCGCGGCGCGTACATGAAATGGAAGCTCAGCACCCAGCGCGCATTGAGCGCGTAGCTCCCACCCACCGCGAAATGGTTCTCGACCACCGCCGGGAGAATCAGGTTGCTGCTCGCGTGCGCGTCGTCGATCGGTGA
Source organism: bacterium BMS3Bbin13 (assembly GCA_002897735.1). GTDB lineage: Bacteria > Pseudomonadota > Gammaproteobacteria > 21-64-14 > 21-64-14 > BMS3Abin12. Next base: position 34,420 of record BDTW01000024.1, on the reverse strand, counting down.
ACTGCCATGATTGTAGCCCGCGCGCAGGGTCAGGCGATCGTTCACGCGGTAGGCCGCACCGAGCGCGAACACGGTCTGGTTGGACCAGCCGGAGTCGATGGCGAAGCGGAATCCGCCCGGGCCGTGGATCTCCAGGCGGTTCATCGTATCGGCCCAGTTGATCCACTTGACGTCCGCCGACAACGTCAGGCGCCCGGTCGGGCGCACCGCCATGCCGACGGCGACCTGTTGCGGGTAGTTCAGGCCGAGCGTGTAGGTGCCGCGCTGCTCGGGTTCGCCGCCGGCAAGCGTCGTATTCACATCGCCATTGCGGAGCTGGTACTTGAACCGCGGAAAGAACTGCTTGCTCTTGTAGGCCAGGCCGAGCGTGACATGCGGCGTGAGATCATAGAGGACGCCGACACCCACTCCGACTCCGAACGCCGAGGCCCCGCGGCTGAGATCCACCTGGTAGGTTCCCACCCCCGGCTGACGGATCTCCTGGAACAGCGAGACCGACTGGTAGTCGAGATTGAGGGCCGCGCCGACGCTCAGGCGGCGGTTGACGTTCCAGGCCAGCGTCGGCGCCATCTGCCAGAACATCACGTTGCTGTAGCCGACGAAGGTGCCCCCCCTGGTGGTCGAATTCAGATTCGTGACCGGATAATCCACACCCATGCCCGAGGTACCGTACATCCCCCCGCCGAAGTAAACGTTCGGGTGCGACGGCGAGATCGGCGCGGTCCACCCCAGGGAGGGAATGCCATAGAGGCGCGTGTCGCTGTCCGCCTTCGCGCCGCCCTGGGCCCGGAAATCCACACTGCGCGAGGGCAGGAACGCCTCCATGCTGAAATCCGCGCGCGTACCGATACGCGCCATCCCGGCCGGGTTGGTGATCGCCGTCATCGCCGAACCCGGATTCGCCGTGACCGCCCCGCCGAGACTCTTCTGGTAACTGCCGATCCCCATCAGTTGGTACCCGTTGGTGGCATACGCCAAGGACGGCAACACCAGGATCCAGCAGAAAACCGGGGCGACGACGGAGAACAGGCGATTGAGAGTCACGGTGCACTCGCTTTGCAGGAAGGTGAAAGGGCCGGGCGCCCGATTCGGGTCCGCGGGACGGCGCCCAAGAATGGCGCCCCGCGCTTGCGGAGTCAACAGAATATCCGAATATTAGAATGAGTGGAATTCCCGGCAGCCTGACAGCCTCCCCCTCGAGGCGGGTTCGCACCCCCGCCTCCCGTAGCAGCCGGCCGGTCTCGAGGGCTTCCTGTACTCCCCGGACCGAGAGATCCCCATCACTCCAGCCGGTGAGCCGATTCTCCAGGTCCCAGTGGCTGTAGCCATGACGCAGGAATACCGCTCGGCCCCCCTCCCTCCCCCTGTCGGCGTCCGCGACGACGATGCTCTCGGCGGCCGCCCCGGACCCGCGTCCGGTATACTGCCCGGTATACCGGAGCGTTCGGGATCGATCCCCGGACTCCGTCTTGCGAAGGCCGGCTTCACAACACCGGTCGAGGACGGGGTCCGGCGGTCGCGGCGGGATTCGGCAGGAACGGGCTTGCGGGGATCAGGTGCTGCACGTGTTCGGGGAGTGGCGACGGCGGCGTATCCTGCGCCGCTACGCGGTCCGGGATCCGGTGTGGCGCGCCGCCGTGCAGGCGTGCACCCTCGCCAAGGGCCTCACCCCCGCAGAAATCGCCCGGTTGCGCGACCTCACCACCCTGTTTCTGGGTGGGAAACGCTTCTACGGCGGCGCGGGCCTCGAGGTCACCGCGCAGATGACGTTATCTATTGCGATTCAGGCCGCCGTTCCGATCCTGGGCCTCGATTCCGACTGGTACCGGGGGTGGTCTTCGGTGATCGTCTATCCGGGGGCGTTCGTGGCGCGGCGCGAGGAACGCGATGAGGCGGGCGTCGTGCACCGTACGCGCCACGCGCTGATGGGGGAGGCCTGGGATGGCGGACCGCTGGTCCTGTCGTGGGAAAACGCCCGCCCCGGCGACCGCCCGTTCGGGTCCGGGAGCAACGTGGTCGTCCACGAGTGCGCGCATAAACTCGACATGCTCGACGGCTCCGCCAACGGGCATCCGCCGTTGCACCGGGGGATGGATCCCGGGGCATGGAGCGAGACCCTGATGCAGGCCTATGACGCGCTGCGCGGCGAGATCGCCTCGGGGATCACACCCTCGCTCGATCCCTACGGCGCCGAGAACCCCGCGGAGTTCTTCGCCATCGCCAGCGAAGTGTTCTTCGACGCACCCGCGCGGCTGCTGCGTTCCCACCCGGGGGTGTACCGGCAATTCCAGACATTTTATCGGCAGGATCCGGCGACGCGGCGCACCGGAGCCCGGGAAGATCCCACATGAGCGGTTTCGCGACCATGCCCCCGGACGGGCGAACGCGATCACGTGTCGGCATCGCGCTCGGCAGCGGTTCGGCGCGGGGCTGGGCGCATATCGGGGTCCTCCAGGCCCTGCGCCGTGCGGGGGTGGAGCCCGGCGTGGTCTGCGGCACCTCGATCGGTGCGCTGATCGGCGGCGCCTATGCGCTGGGCGATCTCGACGCACTCGGGGGCTGGGTGCGCAGCCTTACCCGGCGCGACGTGGTGCGGCTGCTCGACGTCCGCCTCACGGGCGGTGGTCTGATCCAGGGCGAGCGCCTGATGCGCTTCTTCCGCGGCCGCTCCTACGACAGCCCGATCGAGGCCCTGCCCAAGGTGTTCTCGGCGGTCGCCACGGACCTCGGGACCGGCCGGGAAGTCTGGCTCGGGCGCGGCCCGTTGCTCGATGCGGTACGCGCCTCGTTCGCCCTGCCGGGGCTGTTCGCCCCCGTGCGCCGGGACGGGCGCTGGCTGGTGGACGGCGGGCTGGTCAATCCGGTTCCGATATCGGTATGCCGGGCGCTCGGTGCGGAAGTGGTCATCGCGGTCAATCTCAACGGTGATCTGGTCGGGCGACGCACCCGGCGTGCGGACGGCGCAGGCAACCCCCGGATGCCGCACGATCCCGGCGCCGACGCGATCGAAGAAGGCCTCCTCGCGCAACTAGCCGCACAGTTCACCGGCTCGCTGCGCGCCGGGACCGCCGCGCTCATCGGTCCGTCCGATGCGCCCGGGGTACCGACCCTCGGCCTGTTCGACGTACTGTCCGGTTCCCTGAACATCATGCAGGATCGCATCACCCGCAGTCGTATGGCCGGGGACCCGCCCGACCTGATGATCAGCCCGCGCCTGGGCCACCTGGGGCTGATGGAATTCGACCGGGCCGACGAGGCGATCGCGGCCGGCATCCAAGCGGTCGAACAGTCGATGCCGGCGATCCGTGAGTGCTGCATCGGTTGATCCGCGCCGGGTCCGACAGGCCGCCGGGGCGCATTGACCGACGCTCGCCGCGCCGTCTATGCTGAGGCACTCGGCCCGGGGTGCATACACCCCGGGGCCGGGGCCGCATCACGAGGCGTCTTCCATGCTGCGCATTGCCGTCGTTCGCCATGCCATCGCCGAGGATCGCAACGCGGCGTTGCACGCCCGGCATCCGGACGCGCAACGCGCGTTGACTCCCGACGGGCGCCGCAAGATGGAACTCGCCGCCGCCGGCCTGCGGCGGATCCTGCCGCAGCCGGGCCTCGTGGCCTGCAGTCCCCTGGTCCGGGCACGCGAGACGGCGCAGATCATCACCCACGTTTACGGGACCGGGACCCCGGGACCGGTGCAGACCGAAACCCTCGCGCCCGGATTCGAACCTCGGGCGCTGCTCGAGTGGACGCGGCACCACGCCGCCGGCACCGCCCCCGTAGTGCTCGTGGGCCACGAGCCGGATCTCGGGCGTTGGGTGGCATGGTGCATGGGCTGTGCCGGCTCGGCACCGCTGGAGTTCAAAAAGGGGGCGGCCTGCCTGCTCGAGTTTCCCGCAGCCGCGGGGCCGGGTGAGGCGCAGTTGCACTGGGCCCTCACGCCGCGCCTGTTGCGCCGGTTGGGAGAGGCCGGATGAACCCCGATCGACCGCGCCGGTGCGCGATCGAGGGCGCACGCCGTCGCGCCCTCGCCCTCACCGGAGAGGTCCATGACGCGGCGCAACGGCTGCGGCGCGGGACCGACACCGAGGCACTGCACGATTTCCGGGTCGCCCTGCGGCGGCTGCGCGGATGCCTGCGGGCCTACGCACCATGGCTGGAACCCGGCCGCAAGCTCATGCGACGCCTGCGTCGCTTGGCACGGACGACCAATGCGGCACGCGACGCCGAGGTCGGTCTCGAATGGGTGCGCGAGCGGTTGCCGACGCTCGAACCCCGCGAACAACCCGGCGCACGGTGGCTGGCCGCGTACCTGGAGGCACGACGCAGCCGAGGCTACCGGCGCGCACGCACGCGTATCCGGCATTGCTGGCCACGCCTCGAGGCCCGGCTGCGAGAGCGCCTGGCCGCGGGTGCGACGAGGACCTGCGTCGAATCGCTCGCGGCGGTCAGCGGAGCGTTGATCCTGAGCCACGCCGACGCCCTGGAACGCGCCCTGGTCATGCGCGATGCCGGTGCCCACGACCGACAGGCGCACCGCGCGCGAATCCGAGGCAAGCGCTTGCGCTATCTGCTGGAACCGTTCTGCGCCCGGATGCCGGGTGGTATCCCGGCCGGGGTACCCGGCGCCGCCGAAACGGTCGCGGCGCTGAAATCGCTCCAAGATGAACTGGGCGACCTTCAGGACACCCGCACGTTGTTGGATATGCTGCGCACGGCGACGCCGGACGCCGCCGCGGCCTACGGCCGGCGTGTGGTGGAAATCGCGCTCGGCGCCGGCACCGAGACGCAACTGCGCCTGGCGCGTCACGACGACCCGCTGCCCGGATTGCTCGCCCTGGCACGAGCCGCCGCGGCGCGGCGAGCGGAGCGCCGTGCCGCGTTGCGCGCGCACGGCACCCACCGAGACCTGATCGACGCGGCACGCGGGGTCGCGGCGCGGCTCACCACCTTCGATACCGCGCCCGCGTTGCGCGCGGTCTCCCGAAACGATTGAGCGCGCGGACCCGGCGATCGGCGATACGGATCGATCCGCCGGTACCGCCGCACCGGATGCAGGCCGACCCGACCGCTTGCCCGAAGACCCGGGAACGCCCAGAATGGGCGCCGAATCCAACGAACCACACGACCCGCCGCCACACCGTGCCGCGCACCCCGAAATCCCCGCCTGAAACGGTGGCCGCCGTCGATCTCGGATCGAACAGCTTCCACATGCTGGTCGCCCGCCTGCTCGACGGGCAACTCAACGTACTCGACCGCCTGCACGACATGGTCCGGCTCGCCGGAGGCCTGGGCAAGGACCGCCGGATCACCCCCGAGGCGGCCACACGCGCCATCGGCTGCCTGGAACGCTTCGGGCAGCGCCTGCGGCACATGCCCCCGGGCAGCGTGCGGGCGGTCGGCACCAACACCCTGCGTAGCGCCCGCAATGCCAAGGAGTTCCTCGACGCCGCCGAGCGCGCCTTGGGGCATCCGATCGAGATCATCTCCGGTGTGGAGGAGGCGCGGCTGATCTATGCCGGCGTCGCGCACGGTATCGCCGGCGACGGGCGGCGACGGCTGGTCATGGACATCGGCGGCGGCAGCACGGAACTGATCGTCGGCGAGAGCAGCGAACCGCTGCACATGGAAAGCCTGTACATGGGCTGCGTGAACATGAGCCGCGCGCACTTCGCGGACGGACAGATCGGCGCCAAACGCTGGCGGCGGGCGGTCCTGGCCGCGCGCAGTGAACTCGAACCCCACAGGGCCATCTTCCGCAGGCTCGGCTGGGCCGACGCCATCGGCGCCTCCGGCACGCTGCGTGCCGTCTATCGAACCGTGACCGAATCCGGCTGGAGCGATGCGGGGATCACCCTGGAGGCGCTGCGGCGCCTGCGTGATGCCCTGCTCAAGGCGGGCCGCGTCGACCGGATCCGGCTGCCCGGAGTAAGCGCGACGCGCGCGCCGGTCTTCCCGGGCGGGGTCGCCGTGGTGACCGCCGCCTTCGAGGCCCTGGACATCGAGCGCATGCGCATATCCGACAGCGCGCTGCGCGAGGGTCTGCTCTACGACCTGATCGGCCGCATCCACGAGCACGACGGCCTGCGCGCCCGGACCATAGCCAACCTCGCGGCGCGCTACAACGTCGACACCGCCCAGGCGGAGCGTGTGCGCCGCACGGCCCTGGAATTGATTGCGCAAACGGCCGGGCCCTGGGCGCTGGACGAAGAGACCTCGGAGCGACTCCTGGAGTGGGCCGCCGGACTGCACGAGATCGGGCTGGGCATCGCCCACAGCGGCCATCACAAACATGCCGCCTATGTGCTGGCCAATGCGGACCTGGCGGGCTTCTCGCGACGCGATCAGATACTGCTCGCGACCGTGGTCCGCGCCCACCGCCGCAGGTTCCCCACAGCGGCGCTCGCGCAACTGCCCGCCTCGTGGATCCGCGACGCCACGCGGCTGTCGATCCTGCTGCGCCTGTCCGTGGTGCTGCATCGCAGCCGCAGCCCCCATCCCCCGCCGCCGCTGCGTCTGATCGCCGCCGGAAAATCCCTCGCCCTGGTTTTCCCCGACGACTGGCTGGAACAACACCCCCTCACCCAGGCGGATCTGGGACAGGAGGCCGCCTACCTCAAGGCCGCAGGGTACGAACTGCACTGTTCCTAGAAGGGCTCGTAGCGAGGCGAGTGGGAGCAGGAAACGGAGGGCGCGTCGCGCGGCCCCCTGAAACCCTATCCCGGGGAGGCCAGCAACTCCAGCAGCCGCTGCTGCGCGGAGAATGCCGAGGCGCCGGAGCGCGGCGCGCGGCGATGGTAAGTGCCGTCGTTCTGCAACACCCAGGCCTGGGTGTTGTCTTTCAAATAGAACTTCAGTTCCTTGATCACCCGCTCGCGCAGCGCGCGCGACTCGATGGGAAAACACGCCTCGACGCGGCGGAAGAAGTTGCGATCCATCCAGTCGGCGCTGGCGCAGAACACTTCGCTCTCACCGCCGTTCAGGAAATAGTAGACGCGGGTATGCTCCAGGAAGCGACCCACCACCGAGCGCACGCGGATGCGCTCCGACACCCCCGGCACCCCCGGGCGCAGACAGCAGATCCCGCGCACGATCAAGTCCACGCGCACGCCCGCCATGGACGCCCGGTACAGGGCCTGGATCACCTGCGGCTCGACCAGGGCGTTGACCTTGACGATGATGCGCGACGCCCGCCCCTCGGCGGCGTGACGCGCCTCGCGGTCGATCCGCTCCAACATCGCCCCGTGCAGCGCAAACGGCGAGGCCAGCACCTTGCGGATCTTCGGCGCGCGCCCTACGCCGGTCAACTGCAGAAAGATGCGGTGGATGTCGTCGCCGATCACGGGGTCGGAGGTGAACAGGCCGTAGTCCGTATACAGTCGTGCCGTGCGCGGATGGTAGTTGCCGGTCCCGAGGTGGGTATAGCGGCGCAGCGTACGCCCCTCGCGGCGCACGATCAGGATCAACTTGGCGTGCATCTTGTAGCCGACGATCCCGTAGACCACATGCGCCCCCGCCTCCTGCAGGCGCTCGGCCAGCCCGATGTTGGCCGCCTCGTCGAAGCGCGCACGCAGCTCGATGACGACGGTCACCTCCTTGCCGGCCTGCGCCGCCGTCACCAGGGCGTCGACGATCGCAGAATCGGGGCCGGTCCGGTACAGGGTCTGCTTGATGGCCAGCACCTCGGGATCGGCGGCCGCCTGGCGCAGGAGATCCACCACCGGGAGAAACGACTCGAAGGGATGATGCAGCAGCAGGTCCTGTTTGCGCAGGACTTCGAACAGGTCCGGACTCCCGATGAGGCGGGCGGGGAGGCCGGATGTGAAGCCGGGGTACTTCACATCCGGGCGATCCACGAGGTCGCACACCGCGGCCAGCCGGTTGAGATTCACCGGGCCGTTGACTTGGTAGAGATCGTCGCGCCCGAGTTGGAACTTGTGGAGCAGGTATTCGACTATGTCCTCCGGGCAGTCGTGGGCCACCTCCAGGCGCACGGCGGCACCGTAACGGCGCGAGGCGAGTTCGCCCTCCACCGCCCGCAGCAGGTCGTCGATCTCCTCCTCGTCCACGAACAGGTCGCTGTTGCGGGTCACGCGGAACTGGTAACAACCGGTCACCTGCATGCCCGGGAATTGCTGATCGATATAGGCGTGGATGACGGACGAGAGGAAAACGAAGTCGAAAGGTCCGCTCCCGCTCTCCTCCATCGGCAACTGGATGATGCGCGGCAACGCCCGCGGCGCCGGCGCGACGGCCACCTCGGCACTGCGCCCGAAGGCATCCAGGCCCTCCAGCGAGACGATGAAGTTCAGACTCTTATTGAGGATCCTCGGAAACGGGTGCGCGGGGTCCAAACCGAGCGGCGAGAGCACCGGCAGGAGACTCTCCTCGAAGTACTTGTGCACCCAGGCCTCCTGGGCCTCGGTCCACTCGGTACGCCGGATCAAACGGATCTCCCGTTCGGCGAGGCGCGGGATCAGCACCTCGTTGAGAACGCGGTACTGCTCGTCCATCAGATCGTGGGCCTGCCCGCTGACGGCCTTGAGGATCTCCTGCGGGGTGCGGTTGTCGGGTCCCGAGGGCTGCACGGCGCCCAGTTCGACGCGCTGTTTCAGCCCCGCGACCCGGATCTCGAAAAACTCATCCAGATTGGTGCTGGCGATGCACAGAAAGCGCAGCCGTTCGAGGAGCGGCGTAGCCTCGTCCCGGGCCTGCGCCAGGACGCGGCGGTTGAATTCCAGCAGACTCAACTCACGGTTGAAATACAACTCCGGCTGTTTCAGATCGATGATGTCCATACCAAGCCACGGGTCCGTCGGAAAACCGAGCATACCGATTTTTCACGCCGGATTCATGTGCGGAGCGATGGCGGGGGCCTCTCACCCCGGCACGCCGGGTCCTGCGACGTGCCGGCCGGCGCACCCGCCACCCTTAAAGCTGGAGGTTCGGCACCTCTCCCCGCCGGGGCGCCGTTTTTCGCTTCAACTCAGTGACCTGAGACCGAATCGCGGGCACCCACGCCGTAGCGCCGGGGCGCCCGCGCGCCCTTACTTGGATCGTCGCGACAGTTGTGGGACCATAGCGCGGTGCCGAGGCCCGGGTCCCCCGGCCCGTGTGCCGCCGCGCATCCGCACTCCGCAACCATCGAGGAAACAAGATGAAGACAAGATTGCTACTGGCCGTCGTGGCTTGTGCGCTGCCGCTCACGGTACTCGCGAAATCGCCCGTCGTACCGCTCAAGACCGACCAGGCGCGGCTGGGCTATGCCATCGGCTTCCAGATCGGCCACAATCTCAAGGAACAGGGGCTCACGAAGATCGACACGCACGCGCTGGCCCAGGCGGTGCAGGACGTCATAACGGGTGCCAAGACACGCCTCACCCCCGGGCAGATGCAGGCCGCGGTCATGAAGTTCCAGAGGGAGAAGCTCAGCAAGCGGGCCGCCGAGGCGAAAGAGAACCTGAAGGCCGGCAAGGCGTTCCAGGCCGCATTCAAAAAGAAGGGCGCCGTGGAACTACCCGACGGGCTGCAATACAAGGTACTGCGCAAAGGCAAGGGACCGAAGCCGACCGCTGCGGACACCGTCATGGTCAACTACCGGGGCCTGCTTCCCAACGGTACCGAGTTCGACAGTTCCTACAAGCGCGGCAAACCCGCCGAGATTCCGGTCGCTCACGTCATCCCGGGTTGGCAGGAAGTCCTGAAACGGATGCCGGTCGGATCCAAATGGCAGGTGGTGATCCCGCCGAAGCTCGCCTATGGGGTCAAGGGTGCCGGCAGCGCCATCGGGCCGAACCAGACCCTGATGTTCGATATCGAACTGCTGTCCATCAACAACAAGAAGAAGGACGACGCGCCCGGCACGAACTGACCGGCACACGATCCCCGGGGCCGCGGTCGGTCGCCGGGGGTTTTTCTCGCATCGGGACCGTTCCCGAACCCCTCTCCCATACGCCGCCCGAACAGACGGCCGGCACCTTCGACCCGGTTCTCCCCGACCGTCGCCCTCCGCCATTTCCTCTGCGAAAACCGCCCGTTACCGGCCACGCTTCAGGTACCGCATCGGCAACGAGCGCCACGTCGACGCACGGAACGAACCCGCATCCATTGTGTGCCATGGGGAGTAGAGCGAGGGGGAGAGTCCCCGGTAGGCGTGGCGCGAGCGCAGTGGCGAAGCCTCGAAGGCGACGGGCAGGCGTATCCGATATGCCGCCCGGCCATTGTACCTATGGACTGATTCCGGACCGATTCCGAGGTCGCCGCCACGGCCGGACAAACCCGGCCGCTGCAGGGCGGGGTCCGCCCCGCCGGCAACGTTTCACCCGGCACAAAACGAAACGGGACCCGGAGGTCCCGTTTCGCACACTGAGCACGGAAACACTCCGGCTGCTCGCTGATCCACTGATCGGTACCGCGCCGGGGACGAAGGCCCCCGACGCGGCGGATGTGGATCAGAACCGGATGTGGGTCGATGAGTTGAGAGTCTGACGCGCCCCACGCCAGTTCTCGATGTGATAACGCGTGAACGGCAGCTCGGTCAGTTCGAAGAATCGCGACCAGCCGATACGATCCACCCACTCGCCCATCCGCTCCCAGTCACGGGCATCCTCCTTGTAGATCCTGAGGATCTTCGTGACCACCTCGGCAACCTCCGGCCAACGTGGCGGATTGTTCGGCAGGCCCGCCGCGACCAGCTTGTGGAACGTCGGCTTGGTGCGGGCATTGGAGTTTTTGCCACCGACCCAGATCGCGAGCTTGGAGTTCTCCGGGTCGTTGATCTGCATGGGCGGGCACGGCGGATAGCAGGCGCCGCAACACATGCACTTGCGCTCATCCACTTCCAGCGACGGCTTGCCGTTCACCATGGCCGGGCGGATCGCCGCCACCGGGCAGCGTGCCACCACCGACGGACGCTCGCAGATGTTACCCACAAGGTCATGGTTGATCTTAGGCGGTTTGGTGTGCTGGATATTGATGGCGATATCCCCCTGGCCGCCGCAATTGATCTGGCAGCAGGAGGTCGTGATCCGCACGCGGTTGGGCATCTCTTCGTTGATGTACTCTTCGAACAACTCGTCCATCAACGACTTGACCACGCCGGAGGCGTCGGTCGCCGGGATGTCGCAGTGCAGCCACCCCTGGGTGTGGGAGATCATGGAAACGGAATTACCCGTACCGCCCACCGGGAAACCGGCCTCGCCGAGTACGGCGATCAGCGGATCCACCTTGTCGGCGGAGCTGACGATGAACTCGATGTTGCTGCGGATCGTGAACCGTACGTGGCCCTCGGCGTATTGATCGGCGATATCGCACAGCTTGCGGATCGTATACACGTCCATCTGCCGCTGGGTGCCGGCGCGCACGGTCCACACCTCCTCGCCGGTCTCGGCGACGTGGTGCAGCACGCCGGGGCGCGGACGGTCATGCCAAGCCCATTGCCCATAGTTTCTGCGCAGTGCCGGATGCATGTACTGAAATGCGTCCGGGACGCCACTCTCAATCGGCATACGCGGTTGCGCGGACATCGTTACCTCCATTCATTCGATTCGCGGGATGCAATAGAAACGGTCGACACGGGCGCTCCGATCAGCCGGCCGCCTTGCCCTTGCGCTCGTTCCACTTCCTGGCCTCTTCGTCCCAACTGTCGATGCGGATGTACGAATTCGTCCGCGGGTGGTTGACCATGGCGGGATCCGGCTCCAGTCCAGCGCCTTCCAGGAAATTCGCAAACCCGATACGCTCGATCATTTCGCCGCAACGCTCGTGTTCGAGACCGTTGTCCGCCCAGAACTCGATGATGTTCTGCGCCAGCTCCACGATGCGCTGGTAGTCCTCGTCGCTCTCCAGCTTCATGAATGGAACGATCACGACCCCCAGCAGGTCACCGATCTTGAGGGTGCGCTTGCCGCCGGCCAGAATCGTCACACCACGGTCCTTGCCCGGGGACAGGGCCTTGGTCATCACGTTGATGCAGTGCATGCAGCGTACGCAGTTGCGATTGTCGATCTGGAGGCCGTCGTCGTCCATGAGACTGAGCGCGCGTGTCGGGCAACGGCTGATGACGTTGTCCTCCACGTACTGGCGCCCGCGCTCTTGAACGAACTTGCGGACCTCGTCCTGCTTCACCTGGATGTCGTCACGCCAAGTACCGATGACGGCCATATCGGAGCGTTGCACGGAATTCATGCAATCGTTCGGACAGCCGGAGAACTTGAACTTGAATTTGTACGGAAACGACGGCCGGTGGAGATCATCGATGAATGTGTTCACGAGAGTCCGGTGTGCCCGACCCTCGTCGTAACAAGAGTGCTCGCAACGCGCGTGACCAATGCACGACATGGAGGAGCGCACGTCCGGCCCCGCCCCGCCCATATCGAAGCCCAGCTCATTGATCGCATTGAAGGAGGGCTGGATGTTCTCGGTGCTGCAACCCTGGAACATGATATCGCCGCTCTGCCCGTGCAGCGCGATCAGACCGGAACCGTACTGCTCCCAGATGTCGCAGAACTTGCGCAACGTCCCGGTATCGTAGTGCATTCCCGGGGCCGGCATGATACGCAGGGTATGGAACTCCGCGGACTTGGGAAACTGGTCGGCGACCTCGGAGAAACGGGGGATGACACCGGCGCCGTAGCCGATCACGCCCGCAGTGCCGCCTTTCCAGTAACCCTTGCGGGTCTCGTAGGAGTGCTCGAGCTGGCCGAGCAGGTCATCGGCCATCCCGCGGATTCTGGCGTCCTGGTGTGCATCTCGCAGACGCTTGAACCCGGTAATGAAACTCGGCCAAGGGCCGCTTTCGAGCTCATCGAGCATCGGTGTGTCATGGGTTTTATTGGGCATGTGGAGTCCTCACTAGAGCGCTGTACCGAAACCCGGGCATAGACCGCAACGACGCGCGACGCGACCGTCCGAGCCGCAGACCACGCAGGGACGATACTGGAGCACGGCCGCGAACGGTTTGACCCAGGTCAAAAACCGACCCCTCCCCAATTGGATAGACACCCCTCTCCGTTTGGGTAACCGCTTGCCGTGAAACACATTGTGCGTGAACCCGGCAGAGCGACCGGGCGAAGACGTCACCGCGATCAACCGAGCATCCGCGCTCACGCCATGCCCGCGGCCGGGCGAAAGGACGGTCGATGCGGCCCCGAACCGGGGGGCCGGTGCCGCGCGGGGGGGGCTCACCAGGGCCGCTGCGGCGTTCTCACCCTTCGCGCGGGATACGCCCGCGGGCCTCATTGACCCGTAGCGCCCGTCCTTGAAACGATGCGCCGTTCAGTTCCCCGATCGCCGTCTCGGCGTCCCGGGTCTCCATTTCCACGAACCCGAAGTCACGGGCTCGACCCGTCTCACGGTCCGTGACCAACTTGACCGAATGGACCGTGCCGTACCGCGCGAACAGCGCGCCGACTTCCTCCTCCGACGTATTGGAAGGTAGGTTCCCCACATAGATCGATTTCGGCATCCCGTTGCACCTTGTATCCACGGCGGCCCGATACCGCCGCGCCTCCAGCGTACGCCACCCGGAAAAGCACGCGCAACGGTCCCGGTAACGCGCCGGCGGAATCCGAGGCGCCGCCACGAGCCGGACCCGCGCCGGGGCGGGGACGGTCTCGTGCGCCGCCGTGCTATAGTCGGACCCGGGATCGGAACAGCCGCTTCCCACGGTTCCTCCCCGCCCGGACGGCACCTGCGTGATGAGCGTCCCCCTGACCGGATTGCTGCTGCTGGGGCTCGCCGTGTGGATCTGGCGTGACGCGATGCGCGCCCGCGAGACGGCGAACCGCGTCTGCACGGCGGCCTGCGCGGACCTCGGCGTTCAACTCCTGGACGAGACCGTGGCGTTGCACAGACTCCGGATCCGGCGTGAACCCGGTCGCGGCCTGCGCCTGCTGCGGATCTACGCCTTCGAGTACAGCTGCACGGGGTACGACCGCCGGCGCGGCACCATCGTGCTGTCCGGCACGGAGATCGAGTTGTTCCACATCGAGGGCCCGCACGAGGTCGAATAGCAGCGGGTGCGCCGGATCAGCCGCCGGGCGTCGACCCGGCGCGCAGCCCGAGATTCAGCAACCGCTGAATGAATCGCTCGTAGCTCACCCCGGCCTTCTCCGCCGACCATGCGCAGTCGTCGGAGCGGGCGATGCCGGCGTTGGGGTTGGCCTCCAGGACGTAGATACGACCCTCCGCGTCCAGGCGCAGATCCATGCGCGCATAGCCGCTGAGGTCCAGCACACGGTAGATGCGCTTGCACAGGTGCATGATGCGCCCGGGCGCCCCGTCCGGCAGCGTGCGGGCGAACTGGTATTCGATCCCCCACCGCTCGCGGTATTTCGCGTCCCACTTGACCTTATAGGTGGCCACCCGCGGCATCCCCTCCTCCAGCTTGTTGAAGGTCAGCTCGCGGATCGGGAACACCTCCAGGCGCGTGTTCCCGATCACGGTCACGTACAGTTCGCGCCCGTCGATGTAGCGTTCGGCGATTGCGTCGCTGTCGAACCTCTGGTGGATCAGCGCGACCCGCTCGCGTAACTGGACCTCGTTCTCGACGTAGGAGGCGCGCGCGATGCCGACTGAGCCCTGCTCGATCAGGGACTTCACGATCATCGGGTAGGTCACCGCCGGCAGCCTCCGGCGCAGCCGCCCGCGCGGGAAGACGACGAAGTCCGGTACGCGGATATGGTGATACTTGAGGATCTTCTTCGACAGCGCCTTGTCCCGGGCCAGGACCAGGCCGCGCGGCTTACAGCCGGTGAAGGGGACGCCCATCATGCGCAGATAGCTGACCACGTAGTAGTCGAATTCCGCATGCCCCGCGAACTCCTCGAGGAGATTGAACGCGATGTGCGGGCGCCACTCCTCGATGGTCCGGCGCGCCGGGGCGAGGTCGTCGTACACGCCCACCACGCGCACATCATGGCCGAGGTCCACCAGCGCATTGCGTACGTCGTACTCGGTCTCGAAGGCCTGCATCTGCGGATCATTCGGGTCCATCGGCCCCTCCGGAGGGATGAGGCTCGGGTGGACCAGCATCATGACGCGCAGCCTTTTCACAGCGCCACCATGAACTTGCCGCTATGCAGATAATTCATGACGATCATCGTCAGGCAGGAGACGAAGTCCAGTTTCATCCGCCGATCGTCGCGCACCACGTGGAGATCGAGCTTGTCGCAACGGCGCATCATCTCCCGGACGACGAGATCGATCCGGTAGCGGTACTCGAACGTCCAGCGTGAGACGATCCCGGTGACCTCGACGCGCGTCCTGCGGATATAGAGCGAGGCCGGTTCGTTGCGTCGGTGCTGCGCGTCGTTGGAGAACAGGCGCAACAGATGGCGATCGTAGAACTCCGGATAATCGGTCCCGTACCGGGATTGCTTCCCCGCATAGTACTCCCGTAGCGTCAGGCGCAGGGTGCGCGCCGGGGTGACTCGCCGCCGGCTGCGCACACGCGGCGGGACGGCCTTGATCTCATCCATGAGGGCGTCCACGTACTCGAGCTTGCGCAGCGCCGACCAGCCGCGGTATCGAGTGCGCCAGCCGGAGTTCGGCTTGAGCCAGACGGCGAAGGTCTCGGCCCAGTCCTCGTGCGGATGGCTTTGAGCGTACCAGTCGTCCAGATGGATCACGTAACGCTTGCTGTAGGGCTTCGGAAGATAGGTGTCCGGATACTTCTGGCCGGGATCCCCGAAATGTTCGCGCCAACCGCGCCGGCGATGCACCCGATACGCATTGACAAGTGCGTGGCCGGTCTCGTGGCGCAGCAGGCGCATGCACGAGGGATGCGTCCCGCCCTCCACCTCCAGCATGTGCGCATGTTCCAGGCGCTTGAGCCGGGGATGCGCCAAGTAGAACGGAATGGCGACTCCCGGGATGCCGTCGGGGCAGAACCACTCGTCGGAGAGCCAGAAGTGCGGGCGAAAGACGAACCCGCGCCGTTCCAATTCCGCGTCGAGCTGCGCGATACGCACCTCGAGTTCGGTGCCCTCGATGCGCAGACCGAGGTCGCAGATCCGCGTATCGAGCAGCCTCTCGCGAGGCAGGGATACCCAGGGAAAATGGCCCCGGCGGGTTCGCCGGGGCGCACCGCCGGGGCCGGATCGCCGTGAGACAGGCCCCAAAATCAAGAGACCCCTTGCAGGATGCCCGCGCGCACGCCGCCCCCCGCTCCGGTGACGGGCATCACACCCGCCGCCCGCGCCGCCCTCCTCCGTCGCGGCCCGCCCGCCTGAGCAGACAGGCGGCCACCCGGCTCAGACGTCGCGGTCCTTGACCGTCTTGCGGCCGTCACGACGGGCGTTCTCGATGGCCTGATCGCAGATCTCCCGCAGCCGGTCGGAGAGCGCATCGAGGACACCGGCCGACGTGTTCATCTCGGACTGCTCGCGGATATAGTTCTTGATCTTGGAAGCCACCACCAGCACTTCTTTGCCATCAGCCATACTGTTCTCCTTCGCCGATCTTCAACCTCGTCTCGGACTCGTGCGCGGCCGCCGCACGCGGCGCAGGCGTCCCAACCCGCGAAGGTAACGTGCCCGGTGAACGCCCCCCGTCCATCGGCGAATACGATACCACAACGCCCGACGGTGCACGCGCGCGGCGCCCACGACCAGGCGCCATCGCCTTATCTATCAACGGGTTATCGACCGCCCTACTCCGACCCATCCTCTCAGGGCCGATCCCCCGCGACGCGGCGCCGACCACCCACCCCGAGCCTCCGGCGCCGGACACCGTATAATGGCGCCACACCCACCCCGACCGCGAGCCGCCCCCGCATGCCACCCGCCGAGCATCCCGGACCCCTGACCCGATTGGATCTGGGCAACCGCCGAATCACGCTCCTCGGTACCGCACACGTCTCGCGCGTCAGCGCCGAGCAGGTCGGCGAACAGCTCGACACGGGCGCGTACGACGCGGTCGCGGTGGAGCTTTGCCCGAGCCGCTACGACGCACTGGTCAACCCCGACGCCCTCGCGCGTATGGACCTGCTCAAGGTACTGCGCGAGGGCAAGGCGTCGATGGTCACCGCAAGCCTTGCGCTCGGCGCCTATCAGCAGCGTCTCGCCGAGCAATTCGACATCCGCCCCGGCGAGGAGATGCGCGTCGCGATCGAGCGGGCGCGCGCCGCGGGCCTCCCCGTATTGCTCATCGACCGTGAAATCGGGGTGACGCTCAAGCGCGTCTACCGCAGCGCCCCCTGGTGGCGGCGCCTGTACCTGCTCTCCGGCCTGATCGCGAGCGTCATCACCCGGGAGAAGGTCACCGAGGCGGAGATCGAACGGCTCAAGGAGGGCGACCTGCTGGAATCCATCTTCGCCCAGTTCGCCGATCAGGCCCGCGACCTCTTCGTGCCGCTCATCGACGAGCGCGACCGCTACATGGCGGCACGCCTCCAGGACGAGGTGGGCGCCGGCGGCCACGCCCGCGTCCTGGCGGTGGTGGGTGCCGGTCACGTCAACGGTATCCGGCGCTATCTCGAGAAGGGGGTGCCCGACACCCGCGCGACCCTCACCGCCCTGAACCAAGTGCCGCCGCCGAGCCTCCTGCCCAAGGTGCTGCCCTGGGTCGTGGTCGGCCTGATCGTCTCCGGGTTCGCGTTGGGATTTTACCGCAGCCCGTCCCTCGGCTGGCGGCTGGTGAGTGAATGGGTACTGATCAACGGGGTGCTCTCCGCCGCGGGGACCATCGTCGCCGGCGGGCATCCCCTGACCGTGCTCACCGCCTTCGTGGCCGCGCCGATCACCTCCCTGAACCCCATGATCGGCGCCGGGATGGTGACCGCTGCGGTCGAGACGTGGCTGCGCAAACCGAGCGTCGGCGACTTCAGCCGTCTGCGCACCGACACCGCTCACTGGAAGGGCTGGTGGCGCAACCGCGTGGCGCGCATCCTGCTCGTGTTCCTGCTGAGCACCCTGGGCTCGGCGGTCGGCACCTACCTCGCGGGCTTTCGGATCTTCGAGCACCTCACCGGCGGCTGACCGCGCGCCGGAAGGCCCGGTGACCGCCCGGGTCTCGCGCCGGGCACCCGGCGCGAGGGCATCCCACGGATGCGCTTCACCCGTTCATTCTGCCGGAGTATATTGGGTAGTGGAGGCGGTCCCTTGCGGCCGCTATTTCCCGGATTTCGCTTCGCTGCATCCGGGCTACGAGATTACGAGACTTGGAAGATCGTCGCGCCCGTAGCCTGGATGCAGGCCGCAGGCCGAAATCCAGGGAAATAAATCGCAGCAGGGTCATTCCCCGGATTTCGCTTCGCTGCATCCGGGCTACGAGATTACGAGACTTGGAAGATCGTCGCGCCCGTAGCCTGGATGCAGGCCGCAGGCCGAAATCCGGGGAAATAAATCGCGGCAGGGCCATTTCCCGGATTTCGCTTCGCTGCATCCGGGCTACGAGATTACGAGACTTGGAAGATCGTCGCGCCCATAGCCTGGATGCAGGCCGCAGGCCGAAATCCGGGGAAATAAATCGCGGAAAGATCATGGAGAACGATCATGCTCGAACCGATTCCGAACCTCGCCGATAACGTCGTCGGATTTTCCGCCAAAGGGCGCGTCAGCGCCGAGGATTACGAAACGACGCTGATGCCGGCCATCGAAGCGCAGGTGAAGGCCCACGGGAAGGTCCGCCTGCTCTATCAACTCGGCCCCGAGTTCGAGGGCTACACCCCGGGCGCCATGTGGGACGATGCGCGGCTCGGGTTGGCGCATTGGAGCGCGTGGGAGAAGGTCGCGGTGGTCTCGGACGTGGAATGGATCCGCACCGCGATCCGGTTTTTCGCCTTCGCTCTCCCCGGAAAAATGAAGGTCTTTCCCAACGAGGAGTTCGCCGCGGCCAAGGAATGGGTCCAATCCTGATCGTCCGTCCGGGACGGGTTCGGCGGCGCCGGCTGTACGATAGAATGAGGCCCTGATCGCCGCGCCGCGGCAGGGGCAGCCTCGGCCGGGCAAGCCCGGCCCTACCGGACACCTCGACGCCGCGGAACACCTGTAGGGCGGGGCTCGCCCCGCCAACGGCGCCTCGGCCGCGGTAGGAACATCATGCGCCCGTGCCTCCGTCCGCAGCCTCGGCCGGGCAAGCCCGGCCCTACCGGACACCTCGACGCCGCGAAATACCTGTAGGGCGGGGCTCGCCCCGCCGACGGCGCCTCAGCGACTGCCTTGGCCGATCTGCGCCAGCAGCTTCTCGGCCGCCTTCCGGGAGGGGAAATCCGCCTTGGACTTCATCAGGGTTTGGAGATCGCGCCGCGCCGCGCCAGGATTCCCGGTTTTCACCAGTGCCACTGCGCGGTGGTAACGGATCTCCGCATTGTTCGGGGCCTTCTCGACCGCCTGCCGGAGCAGGGCCAACCCCGCTTTGGCCCGCCCCCGGCGCACCAGGGCCCAGCCCAGGGTGTCCATCGGCGCCACTTGGTCCGGAGCCAACTTGTGCGCCTCGCGCGCGTAGCGAATGGCCTGCGGGTTGCCCGCCTCACTGTAGAGCCACGCCAAGTTATTGAGGGCAACCACGTTCTTGGGCTCACGTTTCAGGATCCCGCGATAGACGTTGATCGCCGTGTCTCGCTGACCGAAGTCAGTGAGCACACCGGCGACCACCAGATCGAGGGCCACGTCCTTCGGCCGGGCCTTCGACCAGGCGCGCAGGGTCGCGAGCACGGTCTTCCGCGTGGCGCCGCGCCGGCGTTCGGCCGCGTACCACTTCGCGGCGAGCCCCGCCTGCGGTGCCTTCTCGTAACCGGTCCGGTAGGCGCGCGCCGCCGCGGCGTAGCGGCCGGCGCGCAGGTCCAGATCGCCCGCCAGTTCATACCCGAAGGCGGCGTCGGGATGACGCTTCCGAGCCTCCCGTGCCAGGGCCATCGCCTCCTTCGCGTGTCCGGTCTGCGCCTCGAGGAGCGCGAGAACACCGCGTGCCAAGTTGAAGTCGGGTCGCAGTCGCAGGGCCTTGGCGAGTGATCGCGCGGCGCGCTTGTGCTCGCCCAGGCGCACCTGAAGGTCCCCGAGCCGATACCACGCGCTCGCGGCGCGCGGCGCGACCTCGGTCAGGTGCGTGAGCGCGGTCAGCGCAGAGGTGGTATCCCCACCCGCCAGATACGCGCCCGCCGCCACGCTGAGCACGACCGGGTTGTCGGGGTGGGCGGCGAGCGTCTCGCGCGCGAGATCCATGGCGCCCGGCGCATCGCGCTTCGCGAGCCTCAGTTGTACCAGCAGCAGGCGCGGGCGCAGCGCCTTCGGAGCGGTCTCGTGTGCCTTGGTGAGCCAGACACCCGCGCCATCGAGGTCGTGCGCGCGGTAGCGCAACGTGGCGAGTGCGATCATTGCCGTGACGTTCGCGGGATCGAGCTTCAGCACCTGCTCGAAGCGCGCGCGCGCCCGGTCCGACCGCCCCGCCCTCAGATCGAGTCGACCGAGGTTCAAGACACCGAGTACGTATTTGGGATCGAGCGCAACGGCCCGTTCGAAGTTCGCCCCGGCCTCCTCATCGTGCCCCAGGACCAGGTTCAGGGCCCCGAGCATGTTCCAGACCGCAGGGTTTTTGGGCTCCTTTCGGGTCAGGCCTTGCGCGACCTCGAGCGCCTTCGCCCGCCGGCCCTCGCGCAGGTAGGTGCGCACCAGCAGCCCCGCCGCGCCATGCACGTCGGAGCCGACTTTCAGGGTCGACTCGAGTTCCCTGATGCCCGCCGCGGTGTCGCCCGAGGCCAGGTAACCGAGTGCAAGCTGCGTGCGCAGGCGCCCGTTCCCGGGCGCCGCCGCCACGGCCCGCTTCAAGTAGGAGGTGGCCTCGGCATACCGGCCGGCCCCGAATGCCGCCTCACCCAACAGTGCGAGCAGCGCGCGGTCCTTGCTCGCCCCGGCCGCTATCGGTTGCAGCAGTTGCAGCGCGCGCTTCGGCTCGTGGATCTTCAGACGCACGGCGGCCAGCAGCTTGCGCGCCGGCACGCTGTCGGGCTTCGCAGCGAGATAGCGGTTGAGATACATCCGCGCCTGCTCGTAATTGCCGAGTGCGTAGTTCGTCGCACCCAGCAGCAGGACCGTCGGCAGGTGGCCCGGGGCGCCGTTCAGCACCGTCAGCAGGACCGAATTGGCCTTGGCGAATTCGTGCCGGTTGTAGTATCCGAGCGCCAGGAGATAGCGGGCGATCAGACTCCCGGGCGCCGCCTTTTCGGCTTGGCGGGCATAGCGCACCACGGCCGGTGCGTCACCTTGCGCGAGACTCAACCGGGCCATGCCGAGCAACGCCGGCACGTACTGCGGATCCTTCTTCAGCACATGCTCGAACGCCCGCCGGGCCCGGCCGCGCTCGCCCGCCTCCATATGGTACTCACCGTTCAGCACCCAGGCCTGGCGATCCTCCGGGTCGAGGCGCAGGGCCTCATCGAGCTGCTTGCGCGCCAGCGGATAGTCGTCCCCGAGCAGCCCGATGCGGACCAGGCCGAGGTGCGCGCCCATCAGCGCCGGATCCACGGCGAGCGCCCGGCGATATTGCGCCGCGGCCGGTACGGTCTTGCCCCGCCCGAGTTCGGCCTCTCCGCGCAGGTAGTAGGCCCGCGCCCGCTGATCGGCGGGCAGCCGCCCGGGATCCCCGAGTGTCTCCAGTACGTCCTTGAACTTGCGCTGCAGCATCAGTGCCCGAGCGAGCCGCAACCGGACCATCGCGGGCGTCCCGCCGAGCTTGCGCAGCCGCCGCAACTCCTTCTCGGCCTCCGCCCCCATGCCGCCCTTGAGATACACGTCCGCCAGCAGCGAGCGCGCGGTCCGGTTGTCCGGCTGCTGTTGCAGGGCACTCTTGAGTTCGATCACCGCCGCCCGGGCCTCGCCCTTGGTGATGAACGTCTTGGCCCGGTCGATGTGGCCCTGCGCATCCAGCCGACCGCCGCAGCCGGCGAGCAGCGCAGTCCCCAGCAGCGCGATCAGGAGCGCGCCGACACAGCGCCCGGAACGATGAACGACAGCGTCCATGGTGGTTCCTCCTTCACGGAACCGGTCGCCGCCGCGCCGGTTCTTGGTATGCCGGCATTCTAGCAAAACGCCCCGACCCGGGCGCGGGATCCGCGGGCCGCTCCCGCCGCGGGACGACGCCGCACGGTCGGGTGAACCACGACACGACGCACCGGGGACGCCGCCCCGAGCGCACACCACCTATGCAGCCACAGGCTTCCCGACTATCCTAAGAAGCCGGACCGGCCGCACCGGCTCAACCGGCGCGGCGAAGAGCCGATAAGGATGAGGGCAAGGGACGGCCGTCGGCGGCCGCGGAGTGCGCGCCGCCCCTCACCCCGGCACACCGGGAATCGGCGATGTATGAATCCTATTACGGACTGAACGCGGCCCCGTTTCGGCTCAGCCCCGATCCGCATTTCTTCTTCCCCAGCGGGATCCATCAAAGGGCGCTCGCCTACCTCCAATACGGCCTCAATCAGGGCGAGGGCTTCGTGGTCGTCGCCGGCGAGGCGGGTACCGGCAAGAGCATGCTCGCTCAGACGCTGATCTCGCAGCTCGACACCCGGCACCTGATCGTCGGCCAATTGGTGACCACGCAGTTGGAGGCCTCCGACCTGCTGCGCATGGTGGCGGCGACCTTCAAACTGCCCTCGGAGGACGTGTCCAAGGCGACACTGCTCAACGATCTCGGCGCGTTTCTCACCGCCCGCGCCCATGAGGGCCGCCGGGTGCTGCTGGTGGTCGACGAGGCACAGAACCTGCCGGCGTTCACCCTGGAGGAGCTGCGCATGCTCTCCAACTTCCAGGTGCGCAACCAGTCCTTGCTGCAGACCTTCCTGCTGGGACAGGAGCGATTCCTGGACACCCTGCGCGCACCCGGGATGGAGCAGTTCCGCCAGCGGGTAACCGCCACCTGCAAGCTGAAACCGCTCTCGGAGGAGGAGACGCGCGAGTACGTCGACTTCCGGCTCCGGCGCGTGGGTTGGGAGGACGAGCCGCTGTTCACCGACACCGCCTGCTGCATGGTGCACCGCGCCACCGGCGGACTGCCGCGCAAGATCAACCTGCTGTGCAACCGCACCCTGCTCTCCGGCTCCCTGGACGGGCACCGGCGCATCACCCGCGAAGTAGTTCACGCCGCGCTGGAGGAATTGCAGGAGGAGATGTTCCCGCTCAACGGCAACCTCGACTTCAGCGACGTCCCCCCCGAGCCCTCCCCCGACCCGGACCCCCCGGGACCGGAGACACCGCCGCCCGGCCCCGGCGGCGGACCGAAGGGCGGCGCCTGCGCACCGTCGGCGCCCGATACCCCGGGGCGGGAGGCCGCGCCGGCACAACACGAAGCGGACCCGGACCCACCCGCCGCACCCCGCGCGCCGCCGGCCGAAACCGGTCGGGCGCGCACGCCGGCCGCGCCCCCGGCGCACCGGGAATCTCAGTGGCGAACACCGGCACCGAAGGGCTCCGGACCGGCACCGCCCGTACGCAAGGCCGCCCGGCACCGTATCCGAAACGGGTCGCCGCGGCCGACGGCACCGTCCCCGGTGCACGAGGCCCCGCACCGCGCCCCCGCGCTGTCGCTGGAACGCGACGAGATCGAGGCCCACCGGATGCGGGCCGGACGCCGCAACAATACCCGGCACCGCTCCGCGACGGCGGCGAAATCACCGGCCGGCGCCACCCGGTCGCGACGCGGACGGCTCGCGGCCTTCGCGCTCACCGTCGGGGCGCTCGGCACCGCCGTATTCGCCGCCCATCAGTACATCCTGCACTCCCGCCCGGGAGTCGCCGCAGGGATCGAGGCGGCGTCCCCGGCGACCGAGCCGGCACCGCTCGACCGGTCCCGGCCGATCGAGCGCAAGACCGATACCGGCGCCGGCCGCATCCCGATCCGATCGGCGCCCTCCCACCCCGCGAAGTCGCGCGCCGCCGGGGGTGCGACGCTCATCGCCGGGCGGGCCGACACCACCGCCTTACTCGGCCCGTAACCCGCACCGGTCACCCAGAGCGGGGACCACCCGGCCGATCAGCCGCCAGACGCGCGTAGAGCGGCGCGTAACCCGCCACCACGCCCTCCCAGGAGCGCTCGCGCTCGACGAATTCGCGCGCCGCACGGCGGCGCTCCGGCCACCGTGCCCGATCGTCGAGCAGCCCGAGCACCGCGCGCGCCAAGGCCGCCGGATCGCCGGCCGCAAACAGCGTCCCGGTCTCCCCGTCGCGGATCAGCTCGCGATGCCCGCCCACACTCGAGGCCGCCACCAGGCGCCCATGGGCCATGGCCTCGAGCGGCTTGAGCGGCGTGACCAGTTCGGTGAGACGCATGGATCGGCGCGGATAGACGAACACATCCACCAGGCGGTAATACGCCTCGACCTCCTCGTGCGGCACGCGGCCCGTGAACACGACGCGATCGGCGATCCCGGCACGCGCCGCGTCGGCCTCGAGCCGGGCCGCCTCGGACCCGCCGCCGACCAGCAACACGCGCACCTGCGGCACGCGCTCGGCGATCGCCGGCAGCGCCGCGATCAACAGATCCAGCCCTTCGTAGGCATAGAAGGATCCGATGAACCCCAGCACCGTCGCACCCTCCAGGCCGAGGCGCGCGCGCAACGCCGGGTCGGGCGCGCCGCCGACGGTGAAGCGCGCGGTATCCACGGCATTGGGGATCACCACCACCCGCCGCGGGTCCACCCCGCGACCCACGATGTCATCGTGCAGCCCCTTGCAGATCGTGGTCACCGCGTCGGCGCGCCGCAGGACATGCGTCTCCAGGGCACGGGTGAGCCGATAACGCAGGCCGTCCTCGCGCCCGGTACCGTGGTCGACCGCCGCGTCCTCCCAGAAGGCGCGTACCTCGTAGACCAGCGGCAGGCCGAGCCGGCGCGCAACGCGCAACGCCGCCAGCCCGTTGAGCGCGGGCGAGTGGGCGTGCAGGACGTCGGGGCGCACGCGCAGGGCGACCTCCAGCAACCGCCGGCGCAGGGCCTCGACCACCGCCCACTGATTCACCACCGGCAGCGCCGCGACGGCGCGCGACAGCGGCGGGCTTCGGTAGAAACGCCAGCCTCCGAACTCCTCCTCTGTCGCGCGCGCGCCGTAGTGCTTGGGGCTCGTGAGCTGGAAGGTCTCCCAGCCGCGCGCGCGCTGCGCGGCGAGGATCGCGCAGGTGCGGAACGTGTAGCCGCTGTGCAACGGCAGGGAATGGTCGAGGACGTGCAGGATCCGCATCGGCGCGCGCCTCAACCCGCCCCGCCCGGCGGGCGGGACAGCGTGCGCAGAAAACCCTCGAACATGAGCAGCGACCACAACGGCGCGCTGTGGTCGCGCCGCCCGCTCTGATGACGGTCGAGGAGTTGCATCAAATAATCGCGGTCGAACAGGCCGCTGTCGCCGAGCACCGGCCCGAGGATCGCGGAACGGATGCGCTCGCGCAGCGGTCCGCGGAACCAGCCGGCGAGCGGGACCGCGAAACCCATCTTGGGGCGGTAGAGGATGTCCGCGTCGAGGTGGGGCTGCAGCGCCGTCTTGAACAGCCGCTTGCCCTCGCCGCCGTCGAGCTTCCACTGCGGCGGCAGGGCGCACATCCACTCCACCAACAGGTGATCGAGGATCGGCACGCGCACCTCGAGCGCGTGCGCCATGCTCGCCCGATCCACCTTGGTCAGGATATCGCCCGGCAGGTAGGTCTTGAAGTCGAGGTACTGCACGCGCGAGAGCGGATGCCCGGGACCGTTGCGATCGTGGCCGCGCAGCACTTCGATGGCGTTGTAGCCTTGCAGATCGCGGCGTAGCGCCGGGCTGAACAGCCGTCGACGCATGGCGTCCTTCAGGATCGACACACCGTGGAAATAACCCTCCACGGAGTCGCGCGCGAGCGCCTGGAAGGTCGCCTTGGCGCGCAACGGCCGCGGCGCCCAGTCGGCCTTCGGGTAGAGCGCCGCGAGCGTCCCGAACAGGACCCGGCGCAGGCCGAGCGGCAACGCATCCCGCATGCGCTCCTCGAGCAGATGGCCGCGGTAGCGGCGATAACCGGCGAGCGCCTCGTCGCCGCCGTCCCCGGACAGCGCCACCGTCACCTGACGCCGCGCCAGTTCGCATACCCGGTAGGTGGGCATCGCCGAGCTGTCGGCGAACGGCTCGTCGTAGAGCGACACCAGCCGGTCGACGAGCGCGAAGTCGGCGGCGTCCACGCGCTCCATACGATGGCGCGTATGGTAGCGCCCGGCGACCCGCGCCGCGTAGTCGGACTCGTCGAAGCGAGGATCCGAGAAGGCGATCGAGCAGGTGTTCACCGGCTCGTCCGAGAGCCCGGCCATCATCGCCACCACGGCGCTCGAGTCGACGCCGCCCGAGAGGAACGCCCCGAGCGGAACCTCGGCGACCATGCGCACGCGCACCGCCTCGCGCAGCCGCTCGACCAATTCGTGCGCCGCCGCCTCGCGGTCGCCGGCGTACGGCCCGCCGAAGACCACGTCCCAGTAGCGCACGGGCTCGGGCGGCGCGCACCCGCGCACGATCTCCAGGGTATGGCCCGGGGACAACTTCCACGCCCCGCGCAGGATGGTGCGCGGCTCGGGCACGTAGCCGTAGGCGAAATAGTCCTCCACGGCCGACGGGTCCACCCGGTCACCGAGCCGCGGATGCACGCGCAGTGCCTTGAGTTCCGAGCCGAACAGCCACGTGCCATCGTCGAGGCGGGCGTAGTAGAGCGGCTTGATGCCGAGGCGGTCGCGCGCCAGGAAGAGCGTGGCGCGCTTGCGGTCCCAGAGCGCGAAGGCGAACATCCCGCGCAGGTGCGTCACGCACGCCGCGCCCCACTCCTCCCACGCGTGCACGATGACTTCGGTGTCGCAGCGCGTCCGGAAGCGATGGCCGGCGCCCTGCAACTCCTCCACCAACTCCGGGAAGTTGTAGATCTCCCCGTTGTAGACCACCGCCACCGAGCCGTCCTCGTTGAACAGCGGCTGGTGCCCGGAGGAGAGGTCGATGATCGACAGCCGCCGGTGTGCGAGGCCGACGCCGGGCTCGGTGTGCACGCCCCCCTCGTCCGGGCCGCGGTGCACGAGCGTGTCGCGCATGCGCACCAGCAGCGCCTCGTCGACCGGGGCCCGCGCGTCCGGAAGCAATATCCCGGCGATCCCACACATGCCCTGATCAGTCCCCCGCCGCCGATATTCGATCGGGTACACGCCGACGCCGCAGGCCATCATAGACGGCCTGGTATGCCGTCACCATCGTATCGAGACCGAACGCGGCCTCGACGCGCCGGCGCCCGGCCGCACCGTGGCGCCGCGCGAGCACCGGGTCGTCCAGATAGCGCCCCAGCGCCTCGGCCAGGGCCCCGGGGTCGGCGCGCGGTACGAGCAGGCCGGTCTCGCCCTCGACAACCAGCTCCGGGTTGCCGCCCACGCGGGTGGCGACCACCGGCCGCGCACTCGCCATCGCCTCCAGGATCGTGTTCGAGATGCCCTCGGCGAGCGAGGGCAGAACGAACACGTCGAACCCGCGCAACCACTCCGGGACATCGTCGCGACTGCCGGGCAGCCGGGCGAGATCCTCCGCGCCGCCCGCGCGCAGCAGCGCCGCCGCGCCCGCGCGCAACGGCCCGTCGCCGACCATCACCAGGCGCAGGCGCGCACGCGCCTGCGGACGCCGTTCGATCAACCGCAGGAAGGCGCGCACCAGGTTGAGCGGATCCTTGACCGCCTCCATCCGCACGACCGACCCGATGACCGTCACCTCCGGGGGGGCGGGACCCTCGCACGGCAGCGGGTCGCGCACGCCGGCCGGCGGGTGGAAGCGCACGCCGTCCACGCCGTTGTAGATGCGCGTGATACGCCGCGCCGGCACCCCCACCGCCGTGCGCAGATAGGCCTCCAGTTCGGCCGAGAGCACAATGTAGTGCTGCACGAGGGGCCGGTAGGCGCGGCGCAGCCAGCGGTAACGGCGGCGGGTGTTGTCGAGATCATGGACGTCGCGTCCATGCTCGCCGTGCACACGCCCCGGAACGCCGGCGAGCGCGGCCGCCAGCATTCCCTCCAGGGTCGCGAGGTTGCGCGTGTGCACGATATCCGGGCGCAGCCGGCGCAACAGCCGCCAGAGCCGCACGTAGGTCGCCGGATCCTTGCCCGGGCGCTTGTGCAGGGCATGGATCGCGACGTCGGCGCGCACGATGCGGCGCGCGAAGGAACTGGAATCGGTCATGCACACCACCGCGTGGCGATAACGCTCGGCCGGCAGGCGATTGATCAGGTTCACCAGACCGTTTTCCATACCGCCGACCTCGAGGCGATGGACCAGGTGGACGATGAGCGGCGCCGAATCAGTCATCGGCTTCGCCCTCGAGCAGCGCCGCAAAGCGTCCGCCCTCCACCGCCCAGTCGTAGCGCCCGCGCACCCACTCGCGCAACTGCGGCGCCGAGCCCGCACCCTCGATCGCACGGGAGACCGCCTCCACCCATTCGGCGGGCGTGCGCGCCGGCGTCAACGCGCACGGCCCCAGGTCCAGGCCGTCCAGGGCCTCGGGCGAGGCGACCACCGGGCGCGCCATCGCCATCGCCTCCAGGACCTTGTTCTGTATGCCGCGCGCCATGCGCAGCGGCGCCACGGCGAGCGCCGCATGCGCCAGATACGGACGGATATCGGGCACCGAACCGATCACGTGCACCCCCGCTCGCGCGGCCAGGCGGCGCACCGCATCGGCCGGGCGCGCCCCGACGATGAAGAACCGCGCCTGCGGCACGCGCCGGCGCAGCGCCGGGAAGACCTCGGCGGCGAACCACACGACCGCGTCGACGTTGGCGCGATAGTCCATGGCCCCGGTGAACGCGAGCACCGGGCCGCCGGGCCCGTACGGGTCCGGATAGGTGCGTTCCGGGGAGAAGAACCGGGCGTCGACGCCGTTTTCGACGGCATGCACACGGGCCGCCGACTCGGGCGCGAGGTCTCGAAACAACGCCGCCTCCGCGCCGCTCACCAGCACCGTCGCATCGAAGGCGGCGGCGATGCGTCGTTCATAGGCGAGCAGCCGTCGCGCCTCGCGCCGGTACACGGCGCTCATCGGCCAGCGCGCGCGCTGCGCGTATTGGCGCCACTTGTCCGAATCGACGTCGACCAGGTCCACCACCCGGCGCAACGACGTCGCGGCCCCCTCCACGTACTGCGCCATCGCCGAGGAGTACACCAGCACGCGACGGATCGCGCCCGGCGCGAGCCGTGTCCGAACCCACGTGCGCATTGCGCGATCGTGGAAATAGGGCAGCGTCAACGGGCGTCCCGTCGCCATGCCGCTCAGACTGCGCAGCCGCGCCGCCGGCGGGTGCAGCCGCAACAGGTGCACCTCCACGCAGTAGCGGGCGAGCTTGTCCGCGTGGCGAAGATCGGCGGGATCGTCCACGAAGGCCCCCAGGCGCACGCGATAGCGTCCGGCGAGGGCCTGGAGGATATGGAACGAACGGACCTTGTCGCCCTTGTTCGGCGGATAGGGGATACGGTGCGCCAGGAACAAGAGTTCTTCCACGTCGTCCACGAAGTATCCTTTCAGGCCGGCCGTTCCAAGCGCGTCATCGGGCGGATCATCCCAGGTTACGCGCGATCGGCGGTCCCAGCCGGCGGCTCAGGCCCAGCGGCAGGCGCTTCCAGGCCTCGATGAACAGCCGGTACTTGGGGTTGAGCGGATTCACGTCCGGCACCTCGCGCGCACGCACCAGATGATATTCATAGAACAGGGGCCGCGGCTCGAAACCCCAATGCTTCTTGAAGCGGTAAGAGCCGACGTCGCGCTTGCTGCGCCCGAAGTCGAATACGCGGCAACCGCGCGCACAGGCCCGGCGCATCAGCTCCCAATAGAGGAAATCGTTGCCGGCGAGCGCACGCGCCGCCGCCGTGCCGCCCCCGTAATAGGGGATCACCTCGTCACGGAAATAGAAGCTCAACACACCCGCAACCGGCCGGCCCCCGCGGGTGATCGTGAGCGCCTCGCAACGCCCGCCGAACACCTCCTTCAGAACGCGGAAGTAGCGCCGGGAGAAGACCGGCGTGCCCAGGTTGCGCACGCTCTCGGAATAGACGTCGTAGACGGTGTCCGTGTCCGCATCGATGCGCCCTTCCAGACCCGCCTTGATCCCCTTGCGGATCATCGCGCGCTGCTTGCGCGGCACCGCCGCGAGATTGACCTCGGGATCCGGGTCGATCTCCTTGCGGAAGGTCACGTAGAGGTCCTTGCACGGCCAGTCCGCACGCCGGCGGCGCAGATTGCGCAGCTCCAGGTGATCGACGCCGAGACGCTCGGCAAGTGCGCAGGCCGCGTCCTCCAGACGCCGTGCCACCTCTTCGTCGACGGCGAGTGCGCCCCCATAGACGCAGAACGGTGTCGAGATCAAGGCGTCGCCGAACAGCCGGCTGCGCACCCGACCGAGCGGCAGCACCCCCCGGATCGCCCCGTCGCGCCGTGCATAGAGGAAGTAGGCACGATGGCGGAACGCCCGCTCGAGCACCGTCTTCCAACCGGAGTAGTGGAAGAAGGTCGCCTCGGGGTGGGCCTCGACGAAGACGTCCCACGCGCCGCCGTCGCTTTCCCCCCACTCCCGGATCTCGAGATCGTGCGCTTGCGTGCTCATCGCCCGGTGCCGGGCGGGGCGCATCCCGCGGGACGGTGCAGACGGATCAGAGCCCGCCCGCCGGTGCGCCGCGGCGCGCCGTCATCCACGCCGCCAGCACCTCACAGATGCGGTGCGCGGCCCGTCCGTCCCAGAGTTGCGGCACCCGGCCCCCCTTGCCCCCCGTGCTCAATATGTCCCGGACCACCGCCAGGATGCGTTCGCGGTCCGTCCCCACCACGGTGTTGGTACCCTCTTCCACCGTGATCGGCCGCTCGGTGTTCTCCCGGATCGTAATACAGGGAATCCCCAGCGCGGTGGTCTCCTCCTGCATGCCGCCCGAATCGGTCAGCACCATCCGTGCGCCCGCCATCAGCCCGAGCATCTCCAGGTAACCGACCGGCGGCAACACCCGCACGCCGGGCTCCGCCCCGAGCCGCCGATCCAGCCCGGCGCGCGCCAGGGCCCCCGCAGTACGCGGGTGCACCGGAAACACCACCGGGATCTCGCGGCTGATCTCGGTGACGGCGGCGACCAGCCGCTCCAGCGTGCCGGAGTCATCCACGTTCGACGGCCGATGCAGGGTCAGCACAGCGTAGTGCGGCCCCCGTGCACCGTCGAGACCGGGCGCGCCCCAGCCCTCCAGCGTATCGGCCGCCGGCACCGCGCGTTCGAGATGGCGACGCAACGTATCGATCATCACGTTGCCAACAAAATGGATCCGCGCCGGGTCGATCCCCTCGCGGGTGAGGTTCGCGCGCGCCGAGGCCTCGGTCGTAAACAGCAGGTCCGAGATCTGATCCGTGAGGACCCGGTTGACCTCCTCGGGCATCGCGCGATCGAAACTGCGCAACCCCGCCTCCACGTGGATCACCGGCACCCCCTTCTTGGCCGCCACCAGCCCGCAGGCGATCGTCGAGTTGACATCGCCGACCACGAGCAGTGCGCCCGGGCGTAGCGCATCGACGACCGGCTCGAAGCGGCGCATGATCTCGGCGGTCTGCACCGCATGGCTGCCCGAACCCACGCCGAGATCCACGTCCGGCTCCGGGATGCCGAGCTGAGTGAAGAAGGCCTCCTTCATCCCCGCATCGTAATGCTGACCGGTATGGAGCAGGCAGGCCGGGACCGGCGCGGGTCCCGTGCCGAGCGCCTCCATGATCGGGGCGATCTTCATGAAATTGGGGCGCGCCCCGACCACGCACAACACCGCCCCGTGCGGGATGCGCTCCAGCACGTCGGGCCGCAGGGGTTCGCCGGGTTCTTGAGGAATCATCGCCGAGTATCCCAATCGCGGCAGCCGCGCGCGTCCCGCTCGGCCGGGGACGCAACCGGACACTGCCGGGCCATCCCCCGTTACAGCGCCGCCTTACGCCGATGCTTTAGCGACGGCGGGATCGCCGCCGGAAACCGGCCCCGCAGGGCGGTTTTGAGGATTGTACCATCTTGCAGCGCCCGCGCCCGGATCAGCCCGCACCGGTACACAGGAGGGGCGCCTCCCGGTCCGCGCCCTGCGGCTCGTCCGATTCCGGCGCCGGAGAGGTAACCGGCCGCCGCCGTCTCGTCCCGGCGTTGCGATAGACTTGCAAGAGCACCGGCAATCCGACGGAGGAATCGCCCCGGTAATGGATAAAGAGGACGCCCCCCTTATTCAGCACGCCCTGCACCCGCAGCCACAGAGACAATCCACCTCCGGTGTCTCGGCATGGACAACCGGAAAAAACGGCAGCGCTCCCTTTTTCCACGCCCCGGTTTTTCGCTGATACAATCGGCCGGCAGCTTGACTGCGCGCCGGACCTTTCCCGCCCCAAGTGCACAGCCGGATCGGTCCCGGCCCTTTTTATTTTCAGGACAATGAACGCCCCCATGTCAAGCCTGACCCGGCGCCCCTCGGCGCCCCATTGAGGCCATAAGCCGTGAGCATACATCCGGAGAAACACTTTTCAGGAAGGATAGGCTGGCTGCGTGCGGCGGTTCTGGGTGCCAACGACGGCATAATTTCCACGGCCAGCTTGATCATGGGCGTTGCCGCGGCCGATGTGACGCCCGGCTACGTTCTGACGGCGGGTGTCGCGGGATTGGTTGCCGGTGCCATGTCCATGGCGGCCGGCGAGTATGTGTCCGTGAGTTCACAGGCGGACACCGAAAAGGCCGACCTGGATCGTGAGCGACGGGAACTCGCGGCCAATCCGGAATCCGAACATCGCGAATTGGCCCGCATATACGTAAAAAGAGGGTTGGAACCCGCGCTCGCCGACGAGGTGGCGAAGCAGCTGATGGAGCACGATTCATTGGCGGCACACGCCCGCGATGAACTGGGTCTGTCGGAAATCCACTCCGCACGCCCCGTTCAAGCCGCACTGACCTCGGCGGCCGCCTTCTCCATCGGTGCGAGCATGCCGATTCTGGCGACGCTGTTTTCCCCGCCGGCATTCATGATGCCCGCGGTGGCGGCGAGTTCGTTGGTCTTTCTTGTGATCCTCGGAGGTCTCGCCGGTTATGCCGGCGGGGCCAAAATCGCCACGAGTGCAAGTCGCGTTGTTTTCTGGGGTGCCCTCGCAATGGCCATAACAACGGGCGTCGGGAGGATTATCGGAGCAGGACTCTGAGCCGCATCAGCGCGAGCACGTAGAACCAAGCCTTGAACGCGCCGGCCTTCCTGTACAAACAGGTTTTGAAATCGTTAAGAATCGCGCCTCTGGATATCGCCATCCGGATAGCTTCGCTGACATGATCTACTTGACCGTTGGCGACCTCGATATCCCTGCGCATATTCCCAGCCATTTGTGTAGACTGTGAGGAGGGATGAAAACCCTATGATACCGCGGTATCAATGTGAGTTACCGGTTGGGAAACCCGGATATAGCCGCATTTTTTTATTCGTAGTGCGTCCACAACCGTATGACTTTTATTGCCCGCTCTTTTTCATAGACTTGATAAACCAACCTATGTTGAATATTTATTCTTCGTGAGCATGCACCTGATAAATCACCGACTAACTTTTCATAGGGAGGTGGATTTTGATAGGGATTTTCTTTCATCAAATCGAGCAATCCGTTAGCCTTCCTTTTTAGTCCTGATGCTGCAAGTTTTTTTGCATCTTTTTGGGCTTGCTTCGTATACACCAACTCCCAGCTCACCAATCAAGCTCCTTTGAGCACTCTGATAAATCTTGACTCATTCCATTTTTAATAGATTCCCTCATTCCAGGAACTGACAATAAATGGAGTGTTTCAGCTATAGCGTTCCAGTCATCTTCTGAAACAAGAACGGCATTCCCTCTTTTCCCAGTAATTACAATTGGTTGGTGGGTATCTGCGGCCTCATCAATGAGGCTGTAGAGCTTTGATCGGGCTTCTGTAGCATTCAAAATAGTCATGGTAAGTACCTCCTTCAAATAACGTACGACTAAACGTACGTAATATCAAGGGCTATTTTGAACAGTCGCAGTCGGTGAGCAATGACAACCCCTTCTCCGAGGCCCAGTTCAAGACCCAAAAGTATCAACCCGATTTTACCCCGGACGCTTCGAAAGCATGGCCCATGCCTCAACCACATAACCGTAGCGACCAAATTGGAGTTCGAAGGTGAGGTCTTTGACTGCCTGCTGCGCGCCTATCCCTGGCCGGTAGCCATAGCTGACCGGGTGAAAGTCCTGTTCATAGATCGCTTCCAGCAGCAGACGTACCGCCCCCTGGAGTAGCCGGTCTTCAACCACCGGAATCCCCAGTGGCCGCTCCTTGCCATTCCCCTTGGGAATGTACTTGCGCCGAATTAACCGGCTTCGGTACTCTCCCCGTTTCAGGCGTTCTACCAACCGTTTGAGATTGCCACCCAGGTCTTCCCCATAGTGGGCGATGGTCACTTTATCGACCCCCGGTGCGCCCC
>BDTW01000023.1 GCA_002897735.1 bacterium BMS3Bbin13 | reverse complement strand
GAAGGCTTGGAGTCGTTGCATAACCCAATTCTACTCTTTCCGGTTCTATGCGCGATAACCAAGGACGGCTACGCCGTCCGCGCTATCCTTCCCCGCCCTCAACGGCGGGGCTTGCCGCGCACCGGGTCAGAGCCAAGCGTTACGCTCTCCGAACAGCGAATGCCCATAAGTCAAGCCTGACCCCATAGTCTTGCACAACTGGCCGGCCACCGTCGGACTGCTCTCGGGCGTGGTGGTGAGGAAGCGGCCGGTCGCACCGGCGCGACCACCACCACCCTGCGCGCGATGGGCGGCCTGTTCACCGTCCCGGCCGCGGTGGCCTATCTGATCTTCGTGCTCCTCTACATACCGTGCGTGAACACCATGGCGGCGATCCGCCGCGAGACGGGCTCGCGCGCCTGGACGACGTTCGCGATCCTGTGGGGCGTGGGTCTCGGCTACGGGGGCTGGCGGTCGGGTACTATCAATTGGCCACCTACCGCCACCACCCGCTGCAGTCGGTGCTCTGGACGGCCGGCATCGTCGCCGCGCTGTCCCTGGCCGTTTGGTGGCTGCGACGCTACGGTGCACGACTCGACCGCATGCCCGCCATGGCGACGGAGCCATGCTGACCGACATCCGCGACTACCTGCGCCGGGCGGGACACGGTCAGCCTGCGCGACCTCGCCGTGCATTTCGACATGGACCCGTACGCCATGCGCGAACTGCTCGGCGTGTGGCTTCGGAAGGGACGCATCCGTCGCATGC
The DNA here is from genome assembly GCA_002897735.1 of bacterium BMS3Bbin13. Classification (GTDB taxonomy): domain Bacteria; phylum Pseudomonadota; class Gammaproteobacteria; order 21-64-14; family 21-64-14; genus BMS3Abin12. The sequence continues at coordinate 9,107 of BDTW01000023.1, read as the reverse complement.
CGGTCGCCGACACCGGCGCCTGCGGCGGGGGCGAGAGTTGCGGCGGGGGATGTTCGGGCTGCGCCGTCCCGGGTCCGGAGTCGGAGCACTATACCTGGGCCGCCCCCGCAGGCGACCCGCCGGAGAAATAACCGCGCGGCGACGCCGCAGTTCCGTCGGCTGCGCGTGCGGCCCTTACCGTATGCCCCCAAGATACGCCTCGAACCCCGGCCCGAGTTCCGGGTGCTTGCGCGCGTACTCCACGGTCGCCTGGAGATAGCCGAGCTTGCTGCCGCAATCATAGCGCCGGCCCCGGAACCGGTAGGCGAGCACCGGCTCGGACTCGAGCAGGCGGGCGATGGCGTCGGTGAGCTGGATTTCACCGCCGGCACCGCGCGGCGTCGATTCCAACAACTCGAAGATCCGCGGTGTCAGGATGTAGCGCCCCACCACCGCGAGCCGCGACGGGGCCTCCCGCGGATCGGGTTTCTCCACGATGCTGTGCAACCGTCCGAGGCGCTCGCCCGCCTCCTCGACGTCGACGATTCCGTACTTATCGGTATCCGCGGCCGGCACCTCTTCGACGCCCAGCACGCTGCAACCCCGTTCGGTGTACAGGCGCGACATCTGCGCGAGGCAGGGGTCGGAGTCGGCGTCGATGAGGTCGTCGGCGAGAATCACCGCGAAGGGATCGTTGCCCACCACCGGGCGCGCGCACAGCACCGCGTGACCCAGACCGAGCGCCTCGGGCTGGCGCACATAGACACAGGACACCCCCTTCGGAACCACGCCTTGCACGATATCGAGCAGCTCGTGCTTGCCGCGCCTTTCGAGTTCCGACTCCAACTCGTAGTTCTTGTCGAAGTGGTCCTCGATCGCCCGCTTACTGCTGCTGGTGACGAAGATCAGCTCGCGTACTCCGGCCGCGATCGCCTCCTCGGCCGCGTACTGGATCAGCGGCTTGTCGACGATGGGCAGCATTTCCTTCGGGGTCGCCTTGGTCACCGGAAGGAACCGCGTGCCCATCCCGGCCACCGGGAATACCGCCTTGGTGATCACGCCCGCGCTCATCGCGGCACCCGGTTCAGCCGGATGACGTTGTCCGGCGCCCGCTCGGGCGTACTGAATTCCGGGACCAGCGATTGCAGCAAGGCCATCAGGCGCGGCTCGTCGTACTCGGCACAGGCCGCCGCCAGGGCATCCATCCCCGTCGATAACTGCGACCATTCTGCGCGTCGGGCATGCGCCAGCAGGATCTGCTCGTGGGCGGTCGGCATCAGGTTCTCCTCGTCGTGGAACAGTTCCTCGTAGAGCTTCTCGCCGGGCCGCAGCCCGGTGTACGTGATCGCGATCTCCTCGTGCGGCTCCCGTCCGCTCAGGCGAATCATCTGCTCGGCGAGATCCCGAATCATGATCGGCTCGCCCATGTTCAGCACATAGATTCCGCCCCCCGCCCCATCACCGACGCCTGCAGGATGAGCCGGCAGGCATCGGGGATGGTCATGAAATCGAACCGCAACCAATAGGCGCCGAGCCACGCCGGCGCGACCATGTCCAGATCGTGCAGGATCGCTACGATCCGGCTGCGTAGCCGGACCAGAATGCGGTTCATCGGGCGTTCGTCCCCGTTTGCCGGTCAAGCACCTCGACGTACGCCAATACTACTCCACCGACAAACCGAGCGGCACCCGCCTCCCACCAAACCGCCCCGCGACCGGCGCCCCATCCCACCACTCTCCGGATGGCATAACCCGCGCACCTCTACAGCAACGATCACGCCTTTATGTAGCCCGGATGCAGCGTAGCGGAATCCGGGGATCAAGACCCAAACCGAATCTCCGCGCCGGAAACAGGCGCGCAATCCACAAAGCTGCAGCACACGGCATAGCGGCGCTCACTCTGCCGCTCCGCTCGCCGGCATCACCAGCCGTACCGATGGAAAATAGACGCGATACCGTCCGCTGTCACGGGTAAGAATCGGGCATCCGGCGACCGCCGCATGTGCGCCGATGAAAAAATCGGCCAACACATTTCCCTTCCTCCCGCCGTTCCTGCGGTATCGCAGGAACGCCTTGGCCGCCAGAAACAAAGCCTCGTGCGGGATCTCGAGGAACTTGACTTCGAGTTCGGCGAGCACGGCGTCCAGATCCTCGACCCGCTCGAAGGTCAGCGACAACTCCGAATACACGATCGGGTTGATCGCGAGGTCGTGTATCTGCGACAGATCGCGAAGTTGTCCGATCGACCAGTCCGCCCAATCGGAATCGTCCTCCAATACATCCACAAGGACGTTGGTATCGACGAGGATCAATCAGTCCTCTCTGCGCAGCAGCGCCATCAACTCATCCGTTCGCCACTTGACGCTCGCGCGCCCGCGCGCCCGCGCGAATCGATCCTTCCGGGCGACCCGCCGTCCGGTCCGTGCACCGGACTTGTGAATGACGATGCGCCCCTGCCCGTCGACATCGAATTCGACTTCGCTGCCGGGCTCCAGCCCCAGCGTTTCGCGAATCTTCTTGGGGATGGTGATCTGCCCTTTGCTGGTGAGGGTCGTACCCATATGCGCCTGCGCCTCCGATGTATTACCGTTTATGCATGGTAATACCGTCACGATCGGGAGACAAGCACCGCAAACGCCACCAAAATCGTCTCGACCCGGCCGATGGACCGCAAGGCGGAAAAAACCCGCGAGGCATGGGGTCAGGCTTGACTTATGGGTATTTGATAGAGGCCCCTTTGCCATCAAGCCGTTCTCCGCTCCCGGGCTCCCCAGCTTGCCGCTTATGCAATCGGCCGGCGGCTTGACTGAACCCGGCCCGTCCCAGGTGCGTGGCCGGATCGGCCAAGGCCAATCCTTCCATTTTCAGAGCGAATGCCCATAAGTCAAGCCTGACCCCGCCTGACCCCGCGCGCCCCCCGCGTTCTCCGGGGCTGAGGCTGGACTCTTGGTACGGGGACGACGCATACTGGCGCCGGGACGGGTCCAGGGTTTTTGGGTCCCGGCACGACTCGAAGAAGATTCATTGAAACACCTCGATGTCTTCAGCTGTGGGCGCATCCCCGGGCACCTCGGCGGAAGGGGTGTAACGGGAGCCCTCCGCCGTCGCCCGGTGGTGCGCCCTCCTCCCCGGGTGCCTGCTCAAGCGCCCCCGGCCACCCGGTCCGGCCGGCTCACCGCGCAACCGCCCGCTCCCGCCACACTGACCGCCACCCGGGGCGCCGACGCGATCCGCGCTGCAGCCCTGACGCTGCTCGCACTGCTGGTGTGGTCGCCGGGAACCCCGGCCGGTAGCGTGGGCACCATCGCGCCCGCCCCGCGTCCACGGTCCTTCGTCCTGCCCCTGCCGTCGGCCGTCTCACTCGTCGCCGGGAAGAGACTGGTTGCCGGAAATCGTTCACCGGTCGTCGTGGAACATCCGATACCACCCGCCGCCGCGATGCACCGCCACCGGCCCACGAGCCCGGCGGCGGGCGACGCCATCCACCCCGCCACCCTCTGGTACAAGACCCCCTGGGGCATCGCCGGGATCGGTCTGGCCGCCACCGGCGCGACCATGGGGCTCGACCGGGGGATCAACCACTTCGCCCAGACCCGTCTCAGCCACGGCTTCCGCAACCATGCGGCACTCGACATCGCCGATGCGCTCACCGACGGCTCGCTCATCTTCGCCGGCACCACCTGGTTCCAGAGCCCGTGGGCCGGTCCCAAGCTCGCCCACGCCTCCAGCGTGGCACTCACCGCCGGGGCGATCACCACCCTGGAAACCTTCGGCCTCAAATACGCCTTCGGCCGCGAGCGCCCCGCCGGCCCCGACAGCAGCCCGTTTCGCTTCCACCCCTTCAGCAGTCGCTTCAGCGTGATCAGTGGCGGCAACGTCGTGCCCCTCGGGCGCGGAAACACGGCCTCGCTCCCCTCCGGACATACCGCCGTGGCCTTCGCGATCATCACGCCCTACGCCCAGATCTACCACCAGCCCTGGCTCTACGCGATCCCCATCACCATCGGACTGGCGCGCATCGCCGCCGTCGACGGACATTGGGCCTCGGACGTCGTGGCCGGCGGGTTCCTGGGCTGGCTGACCGCGGACCTGACCCTGCGCTACTTCCCGGATTCGGATTTCGGAGTCATGCTATTCGGCGATGGAGTGGGGGTCTATAAACGGTTTTGATCGACTCGGCGACGCCGGGGGACGACATCGGACTTGGATTCAAGGAGAGTGGGATAATGCGGCGAGGGACCCTTCGCGACTACGTTTCACCGATTGCGACGTCGATGCGCCTTCTCGATGTGGCGTTGGTCGCCGCATTAGGCTGGGCCACCTATATTTTGCGCTTCGGCGCCCAGGCACTCCCCTTGCCGCCCTACTACGGCACCGCGATCCTCGGCGGCGCCCTGCTCGCCGCCATCCTCTTCCCCGCCATGGGCCTCTACCGGCCTTGGCGCGCCCACGGACTGCTCACCCCGTCCGCACGGACCCTCTCGGCGACGGTCGCACTCTTCTTCCTGCTGATCTTCCTTCTTGGGGCCTCCCACACTGTGCTCGGCCTCTCCCGGCTGTGGCTCGCCTACTGGAGCGCGGGCACGGGGCTGGCGCTGGTGGGTCTGCGGCTCGGCGCCTACGGCACCCTGTGCGCCCTGCGCGCCCGCGGCTATAACCGCCGCAACGTCGTGATCGTCGGCTGCGGACCCCGCGCCGCCGAACTCCTGCGCAAGACCGAGAAGAGCCCATGGACCGGCTTTCACATCGAGGCGGTTTTCGGGAGCCCCGATGCCTCACCGAACCTCGGCCCCTACCCGGTGACCCCCATCGAAGCACTCGCGGACTACGCCGACACCCACACTATCGACGAGGTCTGGATCGCCCTGCCCTGGGAACACGGCGCCGATCTACATCAAGCCCTCGATGCCTTGCGCACCAGCCCGGCCAACGTGCGCTACATCCCGGACGTGGTCGGTCTCTACCTCCTCAATCACGGTGTCTCCCGGCTCCTCGACACGCCGGTGATCGACCTCTCGACGAGCCCCCTTCAAGGCGTCAACGGCCTGCTCAAGACGATCGAGGACAAGGTGCTCTCAAGCCTGATCCTGATCCTCGCCGCACCGTTTATGGCACTGATCGCCATCGGCATCAAACTCAGCTCACCCGGCCCGGTCTTCTACCGCCAGGAGCGCCTCGGTTGGAACGGGCGCACCTTCATGATACTCAAATTCCGCACCATGCCGATCAATGCGGAAGCGCAGACCGGCCCCGTCTGGAACCACCGCTCGAAGCGACGCGCGACGCCCTTCGGCGCCTTTTTGCGTCGCACGAGCCTGGATGAGCTACCGCAGTTCATCAACGTACTCAAGGGCGACATGTCCATCGTCGGCCCACGTCCGGAACGGCCCGTGTTCGTCTCCCAATTCAAGCACGAGATCCCCGGGTATATGCAAAAGCACTTGGTCAAGGCCGGCATCACCGGCTGGGCCCAGATCAACGGCTGGCGCGGCGACACCGATCTCAAGCGACGCATCGAACACGACCTCTACTACATCGAGCACTGGTCGCTCGCCCTCGACCTGAAAATCATCGGCCTGACCCCGTTTCGGGGGCTCATGCACCCCAACGCCCACTGAGAGAACAATTACGGTGACAGCTTACTAAATACACTTAACTCCCATTCGTTATCTTTCCTTTCGGGCCACGCTTTTGGGGTTTTAGTTGCCGCCCCGTCAATACGGAAAGCTTTTCAATCCACCCCCCGGATCCCAGAGGACGGCCTGTCGTTTCCGAGTGGCGTAGCGCCTTGTAAGCTTCAGCAGAATCCTCCTGTTGGTCAAGAAATGCCGCAAAATCTCCATATCGTTCAAGCACGGGCGCAACCTTCACCAATTTGCTGTCTCTACCCGAAAGGTGATGGGAAACACTCGACCAACGCCAGTCCTGCGCTCGCTCTGCAAGCCCTGCGCGCACCGGGTTGAGTGAAACATAACGCACAGCGCACGCCAGATGTTCTTCATCCATGACCACCGAACCAAAACGCCCCTGCCACAAATGACCGGTGACCCGCATGCGGGCATTGATGTATCCGGTATAACGCCGGTGCGCATCTGCAAACGTGCGGCGCAAACCATCTTTATCCGCAGGAACAATGATGATATGCACATGGTTGGGCATCAGGCAATAACACCATATCTCGGCCTCCGCCTTGCGCGCGGCCTCGGCCAGCAATGACTCGTAAAGGGCATAATCTCCATCTTCAAAGAACGTCTGCGCACGACGATTTCCTCGCTGGGTCACGTGGTGCGGATAACCGGGAACAACTAGACGAGGCAATCGAGCCATGCGCTCAAGATACGATAGAAAGTGTATTTAGTAAACTGTCACCGTAATCTACTTGTTGAAAAAACCGGTCTACTCTCTTATAGTTTTCAACTGGTAGGCAACAAGCACTGATGGACGATATGGCGCCACTCCATCGTTCTCAGCGGCAAAAGTGGTAACTTGGCAATGGACATTCAACGCATCACTCTCGAACCCGGAAAACGTGGCGGGCGCCCATGCATTCGCGGCCTGCGAATCACCGTTTATGATGTGCTGGAAATGCTCGCCGAAGGCATGAGCGAGGCGGAAATCCTCGAAGATTTCCCAGAGCTGGAAGCCGCCGATATTCGTGCCTGCCTAGCTTACGCCGCCAACCGCGAACACAATCTTTACACCTTGGCGGTGTAATGAAACTGCTGCTCGACGAAAACCTGTCGAGACGCATTGTTCCCTTTCTTCAGATCGCCTTTCCTGGCTCCTCGCAAGTCGCGATGCTTGGCATGGAAACCGTCGCTGATGCCGAGATATGGCGCTACGCCAAGAAAAACGGCTTTGTAATCGTTAGCCGCGATTCAGATTTTCATGAACGTTCACTGGTTGAGGGCCACCCGCCCCAAGTCGTCTGGCTGAAAATCCCCAACCATTCCAGAGCGGCTGTCCTCAACATACTTCTGGAACAGCGCGCAGAAATTGAGCTGGCACTCCTCCAGGACAATCGCGCCTGCGTGGAAATCAGCGCCCGCGCAAATGCCTAATTTCTTTCAGCCACACGATCAACTCATCAACGCCCACGAACCGCCTCAAAATCGCCTCGCGGCCCAGGTTGGTTATCGCATATACTCGCTCTGCCCGACCGTAGCTTGCCCGCGCACCGGGGGCGTCGGCAAGCGCAAAATTGCATCCGCCGGCACCCCGGCATCGCCCGCCATTCCCGCGACCTGCGTACCGAACTCGGCCGTGGCAATCACCCGAACAATCGGCCATTGCCGTCGATGAACGGATGCACCTCGGCAACCAGGAACATCAGGTAGAGCGTGGGGTCAGGCTTGACTTATGGGTATTTGTAGAGGTTCTTCCTAATGCTATCAAGTCGTTCTTCGATCCCGGACTCCCAAACTTGCCGCGGATGCAATCAGCCGGCGGCTTGACTGAACCTGGACCGTTCCCGTCCCGCGGCATAACCCGATCGGCCAGAACCAAGCTTTCTATTTTCAAAATAACAAATACCCATATGTCAAGCCTGACCCCGCGCATTGCCTGTGTCGATGGTCTGAAAGGGTTGCCCGAGGCGATTGAGGCCGTCTTCCCACAGGCTCAAGTTCAACTGTGCATCGTCCACAAGGTCAGGAACTCGTTGAAGTATGTGCCCTGGAAGGAGCGTAAGGCCGTTGCCACCGATCTACGGGCTGTCTACGGTGCCCCTACCCTGGGGGAGGCCGAACAGGCGCTGGAGCGCTTCTCACGCAAGGGGGACAGCAAGTACCCTGCTATCAGTCCCAACTGGCGGACACACTTACCTCGAGGGGTCAGGACTTGTTTTGCGCATTCTTCTCCCCTTTCTTGATCAGTCGGCTGACCGTAGAGTGATGCAAACCAGCGTAATCGGCGATCTCCTGCATCGTGTACCCGTGTTCGCCATAGGCTTCCTGCATCCAGTCGCTCCGGTCCCTGTCTTCTCACGAAACATCAAGCAACACATCCCGATCATCGGCAGACAAAAAGATGTCCGAACGCGGGTTCTTACAGCCGTTTACAGCCGGTACCGGTCGGTTCCGGGGCGTAGTTCAGGCTGTAGATCAGCAGGTTCACGGGCTGTGGTCACCCGTGCCGGCAGTGCCGAGCAAACTGCTGTTCTGCTTACTACGCGGCAAGCTTCACCTTGGGATTGAGGCCCGCGCGGGCGGCGAGGCGCACCAGCAAATCCAGACTGAACGTGCTGATCTTGCCGCGCTTGATGTCGCTGACTCGGGCTTGGGTAACCCCAAGAACCTTGGCTGCCTTCGCTTGAGTCTGTCCGCTGCTTTCCAGCCAGTGCTCCAGGCCACGCAGTAGTTCGGCACGCATTTTCAGTTCCGCCGCACGCGACGGATCGAATAGTGCCGGATCGTCAAATACGCTGCCTTGTGTGACATGACCGACAACTGGATTTTCACGCTGGCTCATGATGCTCACCTCTGGATGCTATTGAATCTCTCCGCAGCCAACCGCAGGTCGCGCTGAGGGGTCTTACGGGTTTTTTTCAGAAAAGCGTGCAACACATAGACACCTTCCGGCCGCGTCGCCAAGTAAATCACGCGAAACGCACTCTGTTCGTCACGAATGCGGATTTCGCGTACCCCGCCACCGATACCGCTCATCGGCTTCCAGTCACTGGGCTCTTCACCCCGCTGGATGCGGTCGAGCTGGTATCCGGCTTCGTCCTGCACCGACTCGGGGAACCCACTCCAGTCCGCTTTGCTGCTGCCGAGCCAGATCACTTTCTTCATCAGAATCCATTATGCCATATCACGCATAATTGTGACAAGACTGCACTGCCAATTTGCTCACCACAACTCGAGGGGGCAGCAACTCGAGGGGTCAGGACTTGTTTTGCGCATTTTTCTCCCCTTTCTTGATCAGTCGGCTGACCGTAGAATGATGCAAACCAGCGTAATCGGCGATCTCCTGCATCGTGTACCCGTGTTCGCCATAGGCTTCCTGCATCCAGTCGCTCCGGTCCCCGTCTTCTCGCGCAATATCTGAAAGAGGCAGATGCCTCAGTAAAACCTTTCGCTTCGCAATCCCTGTCGGAATTTCGTCTGACTCTCCCTGCAACTGCGCTCT
>BDTW01000022.1 GCA_002897735.1 bacterium BMS3Bbin13 | reverse complement strand
TCTCCGAGGTGACCGCGCGCTTCACCCTGGACGCGATGCCCGGCAAGCAGATGGCCATCGACGCCGATCTCAACGCGGGCATCATCACCCATGAGGAGGCCCGCGAGCGGCGCGCCGAGATCAGCCGAGAGGCCGAGTTCTACGGGTCGATGGACGGTGCCAGCAAGTTCGTGCGCGGAGATGCCGTCGCCGGCATCCTGATCCTGATCATCAACATCCTGGGCGGTCTGGCGGTGGGCGTGCTCCAGCACCACCTGCCGCTGCAGGACGCTCTGCGTACCTATACGTTGCTGACCATCGGTGACGGCCTGGTGGCGCAGATCCCCGCGCTGCTCCTGTCGACCGCCGCCGCGATCATCGTCACCCGGGTTTCCTCCGCACAGGATCTGGGCCAGCAGGTAATCAGCCAGCTCTTCAGCAGCCCCCGGGCGCTCGCCATCACCGCGGGGGTGATCGGCCTGCTCGGACTGATCCCCGGCATGCCCAACTTCGCCTTCCTGACGCTCGCCGTGCTGCTGGGCGTCGCGGCCTATTGGTTGTACTCCCGCGCCGGCGCCGAGGAGGTCGAGGCGCCGCAGACCGCGCCCGAGCAGGCGTCCGCCGAGTCGCACGACCTGAGCTGGGACGACGTGCAGCCGGTCGATCTCATCGGTCTGGAGGTCGGCTACCGGCTGATCCCGCTGGTAGACAAGAACCAGGGCGGGCAGTTGATGGCGCGCATCAAGGGGGTGCGCAAGAAGCTCTCCCAGGAACTCGGCTTCCTGGTGCAGCCGGTGCACATCCGCGACGACCTGGACCTGGCTCCCAACACCTACCGGGTCAGTCTGCTCGGCGTCCCGGTCGGCGAGTCGGAGGTGTTCCCGGATCGCGAGTTGGCCATCAACCCGGGACAGGTGTTCGGCACCCTGCAGGGGGTGACGGTCAAGGACCCGGCATTCGGCCTGGAGGCGGTCTGGATCGAGCCGGGGCAGCGCGACGAGGCGCAGGCGATGGGTTACACGGTGGTCGACGCCGGCACGGTGATCGCCACACACCTCAGCCAGGTGATCCAGGATCACGCCCACGAGTTGCTCGGCCACGAGGAGATCCAGCAACTACTCGATCTGCTCGCGCGCTCCCAGCCCAAGCTGGTCGAGAATCTCGTTCCCAAGACCCTGCCTTTGGGTGTGATGCTGAAGGTCCTGCAGAACCTCCTGGCGGAGCGGATTCCGATCCGCGATATGCGCACGATTGCCGAAACCCTGGCGGCCCACGCCCCGCAAAGTCAAGACCCCGGCGTCCTCACGGCCGCGGTGCGGACCGCCCTGGGGCGCCTTATCGTCCAACATATCAATGGGATGAGCAGCGAGCTGCCGGTGATCACGCTGGATCCTGCACTGGAACAGATATTGCACCAGTCACTGCAGTCCAGTGGCGAAGGCGGAGGGGGCATGGAACCGGGACTGGCGGAGCGGCTGCACGGCTCGTTGTCGCAGGCGGCGCAACGCCAGGAGGTGGCGGGTCAGCCCGCGGTCCTCCTGGTCCCGTCCCAGATCCGGCCCTGGCTGGCGCGCTGGTTGCGACACACGATCCCCGGGCTGAGCGTACTGGCTTACAACGAGGTTCCGGACAACAAGCAGATCCGGGTACTGGCGACGGTCGGGCAGACGTGATGGCCCGATCCAAGTACGAGCCGGCCGAGGCCCGCCGCGTGCGGCGTCCGATGCGCCGGGGGACCGTGGCAAAGAGGCATACGCGATGAAAATCAAACGTTACTTCGCCCCCGAGCTGCGCCAGGCGATCCGCCAGGTTCGGGAGGAACAGGGACCGGAGGCGGTGATCCTGTCCAACCGCCGGGTGTCGGGCGGGGTGGAGATCATCGCCGCGGTGGACTACGACGAGACGCTTCTCGATCAAGCGATTGCCGTAGCTCCCGCGGAGTCGCGCCGGGAGCCGTCACGGGAACCGCAGACGGCGGAGGAAGCGGATGTCGCGGGGTCTTCGGGGCCGGCGGCGTCTTCTCCGGCCGGGCGCGGCGCCAATATCTGGTCCCAGGAACCCACCCTGGTGGAGATGCAGCGCGAGCTGCGTTTCCTGCGCGATCTGCTGGAGGATCAGCTCTCGAGTCTCGCGTGGGGCGAAATGGCACGGCGCCAGCCGCTACGGGCGCGGCTGCTGAAACGGCTTGGGGACTTGGGACTGGACCCGGAGCTGGCCCAGGACCTGGCGGGCAAGATCGGTCCGAACGAGGATTTTCCGCGGGTCTGGCGCTCGGCCCTGGAGTGCCTGTGCCGGCGTGTGCCGGTGGCCGATGACGATATTTTGACGCAAGGAGGGGTCGTGGCCCTGGTAGGACCCACCGGCGTGGGCAAGACCACGATGGTGGCCAAGCTGGCGGCGCGTTTCGTGCTCCGCCACGGCCGGCGCCACGTCGCCCTGGTGACCACCGACAGCTACCGGATCGGCGCCCAGGAGCAGTTGCACGCCTATGGGCGCATCCTCGGCGCGCCGGTCTATGCGGCCGGCGACGAGAACGAACTGCGGGCCGTGCTCCATGAACTCCAGGATCGGCGTCTGGTGTTGGTGGACACCGCCGGCATGAGCCAGCGCGACCTGCGCCTGTCCGAACAGTTCACCACCCTGCACGGTGGTGGTCCCCGCATCCAGACCTACCTGGTACTGTCGGCTACCACGCAACGCGCGGTACTCGACGAGGTGGCGCAGGCATTCCGCGGCGTGGCGCTGGCGGGCGGGATCCTCACCAAGTTGGACGAGACCGCGAGCCTCGGCGGCGCGTTGTCGGTGGCGGTGCGCCGGCACCTGCCGCTCGCCTACATCGGCGATGGCCAGCGGGTGCCCGAGGACATCCAGCCGGCGCGAGCCTCGGTGCTGGTGGCGCGCGCCGCCGGACTCCTGGACGTCGCCGCGCCCCGGATCGCAGCGGCGGGCGCGAGGCAGGCCCGGGGAGGGGTGGCGGCGCATGCTCATGTCTGAGTGGGAGCCCGACCAAGCCGCCGGCCTGCGACGCATGGTCGAGCCGCGCCCGGTCCGGGTGGTGGCGGTCACCAGCGGCAAGGGGGGCGTGGGCAAGACCAACGTGTCGGTCAATCTGGCGGTGGCCATGGCGGGTGCCGGGCGCTCGGTCATGCTCCTGGACGCCGACCTGGGGTTGGCCAACATCGACGTCCTGCTGGGCCTGCAGCCGGGCGGGAATCTCTCGCACGTGCTCGACGGGCAGCGGACACTCGAGGAGGTGATCGTTCTCGGTCCGTGCGGGATCAAGATCATCCCCGCCACCTCCGGGGTCAAGCACATGACGGAGCTGCGCCCCGCCGAACACGCCGCCCTGATCCATGCCTTCAGCGAACTCAGCGACCGCCTGGACGTACTCCTGGTGGACACCGCGGCGGGCATCTCCGAGAGCGTGGTGAGCTTCACGCGCGCCGCCCAGGAGGTGATCGTGGTGGTCTGTGACGAGCCGGCATCGATCACCGACGCCTATGCCCTGATCAAGCTCCTCAGCCGCGAATACGGCATTCCGCGTTTCCACGTGCTGGCCAACATGGTCGCCGGCGCGCGGGAGGGGCGTGAACTGTTCAATAAGATCACCCGGGTCACGAACCGGTTTCTGGACGTGACCCTGGATTTTCTCGGGGCCGTTCCCCATGACGAGTTTCTTCGCCGCGCCGTGCAGAAGCAACGCGCCGTGGTGGAGGCCTATCCGCGCAGCCGCGCGGCGCAGGCATTCAAGAATCTGGCCCAACGGGCCGATAGATGGCCGGTACCGACGGTCGCAGGCGGGCACTTGGAGTTCTTCGTCGAGCGTCTGGTTCGTTCCGGCTGCAATGACAGGGAGTTGCCGCCATGAACGGACTAGCCATGTATGTCACCGTGAAGGAAAACGGCCAAGAGGATCTGATTGGGCGCCACGCTTCGCTGGTCAAGCGCATCGCCTATCACCTGATCAGCCGGCTGCCGCCCAGCGTGCAGGCCGAGGACCTGATCCAGGCCGGCATGATCGGGCTGCTGGAAGCCTCGCGCCACTATGACCCCACGCAGGGCGCGAGCTTCGAGACCTATGCGGGGATCCGGATTCGCGGTGCCATGCTCGACGAGATCCGCAAGACCGACTGGACGCCGCGCTCGGTGCATCGCAAGGCGCGCATGGTCGCCGAGGTGGTGCACGAGATCGAGAACCGGAAGGGTCGGGACGCCTGTGACAAGGAGATCGCCGAGGCCATGGAGATCTCGCTCAAGGAGTACCACCAGATCCTCATGGATGCGACCGGGTGCCGGCTGTTCAGCTTCGACGATCTGGAGGGCGCGGGCGATGAACCGGACAGCGGGACGGGCGCGGGCTCCAGCCCCGTGGACTACCTGCAGCAGGAGGACTTCAAACGCGCCCTGGCCGAGGCCATCGCCGCGCTTCCGGAACGCGAACGGCTGGTCATGGCGCTCTACTACGATGAAGAGCTCAATCTGCGCGAGATCGGCGAGGTGCTCGGGGTAAGCGAGTCGCGGGTCTGCCAGATCCACGGCCAGGCGCTGTTGCGGTTGCGTGGGCGCATGAGCGGCTGGTTGGCGGAGCAGTGAACGGGGGCTTCATGCGACGCGGCGGGGGGTCGGCTACGGCCCGTGAGCTACACGTCCCGGGGTGCACGCCATGCTGAACAAGGAGATGAAGATTCTGATCGTGGACGACTTCTCCACGATGCGCCGGATCATCAAGAATCTGTTGCGCGACCTCGGCTTCAACAACACCGCCGAGGCCGACGACGGGAAGACCGCGCTGCCGCAGCTCCAGTCCGGGAGGTGCGATTTCCTTATCACCGACTGGAACATGCCCGTCATGAACGGGCTCGATCTGCTGAAGGCGGTGCGCGCCGACCCCAATCTCGCCGGACTCCCGGTGCTGATGGTCACTGCGGAGGCCAAGCGCAACCAGATCGTGGAGGCGGCCAACGCGGGGATCAACGGCTATATCGTGAAGCCGTTCAACGCGGTGACTCTGAAGGAGAAGATCGAGAGGATCTTCGAGCGGATCGAAGCGAACGCCTAGCGAAACCGTTTTTCAACCTTCTTCCAAGGGGTGTATGCAATGGCGAAACGATCGCCGCGACCGGAACCGCAGGTGTCACCGCTGCTCGCGGCGGCACGTGAACTGGTTGCAAAGGCCGAGGTCGGCGACGAGGAAGGCACCGCACAGGTGCTCGAGCAACTCACGCGCATGCGCGGCGACACCCTGTTCGAGGAACTCGGAAAGCTCACCCGCCAGCTCCACGAATCGCTCAACAGCTTCCGCACCGACGCCCGGCTCATGGACATCGCCGCCCGGGAGATTCCGGACGCCCAGGACCGGCTGACCTACGTGATCTCCATGACCGAGCAGGCCGCTCATCGTACGCTGACCGCGGTGGAGGGCCGCATCCCGGTGATCGGCGATCTGCAGACCGGGGCGGCGGCCCTGCGCGAGCGCTGGGGGTGTTTTTGCCGGCGGTGCATGAGCGCCGAGGAGTTCCGCGTACTGAATAGTGATCTGGACGGCTTCCTGGGGCGCGTCGAACAGGAGATGGCCCGGACTCACGGTGAGCTGACGGAGGTGCTGATGGCCCAGGAGTTCCAGGATCTCACCGGCCAGATCCTGCGCCGGGTGATCGAGCTGGTCCACGAGGTCGAGGCGCATCTCGTCGACCTCGTGCGCCTGTCCGGAGAGCGGCGCGAGGAGCGCGTCGACGAGCAGCCGACCGGGAATTCGGAGCCGAGCGGCCCGGCGATCCCGGGGCGTTCCGGTACCGACGTCGTTTCCGGGCAGGACGACGTGGATGAATTGCTCTCCGGCCTGGGATTCTAGGCCGGTGTGCGCCCCCCGACTTTGGATCCGCGGCGGCCTCCGGGGCCGGCGGGGTTCGTGACGCGGCCATGGCAGACACCGAAGACGATATCTTGCAGGATTTCCTGGTGGAGGGGGGCGAGCTGCTCGAGCAACTCGGCGAGCAGCTCGTGGACCTCGAGCGCCGCCCTCAGGACAAGGAACTGCTCAACGCGGTGTTCCGTGGATTCCATACCGTCAAGGGCGGGGCGGGCTTCCTGAATCTCACGCCGTTGGTCGAGGTCTGTCACCACGCCGAAGATGTCTTCAACCTGCTCCGCCAAGGCGAGCGGACGGTGGATGCGGCGTTGATGGACACCGTTCTTCGCGTTCTGGACACCGTCAACGCGATGTTCGCCGAGGTGCGCGAGGGCCGGGCGCCGACTCCGGCGGGCGCCGAGCTGCTCGCGGAGTTGGCGCGCTTCTCCGCCGCGCCCGGACCGCAGACCCCGTCTCCCCCGCCCCCCGAGGCCCGGTCCGATCCGCAGACCGGGGGGCCCGCGGCGATGTCGCCCGAAGGCACGGATGCGGAATTCGAGATGATCCGCGATGCCTTGGGCGGAGCGGCGGCGCCCAAGGCGCCCGCCGCTCCGGCCCCCGCCGCGTTGTCCGCCGAGGCCGCGCGGGCCGGGAACTCTCCGGCGGGCGGCACGTCGCCCGCCGCCGCGGACACCATCAGCGATACCGAATTCGAGGCGTTGCTCGATGATCTCTACGGGGCGGCGCGGGCGCCGGGTGCCGAAGTGCCGCCCGCCGAGGCCCCCGCCCGGCCCCCGGCGCCCACCGTGGAAAAAGGCGTCGGCGCCCCGCCCGCCAAAGCGAAAGCGGGGAGCGGCCCGGCGACGGGTACCGCTACCGCTACCGCCGATACGACCGTGCGGGTCGATACTCGCCGCCTCGACGAGATCATGAACCTGGTGGGCGAGTTGGTGTTGGTCCGCAACCGGCTCGAAACGCTGAAGGCGACGATACCCGACGGGGAGATCGCAAAGGCCGTGGCCAACCTGGGCTTGGTGACGGCGGACCTGCAGACGGCGGTCATGAAGACCCGGATGCAGCCGGTGCGCAAGGTGTTCGGGCGCTTCCCGCGCGTGGTCCGGGACCTGGCGCGTTCGCTGGACAAGGAAGTACACCTTGAGATGGTGGGGGAGGAGACCGACCTCGACAAGAACCTGGTCGAGGCGATCGCCGATCCGCTGGTGCATCTGGTGCGCAACGCCGTGGACCACGGCATCGAGTCGCCGGCCGTGCGCGAGGCGGCCGGCAAGCCGCGAGCGGGTACCGTGGTGCTGAGCGCCGCCCAGGAAGGCGATCATATCCTGCTCACCATCGAGGACGACGGCGCCGGGATGGACCCCGGGCAGTTGCGGGACAAGGCGGTCGAGAAGGGGGTCATGGACGCCGAGGCGGCCGCCCGGTTGAGCGATCACGACGCCTTCCATCTGATCTTCAGGCCGGGGTTTTCCACCAAGTCCGAGATCTCCGATATCTCCGGGCGCGGCGTCGGCCTGGACGTGGTCAAGACCCGCATCGCCCAACTCAACGGCTCGGTCGAGGTCGACTCGCGCAAGGGCGTGGGCAGCACGCTGCGCATCAAGGTACCGCTGACCCTGGCGATCCTCCCCACCCTCATGGTGGCCCTCGGTCGGCAGATCTTCGCGCTGCCGCTGGCCGGCGTCAGCGAGATCTTCGACCTCGACGTGCGTCAGACCAACGTGGTCAATGGCCAGGAGGTGGTCATGACGCGCGGTTGCGCCCTGCCGCTGTTTTTCCTGCACCGCTGGCTGACGCGCGATGAAGCGCAGGCGTCCGTGGAGACCCGGCCGGTGGTGGTGGTGCACGTCGGGAACCAGCGGATCGGCTTCGTTGTGGATCGCCTGGTCGGACAGGAGGAAGTGGTCATCAAGCCCCTCGGGGCGCTGGTGCAGGGGCTGCCGGGACTGGCCGGGGCGACTATCACGGGCGACGGCAAGATCGCCCTGATCCTGGATGTGCCGAGCCTGTTAAAGGCCTACGCGCACCGCCATTAACGGTCGACGACAGGGAAAGCGAGCGGCATGACCGAGATCGGCGTCAAGGCGGGCGATCCCCGCATCGTCGGGGCGCAGGGGCGCCCGGCGGTGCGCGCCCTGGTCGTGGACGATTCGGGGTTTTTCCGTCGGCGGGTCTGCGAGATCCTCAACGACGGTCCGGACATCGAGGTGGTCGGGAGTGCGTGCAACGGCCTCGAGGCCGTGGAGCAGACCGCGCGGCTGCACCCGGACGTGATCACCATGGACATCGAGATGCCGGTGCTGGATGGGATCAGCGCCGTGCGCCGGATCATGGCGTTGCATCCGACGCCGGTCCTGATGCTCTCTTCGCTCACCTATGAGGGTGCGCGCGCCACGCTCGACGCCCTCGACGCCGGCGCCCTGGACTTCCTCCCCAAGCGTCTGGAGGACATCGCCCGCAACCGCGAGGATGCCAACCGGGTGTTGCGCGCCCGCGTCCACGCACTGGGCTGCCGCAGGCCGTGGGTGCGTGCCGCCGCGTCCGCACCGGTGTCCGCACCGGCGCCGGTGCGGACGCGGCACGCGGTCCGCGCCGCGCGTCGTCCCCAGGTGGTGGTGATCGGCACCTCGACCGGCGGACCCGCGGCCCTGCAGCGACTGCTGCCGACGCTGCGCGAGGGTTATCCGTTTCCGCTGCTGTTGATACAGCACATGCCGGCGAGTTTCACCGGGCCGTTCGCCGAACGGCTCGACCAACTCTGCACGATCCGGGTCAAGGAGGCGGAGGATGGAGAGCCGGTGCTGCCCGGTACCGCCTACCTCGCGCCGGGGGGGCGGCAGATGCTGGCGGAGCGCCGCACCGGGGGAGTCCGCCTGCGCATCACGGACAGCCGTCCCGAGGTGACCTACCGGCCCTCGGTGGACGTGTGCTTCGCCTCTGCGGCGCGTGCCTGGCCGGGCGGGGTCCTGGCCATCGTGCTGACCGGCATGGGTGCGGACGGGCGCGAGGGCGCACGACTGCTCAAGGCGGGCGGATCGCAGATCTGGGTTCAGGACGAGCCCAGCTGCGTGGTCTACGGGATGCCGCAGGCGGTGGTCGGGGCGGGCCTTGCCGACTGGATTCTGCCGCTGGACGAGATCGGGTTGGGACTCGCCCGGCAATTCTAGGCCATGGATCTGCTCAGCATCATCGGTATTGCGCTGGCCCTGGGGTCGATCCTCGGCGGCAACATGCTCGAGGGCGGGCACATCGGCTCGTTACTCCAGTTCACCGCCTTCGTCATCGTCATCGGCGGGACCACCGGGGCGACCATGCTCCAGACGCCGCTGCCGATCTTCGTGCGCGCCCTGAAGATGGCGGCGTGGATCCTGTTCCCGCCGCGCCAGACGCCCGAGCAGTCGATCGAGAAGATCGTCTCCTGGAGCAACATTGCGCGCAAGGAAGGCCTGCTCGGCCTGGAGAACATGGCCGAGACCGAGGACGACCTGTTCGCCCGCAAGGGCCTGCAGCTCCTGGTCGACGGCAGCGAGCCCGACGCGATCCGCGGAATTCTGGAGGTGGAACTGAGTGCCAAGGAACACACCGCGTTGCAGTCGGCCAAGGTGTTCGAGGCGATGGGCGGCTACAGTCCGACCATCGGCATCATCGGCGCGGTCATGGGGCTGATCCACGTGATGCAGAACCTCGCCGACCCGGGCAAGCTGGGCGAGGGCATCGCGGTGGCGTTCGTGGCGACCATCTACGGTGTGGGCTCCGCGAACCTGTTCCTACTGCCGATTTCCAACAAGCTCAAGGGGCTGGTGCAGAAGGAGGCCCAGTTCCGGGAGATGGTGATCGAGGGGATCATCGCCATCGCCGAGGGTGAGAACCCGCGCAACATCGAGACCAAGTTGCAGGGTTACCTGCACTGATCCGCAGCCGGTCCCGGAGCGATCATGGCCCGTAAACAGAGGCAAGAGGAGCATGAGAACCTGGAGCGTTGGCTGGTCTCCTACGCCGACTTCGTCACGCTTTTGTTCGCGTTCTTCGTCGTGATGTACTCGATCTCCTCCATCAACGAGGGCAAGTATCGCGTGCTCTCCGACGCGTTGGTCGCCGCGTTTCGCTCCACCCCGCGGAGCATGGAGCCGATCCAGGTCGGGCGCATCGCCAAGGCCCCGGTGAACGCGCGCAACCAGATGCTGAGCCAACCGGCCGTGCTGTCCGCGCCGATGACCACGCCGGTCACGCTGCCGTCCACCGGGCCGATCCCCTCGCCGGTGCGCCGGTCGGCGTCCGGCGGGGGAGCGCGGGCCGGAAATGGGCCACGCACCCGAGGAGGCGCGGGGAAGGCCGGGCACGGGGCCGCGGTGCTCGAGAAGATCGCGGCGGATCTTGAACGCAGTCTCGAGCCCCTCGTCAAGGAGGGGCTGATCAAGGTGCGTCGGCACGAACTGTGGATCGAGGTCGAGATTCGCACCAAGATCCTCTTTCCGAGCGGTAGCGCGGTCCTCGCGAGCGCGGCGGCCCCGGTGCTCGATCGCATCGCCAACATCCTGAAGTTGTTCCCGAACGCCATTCACGTGGAGGGCTTCACCGACAACGTGCCCATCCACACGCTCGCCTATCCGTCGAACTGGGAACTGTCCGCGGCGCGCGCCGCGAGCGTGGTGCACCTGTTCATGAAGGATGGGGTCGCCCCCCATCGCATGGCCGCCATCGGTTACGGCGAATATCGTCCGGCGGCGAGCAATGCCACCGCGGAGGGGCGCAGCCGCAACCGGCGGGTGGTACTGGTGGTGCTCGCCGGCACCAATACGCGCACACTCCTCGATGCGGCCGCCGTCAAGGAACTCGCCGGCGCCGCGCGCCGGCGCCGGTCGCGTGCGCCGGAGCATCGAACGGGTGCCGGTGCGTCGGCGCACCGGCCTGCGGCGGCGCCGGCGGGCGCGGGGCATTCACCATGAAGATCTGGGCCTCCGCGAATCAGAAGGGCGGCGTGGGCAAGACCACCACGGTGGTTTGTTTGGGCGGCCTGCTCGCCGAGGCGGGCCATCCCACGCTGCTGGTGGACCTCGACCCGCACGGTTCGCTCACCGGCTACCTGGGCCGCGACCCGGAGGGCGCCGAGGGCGGCGCCTATGCCCTGTTCCAGGCGGCGGCGCAAGGACGCGCCGCCGATGCCGGCGCCTCCATCGTGGAGACCGGCTGCACGGGGCTCTCGCTGCTGCCGGCCAGGACGGCATTGGCCACGCTGGACCGGCAGTTGGGAACCCGGGAGGGGATGGGGCTGGTAATCGCACGCGCCCTCGCCGGCGTGGCGTCGCGTTTCGAATTCGTGCTGATCGACTGTCCGCCGATGCTCGGCATCCTCATGGTCAATGCACTGGCCGCCTGCGAACGGGTACTCATTCCGGTGCAGACCGAGTATCTCGCCCTGCACGGCCTGGACCGGATGGTGCGCACGCTGGAGATGGTGACGCGTGCGCGTCCGCAGCCGTTGCCCGCGCTGATCGTGCCGACGCTCTTCGACCGGCGCACCCGGGCCTCTCCCGAGAGCCTGCGGCGTCTGCGCGAACGCTATCCGGAGCAGGCCTGGCGCTCGACGATCCCGGTGGACACCCGGTTCCGGGAGGCGAGCCGGGCGGGGGTCCCGCCGTCCGTGGCCTATCCGCGGGCGCGCGGGGTGGAGGCCTACCGACTCCTCTTGGGGGATCTGCTCGACGGTCCGGTACCGGACCGCGCGGTGGTCGTCCCGGGGGGTGTTGGCACGGATTCTGCTTCCATTGCTTCACAGTCAACCAGATCCGCGGCTCCGGAGATGGGGCGCCAAAATTCCGGCGAAACCGTGTCCGCCGCAGGGGAATCCAGTCACGGAAACGGGGGTTGCAAATGAACCAGCCGGAACACGTACACGGCGCCGACGATCCGGTGGTGCGTTGGGTCACCTTCCATCTGGACGAAGAGACCTACGGCATCAATGTCATGCAGGTCCAGGAAGTGCTCCGCTACACGGAGATCGCGCCGGTGCCCGGTGCGCCCGCCTATGTCCTGGGCATCATCAATTTGCGCGGCAACGTGGTGACCGTCGTGGATACCCGCGCCCGGTTCGGACTGGCGCCGCGCGAGGTCGACGACGCTACGCGCATCGTGATCATCGAAGTGATCAACGGGCAGGTGGTGGGGATCCTGGTCGACCGGGTCTCGGAAGTGGTGGATCTGCCGATGTCGGCGATGGAGGCGGCACCGAACGTCGGGACCGACGAGGGCGCACGGTTCATCCAGGGGGTGGCAAGCCGCGACGACCGGCTCCTGATCCTGGTGGATCTCAACAAGCTGTTGACGGAAGATGAATGGAACGAGGTCGGGACCCTTTAGGCGGGAGGTGAAGTCGGCCCCCGCCGGGTCGCGATCCCGGGGTGGAGATCATGGTGGAGACCGGCGACATCCCTCCGTTGTCCCCCATCTGCCCGGGACGACCGGGGGATCGGCCGGGTTCGCGCCGGCGCCCGCCGCCGCGCCCCGAGCCGCCCAAGCACCCGCCCGCGGAGCACCCGCCCGCCGATGACGAGGAGGGACCACATGT
Source organism: bacterium BMS3Bbin13 (assembly GCA_002897735.1). Lineage (GTDB taxonomy): Bacteria > Pseudomonadota > Gammaproteobacteria > 21-64-14 > 21-64-14 > BMS3Abin12. Next base: position 48,823 of record BDTW01000022.1, on the reverse strand, counting down.
CGACGACTACGCATGACGGTTGGACCCGGTGAACGCCATGTCCTGGATCGGGACGGAGATCGGTGCGATCGCGCCGGCCGGCGCCGTGCTCGTCGCGGCGGTCCTGACGGGGCTCGGCGCCTGGCTCGCCGTGCTCACACGCCGGCTGGCCCGTCAGCGTGAACGGCTGCACGGTCTGCGCGCCGACGTGGAATCGCTGTGCGCCGGCGCCGCCGGCATCGATGAGCGGCAGAACCGGTTGGAGCGCGGCCTGCGCCGGGTCGGCGGGAAGCTCGAACTGGTGGAGCTGCGCGATCCGGGCGAGCGTTCCTACACCCAGGCGATCCGCATGGTGCATCGCGGCGCGGGCAGCGAGGAACTGGTGCGCAACTGCGGGCTCGCACGAGGCGAGGCGGAGTTGATCGCGGTATTGCACCGCGTCGACAAAGCCGGTTGACCCGCGCCCGGCCGGGCGTTTCAGCCGTTGACCACCAGTTCGCGCGCCGGTTCACCGATGAAGTAGCCCTGCGCGTAGTCCACGCCCATGCGTCGCAGCAGTTCCAACGTCTCCCGATCCTCGACGAACTCGGCCACGGTCTGTTTGCCGAGCGTGCGTGCCACCATCACCATCGATTCGACCAGCACCCGGTCGACCGGGTTGCGGATGATGTTGCTCACGAATGTGCCGTCGATCTTGAGCAGATCCACGGGGAATTGTTTGAGATGGCCGTAGGAGTTGAATCCCGAGCCGAAGTCATCGAGCGCAAAACGGCAGCCCAGTGCGCGCAGACGCTGGAGCATCGCGCGGGTGCGCGGCGGGTCGGCGATCGCCGCCGTCTCCGTGATCTCGAAGGTGATGCGTTGCGCGCACACACCGGTCTCGCGCAGCCGCTGCCGGACCAGCCCCAGGAGTCCCGGATCCTGGAAGGCGTGTCCGGACAGGTTGATGTGCAGCGAGATGGTCTCGGGCAGCGTGCGCAGCAGTTCGGTGGCCTCGTGTACCACCCAGCGGTCGATGTCGCGGATCAGGCCCATGCGCTCGGCCACCGCCACGAATTCCGCGGGCCCGAGCAGTTCGCCCTGCCCGCCCTCCATCCGCAGCAACACCTCGTAGTGGTTGATGCGCCCGTCTCGCAGCCCCTGGACCGGCTGGAACAACAGTTGGAAGCTGCCCTTGGCCAGCGCCTCGCGGATCAGGGGCACCCAGTAGGCGTTGCTGCGCAGTTGATGCAGGATGTGGCGGTCATCGAGCGCGAACACGTGCACCCGGTTGCGCCCGCAGTTCTTGGCGATGAAGCAGGCCTGATCGGCGCGCCCCAGGATCTCGCTCGTGCTCGTGATGCGGCCCGGTTCGATCATCGCCAGGCCGATACTGGCGCTGATGTGATAGTCGCAGCCGTCGGTGGTGAAGCGCAGCTCATCGACGGTGCGCCGCAGCCGTTCGGCGATCTCGCGCGCACGCGTCTGATTGCTCCCGCGCAGCAGCACCGCGAAATCATCCGAACCGATGCGCGCCAGCAGGTCCGTGGGACGCAGCTCCGGGCGCAACGCCTCCGTTACGGCGATCAGCATCCGGTCCCCGGCCGCGTGGCCCTCGGTGCCGTTGATCACCTTGAACTGATCCAGATCGAGGTAGAGCAGGGCCGCGGTATGGCGCTGATAGCGGGCATCGAGCACCGCCTGGTCCAGGCCCTGTTCCAGGCCGCGTCGGTTGGCGGTTCCGGTGAGCGCGTCGTGATCGAGCAGGTATTCCAGGCGCGCCTCCATAATCTTGCGTCCGGCCAGTTCCTCCATCAACGCCCGCTCGCGACTGCGGCGCAGGTCGCGCTCGCGCTTCAGCGACAGCGCCCACAGCAGTCGGGAAAACAATTCCGAGGGCCGTACCGGCGTGAACAGCACGTCGTCCGCGCCCGCCTCATCGGCGTCGCGCAGCGCCGCGCGCGGATCGCCCGTCGGGTCGGCGATCAGGATCACCGGGACCTCGCGCCAAGCGCGGTGGGTGTGTACGGTGCGGCACAGCCCGATGCCTTCCTGATCCGAGAGGTGTGCGCCGATGATCACGACGTCCACGGCGCCGTGCAGACGGTGTGCGCACTCGCGCAGTCGGCCGAGCGCCTCGGCGGCGCCGGTCGCCGAGGTCACGTTCGGGAAGCCTCCGCGGGCGAGGAGCGCGGCGAGTGCCGCCGGGGTGGCGTCGGCGATCAGGATGCGCATCCGTTCGGCCTGGGCGAGGGCCCGCGTCACGGGTCGATTCCTGTGCTCCGGTTGTGCGTCATCTGCTGCGAGCCTCACATGCGCCCCCCCTGGCCGGGCAACCGTGGGCCCGTTCTCCCATGTCGCCCGATCGACGGAATTCTTGAGGCCGATACAGCGTGGTGGCGGTCAGCGGGTCGCGCGTCAGGCTGGGGAGGATGCCCGGTCGGCCGGAAAGCAGGGGAAGGCGAGTACCTCGGCCGCCGCCGCGTAGAGGGCCTTCGGGATCTCCTCGCCCCGGGAGACCTGCGGGAGAAGAGTCGGTTCGGTGGCGTTCGGGTGGTTTTGGCCCTTGGGTCGGCATGTTTCCTGCATACCGGTTGGGTGCTATGAGCCGTCGAACCGAGGATGATCATCCGCAGCAGCGGACGTTGTGGTACACGCGTCGGGGCGTGTCGATCCGGGGTCCGTTCCCGGAGGAACTGGTCCGGCGCTACGTGCTGCTCGGCAGACTCGGTGAGGACGACGAGGTCAGCCGAGACTGCACGTTCTGGGAATCGCTGAGTGCGCACCCGGAGCTGATTCCGGAGTTGGTGATCGAGGCGCGCACCAGCGACGAGGCGCGTGAGCGGCTGATGGCGGCGCAACTGCGGGAAGACGAGCGGGATGTATCCGAGCGGCGCAGTGACGGTGTTTCCGATCCGGCGCGAGGTGCTCCCGAGGCGACGCATGGGGAACGCCGTGGAGGAGGGGAACGGCGTGGACCGGAACCGGATTGGATGGTCCGCTATCGCCGGCTCAGGAGTCGCACGCTGCGCGATGGAGTGCCGCAGCGGACCCGGTATGGGGTGGTCGTGGTGATCATCGCACTGGTCGTGGGCCTGCTGTGGTACGCCGCCATGCGTGGACCCGGACCGGTCCGGCACCCGGGCACCAAGTGCAACGCCGCACCGGCGCCCGGCGTGGACTGGAGCTACTGCACCCTGGAGGGGCTGCGCCTGAGCAAGGCCGATCTGAGCCGGGCGGATCTGCGCAGTGTCGATCTGCGTGGGGCCGATCTGGCCGGTGCACGGCTCGTCGGGGCCGATCTCTCCTACGGGAGCTTCGGTATCGCCGATCTGGCCGGCGCCGACCTTACGGGCGCGCGACTGGTCGGGACCGGCTTGAGCGGGGCCGATCTGCGAGGCGCCGACCTGTCTCGAAGCGACCTTTCCTACGCCAACCTGCGCGGTGCGCGACTCGCAGGCGCGCGGCTCACCGGGGCGAACCTCAACCAGGCGATCTGGACCGACGGACGCATCTGTGCTCAGGGCTCGGTGGGCGAGTGCCGCTGAATCGGGGGGCGGCGCCCGGGGGATGACGCCGGCCGGGCGACATTGCGTGCGGATCCAACGGTGCCGGCCGGGCGAGCCCGGCCCTACGGGGGCGCAATCCGCAATGTGCGTGTGGGAAGGTTTCGCCCCGCCGGGGCGGCATCTCCCGTAGGGCGGGCCTCGGCCCGCCGACATCGCGGGGGACGTGCAGTGCCGGTCGCCGTGGGTGCCCGGTTGCGCGCGGCGTTTATTCCTCGGGGAACGACTCGGCCGTGTAGCGATACGCCTTGAGGGTGTCCGACCAGTAGTCCGGCGCGAGGCCGGCCTTCTGCTTCAACTCGCGAAGAAACGCGATGGGGTCGGCGATCTGTTTCCAGACCGCGGGCAGGAAGGTGGCGCGCCGCTGGCCTTCCTCCAGGATCACCCCATCCCTGCCCGGGCGCAGCCGTTGCGCGAGTTCGCGCTCGTCATGCGCCGCCAGCGGCTCAGGGGCGCCGAGCACCGCGATGTGGATGTCCAGTTCGGGGTACTCTTCGGCTGCGAGCCGGGGAAAACGCGGGTCCTGGAAGGCCGCGGCGTAGGCGTTGTGGGCCACGTCCTGCACCAGCGGCCGACTCGCCTGGAGCGCACCGATGCACCCGCGCAGGTTGCCGTTGCGTTTCAGGGTGACGAAGGTTGCGCGCGGCGCCTGCAACGGGCTCGAGAACTGGAAGGGATCCACGGTCAGCGGGTAGCCGTATTCGACGCCGTGGGCGATGGACTCGCGCGCCACCCGCAGCAGTCCCCTGCGCTCCTCGGTGGTCAGCGGCGGTGGGTCAATGGAAGACATAGGCTCCGTATCCTACCACATGATCGCGCGGACCCGCGGTATCGCCGGAATTGCGCAGATCGACGGTCTCGGCGCGTAGCGAGCGTCGCCGCGCGACGGTCAAGAGACCGTTGAGCGGATTGCGTCCGCAGGCCTGTTCGTAACCGATGGCCTCGGGACGCAGCGCCTCGATGGCGCGCGAGGTGGCCGCGTCCAGCGCGCGGGCGCTCGCATAGTCGTGGTAGTGGCTGAGATCGGAACTCACGATCGGCAGGAGCTGCGGCCCGTCCCACAGCGCCTCGATGACCTCGGCGACCTCCTCGGGCCCGGCGTCGCCCACGACCAGCGGGATCAGTTGGAACGGGCCGAGCACGGTCTGCAGGAACGGCAGGTGCACCTCCACGCTGTGCTCCGCGCCGTGCGCCTCGTCGAGCCACAGTACCTGGGGCAGGTGGGCGATCCCTTCCAGCGCTTCCCGGTCCACGGGGATCTCCCCCAGCGGGGTGGCGAAGTAGGTCGCCGTGGGCGCGGCCAACCCGCGGAACGCGACCTGATGCGAAGGACCCAGCACCAGCACCCGTCGGATACGCCCGGGCGCCGCGGACAGGAGGGCGTAGGCGGAGGCGGCCACCGGACCGGAGTAGATGTAGCCCGCGTGCGGGGCGATCAGCGCCGCCGGCGGTTCGCCCCCTTTCCGTGCCTCGGCCAGGTAGCGATGCACCACGGCGTCGAGTTCCCGCGCATCGGCCGGGTAGAACAGGCCGGCCACGGCGGGCGGGCGTACTCGGTCTTTGGACTCGGTCTGCATCACGCTCCTCGACTACGACTACGTGCCGGGTATCGGGCCGCGGAATCCGTCCGGCGGTCGATTGCAAAACCGGATGTGCAAGCTAAAGTATAGTGGATGGATAATGGGTTCGACGCCGGGCGACGCCCCGGCGGAGGCGCTGAGTATGGCAGAGTCTTCCGATGCGCCGGTATCGTGGGGTCCCGACGTGGTCCGCACCCGCTATTGGCATGCCCTCGAAGACGGGCGGGTGCAGTGCGACGTGTGTCCGCGTGCGTGCCGGCTCCGCGAGGGGCAACGCGGGCTGTGCTTCGTACGCGCGAACCTCGATGGACAGGTGGTACTGACGACTTACGGGCGCTCGAGCGGCTTTTGCGTGGATCCGATCGAGAAGAAGCCGCTCAATCATTTCCTCCCCGGCACGCCGGTGCTGTCCTTCGGTACCGCCGGCTGCAACCTTGCGTGCAAGTTCTGCCAAAATTGGGACATCAGCAAGTCGCGCGAGTTCGACACCCTCGCCGACCGTGCCTCGCCGCAGGTCCTGGTACGTGCCGCGCAGGCGCTCGGGTGCCGCAGCGTGGCCTTCACCTACAACGATCCGGTCATCTTCCTCGAGTATGCCGTAGACGTGGCGCGCGCGTGCCGCGAACACGGCATCCGCTCCGTGGCGGTCACCGCCGGCTACGTGTGCGACGAGCCGCGCCGGGAGTTCTTCGCCCACATGGACGCCGCGAACGTGGATCTCAAGGGGTTCACGGAGCGTTTCTACCGGAAGCTGACCGGCGCGCACCTGCAACCGGTGCTCGATACGTTGCGCTACCTCAGGCACGAGACGTCGGTATGGTTCGAGATCACCACGCTGCTTATCCCCGGCGAGAATGACTCCGATGCGGAGTTGGAGGCGATGACCGCGTGGGTGGCGGACAACCTGGGTCCCGATGTCCCCATGCATTTCACCGCCTTCCATCCGGATTGGAAGATGACCGACATCCCCCCCACTCCGCCCGAGACCCTGGCGCGGGCGCGATGTATCGCGCTGCGCAACGGCCTGCGCTACGTCTATACCGGGAACGTGCGCGACGAGGAGGGCGACAGCACCTACTGCCATGAGTGCGGAAGGCGTTTGATCGGGCGCGACTGGTACGTCATCACCGATTGGAGTCTCACCGCCGACGGCCGTTGTCCCGATTGCGGCACGGCGTGCGCCGGTGTCTTCGAGGCGCGTCCGGGCACGTGGGGCGCGCGACGCCTGCCCGTGCGGCTCGCCGCCTTCGCCTGAGGCCCGCCGCGTCTCAGGCGGCGTTCGCCGCCGCGGGCTTGAGCACGATCGCCGCCAGCGGCGGCAGCGTCAGGCGGATCGAATACGGCTGCCCCATCCAGGGCACGTCCTCGGCCTCGACCCCCGAGCCGTTGCCGACGTTGCTCCCGCCGTAGTATTCCGAGTCCGAGTTGTGGATCTCCCGGTAGGCGCCGGGGCGCGGCACGCCGAGCCGGTAGTTCTCGCGCACCACCGGCGTGAAATTGAGTGCCACCACCACCAGTTCGTCTTCGCTCAGGCGCAGATAGCTCAGCACCGACTGCGATGCGTCGTGGCAGTCGATCCACCGGAATCCGCGCGGCTCGAAGTCGAAGCGGTGCAGGCCGCTCTCCTCCCGATACAGGCGGTTGAGATCCCCGATCAGGCGTTGCACCCCTCGATGCTCGGGGTGCTCCAGCAGGTACCAGTCGAGCGAACGTTCGTGGTTCCACTCGTGGCCGTGGGCGAATTCATTGCCCATGAAGAGCAGTTTCTTGCCCGGATAGGTAAACATATAAGTATAAAGCAGACGCAGGTTGGCGAAGCGCTGCCAATCGTCCCCCGGCATCTTGTCGATCATCGAGCGCTTGCCGTGTACCACTTCGTCATGGGAGAACGGCAGCACGAAGTTCTCGGTGAAGGCGTAGAGCAGGCCGAAGGTGAGCTGATCGTGTTGGTAATGACGGTAGATGGGATCTTTGCTCATGTAGACCAGCGTGTCGTGCATCCAGCCCATGTTCCACTTCATGCTGAAGCCGAGTCCGCCGAGCCAGGTGGGCCGCGTCACCTGGGGCCAGGCGGTGGACTCCTCGGCGATCATCAGGGTGCCGGGCTGTTGGCCGAGGGTGATCTGGTTGAGTTGGCGCAGGAACTCGATGGCCTCGAGGTTTTCATTGCCGCCGTAGAGGTTGGGGAGCCAGTCGCCCGGCCGGCGCGAGTAGTCCAGGTACAGCATGGAGGCCACGGCGTCGACCCGCAGGCCGTCGATGTGAAACTCCTCCAGCCAGTACAGCGCGCTCGAGAGCAGAAAGTTGCGGACCTCATTGCGCCCGTAGTTGAAGATCAGCGTTCCCCAGTCGCGGTGCTCGCCGCGGCGCGGGTCCTCGTGCTCGTAGAGGGCGCTTCCATCGAAACGCGCCAGCGCATAGCCGTCCTTGGGGAAATGACCCGGCACCCAGTCGAGCAGCACCCCGATCCCTTCGCGGTGGCAACGGTCGACGAAGTAGCGGAAGTCCTCCGGGCTGCCGTGGCGGCTGGTCGGGGCGTAGAAGCCGGTCGTCTGGTACCCCCAGGAGGCATCGAGCGGATGCTCGGTCACCGGCAGCAGTTCGATGTGCGTATAACCCAGGGATTTGACGTAGTCGACCAGCTCGTGCGCCAGTTCCCGGTAGGTCAGGAAGCCGCCGTCGTCGCGCCGGCGCCAGGATCCGAGGTGCGCCTCGTAGACCGACATCGGCGCGTGCAACCAGTCGCGCTCGCGGCGCGCCTGCATCCACTCCTCGTCGCCCCAGTCATGGTGCGGGGGGTCCTCCACGATCGCCGCCGTCGCCGGGCGCTGCTCGAAACGCCGGCCGTAGGGGTCGGTCTTGAGCAACACCGCACCGGTGCGGCGGTTGCGGATCTCGAATTTGTACAAGATCTGCGCCGCGAGCCCGGGAATGAACAGTTCCCAGACGCCGGTCGATCCGCGGATGCGCATCGGGTGGCGGCGTCCGTCCCAGGCGTTGAAGTCGCCGACCACGCCGACGCGCTCGGCGTTCGGGGCCCAGAGCGCGAAGCGCACGCCCGCGATGCCGTCTACGGAGAGCGGGTGGGCGCCCATGATCCGGTAGGCGTGCCGATGGCGGCCCTCGCCGAACAGATGCAGGTCGAAATCCGGGAGTTGCGGAGGGAAGCAGTAGGGGTCGTAGGCTTCGTGTTCGCCGCCGTCGCGGTCGCGCCAGCGCAGGCGGTAGCGTTCGGGCACCGAGCCGGGTGCACCGTGCCACTCGAAGAGGTCGGTACCGGGCAGCCGTTCCAGGCGCGCGCCGGTCTCTGTGAGCCACACCTCTTCGGCGTCCGGCAGGAACGCGCGGACCCGCTCCTCACCGCTGTAACGATGCCGGCCGAGCACCGCGAAGGGGTCGTGGTGGCGCGCCTCGATGATGCGTCGCAGCCCCTCGTCCAGGTGCCCGGATACGGCCTCGGTTTCGGACGTCAATGGCTGGTTCCGATGCGGCACACACGCCTCCGCCGGTGACAAGACCCGGAGGTTTGATGGTACCATAAGTGGCGGATCATCTGCGGAATCCGGACGACGGCCGGCGGGGTGTCGGGTGATCCCGATTCCCGGAAGATCCTTCCGGCGCGATCCCGGATACAGCCCGCCGAGGGAAGGCCCAGATGAACCTCGCCTCCACGCCCCGCTTCGTCAGCCTGCTGACGCGCGATACCCTCGCTCTGATTCTCGCCGGCGGGCGCGGCTCGCGGCTCAAGCACCTGACCCTGTGGCGGGCCAAGCCGGCGGTGCCGTTCGGCGGCAAGTTCCGGATCATCGATTTCCCGCTCTCCAACTGCATCAATTCCGGGATCCGCCGCGTCGGCGTGCTCTCCCAGTACAAAGCCCACTCCCTGATCCAGCACATCCAGAAGGGTTGGAGTTTTCTGCGCGGGGAGTTCGGCGAGTTCGTGGAACTGCTGCCCGCCCAGCAACGCATCACGTCCTCGTGGTACGCGGGCACCGCCGACGCGGTCTATCAGAATATCGACATCATCCGCGGCCACGACCCGAGCTACGTGTTGATCCTGGCCGGCGACCATGTCTACAAGATGGACTACGGTCCGATGATCGCCCACCATGTCGATCGCGGTGCCGACCTTACCGTCGGATGCATCGAGGTACCGTTGGATCGCGCTCGCGCGTTCGGCGTGATGACCGCCGACGGCGAGGGGCGCGTCGCGCGCTTCGCCGAAAAACCCGCGCACCCGGAGCCGGTCCCCGGGAAGGCGGACGTGGCCCTCGCGTCCATGGGCATCTACGTGTTCAATACGGCGTTCCTCTACGAGCAGCTCATCAAGGACGCGGACCTGCCCGACTCCACCCGCGATTTCGGCAAGGACATCCTGCCCTCGGTGATCAACCGCTACCGGGTCATGGCCTACCCGTTCCGCGACGTGCAGAGCGGGCGTCAGAGTTACTGGCGCGACGTGGGTACGGTGGACGCCTACTGGGAGGCCAATCTGGAGTTGATCGGTGTGACGCCCGAGCTGAATCTCTACGACGAACACTGGCCGATCTGGACCTACCAGGAGCAACTCCCGCCCGCCAAGTTCGTCTTCGACGACGACGATCGTCGCGGCATGGCGGTGGACGCCATGGTCTCGGGCGGGTGCCTGATCTCCGGGGCCACGGTACGCCACGCCCTGTTGTTCTCTAACGTCCAGATCCACTCCCATGCGTTGGTCCAGGACTCGGTCGTGCTCCCCGACGCCGACATCGGGTGCCACGCCCGCGTGCGCCGGGCGGTCATCGATCGCGGTTGCCGGATCCCGGAGGGCATGGTCATCGGCGAGGATCCGGAGGAAGACGGCAAGCGATTTCACGTCACCGAACGCGGGGTCACGTTGGTGACCCCCGAGATGCTGGGCCAGGTGCGCCACTATGTCCGCTGATGCGCGGCTCAAGGTGGTGCTGTGCTGGCACATGCACCAGCCCCAGTACCGGGATCTGGTGCGCGGGACCTATCAGCTCCCGTGGACCTACCTGCACGCTATCAAGGACTACGTCGACATGGCGGCGCACCTGGAGGCGGTGCCGGGTGCGCGCGCGGTGATCAACTTCGCCCCGATCCTGTTGGAGCAGATCGAGGACTACGCGGAGCAGGTCGGCGCCTTTCTGAGCGAGGGCGTCGAGATCCGCGACCCGCTGCTCGCGGCGCTCGCGGGCCCGGAACTGCCCGCCGACACCGATGCACGCCGGGAACTGGTGAACGCCTGTTTGCGCGCCAACCGCACCCGGCTGATCGACCGGTTCCCGGCCTATCGGCAGCTCGCACGGTTCGCCGAGTGCATGGGCGATGCCGCGGAGGGGGTGGAGTATCTGAGCGACCGGTATCTCGCCGATCTGCTGGTCTGGTATCACCTGGCGTGGATGGGCGAGACGGTGCGGCGCCGGGACACCCGCATCAAGCGCCTGCAGAACAAGGGGTCCGGCTTCACGGTCGCCGACCGGCGGCTGCTCGTCTCGGTGATCGGCGAGCAGTTGGCGGGGATCATCGGCCGCTACCGCTCGCTGGCCGACCGTGGCCGGGTGGAGCTGTCGGTCAGCCCGTACGCCCACCCGATTATACCGCTGCTGCTCGACATCGGCTCCGCCCGCGAGGCGCTGCCGGACGTGGCGTTACCCATGCTCGATGCCTACCCGGGCGGCAAGGGACGGGCCCGCTGGCACGTGCGCGCCGCGATCGAGACCTTCGAGCACCACTTCGGCCGCCTGCCACAGGGCTGTTGGCCTTCGGAGGGCGGGCTCAGCGAGGCGACCCTGCGCCTGCTCGAGGATCACGGTTTCCGCTGGGCGGCGAGCGGTCAGGGTGTACTGACCAACTCCCTGCAACAGATCCAGGGCGGGGACGGGGCCGCGCAAGGCGTGCACCGCCCCTACCGATTGAAGGGCGGGCGTCTCGGCACCTTCTTCCGCGATGACGGACTCTCCGACCTGATCGGCTTCACTTATTCGGATTGGCACGCCGACGACGCGGTGGCCAACCTGGTGGGCCACCTGGAGGATATCGCCGCCGCCGAGAACGAGCGGCCCGATACGGTGGTGTCCATCATCCTGGACGGCGAGAACGCCTGGGAGCATTACCCGGAAAACGGCTACTATTTTCTCAGCGCGCTCTACCGGCGGCTCGTGGAGCATCCGGGGATCGAGCTGACGACCTTCTCCGAGGCGATCGAGCGGTGCCCGGCGCCGGCGGAGTTGCCGCGGCTGGTCGCCGGCAGTTGGGTCTACGGAACCTTTTCCACGTGGATCGGAGACCCGGACAAGAACCGCGGATGGGACATGCTGGGCGCGGCCAAGCGGGCCTACGATGCGGCGCTCGCCTCGGGGCGGCTCGGCGAGGAGCAACGCGCGCGTGCACTCGAGCAGCTTGCCGTGTGCGAGGGTTCCGACTGGTTCTGGTGGTTCGGCGACTACAACCCCGCCGATACGGTGAGCGACTTCGAACGGCTGTACCGGCGCCACCTGTCGAATCTCTATCGGTTCATCGGCAAGGAGCCGCCGGCGTATCTGGATCAGCCCTTTGCCCATGGCGGCGGGGCGCCCCGGGCGGGGGGTACCATGCGCTCGGGCCAAGCCCAGTCGTGACGCAACCCGACACGGTCCTGGACCGGCGCCGTGCCGGTCTGCTGCTGCATCCTACTTCGCTGCCCGGCCCCGGTTCGTGCGGGCGGCTCGGCCCCGACGCCTACTGGTTCGTCGATTTTCTTCGAGATGCGGGCTTTGGGGTGTGGCAGACGCTGCCGCTGGGTCCCACCCACGACGGCGGCTCGCCCTACCAGAGCCTCTCGGTCCACGCCGGCGATCCGCGCCTGGTGAGTCGCGCGCTGCTGGTGCAATGGGGCTGGCTGCCGGGCCTCTCGCCCGAGGCCGCGGAGGCCGCCGGCGACGACGTCCTCGGCGCGGCCTGGGACGGGTTCCGGGAGCACGCCGACGCGCCGGCACGTGCGGAGTTCGATGCGTTTTGCGAGCACAACGCCCATTGGCTGGAGGACTTCGCGCTGTTCCAGGCGTTGCGCGACGTCTACGAGGGCAAGCCCTGGACGCAGTGGCCCCGCGGCCGACGCGACCGCACGCCGAAGGCGCTCGCGCGCGTGCGCCGTGAACTCGCCGATGCCGTCGAGCGAATCCGGTTCGTGCAGTTTCTGTTCCGCCGCCAGTGGCGGTTGCTGCGCGCTTATGCGAACGAACGCGGGATCCTGCTGCTCGGCGACCTGCCGATCTTCGCCTCCCACGACAGCGCCGAGGTCTGGGCGCACCGCGACTACTTCGCACTCGACGATCAGGGCCGCCCGCTCACCGTCGCCGGTGTGCCGCCGGACTACTTCTCGGCGACCGGCCAGCTTTGGGGCAATCCCCACTACCGCTGGGACGTGATGCAGGCGGACGGCTTCCGCTGGTGGGTGGAACGCGTGGCCGGGCAGCGCGAGCTGTTCGACCTGATCCGGATCGATCATTTCCGCGGTTTCGAGGCCTACTGGGAGGTGGCGGCGGATGCGCCCGACGCCACGAACGGGCGCTGGGTCAAGGCACCGGGCGAGGCCTTGTTCCGCACGCTACGCGAGCGACTGGGTCCGCACCTGCCGCTGGTGGCGGAGGACCTGGGGTTGATCACCCCCGAGGTCGAGGCGTTGCGCGCGCGCTTCGGTTTTCCCGGCATGAAGATTCTGCAGTTCGCCTTCGACGGCAGCACCGACAACCCCTACCTGCCGCACCGCCACCGGGAGAACTGCGTGGTCTATACCGGTACCCACGACAACAACACCAGCCTCGGCTGGTTCGAGGAGTTGACGGAGGAGCGCAAATACGCGGTGCGAGACTATCTCGCCCACCCTTCCGATCCCATGCCATGGCCGCTGGTCCGCTGGGCGTTCGCCTCCGTGGCACGCCTCACGGTGGTGCCGCTGCAGGACGTGCTGGGTCTGGATGCCGCCCACCGCATGAACCGCCCCGGCACCACCGAAGGAAACTGGACCTGGCGCTTCGGCTGGGACTGGTTTCCGCAGGACGTGGCGCAACGCATGCACCACCTGATTCGGATCTACGGACGCGAGCCCGCGGGCGGTTGACGGTGGGCCGGCCGGGGGGGGGGCGACGCGAGTCCCGGACCCCGCCGACGGCGTTGGAGATTCTCCTGTCGTGTGGTGCGGTTTCGCGTCGTCGGCCGGCCAAGGCCGGCCCTACCGGGGAGGCGACGCGGTTTCCGTATCCACCCGTAGGGCGGGGCTTGCCCCGCCGGCGACGCTGCTACAACCAAGTCATGCAGCCGGTCTCGAAGGGGTGGCAGAGCAGTTCGTGGTGGGGATACATGCGCAGCTTGTAGTACATCAATCCGGACAAGTCGGGCTGCAGGTCCAGGGCGAACACCAATTCCCCCTTGACGCGCGCCCCGGCGGGTTCCAGCAACAGCCGCTGATGGAGCCGGAACTCCCCGTTCATCGTCTCTCTTCCGATCAGGCATTCCACGACCACGTCGTGGGTGTCGAGGCCGTCGAGATGCGCCGCGACCCGGATCGGCAACGAGTCGCCGGCGATGATCTCCTGCGGACCCGGATCGATGCGGCGCAGGCTCACCTTGTGCCAGGAACGGGCGATCTTGTGCTTCCACATCGCCAGTTCGCGTGCCGGCGCGCCGCCGTCCTTGGAGAGCATGCGTGAATGACGCCGCGCCGGCCCGTAGTAGCCGGTCACGTAGTCGTTCACCATCCGCACGGCGTTGAAGCGCGGCAGCAGGGATTTCACCGAGGCCTTGGACATCCGCACCCATTCCTCGGAGTAGCCGTGGCCGTCGCGATCGTAGTAGAGCGGAACCACCTGGTGTTCCACGATGTCCAGCAGTTCCCGGGCCTCCTCCCGGTCGCGGTAGTCGGCGTCGAATTCCGGTCCGTGCGGCTCGATGGCCCAACCGTTCTCGCCGTTGTAGCCCTCGCCCCACCAGCCGTCCAGGACGCTGAGATTGAGCACTCCGTTGATGCCCGCCTTCTGCCCCGAGGTCCCGCTCGCCTCCATCGGATACTCCGGGGTGTTCACCCACACGTCTACGCCGGTGACCAGCTTGCGGGCCAGGGCCAGATCGTAGCCTTCGAGCACGAGGATCTTGCCCTCGAATTCGGGGCGCCGCGAGAAATCGTGGATCACCTGAATCAGGTGCTGGCCGGGCAGGTCGTTGGGGTGCGCCTTGCCGGCGAAGATGAGCACCACGGGGCGCTGCGGATCATTCAGGATGCGCGCCAAGCGTTCCGGGTCGCTGAACAGCAGCGTCGCACGCTTGTAGGTCGCGAAGCGCCGGGCGAAGCCCAGCGTCAACACGTTGAGTTCCTCCGGAGACAGGTAACGGGTCAGGCGCTCGATCTGCGAGGGGCTGCAGCCGTTACGTCGGTGCTGACGGGTCGCCCGGCGCCCCACCTCCGCCAGGAACTCCGACTTGAGCGACTGGCGCAGGCTCCAGAAGCTGTAGTCCGGGATTTCGTCGATATGATCCCAGTACTCCTTGTTGCGCAGCTTGTTGCGCCACTCGCCGCCGAGTCGCATATCGAGGAGATTGGCCCATTCGCGCGCCAGGAACGTGGGCACGTGTACGCCGTTGGTGACGTGATGGATGGGGTTCTCGTCGGGTGGGATCTGGGGCCAGATGTAGCTCTCCATGCGCGAGGCCACGGTCCCGTGGATGCGGCTCACGCCGTTGTGGCAGCGGGAGCCGCGCAGGGCGAACGCGGTCATGTTGAATCCGCCCTGGGCGTTGGGGCTGGAACCGAGCGCGAGGAACTGATCGGTGCCGATCCCGAGCTGCGACATGGTCTCACCGAGATAGCTCGTAATGAGGCCGTGATCGAAGATGTCGTGTCCGGCGGGTACCGGCGTGTGGGTGGTGAACACGGTGGCGGAGGCGACCAGTTCCAGGGCGCTGTCGAAGTCCATGCCCTGCGCCACGTATTCGCGGCAGCGCTCCAGGATCAGGAACGCGGGATGCCCCTCGTTGATGTGCCAGACGGTGGGCGCCAGGCCCAGGGCGCGCAACGCGCGCACACCGCCGAGCCCAAGCACGATTTCCTGTTGGATCCGGGTATTGTTGTCGCCGCCGTAGAGCTGGTAGGTGATGGAGCGATCGGCCTCGTTGTTCTCCGCGGTGTCGCTGTCGAGCAGGTACAGGTCGATGTGCCCGACCTTCACGTGCCACACGCGCAGGGCGACCCGGCGTCCCGAAAGGTCCACGTGGACCTGGATTTCGCTCCCGCACGGATCCCGGGCCGGTTCCGCCGGGAGATCGGCGAACGCGGTCGGGTGGTAGTGGGCGAGCTGGTTGCCCTGGCCGTCGATGGTCTGCGTGAAATACCCCTGCCGGTAGAGCATGCCCACCGCCACGAACGGGATGCCGAGGTCGCCGGCCGCCTTGCAGTGGTCGCCGGCCAGGATGCCGAGCCCGCCGGAGTAGATGGGCAGGCTCTCGTGCAGTCCGAATTCGGCGCAGAAGTAGGCGACCAGATCGACGGCGGGGTCGAGGTGCGGTTCGATGTCGCTGCGCATCCCCTCGCGCTGGTAGGCGTCATAGGCCGAGAGTGCCCGGTTGTATTCCTCCAGGTAGATCCGGTCTTCGGCGGCCTCGGTGAGGCGATTCTGGGCGACGCGGCGCAGGAAGACCTTGGGGTTGTGTCCGCAGCGTCCCCAGAGTTTCGAATCGAGGCGGTAGAACAGCCCGCGCACCTGGCGGTTCCAGCTATAGGCGAGATCGCCCGCGAGTTCCTGGAGCCGGGCGAGGCGCTCGGGAATGTGGGGTTGAACCTCCAGCCGGTATCGGGTGCCTGTCATCGCCGGATCTCTTCGTTTTGGCCGCTGCCGGGGTCGCGGGACGCCCGGCCTCCGCGTCCCGGCGGGATGGCCTGATGGGGGGGCTGCGGGGAGGCGCATCGC
Organism: bacterium BMS3Bbin13; assembly: GCA_002897735.1. Lineage (GTDB taxonomy): Bacteria > Pseudomonadota > Gammaproteobacteria > 21-64-14 > 21-64-14 > BMS3Abin12. The sequence goes on along the minus strand of BDTW01000022.1, from coordinate 32,779 downwards.
CCGTGAATCGGGCTTCGCGGCCACGCCAACACCGCCGTGTGCCCGGGGATCGGTCGGGGCGCACGATGGTCCGGGCACGGCTCCCGCGGCGGTACGGACGCCTATGCGGGGTTTGGTGCCGGGAGAGAGACTCGAACTCTCACGGTGTCGCCACCACCGGATTTTGAGTCCGGCGCGTCTACCAGTTCCGCCATCCCGGCCTGTCGGACGGGCTAGTATAAGCCATTCGGGCTCCCGGGCAAGCGTCGTCGGGGAGTGGCGCCGGGCGGCGTATCCCTGCTCGTGCGTGATGCCGCTGTGCTACCATCGCGCCCCATGTTTCGGCGGGATTTCGAGTACCGGCTGCCGCCGGATCTGATCGCCCAACGCCCGCCCGATCGGCGCGGCGATGCGCGGTTGTTGTGTGTGGACGGCGCCGGCGGACCGCCGCGCGACGGGACCTTCCGCGAGTTGCCGGATCTGCTGCGCGCCGGCGATCTGCTGGTGTTCAACGACACGCGGGTGATCCCTGCGCGGCTCCATGCACGCAAGCCGAGCGGCGGTCGCGTCGAACTGCTCGTGGAGCGGATCCTCGGAACGGATCGTGCGCGCGCGCGTCTGCGGGCGAGCAAGGCCCCGGCACCGGGAACGGCGCTTACGCTGGAGGACGGCACGCGGGTAGTGGTGGGCGCGCGCGAGGGGGACGCCTACCCGTTGCGATTCGAAGGCACGCGCCCGGCATCCGAACTGCTGGAGGCGATCGGCCACGTGCCGCTTCCGCCGTATATCCGCCGCCCCGACACGGGGGCGGATCGCGAACGATACCAGACGGTCTACGCCCGGAACCCCGGGGCGATCGCCGCACCCACGGCCGGTCTGCACTTCGACGTGACGTTGCTCGAGCGGCTTCGTGACCGCGGCGTGGACAGCGCCTTCGTGACGTTGCACGTGGGCGCCGGCACCTTCCAGCCGGTGCGCGTGGAGCGGGTCGAGGAGCATCGCATGCATGCCGAGCGCGTCGAGGTCGGCGCGGGGGTCTGTGAGCGGGTGTGCGCGGCGCGCGCGCGGGGCGGGCGCGTGGTGGCGGTCGGGACCACCGTGGTGCGCGGCCTCGAGGCCGCGGCCCGGGCCGGCTCGCTCGCCCCGTTCGACGGGGAGACGGATCTGTTCATCCTCCCCGGGTTCCCGTTCCGCGTCGTCGACGCGGTGATCACCAACTTCCACCTGCCGGCCTCGACGCTGCTCATGCTGGTGTGCGCATTCGCGGGGTACCGGCCGGTGATGGACGCCTACCGTCACGCGGTCCGGGAACGCTACCGATTCTACAGCTACGGCGACGCCATGTTCGTGACGCGCGCGCCGCAGGCGGCGGCGTGACGGGCGCCATGCGCTTCGAGGTCCTGGCCGCGGACGGCGCGGCGCGGCGTGCCCGGATGGTCTTTGCGCGCGGCTCCGTGGAGACCCCGGCGTTCATGCCCGTGGGCACCCGCGGCACGGTCAAGGCCATGACCCCGGAGGAGGTCGGCGGACTCGGCTACGAACTGATCCTCGCCAACACCTTTCATTTGATGCTGCGTCCCGGGATGGAGGTCATCGGTCTCCATGACGGGTTGCACCGCTTCATGAACTGGCCCGGCCCGATCCTGACCGACTCCGGCGGTTTCCAGGTCTACAGCCTGGCCGGGATGCGGCGCATCGCCGAGAAGGGCGTGACGTTCCGCTCGCCGGTGGACGGCGCGCGGGTGTTCCTGGGCCCCGAGGAGTCGATGGCGGTGCAGCGCGGTCTGGATTCGGACATCGTGATGGTGTTCGATGAATGCACCCCCTATCCCGCGACCGAGGACCAAGCGCGTGAGTCTATGGAACTCTCCCGGCGCTGGGCGTTGCGCAGCCGCCTCGCCCACGGGGATCGTTCGGCGTCGCTGTTCGGCATCGTGCAGGGCGGCATGTATCCGCAACTGCGGGCGGCGTCGCTGGCGGGACTCATGGAGATCGGGTTCGACGGCTATGCGCTGGGCGGACTCTCGGTGGGGGAACCCAAGGAGGAGCGGCTGAAGATCCTCGCCGAGGTGCTGCCGCGGATGCCGGCCGGTGCGCCCCGCTACCTGATGGGGGTCGGGACGCCGGAGGACATCGTGGATGCGGTCTGCCGCGGCGTGGATCTCTTCGACTGCGTGCTGCCCACGCGCAATGCGCGCAACGGCTTCCTGTTCGTGCGCGGCGGCATCCTGCGCCTGCGCAACAGCCGCTATCGCAACGATACGGCCCCCCCGGACGAGACCTGCGATTGCTATACCTGCCGGCACTACAGCCGGGCCTATCTGCGTCACCTGGATCGGTGCAACGAGATGCTCGGGGCGCGGCTCAACACGCTGCACAACCTCCATTACTATGCGCGGCTTCTGAGCGGACTGCGTGAGGCCGTCGCGGTCGGACGCTTGGCGGCGTTCGTGCGCGAATTCCACGCGGCGCGGGTGCAAAACGGTGAGAATGTGTCATAATGGGATACTCTTGCGGTGCGGATGCCGGAACGGGGGGGCGGGCCCCGCCGGCCGTTGCGTGCCATTACCGATTCCAAACCTTCGGCGAACCGATTAAGGATACGGCATGAGCCTGTTCATCCCTGATGCCTGGGCGCAGGGCGCCTCGTCGAGCGGCGGCGACCCGTTGCTCAGCTTCCTGCCCCTGGTGCTGATCTTCGTGGTCTTCTATTTCCTGCTGATCCGTCCGCAGGCCAAGCGCACCAAGGAGCACCGCAAGATGGTGGCCGCCCTGGCCAAGGGCGACGAGGTGGTGACCACCGGCGGTCTCGTGGGCCAGGTCACGGAGATGGGTGAGAACTTCGTGAGGGTGGAGATCGCCGGCAACGTCCAGGTGCGGATCCAGCGGCAGGCGATCTCGACCGTGCTCCCCAAGGGCAGCCTGAAGAAGCTCTGAGCGCCCGCGCGCGATGATCAATCAATACCCCTTGTGGAAGTATCTGCTGATTCTCGGCGTGCTGCTGTTCGGCATCGTCTACGCGTTGCCGAACCTCTACGGGCAGGACCCGGCGGTGCAGATCTCCTCCAGGGGCGGCGAGCCGGTCGGCGCGCCGATCCGCGACAAGGCGGTGGCCACGCTGGAGAAGGCCGACATCCGCTACAAGTCGGTCACCGAGCATGACGGACGGCTCCTGATCCGCTTCCACGACTCCGAGGCCCAGCTCCGGGGCCGCGACCTCCTGGAAGTCGCGTTGGGCGGCAACTACGTGGTGGCGCTCAACCTGGCGCCCTCCACCCCGGGGTGGCTGCGCGCGATCAATGCGCGGCCCATGTACCTGGGGCTGGATCTGCGCGGCGGGGTCCATTTCCTCATGGCGGTGGACATGCGCGCGGCGCTCCAGCAGGCACTGGGACGCCACGTCGGCGACCTGCGCAGCCTGCTGCAGGGCAAGCGCATCCGCTATCTGGACGTCTCCCGGAGCAAGGACGCGATTCAGATGCGGTTCCGCGACGCGCGCGACCTGGATCGTGCCCGCTCGCTGATCCAGGCCCGGAACCGCGACCTCGTGCTGAGCACGCCTTCCGGGCAGGGCGGATTCGCGTTGCGCGCGACCCTCAGTCCGGAGGAACTGACCAAGATCCGTGACTTCGCCGTACAGCAGAACATCACCACGCTGCGCAACCGCATCAACGAACTCGGCGTGACCGAGCCCATCATCCAGCAGCAGGGGAAGGACCGCATCGTGGTCGAGCTGCCGGGCGTGCAGGACACCGCGCGCGCGAAGGAGATCATCGGCGCCACCGCGACACTGGAGTTCCATCTGGTCGACGAGGAGCACAACGTCGAGGACGCCGTCGCCACCGGCCACGCCCCGGCGGGCGACCGGATCTACTACGACCGCCAGCACCGGCCGATCCTGCTCAAGCGGCGCGTCATCATAACGGGCAACCAGGTCACCGACGCCGCTTCGGGCCTGGATCAGCAGAGCGGGCAGGCGGCGGTGTTCATCACCCTGAACGGCCGGGGCGCGCGGATCATGGAGAACACCACGGCCAAGAATGTCGGCCGGAGTATGGCGGTGGTCTTCATCGAGAACAAGGTCTCGACCCACATGGTGAACGGTAAGCCGGTGCGGGTGACCAAGAGGGTCGAAAACGTCATCAACGTCGCGGTGATCCGGGGCCGCTTTGGCAAGCGTTTCCAGATCACCGGCCTCGACAGCACCCAGGGGGCGCGCAACCTCGCGCTGCTGCTGCGCGCCGGCGCCCTGGCGGCGCCGATGGAGATCATCGAGGAGCGCACCATCGGTCCCAGCCTCGGCCAGGAGAACATCCATCAGGGTTTCGAGGCGGTGGTGGTCGGTTTCGTCGTGGTGCTGCTCTTCATGGCCCTCTACTACCGGGCGTTCGGCCTGATGGCGGACCTCGCGCTGTTCTTCAACCTGGTGTTGGTGGTGGCGCTGCTCTCGCTGTTGCAGGCGACGCTCACGATGCCGGGCATCGCCGGCATCGTGCTCACCGTGGGCATGGCGGTCGACGCCAATGTGCTTATCTATGAGCGTATCCGCGAAGAGATGCGCAACGGCAATACACCCCAGGCGAGCATCCACGCCGGCTACGAGAAGGCGTTCTCCACGATCGCCGACGCCAATATCACCACGCTGATCGCGGCGGTGGTGCTGTTCAGCTTCGGGACCGGACCGGTGAAGGGTTTCGCGGTGACACTCTCGCTGGGTATCCTGACCTCGATGTTCACGGCGATCATGGGTACGCGCGCCATCACCAACCTGCTCTACGGCGGCCGCAGGATCAAGCGGCTGTCGATCTGAGGCACGGGACCATGGAATTCTTCCGATCCACCCTCAACATCGACTTCATGGGAAAACGGGTCTGGATGGCCGGATTCTCGGTCATCACGATCGTGATCAGCCTGGTGTCCCTGTCGACCCAGGGGCTCAACCTGGGCCTCGATTTCACCGGCGGCACCCTGCTGGAGGTGGAATATCCGCGTGCCGTGGAGCTGCCCGGCGTCCGGCGGACCCTGGGAAAGGCCGGCTTCCCCGAGGCGGTGGTCCAGCATCTGGGCACCGCGCGTGATGTCCTGGTGCGCGTCCCGCCGCACGGCAAGGAGTCGAGCGCCGACCTGAGCGGTCAAGTGCTGGCGGTGTTGGAGAAGCACGCCGGATCCAAACTCGACCTCAAGCGCGTGGAGTTCGTGGGCCCACAGGTGGGCGCCGAGTTGGCCGAGAAGGGCGGTCTCGCCCTTCTCTACGCGCTGCTCGGGATCCTCGCCTACGTGGCACTGCGCTTCGAGTGGCGGCTGTCCCTGGGGGCGGTGCTCGCCACGGTGCACGATACGATCTTCACGCTCGGATTCTTCTCGGTATTCCGGATCCAATTCGATCTGACGGTCCTGGCGGCGGTCCTGGCGGTGATCGGCTACTCGCTCAACGACACCATCGTGGTCTTCGACCGGATCCGCGAAAACTTCCGGCGCATGCGCAAGGGCGGCACGCCCGAGGTCATGAACTCCGCCATCAACCAGACCCTGTCGCGCACCATCATGACCAGCCTGCTGACCATGCTCGTCGTGGTCACGTTGTTCTTCCTGGGCGGGGAGATCGTGCGCGGATTCTCCATCGCGCTGATCGTGGGGATCTGCATCGGCACCTTCTCCTCGATCTACGTGGCCAGCCCGTTGGCAATGTGGCTGGGAGTCAGCCGCGCCGACCTGATGCCGGCGCGCAGCAAGGAGATGACCGAGGCCGACCGTCGCCCGTGAGGGCTAGGGCCTCAACGCTGCAGCGCGGGGGTGCGGTGCGGTGCGATCGTGCTTACCAGCGCCTGGAACACCTTGGGCGGTCCGGCGATGACGTTGCCGGTGGTGAGGTAGTCGGGACCGGCGGAGAAGTCCCCCACCAGGCCGCCCGCCTCGCGGATGAGCAGCGTTCCGGCGGCCATATCCCACTCCTTCAGGCCGATTTCCCAGAAACCGTCGAGCCGCCCGGCGGCGACGTAGGCGAGATCGAGAGACGCGGCGCCCGGGCGGCGCAGGTCGGAGGCCCGGCCCAGCAGGGTGCGGAACATCGACAGGTAGGCGTCGAGGTGTTCGGGGTACTTGAAGGGGAATCCGGTTCCGATCAGGGCGCTGTCGAGCCCATGGCAGCGGCTCACGCGGATACGCCGGTCATCGAGCCGTGCCCCCTCGCCGTGCCCCGCGACGAACAGTTCCTGGCGAAGCGGGTCGTAGATGACCGCCTGTTCCACCCGCCCGGCCGCCTTGAGCGCGATGGAGACGGCGTACTGCGGGAAGCCGTGCAGGAAGTTGGTCGTCCCGTCCAGGGGGTCGATGACCCACACGTGGGTATCCCGGCCCGGCTGCTCGCCGCTCTCCTCGGCGAGGATACCGTGGCCCGGGTAGGCCCTGCGCAGGATGCGGATGATCTCCTGTTCGGCCATGCGGTCGACCTCGGTGACGAAGTCGTTGCGCGCCTTGGCGGTGACCACGAGGGAGTCCACGCGTTGGATGTGCCGGACGATGAGGTCGCCGGCGCTGCGCGCTGCGCGGATCGCGATGTTGAGGGCCGGATTCATCGGGGTTTCGGTCCGTGCGCGTGCGGCGGGGTCCTGCGGACCCGCCAAGGGGGGCACAGGATAGCAGAGAATGCGCGCCCGGTCTCGGGCGGTGGGCGTGCGTGAGCCGCGGGGGGGAGTGGGAAGTCCATGTTGCGGAACGTTCACATCGTGCTGGTCGACACCAGCCATCCGGGCAACATCGGCGCCGCCGCGCGCGCCATGAAGAACATGGGGCTCGCGCGCCTGCATCTGGTGCGTCCGGCGCGATTCCCCAGTGCGGAGGCGACCGCGCGCGCCTCCGGCGCCGACGATCTGCTGGTCGCCGCGCAGTGTCATGAGACGCTGACGGACGCGGTGGCCGATTGCACGCTGGTGTTGGGGGTCAGTGCGCGGGTCCGCAGCCTGCCGTGGCCGATGCTGGAAGCGCGTGCGGCGGCGCGCCGCGCCGTGACCGCCGCGGGACGCGGACCGGTCGCGCTGGTGTTCGGACGCGAGCAATCCGGGTTGAGCAACGAGGAACTGGCGCGCTGCAACTTCCTGGTGCGCATCCCCGCCGATCCGGTGTACAGTTCCCTGAACCTGGCCGCCGCGGTGCAGGTGCTGGCCTACGAATTGCGCCTCGCCGCGGAGAGCGGCACCGAAGCGTCGCCCGCGACGGAGGATGCGCCGCCGGCCGTTGCCGCGGACCTGGAACGTTTCTACACGCACCTGGAAGCGGTGTTGGTGGAGATCGGTTTCCTGGAGCCGGCCAGTCCGCGTCATCTGATGCGCCGCCTGCGCCGGTTGTTCAGCCGCGCACGGCCGGACCGGAACGAGCTGGCGATCCTGCGGGGCATCCTCAGTGCGGTTCAGGCCCGGCGTATACGGCCCCAAGTCGAAAGCGGGGCGGGAAACGGGGACGGTTCGATGGGCTCAACCCCGTAAGTGAGGGAGTGTCGATGTTCGAGCGCCTGCGCGAGGACATACAGTGTGTCTTCGACCGCGATCCGGCGGCACGCACCACCTTCGAGGTGCTCACCACGTACCCGGGCGTGCACGCCGTCATCTTCCATCGGATCGGGCATCGCCTGTGGAATGCCGGCCTCCACTGGCCGGCGCGCTGGCTGTCGACCCTCGCGCGCTGGCTGACCGGCATCGAGATCCACCCGGGTGCGCGCATCGGCCGGCGCTTCTTCATCGATCACGGCATGGGCGTCGTCATCGGCGAGAGCGCGGAGATCGGCGATGACTGCACGCTCTACCACGGAGTAACGCTGGGCGGGACCACCTGGGAGAAGGGCAAGCGCCATCCCACGCTGGGGCGCGACGTGGTCGTGGGGGCCGGGGCCAAGGTCCTTGGGCCCATCCGCATCGGCGACGGTGCGCGCATCGGGTCCAACGCGGTGGTGGTGAAGGACATCCCGGCGGGGGCGACGGTGGTGGGCGTTCCCGGCCACGTGGTGCAGCGCCTCGACACCGGGCGCGAAGCGGATCGACGCGCCTTCGCGCGGCGCATCGGCTTCGATTCCTACGGTACCACGCGCGACATGCCGGACCCGGTGGCGCATGCCATCAACTGCATGCTCGATCACATCCAGGCCATGGATCGCAGGATGGAGTCCATGTGCGATGCGTTGAAGTCGTTGGGAACCGAACTCGGCGACGTGCACCTGCCGGACCTCGGCCCCTGCGAGATCCGCTCCGGCGGCGTCGGCCCGGACACTCCTGAAACCCCGGAGGTATCGGAGCGGCCGGAGGACTGGGCCGAGCAGGAGCGACTGAAGTGAGCATCGCCGGTGCGCCGGGTCGTGCGCCTCGTCAGCCGGATCGGGGCATCGGGATAATAATTGACTAATTTACAAGGTTATGGTCCACTTCCTCGGATTTTATGGCATTTCTGTGCACTTCTTGAAGGGATAGGGACGATGGGGATACAGGGGCACGGGGTGTGCACCTCCGCCGGAGGCGAAGGGGGGCCGTGCCGCGGGTGGCGGGCGGCCTCGGTGCGGGCGACCGGTCGCCGGTCCGCCGCCGTCCTTCCCTCGCGGGCCTCACGGGCCTCACGGGCCTCGTGTCGGGCGCAGGGCGGGATGCACACGCCGCGCAGCGGGGCGGGCCGGCGATGCGGCTGACCACCAAGGGTCGCTACGCGGTGACCGCGATGCTGGATCTCGCCATCCATTCCCGCGCCGCGCCGGTGAGCCTTGCGGAGATCGCACAACGTCAGGCGATCTCCCTGTCGTATCTGGAGCAGCTCTTCGCGCGGCTGCGTCGCGAGGGGCTCGTGCACAGTATCCGCGGGCCGGGAGGAGGCTACCTGCTCGGACGCGAGCCGGAACGGATCGCGGTGGCGGAGGTGATCATCGCCGTCGATGAAAAGGTGGACAGCACCCGTTGCGGCGGATCGGGCGATTGCCGGGACAACGGGCGTTGTCTGACCCACGACCTGTGGGTCGACCTCAGTTGCCGGATCCAGGCGTTTCTCGGCGGCATCAGCTTCGCGCAGTTGATGGCGCGTCGTGAAGTGCGGGAAGTGGCCTCCCGGCAGGATCGGTTGCAGTGTGGGCGGCGCGGGTTACTGCACACCGAATCCGGGCCCGCGGTGCGCGCGGCGCCGCGCGGCTGATCCGGAATCCCGTGAACCGGCCCATGGCCGTCTATCTCGACTTCAACGCCACCACGCCCATCGATCCCCGGGTAGTGGAGGCGATGCTCCCGTATCTCTCCGGGCCGGCGGGCAATCCCTCCAGCGTGCACCGCTTCGGGCGCGCGGCGCGTGCCGCCGTCGATGAGGCCCGCGCCGAGGTGGCGGCATTGGTGGGTGCGCTGCCCGAGCAGGTGATCTTCACGAGCGGCGGCACCGAGGCCAACAACCTCGCGATCCGGGGGGTCGCCGCCGACACGGCCGCGGTCGGCATCGCGGTCAGTTCCGTGGAGCACGCCTCGGTGCTCGCCCCGGCCGCGCGCCTCGCGCGCCAGGGCGGATCCGTGGTGCAGATCCCCGCCGACCGCGAGGGGCGGATTCTGCCCGAGGCGGTGCGCGGGACGCTCGGCGCCGGGACCCGGCTGGTCTCGGTGATGTGGGCCAACAACGAGACCGGCGTGATCCAGCCGGTGGCGGCGATCGCGGAGCTGGTACGCGAATCGGGTGCCTGGATGCACACCGATGCGGTGCAGGCCGCCGGCAAGATCCCCGTCGACTTCGCGGCCGGCGGCGTTCACCTGATGACCCTCTCGGCGCACAAAATCTACGGCCCCAAGGGCGTCGGGGCCCTAGTGGCGGACCGGGCGGTGGATCTGATTCCGATCCTCGAGGGTGGCGGTCAGGAACGCGGCCTGCGCGGCGGGACCGAGAACGTGGCCGGGATCGTCGGCTTCGGCGCCGCCGCGGACCTGGCGCGGCGCGAGTTGGAAATGCACCGTGCACGGTTGCAAGACTTGCGCGACGCGCTGGAGCGGATGCTCGCGGCGCGACCGGATGTGGTGGTGTTCGGTGCCGGTGCCGAGCGCCTGCCCAACACGGTGCAGTTTGCCCTCTCCGGGATCGCCGGCGAGACCCTGCTCCTGGAACTCGACCGGTACGGGGTGGCGGTCTCGAGCGGCTCGGCCTGTCACAGCGAGCGAGCCGAGCCGAGCCACGTCCTCGGCGCCATGGGGGTGCCGCGCGAACTCGCCTACGGCGCGATCCGGGTCAGCCTCGGTCACGAATCCACGGCCGCGGACCTGGACGCCCTGCTGCGGGCGCTCGATCGCGCACGCGCGCGCCTGTCGCGGGCCGTTCCCTGACGGGCGCCTTGTATCCGGCACGCATCGGCCCTATTTTATAGCCCTCGCTAGGGGACGATAATCGGCCGAGCGGCCGATCGATCGGCTTTGGCCGGTAAAGTGCTCCTTATGAATATGGCGTTGCGGCCGCGAAGGTGGTGCACGGCAACCGGTTGTCGAGGTGACCAGTATGGCGATTACACTGACCGAGGCGGCGGCGGGGCATATCCGCCGGCTGCTCGATAGGCGTGGCAAGGGACTGGGTCTGCGGCTCGGAATCCGCAAATCCGGCTGTTCCGGTTTCGCCTATGATCTGGATTACGTCGATGAACTCGCCGAGGGCGATACCGTTTTCGAGGAGTTCGGTGTCAAGGTGGTGGTGAATCGCGAGAGTCTCAAGTCCCTGGACGGGACCGTGGTCGACTACGCACGTGACGGCCTCAACGAGAACTTCCGCTTCCGCAACCCCAACGTCAAAGCCGAATGCGGCTGCGGCGAGAGCTTCAGCGTCTGATGGGTTGTCGGCGGTCCCGCCCCGGCGGCGGATTTCCCATGCCCTTTCAGGGGTTGTCGTCGGCCCCAGGCCCTATAATAGGGCGGCGCTTCGGGTAGGGGGGGTGCCCGCGGGGTGTGCGACCGCGCTCCCGGGGCCTGTCGGATCTCCAGTCGATCCCCGGCGGATCGATCCCGGTGAATCGGCCCTGAAAATCACAATCCGTCTGCGAACCCGCGGACGGCGGAGACGATGCGAGGGTGAGTGCGGTGATCGAGTGCGGCGTTGCACCGGCTGGGAAGGAAGTCAACCTGCTCGGGCTGGACCGCGCCGGTCTGGAGGCGTTCTTCGCCACGCTCGACGAGCGCCCGTTCCGTGCCGCCCAGGTCCTGCAATGGATCCACCAGCGCGGTGTGACCGACTTCGCCGCCATGACCGATCTCAACAAGCCGTTGCGCGCGCGCCTCGCCGGGCTCTGCGTGGTGCGCGCGCCGGAGCCGGTGTCGGAACAGGCCTCCGCGGACGGCACCCGCAAGTGGCTGCTGCGACTCGACGACGGCAACGCGGTCGAGACGGTGTTCATTCCCGAGCCGGATCGCGCCACCTTGTGCGTCTCCAGCCAGGTCGGCTGCTCACTCAACTGCAGCTTCTGCTCCACGGCGCGCCAGGGTTTCAACCGCAACCTCACCACCGCCGAGATCGTGGGACAGGTGTGGGCCGCGCAGCATCGGCTGACGCAGCTCGATCCGCCGCGCACGATCACCAACGTGGTCCTCATGGGGATGGGCGAGCCGCTGCTCAACTTCTCCAACGTGGTCCCGGCGCTGCGCCTGCTGGTGGAGGACCTGGCCTACGGGCTGTCGAAGCGTCGTGTGACGCTGAGCACCGCCGGGCTGGTGCCGATGATCGACGCATTGCGCGAGGCCTGCGACGTGAGCCTCGCCGTCTCGCTGCACGCCCCCGATGACGCGTTGCGCGGGGAACTGGTGCCCCTGAACCGCAAATATCCGATCGCCGAGCTGCTGGACGCCTGCCGGCGCTACGTGGCGGGGCGGGCGCATCGGCGGGTAACCTTCGAGTACGTGATGCTGGAGGGCGTCAACGACTCCGAGGCTCACGCCCGCAGGTTTGCGCGGCTGCTGCGCGACATGCCCGCGAAGGTCAACCTGATCCCCTTCAACCCGTTTCCCGGCGCCGGTTATCGGCGCTCCGCGGCCCGGTCCATCGACGCCTTCCGCTCGGTGCTGCTCGCGGCGGGGCTGGTCACGGTGACCCGCACGACCCGCGGCGGGGACATCGACGCCGCCTGCGGGCAACTGGTCGGTCGCGTGCGCGATCGCACGCGGCGCAGCCGGCGTGTCGGCGAACTCGCAGTGGAGTGCGACTCATGATCCGCAAGATCCGTGCACCCGTCGCCCTGACGGCGTTGGCCCTGCTCGCCTTCGTGTTGTCCGGCTGCAGCACGTCCGGGTCCGACTTCCGGCAGATCCGGGGTCACGATAGGAATCTCGCGGCAATCAACACGCAGCTCGGCATCGCCTATATGGGCGACAACAAGCCCGATCTCGCCATGCGGGCGCTGCGCAAGGCGCTGCGGAAGGACCCGGATCTGGTCCTGGCCCACGATGCGATCGCGGTGCTCTATGAACGGCTCGGCGAATTCGACAAGGCCGGCCGCCACTTCCGCCGGGCGGTCGACCTGGACCCGAAGAACTCCAACGTCCAGAATAACTACGGCGTGTTCCTGTGTCGACGCGGGCGGATCAAGGAGGCCGAGGCGCATTTTCGCGCGGCGCTCGATAACCCGCTGTACGCTCGATCCGAACAGGCATGGTCCAATTGGGGATTCTGCGCGGTCAAGGCGGGTGACTATGCCAAGGCCGAGATCTATCTGCGCCGCGCCCTGCGGCGCGACCCGAAATTCGCTCCGGCGCTGCTGGGGATGGCGCGGCTCAACTATCGGCGCAAGCGCTGGCCGCAGGCGCGGGCGTACATGGATCGCTACCGGGCGGTGGCGCCGAATACGGCCGGCGGCCTGTGGCTCGCCATTCGGATCGAGCGGCGACTGGGAGACCGCAACGCGGTGGCCAGCGACGCCCTGCTGCTGAAGTCGAAGTATCCGGACTCCGCTCAGACCCGACAATTGCTCGAATCCGAATCGAATGGTCGAGCACCCGGACAGTAGCCGCGAGGGCGCCGATCCACTCGTGCCGCCTCCGGGTCCCGGGGAACGGCTGCGTCGCGCCCGCGAGGCCGCCGGGATAGAACTGGGTCGGGTCGCGGCGGAACTGCACTTGGCGCCGGCGATCCTGGAGGCCCTCGAGCGGAACGACTTCGGTTCGCTGCCGCCGACTTATATCCAGGGCTATCTGCGCAGCTACGCCAAACGCCTGGGGCTCGCCGCCGATTCGGTACTGGCGGACTATCACCGCAGCTTCCCCCCCGAGCCTCCGCCCGCCGCACCCGTGCCGCGACCCGCTCCGGCGGAGGTCGGACTGGGACGGACGCGGCGCGGCCTCTATGTGCTGCTCGGGGTGCTGGCGGTGGCCGTGTTTCTGACTTGGTGGTTCCGGGGCCGGTCGCTCACCGCGCCGAGTGCGCCCCCCGCCGCGGTGCAGGTACCGGCACCGCCCCGTGCGCCGACGAAACCCGTCCGGGTACCGGCACTCGGACGGTCGCCGCCGGTCGCGTCGCCGCCGGTCGCGCCGTCGCCGGTCGCGCCGTCGCCGGGTCCGGCGGTGCGCACGCCGTCGCCGCGTCGGGCGTCCGCGCCGTCGCCGGGGGAACTGGTGCTGCGCTGCCGCGGCGCCTCGTGGGTCGAGGTACGGGATGCAAGCGGCAGGCGGCTGGTTTACGATCTGCTGCACGCCGGAGAGGTGCGCCGGGTGAGCGGCACGCCGCCGTTTCGAGTGTTGCTCGGAAACGCCGCCGCCGTGCGGCTCGAGTGGGACGGGCGACCCGTGTCGCTGCCGCATCGGCCGCCGGGCAAGGTCGTGCAGGTCACCGTCGGTACCGCGCCGACGCCGCGTGCGCCATGAGCGGCGCATGCGGTGCGCCGCGGTCCCCGGCGTCGGATCCCGCAGCCTCCGGAAAATCGGCCCCGGAAAATCGACCCGCGTAGATCCGTCCCGAAAACCCACACACCCCAGCCATCCACCAGGAAATTCATCAGTGTCCAACCCGATTCAGGCCGTGCGCGGCATGCGTGATATGCACCCCGAAGAGACCCCGCGATGGGTGCGGCTGGAAGGGATCGCCCGGCGGGTCCTGGACGCCTACGGCTACCGCGAGGTGAGGCTGCCGTTGCTGGAGAAGACCGAGCTGTTCCGCCGCTCCATCGGCGAGGTCACCGACATCGTCGAGAAGGAGATGTACACCTTCGAAGACCGCAACGGTGAGAGCCTGACGCTGCGCCCGGAAGGTACCGCCGGTTGCGTGCGCGCCGGGATCCAGCATGGGTGGTTCCAGCAGCCCGGCCGGCGCCTGTGGTACCTCGGTCCGATGTTTCGCCACGAGCGCCCGCAGCAGGGTCGTTACCGCCAGTTCCACCAGATCGGCGTCGAGGCCTACGGGATGCCGGGACCGGACATCGACGCGGAACTCATCCTGCTCAGTGCGCGGTTATGGCGCGAGTTGGGCGTCGAGGACGTGCGCCTGGAACTCAACACGCTGGGCGATCCGGCCGATCGCGGCGCCTACCGCAAGCGATTGGTCGACTACTTCGAGGCGCGGCACGATGCGCTCGACGAGGACAGCCGGCGCCGGCTGCATGGCAACCCGCTGCGTATCCTCGACAGCAAGAACCCCGCGATGCAGGGGTTGATCGAGAACGCCCCGCGACTCGGCGAGCACGTCGGCGCCGAGTGCCGCGCACACTTCGAGGCCTTGCAGGAGACGCTGCGCAAGGCCGGTGTGGATTTCGTCGTCAACCCGCGCCTGGTGCGCGGCCTGGACTACTACAACCGCACCGTCTTCGAATGGGTCACCGACCGGCTCGGCGCGCAGGGCACGGTCTGCGCAGGCGGGCGCTACGACGGACTCGTGGAACAACTCGGCGGGCGGGCGACACCGGCGGTCGGTTTCGCCATGGGGCTCGAGCGCCTGCTCGCGCTGCTCGGCGACGCCTGGGGCGGGGAGCGGAGCGCCGCCGACGTCTACCTGGTGATGGTGGGCGAGGCGGCCGAGCGCGCCGGTCCGGTGCTGGCCGAACGGCTGCGCGGGGCGGTGCCGCGTTTGCGCCTGCTCGTACATTGCGGCGGCGGGAGCTTCAAGAGCCAGTTCAAGCGTGCCGACCGCAGCGGCGCGCGCCTCGCCCTGGTACTCGGCGAGGAGGAGGCGCGCACCGGGCGGGTGTCCGTGAAGCCGTTACGCGAGGCGGGTGGACAGTCGGAGCTGGAGCAGTCGGATCTGGCGGATTACCTGGCCAAAACCCTTTATTCAGGCGCGGCGGAGTAAGCGGGCGGCGTTTTCTTCGCCGCGCCTTGTATCCGGCCGGTCGGTGGTCCGCCGCCGGCGTGAAACACTGCGCTGGTCCTTGGTATACTCCCGGATCGGCGTCCCGGCCCTCGGCCGGGTGCGCCCCATCGGTTAGCGGAGCAGGCGGAGTCCATGGATCCCTACGCATCGGAAAAGGAGCAGATCGACGCCATCCGCGTGTGGTGGCGGGAAAACGGCAAGGGGATCGTCGTGGGTGTGGTCTTGGGGCTCGCCGGCCTGTTCGGCTGGCGGATGTGGCAGGACTACAGCCACAACCGCAGCGAGCAGGCCTCGTTCGAATACGCGCGGATGTCCGCGGCGCTCGCCCAGGGCAAGAACGACGCCGCCCGCCAGTGGGCGCGCCAGATCACGGTCGACTACGGTTCCACGTCGTACGGGACGCTCGCGGCGTTCGCGATCGCCAAGATCGACATGGATCAGGGGGACGCCAAGGCCGCCGGGAAGCGACTGCAATGGGCCTTCGAGCATACCGGCGACGAGGGCCTGCGCCGGCTCGCCGCGCTGCGCCTGGCCCGCGTCCAGATCTCGGAAGGCAAGCTCGATGCCGCCGACAAGACCCTCCATAGCACCCCGCCCGGCGGTTTCACCGCCGCCTTTTCCCAGGTGGAGGGCGATCTGTACGTGGCGCGCGGCGATACGCAGAAGGCGCGCGCGGCGTACGGGGCCGCGCTGAAGGCGCTGTCGCCGGGCGCACCGGTCCGGGAGCGGCAACTGCTGAAGGTCAAGCTCGGCAATCTCGGCGGCGCGCCGGCGGCGCAAGGTACATCATGAAGCGAATCCTGCTGGTGCTCGCCGCGGGTGCCCTGTTGTCCGCGTGCAGCCTGTTCGGCGGCAGCGACAACACGATCCCACCCTCGCCGCTGCCGAAGTTCAAGGCGACCGTCTCCATCGATCGGGTCTGGTCACACGATGTCGGATCCGGCAGCGATCATCTCGGCCTGCAGCTCTTCCCGCTGGTCGAGGGCGGGCGCGTGTACGTCGCCGGCCACAAGGGCCGTGTATACGCCTACGACGCACGCAGCGGTCGGCGCCTTTGGCGTACCGACACCGGTGCGTCGATCAGCGGCGGCGTGGGCGGCGGCGACGCCCTGGTGTTGGTCGGCACGCGCGACGGGCGCGTGCTGGCCCTCGACGCGAAGAGCGGCAAGGTGAAATGGCACGCGCAGGTATCCAGCGAGGTCCTGTCGCGGCCGCGCGCCGCCGACGGTGTGGTGGTCGTGGAGAGCGGTGACGGCAACGTCTTCGGCCTTTCGGTCGAGGACGGCCACCAACTCTGGATGGTCGGCAACACGATCCCGGTGCTCACGTTGCGCGGGACCGCCTCGCCGGTGCTGCTCTCGGGCGTGGCGCTGTGCGGATTGGCGAGCGGGCGGCTCGAGGTGATCCGAGTGCGGGACGGGACCCTGCTCTGGCAGACGACCGTGGCGATCCCGCGCGGCAACTCGGAGCTGCAGCGCATGGTGGACGTCGACAGCGAGCCACAGGTGGCCGGTGACGTCGCCTACGTGGCCGCCTATCACGGGCGGGTCGCCGCCCTCAACCTCGCCTCGGGCCGGATCCTCTGGGAGCGCGATGTGCCGTCCTACGCGGGGCTCGGGGTGGTGGGCGCGCAGGTGTTCGTGACCGACGACCATGGCGACGTGTGGGCGCTGGATCGCGCCACCGGCGCGACACTCTGGCGCCAGAAGAAGCTCGGCTATCGCGGGGTGACCGCACCGGTGCCGTTCGGCGACCGCTACGTCGTCGTCGGCGACCGCGAGGGTTACCTCTTCTGGCTCGATCGGAGCGACGGGCACTTCGTGGCGCGCGTGCGACTTGACGACTCCGGCGTGCTGGTGCCGCCGGTCGCCGACGGCGATACACTCTACGCGCTGGCCCGTGACGGGAAGTTGGCGGCCTACCGGATCGGAAAACCGGCGCACTAAGTCACTCGTGCCGGCTGCGCCGGCTCGCAACAGGCGGTCTTTCTTACGATGTTGCCGACACTCGTGCTGGTGGGGCGTCCCAATGTGGGCAAGTCCACCCTGTTCAATCAGATCACCCGGACCCGTGACGCGCTGGTGGCGGATCGGCCGGGGCTGACGCGCGACCGCATCTACGGCCGGGGGCGGATCGGCGCGCGATCCTACCTGGTGGTCGATACCGGCGGGTTGTCCGGTGTCGACGCCCCGGTCGACGAACCGGTCGAGCGCCAGACGCGGCGCGCCATTCGCGAGGCGTCCGCGGTGGTGTTCCTGGTGGACGCGCGCGGGGGGTTGACCGGCGCCGATTCCGACATCGCCGCCGATCTGCGTCGTTGCGGGCGCCCGGTGTTCGTCGCCGTCAACAAGAGCGAGGACCTCGATCCGGCGGTGGCCTGCGCCGAGTTCCACTCCCTCGGTCTCGGCACCCCGCACGCCATCGCCGCCGCCCATCGCCGAGGCCTGGAGACGCTGCTCGCGGCGGTGTTCGCGGCGCTGCCGGAAGAGCCGGAGGGCGCCGGGGCCACGGACGGGGATGCCGTGCGGGTGGCGGTGGTGGGCCGTCCCAACGCCGGCAAGTCGACCCTGGTGAACCGGCTGCTGGGCGAGGATCGCGTGGTCACCTTCGGCGAGCCCGGCACTACGCGCGACAGCGTGTTCATACCCTTCGAGCGCGGCGGGCGGCGTTATACCCTCATCGACACCGCCGGTCTGCGCCGCCGCGGCCGGGTGACCGACGTGGTGGAGAAGTTCAGCGTCGTCAAAACGCTGCAGGCCATCGATCTGGCCCACGTGGTGATCCTCGTGCTGGACGCGCACGCCGGCATCGGCCATCAGGACGCGGCCCTTCTGGGTTTCGTGTTGGACAGCGGCCGGTCCCTGGTGATTGCGGTCAACAAGTGGGACGGGCTGAGCGGTGAGCAGCGCCGGCACGCCCGCGACGAGTTGGATCGGCGCCTGGGCTTCGTGGACTATGTGCCGGTGGAATTCATCTCGGCGCTGCACGGCACCGGGGTGGGCAGTCTCTTCGACCGGATCCCGCGCGTCTACGAGGCCGCCACGCGACGGCTGTCCACGCCACAGCTCACGCGCATCCTCGAGCAGGCGCTGCGCGCCCACCAGCCGCCCTTGGTGCAGGGGCACTCGGTGAAACTGCGCTACGCCCACGCCGGCGGCACCAATCCGCCGATCGTGGTGATCCACGGCAGCCGCACCCGGCACGTCCCCGTCGCCTATCGGCGCTACCTCGCCAACACCTTCCGCACGGCGCTGGACCTGCAGGGCACGCCGGTGCGCATCGAGTTCCGGGAGGGCGAGAACCCCTACCGCCCGCGCGTGCGCGGCGGGGCGCGGCGGCACTGAACCCGGCGTATGTGGGTATTCGATGACAACCTCCTACCCTTTCCGACGGGCCGGCCTTCCTCTTTTTGTTCACCCCCTTGGCCTCATGCCTTCGCCCAAAGGCGCCTTAAGTAAGTGCCGCCGCCCGCTGACTCCTTGAACTCCTTTTTGGTTAAGGAGTTGCGGTGGCGTTGTCGGTGCGCGCCTGCGCGGCGGTGGTGATGTTCCCCTGCAATGCGTCCAGGACCATGTTGAAGGCGGGTCCATCGGAGCGCTGGTAGGCGATACGCACGGGCAGGTAGCACAAACGCGGCGCCGCCCAGACGTAGCCGGATTTTTCTCCGGGCAGGGGGATGCGCTTGAGTTTGGGGTGAGCGGGCGGTGGTGTGCCCGGAATTTGGTGGCACAGGAGGTATTTACAGGCTGAATTGAGGTTATTTCCGGTGCCGGACCAAACGCGACCGTGCCGGGATCGACATTGGTGGTATGGGGGGACGACCCCGCCGCCGATCCATTTCCCCGGATTTCGGCCTGCGGCCTGCATCCAGGCTACGGGCGCGCCGATCTTCCAAGTCTCGTGGCCCGGATGCAGCGAAGCGAAATCCGGGGAATGATACTGGAGTCGTCGGCCGCCTTCGTGAATAATGGGAGGTGGGCACGCAGGGTGCACGCCACGCGCCGCCGGGGGTGCAGCGCCATGCCGCGGGATCCGTTCACCGGCGAGATCTCCCGTCACATCTGGGACCTCAAATATCGATACCGGCCGCCCGGCGGCGACGCCGAGCCCGAAGTCACGACGACTTGGCGCCGCGTCGCGCGCGCCGTGGCGTCCGTGGAGCCCGAGCCCGCGCGCTGGGCGGAGCGGTTCTACGAGATCCTCACAGGATTCCGCTTCCTGCCCGGCGGGCGTATCCAGGCCGGTGCCGGTACCGGGCGTCGCGTCACGCTGTTCAACTGCTTCGTCATGGGCGTCATCGAGGACTCCCTGGACGGGATCTTCGACGCCCTCAAGGAGGGCGCGCTCACGCTCCAGCAGGGCGGGGGCGTGGGCTACGACTTCTCCACGCTGCGCCCGCGCGGGGTGCGCGCCCGGGCCACCGGCGCGATCGCCTCGGGTCCGGTCTCGTTCATGCGCATCTGGGATGCCGCCTGCGCGACGCTGCTCTCCACCGGGGCCCGGCGCGGTGCCATGATGGCGACGCTGCGCTGCGACCACCCGGACGTGCTGGAATTCGTGGAGGCCAAGCGCGACCCGCGCGAGCTTCGCCATTTCAACCTGTCCGTGCAGATCTCCGACGCGTTCATGGAGGCGGTGCACGCGGACCGCGATTGGCCGCTGGTGTTTCCGGACCGGGACCTCGAGGCCGATGCCGGGGAGGGCGCGGCGCCGGCGCGCCGCTGGCCGGGCCGCCCGCGGCCGGTCGCCTGCCGCGTGTTGCGCACCGTGCGGGCGCGCGCGCTGTGGGAGCGCATCATGCGCGCCACCTACGACTACGCCGAGCCCGGCGTGCTGTTCATCGACCGCATCAACGGCGCCAACAACCTCGGGTACCGCGAATACCTCAGTGCCACCAACCCGTGCGGCGAGATCCCGCTGCCGCCCTACGGGGCCTGCGACCTTGGTTCCGTGAACCTCACCGCGTTCGTGCGCGAACCGTTCTCGACGTACGCCACGTTCGATTTCGCCGCGCTCGGGCGTATCGTGCGCACGGCGGTGCGGTTGCTCGATGACGTCATCGACGCCTCGCGCTTCCCGCTGCCGGCGCAGGAGCGGGAGGCGCGCGGCAGCCGCCGCATCGGCCTGGGGATCACCGGGCTCGCCGATGCGCTGATCCTGCTCGGGTTGCACTACGGAGAGGCCGACGCCCGCGAGTGGGCGGCCGGCGTGATGTGTGCCATTCGCGAACACGCCTACCGCGCCTCGGTGGAACTGGCGCGTGAGAAGGGCGCGTTCCCGTTCTTCGAGCGCGATCGTTACCTCGACAGTGCATTCGTGCGTACCCTGCCCGGCGGACTGCGCGACGCCGTCGCCCGCGACGGTATCCGCAACAGCCACCTGCTCGCCATCGCCCCGACCGGTACGGTCAGCCTGCTCGCAAACAACGTCTCCAGCGGCATCGAGCCGGTGTTCGGCTTCGAGTACACGCGCGCGGTGGTCGAGGACGGGGGCGTTCGCCGCGAGTACCGTGTGGCCGACTACGCGTACGCGTTGTGGCGCCGCCTGCGCGGCGCCGAGTCCCTCCCGCGGGTCTTCGTGACCGCCATGGAACTCGACCCCGAGGCGCACCTGGCGATGCAGGCGGCACTGCAGCCGTACGTGGATCACTCCATCTCCAAGACCATCAACGTTCCGGCCGACTACGACTTCGGATCCTTCCAGGGCGTCTACGAGAGCGCCTACCGCAAGGGGCTCAAGGGCTGCACCACGTTTCGCCCCAACCCAGTGACCGGCGCGGTCCTGGAGGCCGCCCCCGCCGCCGGCGTACATTGCTGTACCCCGGAGCGGGAGGGGGATTGAGCGTTCGTTCCCGGATTTCGCTTCGCTGTATCCGGGCTACGGGATGGAGAGATCGAGCCCTGTAGCCTGGATGCAGGCCGAAGGCCGAAATCCGGGGTGTTGGATTAGTGGGTGGGCTTCCCGGATTTCGCTTCGCTGTATCCGGGCTACGGGATGGAGAGATGGAGCCCTGTAGCCTGGATGCAGGCCGAAGGCCGAAATCCGGGGTGTTGGATTGATGGTGGGTTCCCCCCGGATTTCGCTTCGCTGTATCCGGGCTACGGGATGGGGGATTGCGTTCGGGCGCCTTGTTTCAGGGCCGCGACGGTCGGTTTGGGCAGGAACAGCAGCGGATTGACGAGGGTGCCGTCGAGGCTCACGCCCCAATGGAGGTTGGGACCGGTGACGCGGCCGGTGCGCCCGACCTTGCCGATGACCTGCCCGGTCTTGATGGTCTGGCCGCGGCGTACGTCGATGGTGCTCAGGTGGCAGTACATCGTGACCAGACCGCGGCCGTGGTCGATGAACACGGTCTTGCCGTTGAAATAGTAGTCGCCGGTATCGAGCACTTCGCCCCCGGCTGGGGCGCGGATCGGGGTGCCCGCGGGCGCGGCGATATCGATGCCGCTGTGGGGTTGGCGCGGCTTTCCGTTGAGGATGCGGCGCGCGCCGAAGGGGCTCGTCAGGATACCCTCGATCGGTGTGCGGAACGCCGTGTCGACGCGGCGGCTCGGGCGCCGGTGACGCAGGTCGGCGTGGATGCGGGCGAGTTCACGTCGGATGCGCCGCAGCTCCTTCGGCGAGGGGGTGACCATCTGCTTGTTCTTGAGCGTGATGCGCTGGGTCGGGTAGCGGTGCGGGCGGATGCGGAACGAGACCGTGCGCGTGCGGCCCGGTTCGTGGACCGTCAGGACGACCTTGCCGGGACGCGCCCGGAGCGGGATTCCCACCAATGCGTACCAGCGCCCGGCGCCGCGTATCACGAGCACCCGGCGGCCGTCGTAGTTCGCGCGCGGCGGGGTCGCGGCGGGGGCGAGCGCCGACACGAACACGCCGCCCGGGACGGGTTCCGAGCGGGGCAGGCGCCCGGCGTGCGCGGCAAGGGACGCGAGCAGGCCCGCACACAGGAGGAACAGGCCGGGCAGGGTGCGGGCCGGCCGGGGGGCGGGGGCGGCGTTCATGTCGGGTCCGCGGGTGACTCGATGTCCTCCACGCGACACACCAGGCGCCCGTGTGCGAGCCGTGCCTCGACCCGTGCGCCGATGCGTACTTGCGCGGCCTCGCGCAGCAGCGTGCCGTCCGGCAGGCGGCGCACGATCGCGTAGCCGCGCCCGAGCGTCGCCAACGGGCTGACCGCGTCCAGGGCACGGCCCAGGGCGGCGAGGCGCTGGGTGCGTGTCGCGATCGCGGTGTGCAGCGCGGTGTGCAGCCGGTGATCGAGGTGGGAGCAATGCCCCGCGAGCTGCTGTACGCGGGCCAGCGGGAAGTGGTGCTCCAGCCGCGCGGCGAACTCCGCCAGCGTCGAGCGCCGCCCGCGCAGCTCGCCGCGCAGGGCGCCGCGCAGTCGCAGATCCAGGTCGTCGAGGCGCTGGGCGCGCTGGCGCAGCCGCCGGCCGGGGTCCTGGGTGCGTAGCCGCCGGGCCAGTGCGTCCAGGCGCTCGTTGCGACGCGCGAGCGCGGCCGCGGCGGCGCGTACCAAGCGCGCGCCCTGGTGTTCCAGGCGCGCCAGCCATTCCGCCTGGTCGGGGCTCACGACCTCGGCGGCCCCCGATGGGGTGGGGGCGCGCCGGTCGGCCACGAAGTCGGCGATCGTGAAGTCGATTTCATGGCCGATGCCGGTCACCACCGGGATGGCGCAGGCGTGGAGCGCGCGCACGACGATCTCTTCGTTGAAGGCCCACAGGTCCTCCAGCGAGCCGCCGCCGCGTGTCAGGATCAGGACGTCGCACTCGGCCCGCTCCGAGGCCAGTTCGAGCGCCGCGGCGATCTCGCGCGGCGCACCCTCGCCCTGCACCGGCACCGGGTAGATCAGCACCGGAATGGCCGGGAAGCGCCGGCGCAGGACGCTCAGGATGTCGCGGATGGCGGCGCCGGTGGGCGAGGTGATCACGCCGATGCGCCGAGGCGGCGTCGGCAGGGGGCGCTTGTGCGCCTCCGCGAAGAGCCCCTCGGCCGCGAGGCGCCGCTTGAGGACCTCGAAGGCGCGGCGCAGTGCACCGTCGCCCGCCGTCTCCATGTGCTCGACGACGAGCTGGAAATCGCCGCGCGCCTCGTAGAGCCCGGCGCGCGCGCGCACCAGCACCTGCATCCCGTCGCGCGGCACGAAGGCGAGGTTGCGGTTGCGCGCGCGGAACATCGCGCAGCGCACCTGCGCCTGGGGGTCCTTGAGCGTGAGGTACAGGTGTCCCGAGCCCGGTCGCGAGAGGTTGGATATCTCCCCTTCCACCCAGAGCAGCGGGAAACCGCCCTCGATGCGCATACGGACCTCGCGGTTGAGCCGCGAGATCGTGTAGACATCGCGCTGCGGGCGTGTCTCGAGCGGGCCGGCGTCGAGGCTGAGCATGGTGCGCATGATAAACCCCCGGCCGCCGGTCGCCCAACCCCCCCCCGCGGACGCCCCCGCCCGGTGGGATGGGCGTCCGCGGGCAAGAGGTGCGTTTACCCGTCCACCGGGACTCTCTATAATGCCCGCTTACCCAATCCAGGAACCGCCCCGCCATGCGCATTGCCGAGGAAGCACTGACCTTCGATGACGTGCTCCTGGTGCCCGCGCACTCCAGGGTTCTGCCGCGCGATGCGTGCCTGGAGACTTGGCTGACGCGCGAGATCCGCCTCAACATCCCCGTGCTCTCCGCGGCCATGGACACCGTAACCGAGGCGCGCCTCGCCATCGCCCTCGCCCAGGAGGGCGGGATCGGCATCATCCACAAGAACATGACCGCGGAGCAGCAGGCCGAGCAGGTGCGCCGCGTAAAGAAGTTCGAGAGCGGCGTCATCAAGGAGCCGATCACGGTCACCCCCGGGACCACCATCCGCCAGGTGTTGGACCTGACCCATGCGCACAACATCTCCGGCGTTCCGGTGGTGGAAGACGGCGGCTCGCTGGTGGGCATCGTGACCAGCCGCGACCTGCGCTTCGAGACCCGGCTCGGCGACCCGGTCACGAACGCCATGACCCCGCGCGAGCGGTTGGTGACGGTGCGCGAGGGCGCGGACAAGGGGGAAGTGGTCGGTCTTCTGCACAAGCACCGCATCGAGAAGGTCCTGGTGGTCAACGAGCGCTTCCAGTTGCGCGGGCTGATCACGGTGAAGGACATCCAGAAGGCCAAGGATTACCCGAGCGCCTGCAAGGACGGACAGGGCAGGCTGCGGACGGGGGCGGCGGTGGGCGTCGGCGCGGGCACCGAGGAGCGTGTCGAGGCGCTGATCGCGGCGGGCGTCGACGTGCTCGTCGTGGACACCGCGCACGGCCACGCCCAGGGCGTGCTCGACCGCGTGCGCTGGGTCAAGGAGCACTATCCCGATACGCAGGTGATCGGCGGCAATATCGCCACGGCGGACGCCGCGCGCGCGCTCGTCGAGTCCGGCGCGGACGGCGTCAAGGTCGGCATCGGGCCGGGCTCGATCTGCACCACGCGCGTGGTGGCCGGGGTCGGCGTACCGCAGATCACGGCGGTGGCCAACGTCGCCGACGCACTGCGGGACAGCGGCATCCCGCTCATCGCCGACGGCGGCGTGCGCTACTCGGGCGATCTCGCCAAGGCCCTGGCGGCCGGCGCCTACTCGGTGATGATCGGCTCGCTGTTTGCCGGCATCGAGGAGGCCCCCGGCGAGGTCGAACTCTACCAGGGCCGTTCCTACAAGTCCTACCGCGGCATGGGCTCGCTGGGGGCGATGGCCGCGCGCAACGGCTCCAGCGACCGCTATTTTCAGGAGGGTACCGGCGACGTGGACAAGCTCGTGCCCGAAGGTATCGAGGGTCGGGTGCCCTACAAGGGCGGCCTGACGGCCCTCCTCCAGCAGCTCCTCGGGGGCGTGCGCGCGGGTATGGGGTACGTCGGCTGCGAGGGCATCGAGGAGATGCGCGCGCGCGCCCAGTTCGTGCGGATCACCGCGGCCGGCGTGCGCGAGAGCCACGTACACGACGTGGCGATCACCAAAGAGGCCCCCAACTACCGGATCGATTGAGGCGCAGCGCCCGGACCCGCGGCCGCCCACGGCCGCGGGATCCACCGTCGGTGCGGCACGCGATCTCCCTCCAGCCATGTCCGATATTCATGCCGAACGTATCCTGATCCTGGACTTCGGATCCCAGTACACGCAGCTGATTGCGCGCCGCGTGCGTGAGGCGGGCGTGTATTGCGAGATCATGCCCTTCGACGTGGACGCCGCCCGCGTGCGTGAGTTCGCCCCGCGCGGCATCGTGCTCTCGGGGGGGCCGGAGTCGGTCACGCAGGCCGCCACGCCGCGCGTGCCGGAATCGGTCTTTGAACTCGGCGTACCGGTGCTCGGTATCTGCTACGGCATGCAGGCGATGGCCGCACAGCTCGGCGGGGAGGTGGAGCCCTCCGGCAAGCGCGAGTACGGCTACGCCCAGGTGCGCGTGCGCGGTCACTCGCGCCTGCTGCGCGACATCGAGGACCATGCGAGCCCCGAGGGCTACGGATTGCTCGATGTATGGATGAGCCACGGCGACCGGGTCGCGGCCCTGCCGCCGGGCTTCAAGGTCATCGCGACCACCGACAGCGCGCCGCTCGCGGGTATGGCCGACGACGAACGCGGCTTCTACGGGCTGCAGTTCCACCCCGAGGTCACCCATACCCGCCAGGGCGCGCGCATCCTCGGGCGCTTCGTGCACGAGATCTGCGGCTGCGGCACGCTCTGGACCCCGGCGCAGATCATCGACGACAGCATCGGGCGGGTGCGCGCGGCGGTCGGCGACGACCCGGTGCTCCTTGCGCTCTCGGGCGGCGTGGACTCCTCGGTGGTGGCGGCGCTGCTGCACCGGGCCATCGGCGGGCGACTGACCTGCGTGTTCGTGGACAACGGCCTGCTGCGCCTGCACGAGGGTGACCAGGTAATGGCCGCCTTCGCGGAACACATGGGCGTGCGCGTGCTGCGCGTCGACGCCGAAAAACGCTTCCTCGATGCGCTCGAGGGCGTGACCGACCCGGAACGCAAGCGCAAGGTCATCGGCGGCCTGTTCATCGAGATCTTCGAGGAGGAGGCCGCGCGGATCGAGGGCGTGCGCTGGCTCGCCCAGGGCACGATCTACCCGGACGTGATCGAGTCGGCCGGCGCGGCCACCGGCAAGGCGCACGTGATCAAGTCGCACCACAACGTGGGCGGGTTGCCTGAGCGCATGCACCTCAAGCTCGTCGAGCCGTTGCGCGAACTGTTCAAGGACGAGGTGCGCAAGATCGGGGTCGAACTCGGCCTGCCCTCCGACATGGTCTATCGCCACCCCTTCCCGGGGCCCGGCCTCGGCGTGCGCATCCTCGGCGAGGTGCGCAAGGACTACGCCGATACCCTGCGCCTGGCCGACGCCATCTTCATCGAGGAGCTGCGCGCCGACGGGCTCTACGACAAGGTTAGCCAGGCCTTCGCCGTATTCCTCCCGGTGCGCTCGGTAGGGGTGGTCGGCGACGCGCGCCGCTACGACCACGTCATCGCACTGCGCGCGGTCGAGACGGTGGATTTCATGACCGCGCACTGGGCGCGCCTGCCCTATGATTTCCTCGAGCGGGTCTCGCGGCGCATCATCAACGAGGTGCCGGGCGTCTCGCGGGTCGCCTATGATATCTCGGGAAAACCCCCCGCCACCATCGAGTGGGAATAGGTCGCATATAACTAATTGAATTTAAGTATAAAATCATGGTTTGATAAATTTTATAAATTATCAATGAGATTTTTTACTTTAAAAAACAAAGAGCTTTTAGCAGAAGCCTAGGTAATCACCACTACCTCATGATGGTAGTGGTGTGACTGGATGGGTTGACTTGATGTTGGCCGCAACCGACATGGCTCCTTACTGATTCACTCAATAACAGCCGCTTATAAGCACTTGGTTTCCCTCTAACCCCGATTATTTACTGAACAGTAAATATTGCAATATAGCGTGATATTCGCTAATCTTCGTATATTCACTGAACAGTAAATGGTTGAATATGGTTCTTAAATCTTCTCTTAGTGAACACCAGTTGGTCGGGCAGCTTGTTGATGTCCTGCGGGAACTCCCGGAGGTACATGCGGAGTTCGAACGCTTGGAACCAGAGGGCCAGGGTGGTGACCGTGTCCATGATGCCGAGGTCGATCTGAACGTCACCGGCAAGACTTTCGTTTTGCACATAGAAGTCAAGAAATCTGTCTTTCCCCGTGATGTCAGGCAAGTGATCTGGCAGTTTCGGGAAACAAGCCACCGCTGGCCGCAGGCTCGGGTCAACGATCCTCTATATTTCCTCGTGGCTGAGTCTATTTCCACAGGGGCAAAAGAACTGCTCAGAAATGAGCGTGTCGGTTACTACGACAGCGGTGGGAGTCTGTATCTGCCTGCCCCAGGTGCCTACTTCTACATCGATAAACCACCACCAAAGAACCTGGCGAAGTCGGTTCGCTCCCTATTCACCGGTCGACGAGCGCAGGTGCTCCATAGCCTGCTGATCCAGCACCAGGATTGGTTCGGTGTTACGGGGTTGGCAAAGCATGCGATGGTATCGCCTGCGACCGCCTCGCAAGTGCTGACTGGACTTGAACGCTTCGACTGGATGGCGTCGCGTGGGAAAGGGCCGAGCAAAGAGAGACATCTTCGCGAGCCCACGGCCTTGCTGGATGCATGGGTAAAGCAACTCGCGACCATCCGCCCGCCCACCATGCGCCGGTATTACGTCCCGGCTGCTAAGCCGGACACCTTAATGAATTGGGTCGGAGAAGTGTTCGACGCTCATGGCGTCGAGTACGCGATCAGTCATGAGGCTGCCGCGCAACGTTATACGCCATTTCTCTCCAACGTTTCCCAAGTGCGTGCACGGCTACTGGCCGGATCGAACGCCGACACCGCTATCGGAGACCTTGGAGCGCGGGTTGTGAATGAAGGCGCCAATCTGGCGATTATCGAAGCAAAGTCGCCGGGCGAGTTGTTGTTCCGCGAGCGGATTGATGATCTATGGATGGCCAGTCCGATCCAGATTTATCTCGATCTGTTGCAAGGCGAAGGCCGCTCTAAAGAAATGGCCGAACACTTCCGCAAGGAAAGGATTGGCTTCTGATGGCCAAACCTGTAACGCTCGATGGCTACAGCGACCAGTATACGGCGGATTGTGAACGTGTCCTCGTAACGTTGTTGCGTGGGTTAGGTCCGTGGAAGGATTCAGTCTACCTGGTCGGGGGACTTACCCCGCGGTACCTCGTTGCTGCGCGGCCGCCAACAGTACCCGCACATGCAGGAACGCTTGATGTTGATATTGTGATTGATTTACAAATTCTGGCGGACACTGAAGCTTACCATACGCTGGAGGACAACCTTAAGAAAATGGGCTTCGAACGCGCCGAGAATGAAAAACAACAGAAGCTCTCTTGGCGATGGCAAACCCGTACCGAACATGGTGCGCTGATGGTATTGGAACTGCTGGCGGACGCTCCAGACATTGCTGGTGGGAAGGTCCAACCCCTACCCACGGAAGGTGCGATCTCAGCACTGAATATTCCGCATTCATCCATCGTTTTTGACCTTTACCAAGTCACCGAGATCAAAGCCGAACTGCTGGGTGGTAACGGCATCACGACCGAGAAGATAAGGCACGCCAACCTTGTCAGCTTTACCTGTCTAAAGGCCTTCGCGTTCGACCAACGTTTCGAACGTAAGGATGCTCACGACTTGATCTATTGCATCGAGCATGCGCCCGAAGGGATCAACGCTGTGAGCGAGGAATTCCACAAGGAGTGTAGTGGCAAGCATGGCGCCGTCATCGACGCATCACTTGCCATTCTGAGTACGCGTTTCGCGGATGATGAAAAGACAGAAGGCTATCGCAAGGATGGCCCTGTTTCAGTTGCAAAATTCGAGTTGGGTGAGAGTGAAGAACCTGAGCGACGTGAAGCACGAGCTCTACGGCAGCGGCAAGTCAGCGATATTATTGCGCAACTACTTGACCGAATTTATAAATAGTGGGCAAAGACATGAGTTTTCCCGCAGACATCCAAGGTTGTATGAAAGACAGCATCCTGTCGCTGTTCTGGCCCCGTAAAGACATAATAGGATTCCTCGAGAAGCATGGGTGCCCCAAAGCTGAAGTGAGCTGCCTGAAGATAGACGGTGAGAATGCGCTCAGGCGCCATGAAGTCGTCGATACAATACTTGATAAGCTGACGGAACGCCCTGACAAAGGGCTGGGGTCATTTCGAGCTATGCTGCAGTCGCTATTGAAATGGCCACATTTCGACCCGTACTACTTTGACAAACTTCGCAAGCTGGATCGAGACACAGCGTCGAGGAACCTTGAGCACCTGCGCCAACTGCAGGAGATCCGAGACGCGGGCTCACTATAGAGAATTTGAATGGATAGTCATGTTCTATTAGACCGACAATTTTCGCTTCTCCCAAATGATAAACTAGAGGGAGAAATCGATGATATCTTTTCAGTTTTGGGTCATGACAAACCAAAGACATGGGATGATATTGACCGCGAGTATCGTTGTGTGATTTTGGCTGAAGCAGGTGCGGGTAAGACCGAAGAGTTTCGGCAACGGGCAGGTGTTCTGGCGAGTCAAGGCAAGCCGTCCTTTTTTATCCGCATCGAGGATATCGAAGCCGATTTCTATAAGGCATTTGAGGTAGGTGGGGAAAATCTCTTCCAGTCATGGCTGCAATCAACGGGAGAAGCATGGTTTTTCCTTGATTCAGTTGATGAAGCGCGTCTTGAAAATCCGCGACCCCCTCTACAGTAATTTACTTGGGGGAAGATGTATCACTTACATTGGCACAGAGGGCTGCGCCATTACTGGTTTTTCAGTCTCGTTTACAATCGAGTGGGAGTAGGGGTGTTTCATGGAAGTGGCACCGCTCAGGAAGGCCGGTTGAGGCGGTATTGCACCAAGAATTATCGATAATGGTATTTTTTATGGCATCGACACCGACAGTCACCGGAAAACCCGCGCCATTATTGGCTTTTCTCGGCTTATTTACGACTGAATGGGCGTGATGGCGGGCCGGTGTCCACGACTCTCGACAACACCGAAGACCTGCGTTGGATGCGCCGTGCGCTGGCGCTGGCGCGGCGTGGGGCCGCGACCGGCGAGGTGCCGGTCGGGGCGGTTGTGGTCCGCGACGGAGTGGTGCTGGGCGAGGGTTGGAATCAGCCGATCGGGCGGTGCGACCCGAGCGCGCACGCCGAGATCCAGGCCCTGCGGGCCGCCGCCGAACGGGTCGGCAACTATCGTCTGCCCGGCGTGGCGCTCTATGTCACGCTCGAACCCTGCGCGATGTGCGCCGGCGCCATGCTTCACGCGCGCATCGCGCGTCTGATCTACGGCGCCGACGACCCCCGCGCCGGTGCCGTGAGCAGCGTATTCGAGATCCTCGGCGACTCGCGGCTCAATCACCGCGTACCGGCCGAAGGCGGCCTGCTCGCCGCCGAATGCGGCGCGCTGTTGCGGGAATTCTTCCGCGCCCGGCGCCGAGGCTGATCCCATTCCGGCGGAGTGCCCCTCCCGTAGGGGCAATAAGCGAAGCGCATTGCGCCGCACGCTCCAGGCGACACCGGCCGGGCAAGCCCGGCCCTTGCGCGGTTACCGGCGCGGCATCTGTAGGGCGGGGCTCGCCCCGCCGACGCCGGATCATCGTGCCAAGCCGGCGCCATTTCCGATCGATGTCACGGCAGGCCCGATGCCACGCTCTCGACCGGCACCGGCGGTAGTGCCGGTGCCGGAGGTTGCTTGCTCTCCACCCGCGTCAGGATGTCGAAATAGGTGCGGATATTGCTTACGTAGTGCGCCGCTTCCATGCCGCGTGCGTAGCCGTTCCGCGTCTTGCGATACCAGCGTTTCTGGCTCAGCAGCGGCAGATTGCGCTTCACGTCCACCCAACTGTCGGGATTGCCGCCGCGCTCCTGGGTGAGGATCCGGGTATCCTCGAGATGCCCGAATCCCAAGTTGTATGCCGCCAGCGCCATCCACGTGCGTACCGGCTGCGGGATCCGCGTCGGAATCTTCTTCTCGATCTGCTTGAAGTAGCGCGCCCCCCCGAGGATGCTCTGCTCCGGATTGACGCGGTTGTCCACGCCGATGTGATCGGCGGTATCCAGAGTCAGCATCATGAGTCCGCGCACGCCGGTCGGGGAGACCGCATGCGGGTTCCAGTGCGATTCCTGGTAGCCGATCGCGGCGAGCAGCTTCCAATCGATTCCGGTCTTGGTGCCCGCTTCTTCGAACAGCTTCCGGTAGGTCGGCAGCCGGGTCTTGATGTCCTGCATGAAGCGCTTGGTACCCACGTAGCCGAGACTGGCGATATGCCCGTAATAGCGCTCCAGGATTTGTGCCAAGACCCCGGATTTTTGCATTCGCTCGATGAACGCAGCCGCCACCCGGTACAGACTCTCATCGCGCGTGCGCGGAAACGCCCACGCCAGCCCCGAGGGCTTGCTGAAATTGAAGGCCACCCGCAACTCCGGGTAGAAGCGCCGATCGAGGGCCACCGCATTGGAATCGGCGATCGTGTAGTCGATCTCCTGCTCCGAGACCAGCCCCAGCAGGTCCTCGCTGCTGAAATCCGTGGTCGCCTCCCACTTCAGACGCGGGTAACGCATCTTCAAGGCCTTGAGCCGCTCGATGTAGCTGCTGCCGGCCACCACCATCAACCGCCCGCCGATCAGCCCCTGAACGTCGCGCGGGCGCGGGTGGCCCACGCGGTAGACGACCTGTGCCGTGACGATCTGGTAGGGCGGCGTGAAACGCACGTAGCGCTCGCGCCGGGGCGTCACCGTGAGGCCCGCGGCCGCCAGATCCGCCTTTCCCACCGCGATCATGGGCAGGATCTCATTGAAGCTGTCCGGGACGATCAGCCGAAGCTTGACCCCCAGTTCGGCGGCGAAGCGGTGTACCAGGTCATACTCGGGCCCCTCCGGTCCGGCCGGCCCCTGGTAATAGGTGGTCGGGTTGTTGCGGGTGATGACCCGCAGCACACCGCGCTTCTCGACCTTCTGAAGCGCATTCAGAACGGGTCGATGGTGACACCCCGAGAGCGCCAGCGCCAACACGCCCAGCCATGCCACCCCTCCCCAGGGGGGGCGGATGGCGGAAATCCGGCTGAGGTGCCACCTCGCGAGAGGGTTCGATCGTCGTCGGCTCATTAGGGTACAATAACATTGTGAACATCAGCGCTCCGGCGGCGCGCGGGGACGTCCCGCAATTGCCGTGTCCGGCCCGGAAACGGGCCGTCCGTTCATCGGGCGCGCGGCCATGGGACTTTACCCCGCGGCCCGGTTGCAGCCGCGCCCTACAAGAGTCACCGGAGAGGTACCGAAGCGGTCACAACGGCACCGACTCGAAATCGGTTGGGGGCATTGCGCCCCACGTGGGTTCGAATCCCACCCTCTCCGCCATTTTTCTTTAAGGTCTTGAAAATACTGAAATAAACTCTCCATTCAGTGCCCACACCTATCGGACTTATCCCCATGGGGATACGCCGGAAGCCAGGTATGAGCCGACAATCCCGCCT
>BDTW01000021.1 GCA_002897735.1 bacterium BMS3Bbin13 | reverse complement strand
TCTTCCTACATTCCGCCCCATTGATTTCAGACAATCCAGCGTTCGGCATCTAACAACGCCATGCATCCGACCGCTTTTCCGCTACGCTTTCGGCTCCACTCCAAAGCGGCGGCTGATGGCGAGCGTTATGTGCTTTCCTACCCTGCATGGTAGACTCATTGTAACTTGTTTAGAGAGGCAGGCAGACATGGCAGAAAAAATCAAACAAGTCATTGAAAATATTAAAAGATTATCGGCAGATGAAAAGGCACTAATTGCGCATTGTCTGATTTCGTCTCTTGAAACCAAGCAAGACGAAAATGTTGAAGAGGCTTGGGCGGATCTGGCTGAAAAACGGTATGCTGAACTTGTTTCTGGAAGTGTGAAGCCTGTTTCATGGGAAGAAATAAAAAGCGAAATAAAAAGCTAGGATGCTTAAATTACTCTTCCATCCAGATGTGGCATCAGAAGTAAAATCCTCCTACGATTGGTATCAAAAACAAGCAGGTGGCTTGGGCGACGACTTCATAACTGAACTTGAATCAGCGTATGAAGCGGTTGCAGAACTACCGCAAACTTGGCCAAAATTTCAAAGAGGGTTTCGTAGATTTCTCCTTACCAAATTTCCTTTCTCCATAATTTATAAAGAGAAGGATAGCCATGTTTTCGTAGTAGCTGTGATGCACAACAGTAGAAGGCCTGGCTACTGGATCAAACGCACATAACGTATAAGGTTAGATCGTGAGAGCAAAGCGAACCACGATCTGAAACGTTTGTTGGACAAGCCCGCCGGTTTCGGAGTGGTTATACGGTCTATTGAAAATATCTTTTTGGATTTCACTGGTGGCATGCAGAGGAGCGATTGCGTACACATTTGTGAAAACGTCACAAGGTGAGAATCCGTTATTTTGGATACACAAGGTTCCCCCACAGCGTGCTGTATGAGCGTTATGGACTGTTCAAACTCCCGACGACAGCTCCCTGGAAGAGGGCGCATGCCTTGGCATGAAGAACATCGGAAAGCCGTGTACGGGAAAACCGTATGCACGGTTTAATGAGGGAGGGCGGGTAACGTTATCCATGGAATGGCTATTGAGGCACCGCCGGACGAAAGGGGCGGAAACAGATAGGCCATTTCTACCGATGAGGAAACCTGCTCTCTACTCTACCCGAATTCCGCTCGGGAAGCTGAACGTCTGCACCCGTGCCGAGGCCGTTCTGGATGCGGTGCGATTATGAGTATGACCACAATAATTGATGGTAACCGCCTGCTTTTTGATCAGATTATTTGATGGTCAAAGAAAAACCCCCTCAAATAACTTGAAAATTATCCGAGGGGGCTGTCTCCTGTTTTTTCGAGCAAGAAAAAAGAGGGAGACCGCTCCAATGTGCCACGGTTTTATCAACGATTCCAGGTTTTATCAGTTTCTTTTCCGGGTAGATGAACAGATTGCCGCCGAGGTTCGGGCGGGGGGTTGTTCGTGCGGAGGGGTATTGCACAGTGCCCGCTATCCTCGCAAGCCCCGGGGAGCCCGCGGTGTGCTGGACGAGAGCTACACGAGCCGGCTGAGTTTCTGTTGTGCTGAGGAGGGTTGCCGGCGGCGTACGACGCCGCCCTCGGTGCGTTTTCTGGGTCGCAAGGTCTACCTGAGCGTGATTGTGGTCCTGGTGACGGCGCTGGAGCAGGGCCTGACGCCCCGGCGGCGAGCGATCTTGATCGAGCCGTTGGATCTTTGGCCGCAGACGATTGGGCGGTGGCGGCGATGGTGGCGCGAGACGTTCGTGGCCAGTCGCACTTGGCGGGCCGAGCGAGGGAAGTTCATGCCGCCGGTGAAGGCCGCCGCCTTGCCCGGCGCTCTGCTGGGCCGTCTGAACGGGGATGATCTGCGCCAGCGCCTGAGCCGGCTACTGGGCCTGATTGCCCCGATCACGAGTGCTCTGTGTACGGGTTATTTGCGGGTGGACCCGGACCCGCAGAAGATGTGATCGCATGAGCTGACAGGGGCCGCGTAGACTCCCCCGCCCATGAGGATGGGGAGAGGATGAATGCCGGGAGCCGATGATCCGGATCGCTGGGCGCGATGGCGCTTTGCGATCATTGGCCCCCTGCTGGCCGCACCGCCCCCCCGGGGGGGGGCTACGCCGGCGCCTTCAGGGGTTGGCGGCCGGCGAGTGGCGTCACCCGGTCGAGGGCACCGTGGTTCGTATCCGCTTCGCGACCCTGGAGCGGTGGTACCACGCTGCCCGCAAGGCCACCGACCCGGTGGCGGCCCTGCGCCGCCCGGTGCGCGAGGACGCGGGCCGTTTCCGGACCCTGTCCGCGGCCCTGATCCAGGCCCTCGATGGGCAGTACCGGTCTCATTCCGGCTGGACGGTGCAACTGCACTACGACAACCTGGCGGCCCTGGCCGAAGAGCAGCTCGCGTTACAGCCCTTACCCTCCTATGGCACGGTCCGCCGCTACAGGAAGGCACAAGGCTGGCGCCGCCGGCGTCGTTGCCGGCCCGATACCCCCGGCGGGCGCCAGGCCGCGCAGCGGTTAGAGCGCTTGGAGGTGCGCAGCTACGAGGCCGAGCAGGTCCACGGCCTTTGGCATAGCGACTTTCACCACGGCTCGTTGCGGGTGCTGACCCCCTCGGGCGAGTGGGTGTGTCCGTTGCTGGCGTGTTTTATCGACGATCACTCCCGGCTGGTCTGCCATCTGCAATGGTATCTGAATGAGACGGCCGAGATGCTGGTGCATGGGCTGTGTCAGGCCCTGCAGAAGCGTGGATTGCCCCGTGCCCTGATGACCGATAACGGGGCCGCGATGAAGGCCGAGGAGTTCACCGCCGGCCTGCACAAGCTCGGCATCGTGCACGAGACCACGCTGCCCTACAGCCCCTATCAGAATGCCAAGCAGGAGACCCTCTGGGCCACGGTGGAAGGACGCCTGGTGGCCATGCTCGAAGGGGTATCCGAACTGAGCCTGGAGCGGCTCAATGCGATCACCCAGGCCTGGGTGGAGCAGGAATACCATCAGAATCTACACAGTGAGATCGGCACAACCCCGCTCAAGCGCTTTCTCGATGCGCCCGATGTGGGGCGCGAATGCCCCGACAGCCAGGCCCTGCGCCGGGCCTTTCGTTGCACCGTCAAACGCAAGCAGCGTCGTACGGACGGCACCATCAGCCTGGAGGGCAAGCGCTTCGAGATCCCGGGCCGTTGGAAACGGCCGTGGTCCACTATGCCCGGTGGGATCTGCGTGCGGTGGAACTGCTCGACCCCCGCACGCGGGGCGTCCTGTGTCCCCTCTATCCCCTGGACAAGACGGCCAATGCCGATGGCCGGCGCCGCGCGCTGACACCGGCCAACGAGGGCCCCGAGAGTCCCCCGGGCGATGAACTGCCGCCGCTGCTGCGCAAATGCTTGGCGGACTACGCCGCCACCGGCCGCCCGCCGGCCTACCTTCCTCATCCCCCCTCGGAGAAAGACCCATGAACCGGAAACTGCTCGCCCTCTACGGCCTCAAATGGAATCCCTTCTCACCGGAACTGCCCATCGAGGCCCTGTATACCACGGCGAAGGTCGAAAGCTTCTGCTGGCGCATCGAACAGGGACTGATCCGGGAAGGCGGCTTTGCCCTGATCAGCGGGGATCCCGGCACCGGCAAGAGCGTCGTGCTGCGCATGCTCGCGGAACGCCTGGGGCAGTTGCGTGATCTCAGCGTCGGCGCCATCACCCATCCCAGTGGCAACCTGGCCGACTTCTACCGCGAGATGGGGGATCTGTTCGGCGTCGAACTGCGCCCGCACAACCGCTGGGGTGGCTTCAAGGCCTTGCGCGAACGGTGGCTGGCCCATCTCGAGGGTACCCTGTTGCGCCCGGTGTTGCTGATCGATGAGGCCCAGGAGATGCAACCGGGCGTGCTGAGTGAACTGCGCCTGCTCAGCAGCATGCAGTTCGACTCCCGCAATCTGCTCAGTGTCGTGTTCGCCGGTGACGCCCGCCTGAACACCAAGCTGCGCCGGGACGAACTGCTGCCCCTGGGCAGCCGCATCCGCACCCGTCTGATCATGGAGTATGCCGGTCGCGACGAACTGGCCGAGTGCCTGGCCCATCTGCTGTCCAGCGCCGGCAACGCCCATCTGATGACAAAGGAGCTGGCCGCCACCCTGTGCGACCATGCCGTTGGCAACTACCGCGTGCTCACCGGCATGGCCGGTGAATTGCTGGCTACCGCCACCCAACGCAAACTCCCTCAACTCGATGAAAAGCTCTTCCTGGAACTCTATAGCGCCCCGCCATCCAAACCCCGCAAAATCGCCTGAGCAACCAAGGACATACCCATGAATCCCCAGTCACTCCGGTTCGTTGATCCGCCTGATCTCGCGGACGAAACCGCCAGCGCAATGCTCGACCCCCTCTACCAACTCACCACCGCGTTCGAAAACCACTACGCCGCTCAGCTACTCCGGTATTACCGGGAAGAGGATCAATCTCAACGGGATCTGTTTGAGAATGAGACCTCCAACGACGAGTTGCCAACCTTCTGATACCACCCCCCCCATCAAGAGCATCACCGCCGGCAACGCCGCCTCCCCAGCGCCCGGCAGACACTACCCGCAAGACCCTCAAATAGCGTGAACATGACTACATCGATTATCGTGATCACGCTCAATTGCTCAAATACGAGTAGCCGATCGACCCGGAAGAATCGAACCGCGGGCCGTCAAACGCAGGCCAAAGCCTTTCCCGCGATTGGATAGACCTCGGCAGCAAGCACGGATGGAAATTGAAAAATATGGGCATGCAAAGAAGTTACGGGCTTAACTTAGTGCCATTCCCCTATCGCCCTTATCCGAGCCGAAGGAGTCCCTCGGAGGGCTCGTCCGACTCCCATACCTCCCCAATTGGCGTTTACGTTTACATCATCCGTAGCGTCGGCGTCCTCATGTCGACATCGGCGTTGGCAACACGAACCAGTGTGGCAACCGTGTTTCAAGAACCTTCATCTTGGCACCGCAACGAGGACAGATCATCCGAGGGCGTTTTGGGATCGATCTCAATGCGTGGCTCGGGTCGAGCCCCAGCAAATACTGAAGCAAGCGAATCAGCCGCTTGCGGTTGGGCTACAGAAATCCGAAATTCCGCGCTCGCCGAACCCCCTTTGGCAGCACATGCCGGGCGATCAGCCACAGGAAGAGGGGTCCGGCGACCGTTCGGCACTCTGTTTTCTTGGTCTTGGCGTTTCGGTAACGGAAGCTCACCCTGCCATCCTTGCAGGTGACAAGGTCTTGCTCCCGGATCACGCCGCGATAAAGATAACGCCCCCGGTAGACCAACACCTTCTCACCAGCGCCAACCGACTTACAGTGAACCACCCACTCTTTTGGGTGGCTTGAAGGTAAGGACAGGCCCTCTCGGGTGATGGCCTCCAGCCGCTTGGCTGCGGAAGACCTTGGCCAACGCATTGTGGTTGAACAGATAGCGTGAACGCGAGAGCGGGGGATAATATTCAGGCACGTCTACCGAGCCTACCCGACTCCGCCATCGCCGCTCTACGCATCTTCGGCGGTTTGATTTCGGGTTGAATTATTGATTTTACGGACTTTGGAAAAAGCGTCCCCGACCTTTTCCATCCCGCTAAGACGCGGCACCCCGCAGGCCGGATCGCGCGGGGACGCGACGCACCAATGCGAACCCGCCAAAGAGCAGGGCCGAGTAGAGTGCCGTGCCGGAGAGCGTGTAGCGGAAGAACGGCAGCGCCGCGGTGTAACAGGCGAGCAGCCCTCCGGGAGTGTGCGGGTAGAGTCCGCCGGTGAGCCAGACACCGAAGTTGGTGACCAGGAAAAAGAGTGATGCGGCACCGAGGGCGCCGAGCGCCACGCGACCCGCACCCGCGCGTGCGCCGAGCAATCCGCCGAGGACGGCGATCGCAGCCACTGCGAGGTAGACGAACGCCATCCCCGGATAGGTCAGGCCGTAACCGTAGACCGCGTAGCCGAGCACCAGATCGCTGGCGAACAGGGCGGCGAGCGGGGCCAGCAGCGCGGTGCGCCGATCGCCGAGGTAGGCGCCGCCGAAGAGTGCCATGGCCTCCACCGGGGTGAAGTTGGGCACGTGCGGCACGAGCCGCGCCACGGCGGCGGCCAGGACCAAACCGAGTACGATCCAGGTTCGCGTACGGGGCATCGTGTGGCTCCTTCGGATTCTCGCAGGGGGTCTCAGCCCGTTATTCTATCCCACACGGGCGCGCAGGGCCCCCGTACCCGCCTTACGGCGCCAGTCGCTCCACGGCCCATCGGTCGCCGGCGCGCCGGTAGCGCAGCCGATCGTGCAGGCGATCCGGACGATTCTCCCAGAACTCCATCAGCTCGGGCACGACGCGGTAGCCGCCCCAATGCGGCGGGCGCGGCACCTCGGCATCACCGAAGCGCTCCGTCGCCTCGACCATGCGCGCCTCGAGCACGGCCCGGTCGGGAATCACGCGGCTCTGGTCCGAGGCCCAGGCGGAGAGCCGGTGGCCGCGCGGGCGCTCGCGGAAATAGGCATCGGACTCGGCGGGCGTCGTCTTCTCCGCGCGGCCCTCGATGCGCACCTGATAGCCCGGCGGCTCCCACCAGAAGACGAGTGCCACGTGCGGCTCGGCGGCGATCTCTTCGCCCTTGACGCTCTCGTAGTTGGTGTGGAACACGAAGCCGCGGTGATCGAAGCTGCTGAGCAGGACGACCCGCGCCGCCGGCTTTCCGAAGCGCCCCGCGGTGGCGAGCGTCATGGCCTGCGGCAATGCCAAGCCCGCCCCGCGCGCCCTCTCATACCACTGCCCAAACAATTCGATCGGATCCATCATGGGGTCGGTGACCATTACGCCTCTTTCCCATCCACGGGCTTATCTTACACCCGGCCGGAGCGTTGTTGCGCCCCGCGTGCTTTTCAGACTTCCGGGTTGATTACACCCCCTCACCCCGGCCCCCTTCGCAACGATAACGTACTCCGTAAGAACACGCGCCCCCGGCGTTCGTCGCGGAGGGGGGCGCTGCATCCTCAAGCCGGGACGCGGATCACATAGAACAGGACGGCGAAGAAGTGACAGGCGCTCCCGGCGAGGACGAAGCCATGCCAGACGGCATGGTGATAGGGAAGGCGGTGCCATAGATAGAAGACCAATCCCGCGCTGTAGGCGACACCGCCCGACACCAGGAGCAGCAGCCCCGCGCTCGGCACGACCCGTGCGAGCGGCGGGATCACGGCCGCCGCCAGCCAGCCGAGGCCCAAGTACAGGGCCACCGAGAGGACATTGGAACCGCGCCGTGTGAACAGCTCGCGGGCCATCCCCAGCAGGGCGAGCCCCCAGACCACACCGAACAGCGACCAACCGAACGCACCGCGCAGGCTCACCAGCGCGAACGGCGTGTAGGTGCCCGCGATCAATAGATAAATGGCGCAGTGATCGAGATGCCGCAGTACGCCTTTGGCGCGCGGTGCGGAAATGGCGTGGTAGAGCATCGAGGCCAGATAGAGCAGTACCAGGGTGGCACCGAACACCGCCGAGGAGGCGATCCGCCCGGCACCCCCCTGTGGTGCGGCGAACACCACCAGCACGACCAGGCCCGCCACGGCCAGCGCCAGGCCGATCCCATGGGTTACGCTGTGGGCGATTTCCTCCCCCGGCGAATAACGCGGTTCCAGTACCGAAGTGTGCATGATCGATCGGCCCTCCTCCACGGCGTCGGGCACCGCCCGTCGGACCGACGGACGCTACCGAAGTCTATCGTGCGGGTGCACCGCGCGTCAGCCCCGCGCGCGGCGCCGCGGCCCGCCGGATCGGGGTGGGCGCGGCCCGGGTGTCGCGTCGTGGGGCCAGACATTGCGAAAGCGCTGGCGCACGGCCTCCGGGACGGCGGAAGAGAAACGCAGGTGCACCGAGTTGCCGTCCAGGTAGCCGCGGATCCGCCCGCGCCGCAGGCCGGCGATACGCGCCACCTCGGCGCCGGCGTGCAGAAACGACCCGGGGACCTCGCCTCGGACACACTCGACGCGATGCCCGCGGATCCGCAGATCGAAGTCGGGGCGCTCACCCATCGCGCGCCAGAGCAGAAACGACACGAAGCCCGCGAGCAGGATGAGCAGTGCGATCATCAAGGTCTCTCTCGCGGTGGCGCCCGGTGCCCGCGACGTGGGCGGCGACCGGCGCCGGGCTCATGCGCCCAGCCGCAGCCCTCCGGGCAGGGTCACGTCCATGGCCACGGGCAGGTGGTCGGAG
This sequence comes from bacterium BMS3Bbin13, assembly GCA_002897735.1. GTDB lineage: Bacteria > Pseudomonadota > Gammaproteobacteria > 21-64-14 > 21-64-14 > BMS3Abin12. The sequence goes on along the minus strand of BDTW01000021.1, from coordinate 136,947 downwards.
AACGGGTAGTCGAGCACCGACACACGCTCCACCTTCAGCGACGGGCTGACCAGGATGTGGTCGATGTTGCGGCTCGGGCGCCAGCTCGGAAACGTCAACAGGTCGTGGATCGGCTCGCACAGCCCGGTATCTTTCAGCAACTGATCGATCTCCTGGCTGCGTGAGCGGCAGTTGAGGTCGCCCATCACGATCACGTTCGGGTCGTCGCTGATCAGTTCGCCGATAAATTTGAGCTGCTGGAGCCTGGCGCGCCGCCCCAGCGCGAGATGGATGATCAGCAGCACCAGTTGCATGCCGGGGGCGCCGAATTCCACGCGCAGCGCGCCACGACCCGGGATGCGACCGGGGAGCTTGTGCTCGGTGAGCAGGGTCGGGCGAAAGCGACTCAGGACACCGATACTCTGGCGCGCGACCTTGCCGATGCATCGGTTGGTCTGGTAGTGCCAGTAGGGGAATCCCGCCTTGAGCGCCAGGTATTCGGTCTGATTGACGAAGCCGCTGCGCAGGCTGCCCGGGTCCACCTCCTGCATGCCGACGATGTCGAACCCGCTCACCAGCCGGGCGATGCTGTCCAGGTTCACGAAGCGCCCCGCATCCGGGAGCACGTGCTTCCAACTGTGTGTGAGGTACTGATAGAAGTGGCTGGTGGAAATACCCGCCTGGATGTTGTAACTCAACAGCCGCAGGCGCTGCCCGGGTTCCGCGGTGCTGCGGCGCGGCCCCGGTCCCGGGCACAACGGTTGCAACCGGGGCGGAACCCCGTTGGAAGGATAGGGAAGCGTCATATCGGGCAGACCATCTCGCCCAGTTTCGACGTGAGCTTGAGGTTCTCCGCGTAGTCGACGGGGCAGTCCACGATGCACACGCGGCGTGATGCCAGCGCCTCCCGCAACGTCGGCAGCAGTTCCGCGGCGCCGTGCACCCGGTATCCCTTGGCCCCGAAGGCCTCGGCCAGGCGCACGAAATCGGGGTTGCCGAATTTCACATAGGCGGAACGATGAAATTGGTTCATCTGCTTCCACTCGATGAGTCCGTAGCCGCCGTCGTTCCAGATCAGCACCACGATGGGCACGTCCAGGCGTACGGCGGTCTCGATCTCCTGGCAGTTCATGAGAAAACCCGCGTCTCCGGTCACCGCCACGACCGAGCGATCGGGGGATACCATCTTGGCGGCTATGGCGCCCGGGACCGCGATCCCCATGCTCGCGAAGCCGTTGGAGATGATGCAGGTGTTCGGGTACTCGCAGCGGAACATGCGCGCCATCCACATCTTGTGCGCGCCCACGTCACAGATGACGATGTCCTCGAGTTCCATGGCGGTGCGCAGATCCCAGATGATCTTCTGCGGCTTTACGGGGAAGCCCTCGTCCTCACTGAGCGCCTGCATCTCTTCCATGAGCATGGTGCGAAGCACATGCATCTTGTGGTCGTCGTGGGGGGTGGCGAGTTCCGCGATCCGCGTCAGGCTGTGCTTGATGTCGCCCACCGCGCCGCACTCGATATTATAGTGCGCATCCACCTCGGCGGGATTGGCATCCAGGTGGATCAGCGTGCGGTCGCGGGTCGGATGCCAGAGATCGGGGTGGTACTCGGCCAGGTCGTAGCCCACGCAGATGATCACATCGGCGCGGCTGAAGCCGCAATTGACGTAGTCATTGGACTGCAGACCCACGCTGCCCAGCGCGAGCGGGTTCTTGAAGAACGGCACCACCCCCTTCGCCATGAAGGTATTGGCGACGGGAATGTTCAGGCGCCTGGAGAACTCCGCCAACTGCCGCCAGGCCTTGGAGCGGATCACGCCGTTGCCCGCCAGGATGATCGGATCGCGCGCCTCGGAAATGAGTTCCGCGGCGTAGTTGAGGCGGTCGGCGGTCGGCTCGGGTAACATCGGCTGGCGCACCGGCAACGGTGCGTCCTCGATGGTCATACGCGCGATATTTTCCGGAAACTCGATGAAGCAGGCCCCCATCTTTTCCGTTTGCGCCAGCTTGAAGGCCTTGCGCACCACCTCGGGGATGATGTTCGGGGTCAACAGCCGGGAGGAATACTTGGTCACCGGCGCGAACATCAGCTCCAGATCCAGGGTCTGGTGAGACTCCTTGTGCAGGCGGTTGGTGCCCGCCTGGCCGGAGACGGCCACCAGCGGCGCATGATCCATGTTGGCGTCGGCCACACCGGTGATGAGATTGGTGGCGCCCGGGCCCAACGTCGAGAGGCACACCCCGGCGTGGCCGGTCAGACGGCCGTAGACGTCGGCCATGAATGCGGCGCCCTGCTCATGGCGCGTGGTGACGAACCGTATCGGAGAGTCGATCAGGGCGTCGAGCACGTCCAGGTTCTCTTCGCCGGGCAGGCCGAATACATACTCGACCCCCTCGTTTTCGAGGCACCTGACGAAGAGTTCCGCTGCAATCATGGGGCCGCTCGGTCCCTGACTATGCGCGCGCCGACCGCCCGACGCACCACCGACCGCCCCGGGAACCGCTCTACCGCGCGGTCGATTGGTTGGCGGCGGAGGCGGCCGCGGACTTGAACGCACCCGCATGCAGGCCCCGACGGCTCTCCTTGCGGACGAGGTAGTTCACGATGGCGATGAGCCGCCGATCGCTGCCGGCAAGCTCCATGCCGGTCCGATACTTTCCCGCCACGACTACGGTCGGGACACCGGTGATCCCGATACGCTGTGCCAGCGCCCGTGCGCGGCGCACCTCGGCGTCCACCGTGAACGACCCGTAGGCGGTCCGGAACGCCGCGGGCTTGACCCCGTGTCGGGCGAAGAAATCGGCCAGGGCGTCCTCGGTCCCCAGCGCGGAGCCCTCGCGCTGAATGGCGTTGAACAACGGTTGAAACAGCCGTGACAGGACGCCGAGTTCCTTGGCGGCATAGTAGGCGCGGGCGTGCACGGTCCAGGCCGCATTGAGGGGGGCGGGGATACGGATAAACTGCACGCCGGGCGGCTTATGCTTGAGCCACTTGTCCAGGTACGGCTCGAGGCGGTAGCAGTGGGGGCAGCCGTACCAGAAGAACTCGACCACCGTCACCTTGCCCGGCTCCGCGCCCGGGATCCGGACCGGCGGATCGATCAAGCGATAGTCGAAGCCCGCTTCGAACTTCGCACCTCCGGGTGGGGACGGCGCGGCCCACGCGACGCTCACCAGCAACACCCACAGGAAGGGTACCAGACACCGCTGCCAGCGGCGCCGGTTTGTTTGTGATTTCATGGAGTTGTCCCTACAGAATTCCATCTCATGATGCTCAACAGCCTAACACTTCCCGGAACAAAAGCAAGCAAGCCGGGCTTGCGAAACGCTCACCGGGACGACCCACACCGAGTCGGTGGATGCACTTCGCCGAACGCCGTCCTCTGTGCGGAAAGGGCGGTTGCATCGAGCGGCGATGTCGCGCAACGTCTCGACCGGCCGTGGGCCGACTGCGGCGCGGCGCTTGCCCGGGGCCGCGGCAAACCGGATCATTGAAAGGTGCGCCCGTCGCCCGGCGCGACATGAGAGGACCGAGTAATGAGCAACCGCTACCACGCCACGCGCTTTTTGGCCAGCGCCCCGGACCTTGCGCGCGCGCCACCCGACCGGGGCCGCGAAGTCGCCTTCGCGGGACGCTCCAATGCCGGCAAGTCCAGCGCCCTGAACGCCTTGGTGGGGCACCGGGGCCTGGCCCGCGTGAGTCGCACGCCGGGGCGCACGCAACTGCTGAATTTCTTCGAGGTGGCGCCCGGGCTACGGCTCGTCGATCTGCCGGGCTACGGTTACGCGAAAGTCCCGCGTGCGATCAAGGCCCGGTGGGAACGCGGGCTGGAGGACTATCTGGGCCGGCGGCGCTCCCTGCGCGGGCTGATCCTGGTCACGGATATCCGGCACCCCTTGGGGACCGCCGATGACACGCTGCTGCAATGGTGCGCGGGCGTCGCGCTCCCGGTCCACGTGCTGCTGACCAAAGCGGACAAACTGGGGCGCGGCGCGGGAAAGGCCGTGCTGTTGAAAGTGCTTCGGGAACAGAGCGGACGGAACCCGGATTTCAGCGCACAGTTGTTCTCGGCCCCGCAGCGGATGGGGATCGACGACTTGGTGGACGATCTGGACCGCTGGCTGAAAGACGACCGGGACCGGTCGGCGGCGGACTGACCGGGCCGCGAGTCCCGAACAAAAAAACCCCGGTTTTCAAGGGGGGGGAGAAAACCGGGGTAACGCTTTCACCCGGTCTGGGGAGAACCGGATGCATATACCCGCTCAGGGAGGAAAAGCGGGTGGGCGCCAATCCTCAGGCATCCACGAGATATGACCGGGGCCTATGTGGAAAGTTCACGGACCGGTGCCGTGTCGAGCGGGATTATTTCCACCGCGCGCCATCAAATTTTTTCATCCTGGAATCAATTCGGGCCGTCCGGCGCCGCCGGTACCGGAGAACGCGGTTTTGCGCGGAAGCGACGCGGATCAGGTACCGGCGCTGCGCGCGCCGATCGCACGCAGCCGCGGGACGTCGAGACCGGCCTGATCCGCGTGCGCCAGGGCGCGTGCCAGGCGCCCGGGTGCACTGCGCCCGGTGCAACGATGCGCCGGATCGGCCCGGAACGCCTCCACCATGCCGTCGATCAGCGCATCGCGGGCGAGCGGCGTTCCCGTCAGCCACTCCTGGATCGCCAGGACCTCGTCGGCGACCGTCAGGGCGAGATCCCGGTGCGCGGCCCAAAGACCGCCTACGTCGCCGCCCACCTCCAGGCCCGCGATGTTGGAGACGAGGATATATAGGTTCTTGCGAACCAGTTCGAAATCAAGCTGCGACGCATCCTCCAGGAGGCGGCACGGGATCCCGAGCGCTTCCAGCGCGGCGGCGAGCACGCCGGCCGCCGGCCCGTACAACGGGGTCGGCAGGATCACCTTCGCATCCCGCCCCGGCTTCTTCTCGAACCACACCACGGCGAGCGTCGGCGTATCGAGTCCGTGGCGCTCCCAGTCCCGCGCAAGCAGCTCGTTCTGAAGCAACGCCGGCCGGCCGCGCCACGGCGCCGGTATCTCCGCCAGCACGTCGTGCAACTGCGCCTCACCCACCGCCACGAGCACCACCGCCGGCTCCGCAAACTCGGCGGCGAGTTGCGTGAGATCGCTATTGCGCAACACCGGGACCACGGCCCGGCCGTCGCGCAAAAAACCGCGCGCGAACACGCCGCCCATCTCGCCCATGCCGATCACGACCGCCGCCTGTTTCACTCCGCCCTCCCGCCTCCGCACGCACACAAGGTCACCACAGCCGGATTCGATTGTACGCCGAAACGGCCTCCACCCGGCCGCGGGCCGTCACCGCAAGCCCGGCTCATGGAAGCGATGAAGGTGGTGGCGCGGACGACGCACCCGCATACGGTCATGGCGTTGTCATATTACAGCCATAGACTCTGCGCCGACGGTTGTACGCCGGGCGCACGACAGCGCGTTCCGCCAAGGCAGCCGCGACAACTGACCAGCACGCTTGGCAAACACGCGAGGTAATTCGATTATGCTGAAGCGATTCGGAACAGCGCTGTTGCTCGGGGGCACCCTGCTCGGTTTCGGGGCTGCCGGGCCGGCCCACGCCACCACCCAGATCGTCGGCGCGGGATCGACCTTCGCCTATCCGCTCTATTCCGCATGGGCACAGACCTACGCGAGGGATCACGGGGTCAAGCTCAACTATCAGTCCATCGGTTCGGGCGGCGGCATCCGCCAAATCGAGGCGCGCACCGTGGATTTCGGTGCATCCGATGCACCCATGAAGATCGGTCAGCTGGACGCGAAGGGGCTCGTCCAGTTTCCCACCGCAATGGGCGGCGTGATCCCGACCATCAATCTTCCGGGAGTGAAGCGCGGCCGGCTCGTCCTCGACGGGAAGCTGCTCGCGGAGATCTACCTGGGCGATGTCAAAAAGTGGAATGACCCGCGCATCAAGCGGCTCAACCCGCGCCTGCGCCTGCCCGATCTCCCCATCATCGTCGTACATCGTTCCGACGGCTCCGGCACCACCTTCATCTTTACCAACTATCTCAGCAAGGTCAGTCGTGCCTGGAAGGACAAGATGGGCTTCGGAAAGGCGGTTCCCTGGCCCGCCGGTGTCGGCGGCAAGGGTAATGAAGGTGTGGCCGCCTACGTCCAGCGGCTGCGGGGCGCCATCGGCTACAACGAATATGCCTACGTGCTCCAAAACCAGATGAACTACGCACGTATGGTGAACCGTGCCGGGCGCGTGGTACGACCCACCGCGCGGGCATTCGCCGCCGCCGCCGCAAACGCCGACTGGAAGGACGCCCCGGGCTACTATTTGATTCTCACGAATCAGCCGGGTAGTGAAAGCTGGCCGATCACCGGCGCGACCTTCGTGCTGGTACCCAAGCACCCCTCGAACCCGGCGCAGACCCGCAAGGTCCTGCGGTTCTTCGCCTGGAGCTTCCATCACGGCACGCGGATCGCCGAGAAGCTGGACTATATTCCCATGCCGTCGAGTGTGGTGAAGCTGGTCGAGACGACTTGGCGTGAGCAGGTGAAGGGTGTCGGCGGACGTCCCATCTGGCGTTAGCCCCGGCGCGTCCGTGGTGGACCGCGGCCGTTTTGCAGGCGCGGCGTCCATCGACCAGGCGGAACCGACACCGATCGGTTCCGCCTTTTTTTGTTCTTCCGGCAAGATCGCCGGCGTTCCCGGAGTGGCCGCGCGTAATCATGGGGATGCACGGGCGGTCACCGGGTTCGATCCCGCCGGACGCAACGGGGCTCGCCGGAGACCGGCTTACCCGTCCCGCCCGCGCCGACCCGAAGGTGGGGGTTCCCGCCGGCGCCACGGCGTCTCACCGGCGCCCGCCGACCGGGCCAGTACGCGCGCGAGCACGAACAGCAGGTCGGAGAGGCGGTTGAGGTACCGCATCGCCTCCGCGCCGACCGTTTGGCTGCGCCGCAGCGTGACCAGGCGCCGTTCGGCGCGCCGGCACACGGTGCGTGCAAGGTGGCAGGCCGATGCGGCGCGCCCCCCGCCCGGCAGGATGAACTCCTCGAGCGGCGGCAGATCGGCGTTGAAGCGGTCCAGGGTGCGCTCGAGCCGCGCGACGTGTTCGGGCGTGATCGCCGTGTGGCCCGGCAGGCACAATTCGCCGCCGAGGTCGAACAGGTCGTGTTGCACGTCGAGCAGGCAGGCACGCACGGCCTCGGGCGGATCCTCCGCAAGCACCATTCCGAGGACACTGTTGATTTCGTCGACGGTGCCCCCGGCCTCCACGCGCGGGTCGTCCTTGCCGACGCGCGTCCCGTCGCCAAGGCCGGTATCGCCGCGGTCGCCGGTGCGGGTGTAGATCTTCGAGAGTCGGTGCCCCATCGCCGCTCAGCCAGGGTCTCAACCGTTGACCAATCGATACTCCACCGGCACGACGATATCAAGGTGTCGGCCGCGCAGCCAGCGGGCCGCCTCCGGGACCGCGCGGATGCGCCGCGCGCTGCGCAGGGCGGCGCGGTCCAATATCGCATAGCCGGAGGTCTTCACCACCCGCAGGTCGGAGACCCGTCCCGCGGCGCCCACCCGCAGGGCCAGGCGGACCTCGCCTTCCCAGCCGCGCCGGCGGGCGATCCAGGGGTAGGTGAAGTGCTCTCCGAGCAGGCGCAGCAGCGAAGTGCGCAGGAATTGAGCGGCCGACATGCCGCCGCCCCCGGCGCGTGACGCGGCGGCGGGCCGAGACGGGCGCGCCGGCGCCGGGCGGGCGGACCCCGCAACGCGCGCCACCTGCGGGTGCCGGGCGATGATGCGACGCGGCGCCCGGACGGTCCGCACCTCACGCGGCGCGAGACTCCGGGCCCGGGGCCGGCGGGGTCCGACCGACGCGCGGACGGGGGGTGCGGGTCGCCCCGTGGCGTCGCCCGGCGCCGGCATCGATACGGCGCCGAGGCGCAACTCCAGGCTCGGACCCCGGGGCGCCGCGCCCGGGACCAAGGTATGCGTCGGCACCGGCCACGCCGCGAACAACGCCAGGTGCAGCGCACCGGAAGCGACGATGAACCGTGCCAGGCCGACGTTCACACGCCCCCGCCCCACGGGGTGCCGCGGTAGCGGACTCCGACGAACACGGTGCGACCGAGCTGATTGTAACCGAACATGGTTTGGTACCCCCGGTCGAACAGGTTGTCCACCGCGGCGTGCAGGCTCCAATTCGGGGTCAGGGCGTATTCGAGGCTCGCGTCGACCAGGCCGTATCCGGACAGGCGCACGCGCTCGGATTGGAACGTCACCGGATTGAAGAAGGTGTCGAACCGGCGCCCCTCGACGGCCCAGTCCACGTGCACGTGCGCACGGCCGAACCCGCGGTCCAGCGCGACCTTGAACGAGCGCTCGGTGCGCCGGATCAGGGTCGTGCCTTTGATGTCATCGTGCGGGCGTGTCAAGGCCAGCCCCAGTTGCACCTTCCATCCGCGGATGCGCGTATCCACACCGGCCTCGACGCCCCGGATCGTTGTGCGCCCGATGTTCTGCGTAGCGGGATACACGAACTGAATCAGGTCACGGACGCCGGTGCGATAGGCGTCCACGTGCCAGCGGCCCCACGGATGATTGCCGCGCAGCCCCACCTCGACGGTGTCCGAGGTCTCCGGACGCAGGTTCGGGTTGCTGTAGCCGGGATAGTACAGATCGTTGAAGGTGGGCGCGCGGAACGCGGTGCCATAGGAGGCGGTGGCGTGCAGGGCGCGGGTCAACCGGTATCCCCAGGCGATGCTGCCGGTGGTGTGGTTGCCGAACTGCTCGTCGTGATCGAGACGTAGCGAGCCGAGGAGGTCGTTGCGCCCGAGGCGAAGCTGATACTGGGCGAACGCCCCCACATCGTAGCGCGAGGTCCGATCATAGTGCGTGGTACTGTCGACACGGTCGTCCAGGTAGTCGATCCCCGCGGTGATCGACTGATGCCGGCCGACGGCGAACTCGTTCTGCCAGCTCGCGGTGATGCGCTCGCTGTCGAAGCGCGAGGGCGCGACGGCCGAGCCCTCGCGGAAGCTGGTGCGGTCGTCCAGGCTGCGACCGGCGCGCAGGCGCACGGTCCAAGCCTCCGTCGGCTGCAGCCGGACGAGTCCGCCGACCACCTCCTGGAGAAACCGGTCGGCATTCGGGGACGTGTAGAACGACGAGGGCGGAGTGTCGTCGTACCGGGTCGTACCGGTGGCACGCAGCGCATTGACGCGCACCGCGGTGCCGTTGTCCCAATGGTAACCGGCGCCCGCGGTGAACGAATCGTTGTAGTACCCGTCCCGGTCCGGCTCGTTGAAACCCAGGACCGGCCGGCTCACGTTGATCCCCTCGGTACCCAGACCGCCGCCGCGCAGGTTGATCCAGCCGCGTCCGACGGAGCCCGAGACCCCGCCGAAGGCCTGGTAGGTCTCGTGACTTCCATAGGTGACATCGGCCCCGGCGCGCAACGGGCCGCGCCCCTTGCGCGTGAAGATCTGGATCACGCCGCCGACCGCACTGGAACCGTAGAGGCTGGAATGGGGCCCGCGCACGATCTCGATGCGCTGGATCTCGGAGAGCGGCAGCAGTTCCCAGGACACCCCGCCGCTGGTTACCGAGCCGATGCGCACGCCGTCGATCATGACCAGGACGTCGTTGGAGTCGGTTCCGCGCAGGAATACCGAAGTCTGTTTCCCCAACGGGCCGCTGCTGGCGACGTCCAACCCGTTCACCTGCCGAAGGAGTTGCGGCAGCGTCACCGCGCCGCTGCGTCGGATGTCCGTGCGCGTGATGACCGTGACCGAGGACAGGGTCTGGTCCGCGGTCTCCGCGGTCCGGGTGGCCGTGACGACGATCGGTGAGGTGATCAACTCGTCGGCACGGGCCGCGCCGACGGCGCAGCCCAGCAGGAGAAGGGCCGCGCCGGCCCGGTGGGTTATTCTCATGGAACGCTCCCTTCGCCACGCGCACCCGCGTGTGCGGTTGATGAACCGGGTGCGAAGGGACCGATGACGCGCGGACGGGCGAGCGGGTCCGCCGTGCCGCCCCTCGCAGCACCGACCAGGACGCTACAGGCCGGTCTCCGGGCTCGCGAGTGGACCGTAGTCCGATCCGGCGCCTTCCCGTGCGGTTGCACAGTGGCATGATGCCGGACCTTGACTCGCCTACCGTTGCGGGGGCAGCGCCGGAATGGCCGCCGGGATGGTTCCCGGTGCGCACCGGCTTCCCGTTTCATCCCTCGGGCGAGACGCCCTCGGGCCACCTGAAGCGTGCAGCCGGGACTCTATCGGCGGGTGCGGGGGGTGTCAAGGAAGGCGCTACACGACACCGGGGCGCGAGGATCCATCGGCGGGGAGCCTTCGCAAACCCCCGGGGTCCCCGCAGAAGGGGGCTGCGGACCACGTCGCACGGTACCGGCGGCGCGTCCGCCGGACGGGGGCTCCGCCCCCGCGGCGATCGCTTCCCGCAGGCTCAGCGCACGACCCGGTCGATCGTCAGGTGTACCACGCCCTTGCCGCCCGGCGCGACCGGCGCACTCAGCCCCTGGAGATCGCCCTTGGCGGCCAGGGGGTTGCCGTTGCGCGAGATGCGCGCGCCGATGATGACCTCGGGCTGCTTGGAAATCTTCTGCCCCGGCAGCATCGCCCGGGAGTCGTCGAGGGTGATCGTCACCGGCAGATCCTTGACACGACGCCGTACCACGGCCAGGGATACGGGCGGGCCGCGCGCGGTGCGGGCAAAGATGAATACGCTCTCGTCCGGCCGGGTACGAGCGGCGAACCGCGGCGCCAGACTGACCCGTACCGTGACGCCCTTCCCGGTACCGGGCACGGCCGCGGCCGGCGCCGCACCGCGCGCCATGGCCTCGGCCCGTGCCACCTCGCGTTTGATGACCTGCGCCACCTTGCTGCCGCGCGGCGCCTGCGCCGCGAGCTGCTTCCAATGCATCGCGGCGCGTTTGTACTCACCTATCTGGTAAGCGGCCCAGCCGGCCAGCCACAGCGCCTTGGGTTGGCGGGGATCGACGGCGAGCGCCTCGTGGACCAGTTGCGCGGGGCGACCCGCCAAGCGGTTGTTGTGACCGAGCGCAAGCATCTCGGCATAGTCGGCCATCACCGCCGCGTTCTTGCCGCTGGAAAGTCGGTAGGCGTGCCCGTAGGCCTGCGCCGCCCGTTTGAACTCCTTGAGCGCCCGATAGGAACGCCCCAGCCGGATCCAGCCCGGCAGGTCGTTCGGATGACGCCGCATGTGCGCCGCCAACTCGGCCACCATGTCGCGGATCAGCGCCGGGTTGTTGTCCCCCTGCGCGACCGCCTCCGCCGCGAGGCGGGCGCGCATCTGCGGCGAGAGCAGCTCCCAGCCGCCATACTGTCGATACAACAGCCCGGCCAGCAGGGGGACCGCCACGACCACCACCAGCGCCGTCGCCCAGCGCACACGGGTGCGCGGGCGCCGCGCCGGGCGCGCGGCATCCGCGTCCGCGCTCTCCAGTGACTCCAGGGTGTCGCGTTCCAGATCGGCGCGCGCCTGATCGAACTGCCCGGGACTCAGGGCGCCGTCCTCCAGATCGGTCTCCAGCTCCGCCAGGCGCTTGCGGAACAGCACACGATGTACGCCGGCGCGTTGCGGGCCGACGAGGCCGGCGCCGCGACCGAGCAACGGCGGCACCACGAACGCCAGGGCAACGAGCGCCATGAAGACCAGAATCGCCCAGAACAAAATCACGTCTTCGGCCCCTCCCGATCACGCAACAATTCGACGAGCCGCTTGCGCGCGCCGTCCGGCGGAGGTTCGCCGTCGGGGGCACGGGCACGTTTGCGCACCAGCGCGACGAGCACCACGATGCCGATGAGCAGGCCGATGAACGGACCGAACCACAGCAGATAGGTGCTGTGCATCAGCGGCGGGCGGTATAGCACGAAGTCCCCGTAGCGGGCCACCAAGTACCTGACGATGTCGCGGTTGCTCTTGCCCTGACGCATCTGGTCGCGGACTTCCCGGCGCAGGTCCTTGGCCAGTCCCGCCTGCGAGTCCTGCAGCGATTCGTTCTGGCACACCAGACAACGCAGGTTCTTGAGCAGCGCGTGGTAGCGGGCATCCTCCCGCGGATTCGTGAACCCGGAGGTCGGCACCGTCGGCGCGGCGGCGGGCGACGCCGCGCGCACCGCGGGCACTGCGGGCATGAGCAGCAACAGCAGCAGCAAGGGATAAAGGCGCCTCATCGGCGTGCCTCCTCCTGGAGTCGACGCACCAGCGGCAGGATCTTCCGGTTCAGCGCGTACGGCGTGATCGGGCCGATCTGCTTGTAGCGGATGATGCCCTTGGCGTCGACCACGAAGGTCTCCGGCACGCCGTAGACGCCCCAGTTGATCGCCACACGTCCGGCCTGGTCGAAGGCATTGACGACGTAGGGGTTGCCGAAGGCCTTGAGCCATTCCAGCGCCGCCGTGCGATGATCCTTGTAGTTGAGTCCGTAGATCGGGACCACGCCGCTCTTGGCCAGCGCATCGAGCACGCGCATCTCGTCGCGGCACGAGACGCACCAGGAGGCCCACACGTTGAACAACGTCACCTTGCCGAGCAGATCCTTGCGGCTCAAGGTCCGCTCCGGGTGCGCCAATTCCGGCAGGCTGAACTGCGGCGCCGGTTTTCCGATCAACGGCGACGGGATGCGCCGCGGGTCGTGGCCCAGCCCGACCGCGAGCAGCGCCACCAGTATCGCGAAGAGGCCGAAAGAAACCAGATAACGAACCATCAGGGGTTGCCTGGAGAAACCGGGACCGGGTGCGCCGGAGGCACCGGTGTTCGCGGCGCGGGCGCCGCGCCGCGCGCCACCGTCAGGCGGTAGCGCCGGTCGAGCGCGGCCACGAGGCCGCCCAGCGCCATGAACAATGCGCCCAACCAGATCCAGCGCACCATCGGCTTGTAGTAGATGCGCATCGCCCAGGCGCCGCCACCGGTCGGATCACCCAGCGATACATAGAGATCACGGAACAGGCCCGACTGAATACCCGCTTCGGTCATCGGGCTGGTCTGCACGATGTAGACGCGCTTCTGCGGATGCAACAACGCCACACGATGCCCGTCGCGGGACACCGAGACCGCGCCCTGCGTGGCCGTGTAATTGGGGCCTCGAAGTTTCGTCACGCCCTCGAAGCGGAAGGTGTAGCCGGCCAGGGACACGGAATCGCCGGGCGCCATGTTCACGTCCTTCTCCATGCTGCCGGTCCCGGCCAGAGTCACACCGAGGACGAACACACCGAGGCCGAAGTGTGCGAGCGTCATGCCGAGGACGTGGCGCGGGACACGGTACCAGCGGTTGGCGCCGGCGAGGTTGCGGCGGATCCGGCCCCAGATGTCACGCGCCGAGAGCAGCATCACCCAGAACGCCGACACCACGGCGACGATCACCAGCGCCCGCACCTCCCCGGTGTACCAGATGGAGAACCCGATGCCGGCCGCGAGGCACACCACGAACGGCGGCCACAGGTATCGGAGCAGGGGCCGCAATTTCTGCTGCTTCCAGCGCACCCCGGCGCCGATCGCCGCCAGGAACACGATCGGCAGGGTAAGGGGGACGAAGACCGTGTTGAAGTAGGGCGGCCCCACGGAGATCTTGCCCACCGCCATGCCTTCGAGGATCAGCGGATACAGGGTGCCGAGCAGTACCGCGAAGGCGGCCGAGATCAGCAGGACGTTGTTGACCAGCAGCAGCGTCTCGCGCGAGAGCACGTGGAAGTTCCCGCCGCCCTTCACCGTCGGGGCCCGCCAGGCGTAGAGCAGCAGCGACAGGCCGACCACCACGGCGAGAAACATCAGGATGAAGATTCCACGCCGCGGGTCGGTCGCGAAGGCGTGCACCGAAACCAGCACCCCGGAGCGCACCAGGAACGTGCCGAGCAGGCTCAGCGAGAACGCGAAGATCGCGAGCAGCACCGTCCAACTCTTGAACGCGCCGCGCTTGTCGGTGACGGCCAGGGAATGGATCAGCGCGGTACCCACCAGCCACGGCATGAACGAGGCGTTTTCCACCGGGTCCCAGAACCACCAGCCGCCCCAGCCCAGGACCGAGTAGGACCACCAGCTCCCGACCGCGATACCGAGCGTGAGGAACAGCCACGCCGCGGTGGTCCACGGGCGCGACCACCGCGCCCACGCGGCATCGAGGCGCCCGTCGAGCAGCGCCGAGATCGCGAAGGCGAAGGGTACTACGAACCCCACGTAGCCCATGTAGAGCAGGGGCGGGTGCAACACCAGACCCGGATTCTGGAGCAGCGGATTGAGGTCGCGCCCGTTCAACGGCACCGGGAACATGCGCGTGAAGGGATTCGAGGCTATCAGCATGAACAGGAGGAACCCGACGCTCACCCACCCCATCACGCCGAGCACGCGGGCGGTGAAATCCGGCGGCAGGCTGCGGCTGCGGAAGGTCACCACCAGCGTCCAGACCGACAGGATGCTCGCCCACAGCAGCAGAGAACCCTCGTGAGCCCCCCACACGGCGCCGATGCGGTAGAACCACGGCAGCGCGGTGTTGGAATTCTCCGCCACGTAGGCCACGGAGAAGTCATTGGTGAGGAAGGCATACGTCAGACACAGCAACGCGAGCAGCACGAACAGGGACTGCGCACGCGCCGCCGGACGCGCCACGGCGATCCACTCCGGGACCCCGCGCCACGCCCCGAGCAGGGGCAGGGTCGCCTGCACGAGAGCCAGGCCCAGCGCCAGCATCAGGGCGAACTGACCGACCTCCGGTATCACCGGGCCCCCGCCTCCGCGGCCTTCGTGCGAGCCGCCCCCGCTTCCGCGGCCTTCGTGCGAGCCGCCGCCGCCTCGCGCGCGTGCGCCCGCTTGAGTGCGCGAGCCACTTCGGGCGGCATGTAGGTGGAATCGTGCTTGGCCAACACCCGGCTCGCCACGAACACCCCGGATCGGTTCAGGTGCCCCTCAGCCACGATGCCCTGGCCCTCGCGGAACAGGTCCGGAAGGATCCCCGTGTACACCACGGGGACACTCTTGGCGGTATCGGTGACCATGAAATGCACCGTCATCCCGTTGCGCTTCAGGCTGCCCTTCTCGACCAGCCCGCCGATCCGGAACGGATGGTTGGGCGGGGCATCGCCCTCGGCGACCTGGGTCGGACTATAAAAGTAGAATAGGTTCTGGCGGAATGCATAGGCGCCGAGCGCGACGGCGGTGCCGATACCCCCGATCAGGAGCACGGCGAAGATGAGGCGGCGGCGGCGCGTCGGAGTCATCGCGGCATCCCCCGTGAACGGCGCGCGAGCCGTTCGCGCACACGCCGCTGGTGGAACAATGGCTGGAACACGTTCCACGCGAATATCAAGGCGAAGATCGCGTAGGACGTCCACACATAGAAGGCGAAGCCGCCCATGTGGATGAATTCGTGAAAGGAGGTCATTGGCTCGTCACCGTCTCCCGAACCCAGGCGCTGTTGGCTTCCCGCTCGAGCACCTCGGTGCGCGCGCGCACCAGGAGCATCGTGAAGAAGAACAGTTTGAACGCCAGGGTCATGAGTAATAAGGGTACCAGCATATCCAGACTGATCGAGGGCCCGCCCAGCTTGAACACCGTCGGTCCCTGATGGAGGGTATGCCACCAGTCGACGGAATAGTGGATGATGGGAATATTCACCACCCCCACCAGGGCCAGTACCGAAGAGGCCCGTGCCGCCGTGCGGCGGTCCTCGATGGCCGACTCCAGCGCGATGTAGCCCAGGTACAGGAACAGCAGGATCAATTCCGAGGTCAGGCGTGCATCCCACACCCAATAGGTGCCCCACATGGGCTTGCCCCATAGCGAGCCGGTGCACAGCGTCAGGAAGGCGAACGAGGCGCCGATCGGCGCACAGGTCTTGGCGACCACATCCGCTATCTTGATCCGCCACACCAGTCCGATGAAGCCGGCCCCCGCCATCAGCACATAAACGAACAGCGACATCCAGGCCGCCGGCACGTGGATGAAGATGATCCGATAGGCGTCGCCCTGCTGGTAGTCGGCCGGCGCAAACCACAGCCCGCCGTACAGACCCGCCGCCAGGAGCAGCACCGTACCCCAGCCGAGCCACGGGACCAGCTTCCCCGCCAGTTCGTAGAAATAGCGCGGCGACGCGAGCCTGTGGAAAAATGCCCACAGTCTTCGCGTGATTGAGGTGGGGATCGCCACCTCGCCGCGTTGCACCCTCTTCATGCGTTCCGAACTCCGCTCTACACCGGGCCAAGAAGTGTGACCACCAATCGGGCCGATTGTCCCATACCGATCGAATAAATCGTTGACCCAGATTAACCGCCGGCCGTTCCCGACTTCAACTCAGGCTGATACGCAGCGCCGCGGCGGCCCCGAGCGGCGCCAGGGTGAGCGCCAGGGCCAGCAGCGCTCCGAGCAGGGCCAGCGGACCGATCACCGGCAGGCCGGCCGCGGCGCTGCTCACCGCACTGGCCCCGAAGATCAGCACCGGGATGTACAGGGGCAGCACCAGGAGGGACAGCAGCACGCCGCCGCGCTGCACCCCCACCGTCAGCGCCACCCCGATGGCGCCGATCAGGCTCAGGATCGGCGTCCCGAGCAGCAGGCTGAGCACCAGGGTGCCCATCGCCCGATCCGGAAGAAACAGCGAGGCGCCCAGCACCGGCCCGAGCACTACCAGCGGCAGCCCGCTCACCAACCAGTGCGCGAAGACCTTGGCGAGGACCAGCAGCGCGAGCGGCTGCGGGCTGATCACCAGTTGCTCCAACGAACCGTCGTCGAAGTCCGATCGGAAGATCCCCTCCAGCGACAGCATCGCCGCCAGGAGCGCGGCCACCCAAACCACGCCGGGCGCCATGACGCGCAGGGTGGACTCCTCGGGACCCACACCCAGGGGCACGAGCGTCACCACAATGATGAAAAACAACAGGGGATTGATGATGTCGGAGCGGTGCCGGAAGAAAAGGGTGAGGTCGCGCCGAAGGACCGCCCCCGCCGCACCCAGTGGACCGGTCCCGCTCACCCGCCGAGCCGCAACCGGCCGAGC
This sequence comes from bacterium BMS3Bbin13, assembly GCA_002897735.1. Classification (GTDB taxonomy): domain Bacteria; phylum Pseudomonadota; class Gammaproteobacteria; order 21-64-14; family 21-64-14; genus BMS3Abin12. The sequence goes on along the minus strand of BDTW01000021.1, from coordinate 119,957 downwards.
ACGCAGCCCTCGAGCCGGATCGCCTGGTGAGTAGTGATCATTACCATGCCCCCCGATCGGGCGTGATCCCGAATCAGCCCTTCCACCACCGCCACGCCGGAGCGGTCCAGGGCCGTCAGGGGTTCGTCCAGAATCCATAGCGGTCGCCGGGTCATGAGCAGCCGCGCCAGCGCCACGCGCCGGCGCTGTCCCTCGGAGAGGGTGCGGCACGGAACGTCCTCGAAGCCCTCCAGGCCGAGGTGCGCCAAGGCGTCGCCCGGGACCCGGTCGGGTGTCCCGCCCGCGAGCGCCCGATGAAAGCGCAGATTCTCTATCGGTGTCAACTCCCCCTTGACCCCGTGCCGATGGCCGACATAGGCGAGGGCCTCGTAGTACTCGGCGCGCACCTCCGGGAGCGGGGCATCGCCCCAATATACCTCGCCGGCGCCGGGCAGGCTCAGACCGCACAGGATCCGCAACAGGCTGGTCTTTCCGCAACCGTTGGGACCTTCGACCTGCAGGACCTGCCCCGGCTCCAGGGCGGCGTCCAGATCGTGAAACAGGACGCGATCGTTACGCACGCACTCCAGCGCGCGCGCCTCCAGGCGGGGGGCACGCCGCGCAAGCGCCGCGATCTCAGGTCTGTCATCCACGGTGGCTTTGTCCGCAACGGTTCCCGCCGTCGCCAGATGCAGCCAGATGCATGGACGCCGCCCGGGGCGGCACAGTGTAACATGAACCCCGTTCCCGGACGCCGCGATGCGGATCCCGAAACGATCCGTTTCCGCCCCGGGGCGGAAACGACCCATGGTATAGTGGCGTGCCTCGAGCCGGACGTGAAGCCGATCCGGCGACCCGCGGCGAACGAGCCCGACACACCGCTTCCCCTCCCGCCTATGAATACGCTCACCCGCCTCCTCAGCAAACGCATCCTGCTCCTCGACGGCGCCATGGGCACCATGATCCAGGGCTACGGACTCGATGAAGCGGACTATCGGGGGGAGCGCTTCGCGGGGCACGGCTCGGATCTCAAGGGGAACAACGACCTGCTGGTGCTCACCCAGCCGCAGATCATTCGCGACATCCACGCCGCCTACCTCGACGCGGGTGCGGACATCCTCGAGACCAACACCTTCAACGCCAACGCCGTCTCCCAGGCCGACTACGGGCTCCGGGAGGTCGTCTACGAACTGAATCTCGACGCGGCGCGTATCGCCCGCGAGGCCGCGGACGCCGCCGCGACCGCCGAGCGACCGCGCTTCGTGGCCGGCGTGCTCGGACCGACCAACCGTACCGCGTCGCTGTCGCCGGACGTCAACAACCCGGGCGATCGCAACGTCACCTTCGACCGGCTTGCGAGCGCCTACGCGGAGGCCGCCCGCGGCCTGCTCGACGGCGGTGCCGACCTGCTCCTGGTGGAGACGGTCTTCGACACGCTGAACGCCAAGGCCGCCTTGTTCGCCATCGAAACGCTGTTCGACGAGCGCGGCGAGCGGCGCCCGGTGATGATCTCCGGGACCATCACCGACGCCAGCGGCCGAACCCTCTCGGGGCAGGTCACCGAGGCCTTCTGGAACTCGGTACGCCACGTGCGGCCCCTGTCGATCGGCCTCAACTGCGCCCTCGGCGCGCGGGAGCTGCGCCAGTACGTGGAGGAGTTGTCCGGGGTCGCCGATACGCGGGTCAGCGCCCACCCCAACGCCGGGTTGCCCAACGAGTTCGGTGAATACGACGACGCCCCGGAATCCATGGCGCGCGAGATCGGCGAGTGGGCCGGGGCCGGCTTCCTCAATATCGTCGGCGGCTGCTGCGGCACGACGCCCGCGCACATCCGCGCCATCGCCGAGGCGATCGACGGGCATCCGCCGCGACGCGTACCGCAGCCCGCGGTCCGCTGCCGATTGAGCGGGCTGGAACCGCTCAACATCGGTTCCGACTCGCTGTTCGTCAACGTCGGCGAACGCACCAACGTGACCGGATCTGCGCGCTTCAAGAAGCTGATCCTGGCCGGTGATTTCGATGCGGCCCTGGATGTCGCGCGCCGGCAGGTCGACAACGGCGCCCAGATCATCGACGTCAACATGGACGAGGGGATGCTCGACGGCGAGCGGGCGATGGTGACGTTCCTCAACCTGATCGCCTCGGAGCCGGATATCTCGCGCGTGCCGGTGATGATCGACTCCTCGAAGTGGTCGATCATCGAGGCCGGCCTCAAGTGCGTGCAGGGCAAGGGCGTCGTCAACTCGATCAGCCTCAAGGAGGGCGAAGAGGCCTTCCTGCGCCAGGCCCGGCTGGTGCACCGCTACGGCGCGGCGATGGTCGTCATGGCCTTCGACGAACAGGGGCAGGCCGATACCCGGGAGCGCAAGATCGCGATCTGCGCCCGCTGCTACCGGCTGCTCACCGAGCGGATCGGATTTCCGCCGGAAGACATCATCTTCGATCCCAATATCTTCGCCGTCGCCACGGGCATCGAGGCACACGATCGTTACGCGCTGGACTTCATCGAGGCCGTCCGTGAGATCAAGCGCGCCCTGCCGCACGCCCTGATATCGGGCGGCGTGAGCAACGTCTCGTTCGCTTTCCGCGGGAACGACGCGGTGCGCGAGGCGATCCACACGGTGTTCCTGTACCACGCGGTCCGCGCCGGGATGGACATGGGCATCGTCAACGCCGGCCAGCTCGGGGTCTACGGAGAGATCCCGGCGGAGCAGCGCGAGCGGGTCGAGGACGTGGTGCTCGACCGCCGCCCGGATGCGACCGAAAGGCTGCTCGAGATCGCCGACCGTTATCGCTCCGGCGGCGGCGGGGCGCGGGAGGAGGACCCGGAGTGGCGCGGATGGCCGGTGGCAAAGCGCCTCGAGCACGCGCTGGTGAAGGGGGTCGCCGACTACGTGGAGCAGGACTCCGAGGAGGCGCGCCGGCAGTTCGATCACCCGGTCGAGGTGATCGAAGGCCCCTTGATGGACGGCATGAACGTCGTGGGCGACCTGTTCGGCGCCGGCAAGATGTTCCTGCCCCAGGTCGTCAAGAGCGCGCGTGTGATGAAAAAGGCGGTCGCCTATCTGCTCCCGTTTATCAATGCACGCAAGGGCGCGGGCCGGCGGACCAATGGCAAGATCGTCATGGCCACCGTCAAGGGGGACGTGCATGACATCGGCAAGAACATCGTCGGCGTGGTCCTGCAGTGCAACAACTTCGAGGTCATCGATCTGGGCGTCATGGTGCACACCGACAAGATCCTGGAGGCCGCGCACGCCGAGAACGCGGATATCATCGGATTGTCGGGGCTGATCACCCCGTCGCTCGAGGAGATGTCGCACGTGGCGAAGGAAATGGATCGTCGCGGCTTCAAGGTTCCGTTGCTCATCGGCGGCGCAACCACCTCGCGCGTGCACACCGCGGTGAAGATCGCGCCGCACTACGGCGGGCCGACGATCTACGTCAAAGACGCATCCCGCGCCGTCGGAGTGGCGCAGAACCTCGTGAGCCGCGACCGGCGCGAGGCCTATGTCGCGTCGATCCGGGAGGAATACGAACGCGTCCGGGAGCAGCATAGGGGCCGCAAGGCGCGGACCAACCGGCTCACGATCAAGCGGGCGCGCGCCAACCGCACGAACGTCGACTGGTCCGGCTACCGGCCGCCGGCACCCTCGTTTCTGGGAACGCGCGCATTCGACGACTATCCGCTGGAGGAGTTGCGACGATTCATCGACTGGTCGCCGTTCTTCCACGCCTGGGAGCTGGCCGGCAATTACCCGAAGATCCTCGACGACCCCGACAAGGGCGCGGCGGCGCGGCGGCTGTTCGACGATGCGCGGGCGATGCTCGATCGCATCGTGCGCGAGGGTTGGCTCGAGGCGCGCGCGGTGATCGGTTTCTTCCCGGCCAACCGCGCGGGCGACGACGACCTCGAACTCTATACCGATGATTCGCGCAACGAGGTGCGACTCACCCTGCACCACCTGCGCCAGCAGGACGAGAAGCCGCCCGGGCGTCCCAACCGCTGCCTGGCCGATTTCATCGCCCCGCCCGAATCGGGACTCGCCGACTACCTCGGGGCGTTCGCCGTGACCGCCGGTATCGGCATCGACCGGAAGGTGGCGCAGTTCGAGGCCGAGCACGACGACTACAGCGCGATCCTGCTCAAGGCCCTCGCCGATCGGCTCGCCGAGGCGTTCGCCGAGCGCCTCCACCAGCGGGTCCGTCGCGAATTCTGGGGTTATGCGCCGGACGAGGCGCTGGACAACGCCTCGCTGATCGGCGAGGCGTACCGGGGCATCCGCCCGGCCCCCGGCTATCCGGCCGGCCCCGACCACACCGAGAAGGCGCTGCTCTGGGAACTCATCGACCCGCTCGCGAACGCCGGGATCGCGATCACCGAGAGCTTCGCCATGGTCCCGACGGCGGCGGTGAGCGGCTGGTATTTCGCGCACCCCGATGCGCACTATTTCGGCGTCGGCCGGATCGGCCGGGACCAGGTGGAAGACTACGCCCGGCGCAAGGGCATGACGGTGGCCGCCGTCGAGCGTTGGCTCGCACCCAACCTCGGCTACGATCCGCAGGAGTGAGTCCCCGGCCCTTGACGGGCCGGGGTGATTGGGCAAGGCTGGTGAAGGGGCCGTCGGCAAGGGATCAAGGGGGGGCGGCCGATAGCGGCGGTGACCGCGGCTGGTTCTTTGGCCCGTAGGGTAAAAAATGTCCACGGACGAAGGCGTGGCCTTTCCGTGCGTTCCGTGCGTTCCGTGGCTCAACCCAACACGGCTCGGGCCGGCTTCAACGGCCGGAGTTCCCAGTAAGCGCCATTCTGGGCAGGGGGGGTGAGGATGCACGTGCTTGGGATCGGTGACCATATAAGCTGCGGCTCGGCGCTGGTGCGCGACGGAGAACTGATCGGCGCCATCACCGATGAGCGCCTGATCCGGGAAAAGATGGTGTTCGGGGTGCCGCGCGAGTCGATCCGCGCGCTCCTGAAATACCACGGACTCGAGCCCGGCGACGTCGACGCCGTCGCGGTGGCGACCCGCAACCAGCACCTCATCGACGGCTATGTGGACTTCAAGGACGGCTGGTTCGGCCTCAGGCGCAGCAAGTACAAGCGCTACCTCTTCGAGGTCGCCTCGAACGTCAGCAAACTGCGCAACCGGGTGCCGGGACTCGACAGGATCTACTACGCCGTGCGGCAACCGGCCTTCGCCGCGCGGCGAAGGGGGCTTGAGCGGATCCTGCGCGAGGAGTTCGGGTTCCGCTGCCCGATACGCTTCCTCGATCACCACTACTGCCACGCAACCTCCGCCTACTATACCGGCGGTTATCGGGATGCCGCCGTATTCTCGATCGACGGCGGCGGGGACGGGAACTGCGGAAAGGTCTACGACGTCGTGGACGGGCGGTTCACGGAGCTGTGTGCGATCCCGAGCTTCGACTCGCTCGGGACCTTCTATTCCTACGTCACCCAGATCTGCGGCTTCAAGGCGGGTCGTCACGAAGGCAAGATCACGGGCCTGGCGGCCAACGGCACGCCGCGCTACGTTCCGATCCTGCGCCGGATCCTGGTCCTTGAAGAGGGACGCTTTCGCAACGTCGCCAACGTGTTCTTTCTATCCGCCCTGCGTGAACTTCAACGACTGCTTCCGCCGGATTTCAGCCACAAGGATCTGGCCGCGAGCATCCAGGACTATTCCGAGGAACTGGTCGTCGGTCTCGTGCGGTACTGGCTCGCCCGAACCGGGCGGCGCAACGTGGCGCTGGCCGGAGGAGTGTGCGCCAACGTCAAGATCAATCAGCGCATCCATGAAATGCCCGAGGTCGATTCCGTGTTCGTGCATCCCGGCATGTCCGACGAGGGGATGCCGGTGGGTGCGTCCCTCGGCCTGTATCATGAACTCTCGGGCCGCGGCTACGACCCCGCATTCCCGACCATGCCGCACGTGTACCTCGGACCGGAATACGACGACGGCGAGATCCGCCGGGAACTCGATCGCAGCGGCGTGCAGGCGAGTCGCCACGATGACGTCGACTCCGAGATCGCCCGGCTGCTCGCCGGCAACAACGTGGTGGCGCGTTTCAGCGGGCGCATGGAATACGGTCCGCGGGCGCTCGGCAACCGCACCATCCTGTATCCGACCACCGACCCCTCGGTGCACTTCTGGTTGAACGCGGCGCTGCAACGGACCGAGTTCATGCCGTTCGCGCCGGCCGTTATGGCCGAACACGGCGCGCAGTGCTTCACCGGCCTCGAGGGCGCCGAGGACACGGCGCGGTTCATGACCATCACGTTCAACTGCACCGACTGGATGGCGAAGAGCTGCCCCGGCGTCGTCCACGTCGACAACACGGCGCGCCCGCAACTCGTCGACGAGCGGGACAATCCCGGCCTGTATCGCATCCTGTCCCGGTACCGCGAACTGACCGGCCTGCCCTGTCTGATCAACACCAGCTTCAACATGCACGAAGAACCGATCGTGTGTACGCCCTACGACGCGATCCGGGCCTTCCGGCTCGGCCACCTCGACTACCTCGCCATCGGCAACTGGATCGCCGAGAACCCGGACCCGCAACCGCGCAACGCGGACACCACGAAGCACGACGCGGCGATGAACCGGCGCGGGACCGTGCGCCGCTACTGAGGCGGCCGGCGGGGTCGACGACACCGCCCCCACCCCGGCCCGCCCCCCCTCGAAGCGAACCTGCGCCGAAAGATCGGCCTACCGGGGCCTCCTTGGCGACCTCGCGGGCCGTGCGGAAAGCGCGCGCCGCGCGGCGGCCGTGGTAGAATGAAACATTGCGCCGCGCCTGCCTGCCGGCCGGCGGCCCCGGATCCTCCCCATGTCCATGGCACTCCGCGTACGCGGTCTCACGAAGACCTACGCCGACGGTCACCGCGCCCTCAGGGGCGTGGACCTCGACGTGGAGCGCGGCGATTTCTTCGCGCTCCTGGGACCCAACGGCGCGGGCAAGACGACCCTTATCGGGATCACGAGTTCGCTGGTGAACAAGACCTCGGGCAAGGTCTACATCTTCGACAAGGATATCGACACCGACTTCGAGGATGCACGCACCCACATCGGGCTGGTGCCGCAGGAGTTCAATTTCCCGGTATTCGAGCCGGTCATCGAGGTGCTCGTCAACCAGGCGGGCTACTACGGCATGGCCCGGCGGCGTGCATTTTCCAGGGCCGAAGAGGTCCTGCACCAATTGGGGATCTGGGAAAAGCGGCATACGACGGCGCGCAATCTGTCCGGCGGCATGAAACGACGGTTGATGATCGCGCGCGCGCTCATGCACGAGCCGGAGCTGCTGATCCTGGACGAGCCCACCGCCGGCGTGGATATAGAGCTGCGCCGTTCCATGTGGGACTTCCTCCGGCGCATCAACGGGCAGGGAACCACGATCATCCTCACGACGCACTACCTCGAGGAAGCCGAAAGCCTGTGCCGGCACATCGCCATCATCAACCGGGGCGAGCTGGTGGAGAATACCGGCATGAAGCAGTTGCTGAGCCGCCTCGACACCGAGACCTTCCTCCTGGACATCGCGAGCCCGCTCGGCGAGCCGCCGCGGATCTCCGGGCAGGCGGTGCGCCTGGTGGACGAGATCACCCTGGAGGTCGAGATCCACAAGCGGGAAGGGATCAACGCACTGTTCGCCGCCCTGTCGCACCTCGGTATCGAGGTGCTCAGCATGCGCAACAAGGCCAACCGCCTCGAGCAGCTCTTCATGCACCTGATCGGCGACAGTGAGCGGCGGAAGCACGCACCATGATGACGCCCCGCCAGAAATACATCGCCTTCCAGACCGTAGTCATCAAGGAAGTCCTGCGCTTCAGCAGGATCTGGGTGCAGACCATCCTGCCGCCCGTGATCACCACTTCGCTGTACTTCATCATCTTCGGACGCCTGATCGGGGCCCGCATCGGGAAGATGGACGGATTCAACTATATGGAATTCATCGTCCCCGGGCTGATCATGATGGCCGTGATCACAAACTCGTACTCGAATGTGGTGTCCTCGTTCTTCGGGTCGAAGTTCCAGCGCAGTATCGAGGAACTGCTGGTCTCGCCGATGCCGAACTACCTCATCCTGCTCGGCTTCGTCGCGGGCGGGCTGGCGCGCGGGCTGGCGGTGGGGCTCGCCGTCACGGTGGTCGCGCTGTTCTTCAGTCACCTGGGGATCAGCCACCCGCTGGTGGCGTGCACCACCGTGGTCCTGACCTCGGTGCTGTTCTCACTCGCGGGCTTCATCAATGCGGTCTTCGCCAAGAGCTTCGACGACATTTCGATCGTCCCGACCTTCGTGCTGACGCCCCTGACCTATCTGGGCGGGGTCTTCTACTCGATCAAGATGCTGCCGACGTTCTGGCAGCACGCCTCGCTCGCCAATCCCATCCTGTACATGGTGAACGCCTTCCGCTACGGGTTCCTGGGGGTGTCGGACATCCCGCTCTCCGTGTCCTACGGCATCGTGCTCGGCTTCATCGCCGTGCTGTTCGTGGTGAGCCTGCAGTTGCTGCGCCGCGGGGTGGGTGTGCGCAGCTGAACCTTCAGGGCGCGACGGGCTCCACGCACAACGCCCCTTCCGCCACGCGCAGGGCCTGTTCGCCACGCAGGACGCGGCCCAGTTCCTCGCCGATCAGTTCCCTTCGCCAGCCCGTATGCAACACGCTGCCGGGATCGCCGGCCACTAGGCGCTCGATCTCGGGGCGCGGCGCGAGGACCGCCGGACTCAGCCGGTGCTCCAACGCCCGCACGCGCACGACGGCCATCAGCAGGTCCACCAGCGCGTCCCCCTCGGGCGCGAGCCGCCGCCCGGCGCGGTGCGCAGGGACCGGCTCGGGCGCTCGCTCGCGCGCGGTACGAATGCTCTCCAGGACCGCGACGCCGTGGCGCCGGACGACCCCCTCGTTGAGCCCGCGCACATGGCGCAGGTCCTGATCGGAGGCGGGCATCATCCGCGCCAGATCGAACAGGGTGTCGTCCTTGACCAGCCAGCCGCGCGGCCGGTCCTCGGCGCTCGCGGTGCGCTCGCGCCATGCGGCCAGACCCTGCAAGACCGCCAGGCTCGGGCCCCGCAGCCGATCGGCCCCGCGCAGCTTGCGCCAAGCCTGCTCCGGCGGGTTTTCGTAGCGGGCCGGATCGCTGAGTGCCGCGAACTCGGCGTCGAGCCAATCGAGGCGCCCGTGTTCTTCCAATCCGGCGCGCAGGCGCTGGTAGAGCGGGGCCAGGTAGCGCACGTCGTCGCCCGCGTAGCGCAGCTGCGCCGCCGGCAGCGGCCGGCGGCGCCAATCGGCCCGCGTGTGCGCCTTCGCCAGGCGCACACCCAGGATGGCACCGACCAGATTGGCGAAACCCGCCTGATCCGGATGGCCGAGCAACGGGGCGGCCAGTTGGGTATCGAACACCGGCGCGAAGGGCGCACCGCGCAGGTAGTGGAAGATCTCGAGGTCCTGACGCGGGGCGTGCAGCACCTTGAGCACACCCCCGTCATAGAGCAGGTCGAGCAGCGGATCGAGGCTCTCGAGCGCCAGGGGATCGATGCAGGCGGTCAGATCCGGCGTCGCGATCTGCACCAGACACAACTGCGGCCGGTAGGTGGTTTCGCGGTGGAACTCGGTGTCCAGGGCCAGCCATGGGCTGCCGCGCAGGCGCTCGCACAGCGCCTCGAGCGCGCCGGGGCGGTCCACAAACAGGATGTCATCGGTCGTTTCGTCCATGGGCGGGGAGCATAACAGGCGGGCGGCGGACTGACGAACCACCACCCACGGCCCCGGTCCTTTCCAATCCGGAGATGAGCCTGGCTGAGAACCGGCCGCCGGGGTTAGCATGGGGGAACTATCCGGACAGCGGAGGCGCGGCGCCGTGGAACCGATCGGTACCTTGGGGAAAGTCCTGCTGGGAGCCGGGGCGTTGCTGCTGATCCTCTGGTTCCGACCCGGGATCAAGGCTGCGTTCGAGCAGAGTCGTCAAGCGAAAGACAAAGACTGGCGGGCGGTCCTGATCCCGCTGCTGCTGGTCGTATTGTTCGTCGTACTCCTGATCCGGTTCACCTGAACCGGGGGCGTCAGACCGGTTCGTCGCGGGTGCCGAGGGTGGCGCCCTCCCGCGGGAAATTCTTGGTCCTCCCCCCCGCCCGGGATACCCGCCCGAAGAGGATGCCGAATGGGCGAACTCGGTTACGAAGAGCGAGTCACGGTGGCGCGCGGGATCATGCGGTTGCTGGAGCGCTGGGGCGTCGACCCGGAGGACCAACGGACGATCCTCGGACTGTCCGAGGACATACGGATACGACACCTGCGGCGGTTTCGCGACGACACCCCGTTCCCGGACACGCCGGAGATCTCGGAACGGGTGGAGCACCTGGTGGGGATCGCCGACGCGCTGCGCACGGCCTGCCCGCGCGATCCGACCCGGGGAGCGCTGTGGATCAACACACCGCATCGCCGCTTCGCCCGACGCACACCTTTGGCGACCATGATCGAGGACGGCCTGAGCGGCATTACCGCAGTTCGATCGGAGTTGGACTGCACCTACGCCCGGCGGCCTGTCGGACTTGGGGGTTCGTAGCGAGACCGGCCGATAGAGCCGTTCACAGGCCGCCGTCGGGATCGGCGACCTTGGCGGCAAAGCGCCCGCGCAGGGCGTAGCCGACCCAGGTCAGTGCGCCGAGCGACGCGACGCCGGCCAGGGCCCACAGCTCGTAGCGCTGTGCATCCGCGACCACCACCGTCAGGGCGCCGCCGATCGAGTAACCGAGCCCGGTGAGAACCGCCGCCCAGACGGCGGCCCCGAGGACGTTCCACGGGGCAAACTCGCGCGGCCGGATACCGCTCGCGCCGATCACGAAGGGGGTCACCGTGCGCAACCCATAGAGGAAGCGAAATCCGAGTGTCAGCGGGATCCGGCGCCGATGCAGCAGCGCAAACACGCGCGCCGCCTTGGCCTTCCAGGCCGGCCGGCGCTCCAGCACCGCGCCGCCCCGGCTGCGCCCGAGGAAATAGGCGAGCTGATCCGAACACAGGGTCCCGGCGAACGCCGCCAGCACCACGCCCCCGGGATCCAGATACCCCTGGTGGGCCAGAAACCCGGCCACCAGCACCACGACCTCCCCCTCGAGAAGAGTCCCCAGGAGGATCGCGGCATATCCATAAGTGGCGACGAGCGCTTCCAGGTGCATAGGTGCTCCGTGAGCCCGGCGGCCGCCCCGCCGCGACCGCACGCCGACTCCTTCCGGCGTGATGTCCTGATACGGAGCTTGCAGTAGAGCGGATTCGGGGCCGCGCGTCAAATGCGGGCGCGGTTTTCCCGGCGGCGCTCATCGCAAGGCATGGCCGCCCCGCCGCCCACGGGACGAGGCGAAGAATGCCGAAGGTGTGGCCGGCACTGCATCGAGGCGGGCGGGAGTATGCCCGGCGCCGTCGGGAACATCGATGGGCAATTCCGTTCAGGCCTGGAACACGTACTCCTGCAGTCCGCTGCGCAAGAGCACCGATCGCTGCACATGCAACCCCGGGAGGCGGCGCTCCAGGTCGCGCTGGGTGTACCGGGGACACTCGCGGGTCCGGTCGCTCGCCTCGAAGCCCATGTGCGCGGCGTCGAGGATACGGAAGCGCGCCGGGAACACCGGCATCCGCGGCTGCGACCAGAGGAAGGCGTGCAGGCGTGTCCCGTGTCGCAGCAGCGGGCGCAACTGCGCGGCGAAGGCGGAGAATACCGGTCCGTCCAGGTAGTTCAGCAGGTCCCAGCCGAGGATCACGTCGAAGGTATCGCCCCCGGCACCGGGGAGCTGGCGCCGAATCTCGGCCTCCAGCGGCGCGGTCCGGACGGCGCCGGTCTCGGGGTCGATCTCCGGGCGCAACCCGGCGAGCGCCCCCACCGCGTCGGCGATGTGCAGTGCGCAGGGGAAGCGCCCGAAAAACTCGATGTTGCCGCCGATGGCGGGCCCGAGATCGAGGATCGAGACGCGCCCGACCTCCCCGAGCGCCCCGGCGAGAGCCTCGAAAAGCGGGCTGCTGGTCTCGGCGCGGACCGTCGCTGCGCCTTCGTTCGTGCCCGGGGTTGCAACCGGAATGGGGTTCACGGCTCGCGCCGCGCCGTCCGGGCAATGCGGTCCCGGGCGGGCCTGCGTGTCATGCCTGCTTGAGGCCCGGCTTGTCCTTGCCCGCGCCGGGGCCGCTCACGGGCTTGTTCTCGAGGGGGCGGGAGTCCGCGGGCACCGGGCGGGCCTGCGCGACCACGGACTCCACGGCCTTGGGATCCATCTCGATACTGCCCTTGAACTTGGCGCCGTCCTCCAGGTTCACGCGCGGGGCGACGATGTTGCCGCGTACGTTGCCGGTGCGACGGATAATGACCTTCTCGGTACCGTACAGGTCGCCCTGCAGCTCCCCCTCCACGGTGATCGTGTTGGCGAAGATGTTGGCATGGATACGGCCGTTGCCGCCGACGGTGAGGTTGTTCTGCTTCAGATTGATGGTCCCCTCGACGTGGCCCTGGATCACCAGGTCCTCCTCCCCCGTGAGATCGCCCTTGAGGTGGATGGAAGGGCCGATGGTGGCGGCCGGACCGGCGCCGCGGGTGCTCCGCGGGGCGGCGGACACGGGCTCGTCGATGGGAAACGGTTCGTCGCTCCGGTCTTCGTTCTTGGGATCCTTGCCGGAATTGCGCTTCATGGGATTTATCTCGAACATGTCGTACCCTCCGTTGGTGGCCGCAGCCGACCGCCGCCGCGTATCGGACGGGGCAGCCGGCGCCGCACGGCTTGTTACCATTAAGAACCCGGTCACGGCGTCGTGCAAGCATAAGGATATAGAACGGGACCGTACCCGAAATGCGACCCAGTTCTCACCCCGGCGCGCAACGGCCGGGGATCAATCCGGCGAAAAGGTTCGAAGCGATGCACGATTTGGATCGAATCCCGGCACGGCCGGTTCCGGCGGAGGAGGGCTTCCTGGAGCGTTTTCGCGGCTGTTTCACCGGTATCCTGCGTTGGGAGCAGCTCGACCGCTTCTGGGAGGTGTTGCGCGCCCGGGCCGGCGACGGCTGGTATGTCTACGCGGTGGGCGAGGCACCCCCGACCGCCCCGGTATCGGCCGGCAAGCTGCTGGCTTTCGTCGATGAGATCGATCCCCTGCTGCGCCGCGAGCACGGGGAGGACTACTGCGGTCTGGTCTACGTGGATGACCTTACGGTACCCACCTACATCAAAATCTTCGATCCGCACAACCTCGGGGTCTCGTGCGGCTACAGCGACAACCCCCCGCTCCCGGGCTGGATCGTGTCCCGAATCCGCCCCGAGGACCTCGGGGCGCTGACGCCGCCCGGCGGGCGGCGGCGCTGGTGGCAGCGCCTGTTCGGCTCCGGCTAGAAACCTGTCGGACTCGAATCGGATCGAGCCGGCCGGGAGAGGCGGACCCGGCTTGACAGCCGGGCGGATCCGCGCTAGGTTAGTGAACGTTCACTTACTATCCGGCTTGACGGCCCCGCGGGCCGTCCGCGCCGACGCCGCCTGCCCGATGCAGGCACCTGATATCCATCCCAACAGACTCGAAGGAGACACTCCCATGGCGGAATTCGATGCGGAACTGGATGCCCGTGGCCTCAACTGCCCGCTGCCGATCCTGCGCGCCAAAAAGTCCATCAACGAACTGCAGGCCGGCCAGGTGCTCAAGATCGTGGCTACCGATCCCGGTGCCGTGAAAGACTTCGAGGCCTTCTGCAAGCAGACCGGCCACGAGCTGATGAATTCTCAGGAGCAAGGCAGCGAGTTCGTGTTCCTGATCCGCAAGCACTGATCCGGTCCGGCCGGCGGAGGCGGTCGTCTCCGCCGGACCGATCCCGGTCCGGAGCCGGGAGGGAGATGTCGTGGGCAAACGCCTGTCGGCGGGACAACGCAGGGCGACGATCCTCGAAGCCGCCAAGGCGTTGTTCGCCGAGAGCGGGCTGCACGGGGTCTCCGTGGACGCCATCGCCGAGCGTCTGGCCGTGAGCCCCGCAACGCTCTACAAGCACTTCGCCTCCAAGGAGGCGCTCTATGAGGCGGTGATCAACGCCACCGCCTGCAGCCGCGAGAGTTACGTCGACGCGGTGCTGCGCGGACCCTCCGATTTCGCCAGCGTGCTGCGCCGCATCGCCCGCACCTTCGTCGACAGCGTCGCCGCGGATCCGGACTTCCTGCGCATGGAAATGCACGCGGTGCTCGAAGGCAACCCGTTTGCAGGCCGGTTCTTCGAGAACCGCTGGAAGCATTTTTCCGATTACATCGAGCTGGGGATTCGCGAACTCGCGCCACAGGGCAAAGCGGCGCCGGTGGACGTGCCGAGCGCGAGCCTGATGTTCCAGGGGATGCTGCGCGAGGTCCTCTACGTGAAGTGCGTCTACCGCTCCGAGCGGTACCGGGACATCCCTCTGCATCAACTGGTGGACCGCTGCATCGACCTCTTCCTGCTCGCCATCGGCTACCGCGAACGGTGCCTGGAAGGCGCGGCGTAGCACCCCCTGCTATCCCGGCCCCGGCGGCGGTTGCCAATCGCGCACGTGCAAGTCACGCTGCGGGAACGGGATTTCCACATCGTGCGCACGAAACACGGCGTCGACCGCAAAATTTAAATCGCTGAGGACACCTATGCGCCGGTCGACGTTGCGTATGAAACAGCGCAGCTCGAAGTTCAGGGCGCTGTCGCCGAAGCCCAGGAACAACACGATAGGCGCCGGCACATGGCCGCCCGGGAGCACGGCCGGGTGTGCCTTGGCAACCTCGAGCAGGAGTTCCTTGACCAGTGCGGTGTCGCTGCCATAGGCCACGCCCACCGGCACTCGCACCCGGCCCCACGGATCGCGCAGCATCCAGTTGGTGACCTTCCCCGAGATCAAATCCGAATTGGGCACGATGACGTCCGCCCAGTCGAAGGTCTGGATGATGGTCGAGCGGACGCTGATGCGTTTGACGTGGCCTTCGACGTCGCCGACCACGATCCAGTCGCCGGTCTTGATGGGACGCTCGAAGAGCAGGATGATCCCCGAGACGAAGTTGTTGACGATGTTCTGCAGCCCGAAGCCGATACCCACCGAGAGGGCCCCGGCGATGATCGCCAGATTGGTCAGGTTGACGCCGGCGACCGACAGCACCACCAGCAGCCCCACGGCCAAGCTTACATAGCCGGTGATCGTCACCAGGGCCTCGCGCGCGCCGCGTTCCATGCGCACACCGACCAGCCAGTGTTCGGCCATGCGCCGGCGTATCCAGCGCGAGGCGCCGAGGAACAAAGCGAACATCACGGCCGCGAGCAGTAGCCGCGCCGGCACGACGTGCGCTGAACCGACCGGGATCGACGCATTGAGATAACCAAGGAGCGCCAGAAAGCCGGCATCGGAAGACGTCCAGATGCGCAGCACTGCGGCGATGAAGCCGAGCCACAGGGCGATCACGACGAGGATGCGCAGCCAAGCCAGGCCGGGGACGGTCTCCTCGCCCTTCAGGCCCAGGAAGGCACGCAGACGCTGCTGCCAGGCGTGGCGGCCCTGATCGAGGCCGTCGAGCACGTCGAACAACAGCCGGCGAACGAGCAGCATCGCGACCAGCGCGGCCCCGGTCCCGAGCAGCCCGCGCAGCATGAGTACGGAGAGATTCCGGTAGCCGGCCCACTCCGCCCCGAGGGCCGCGAGCATCACCGCGGTCACCACGATCCGGCGCAGAACGTGGGCCGCGAGGTACGGCAGACGCCCAAGCAGCCAGACGATCCAGACCACGTTGAGCACCAGGACCACCGCGTAGGCGGCACGGGCCAGTTGCAGCGCGGGGCGCGGCAGGCTCTGTGAGAGCACCGTGGCAAACATCAGCAGTCCAACGACCAGCAACGCGACCAACACGCGCAGCCGCCGCGCCAGCGCGCGGCCCAGTTCCGGTGAGAGCGGCAGGTACGGCACGGCAGGCCGGCACGGCGCCAGGAACACGCGGATCGAGGCGACCAGGACCAAGTAGACGAATAGTCCGTAGGCGAGCACCGCGACGAGCGGTACCGGCTCGACGTCGCCGATCGCCAGCCACAGATAGCCGGCGGCAGCGGCGACGGCGGCCAGCGCGGGTCCATAGCGCGCCGCCGTCGCGAGCAGGGCGCAACTGAAGCGGGCCCCGAAGCTCTCGGCCGCCGGGCCGCGTGCGACGCGCCCGCGCAAGTAACGCCGGAGCAACGCGCCGAGCAGCGCGGCGATGAAGACCGCGAGTGCGAAGCCCCCCCAATCCATCGGATCGAGCCGGTCGAGCCCGCTGTGGGCATTGAGGAACTTCGCGGTCTCCGGCCACCAGGCGATCGGCCGACGCCAATTCTCCGCGAGCAGCGTGATCACCGAGGGCCCGCGGGCGAACAGGCGCCGGGTTAGACGCGCCTGCTGCGTCGAGCGGATCGTGGCCAGGATCTGCCGGCTGTTCAACAGGAGCAGCCGGCAGGTCGCGCCGCGTTGTTCTTCGTCGATCTTCTCGCGCACCAGCAGATTGCGCTTACGCGTGACCTGCCGTGCCTCGCCCGGAGTCCGCGGGCCGAGGGTGTCCAGGGCCTGTTGCACGGCCCGGGCCTGCTTCGAGGTCTCTTGAATGCAGGTCTCGGCGACCTTGCGCGCCGCGTTTGCGCGATCCAGCAGTTCCTGCAGAACGCGGTCCGACCGGACCCCGCGGTTCAGTGCACGCTGCACGCCGCCCAGACTGCGCTGCAGCCGCCCGAGGTCTGGGCCCGGCCCCGGGCCGGGAGCCGCGACCGGGCGTGCGTGCGCCGCCCCCGCCAGGATCAGCAGGACGGCGGGCAGCAGCCGGGCCATGGCGCGCCGCGCGAAGGTGCTCACGTCGTTTCCGGCTCCGGTTCGGCGATCACTGTGGTATTCGGGGTGCGCCGCGAACCGGGGATCATGGTGCGGCGCCCGCTCTCCCCCCCAGGGTCGTGTAAGGCGATCCGCTCATTTTCCGATACAGAACGTGGAAAAGATACGACCGAGCAACTCGTCGCTGGTGAATGCCCCGGTGATCTCGCCCAGCGCGCGGTGGGCGGCGCGAAGATCCTCGGCCAGCAGCTCCGGCGCGTGGTGCGCGCACCACTGGCGCCGTCCTTCGATGAGTCGCTCGCGTGTACGGCGCAGGGCATCGAGATGACGGCGCCGGGCGGCGAATACGCCGGCCCCGTCCACCGGCCCGGCACCGCCGCGCAGGTGGGTGCGCAGGACGTCGATCCCGGCGCCGGTACGCGCCGAGACGCGCAGCTCCACGGGAGCGCCCGTGGCGGCGACCCGGCCGGGGACGCCCCCGGTCAGGTCGATCTTGTTACGTACCACGGTCACCTCCGGGCCCGCCGGCACACGATCGAGCAACGCACGCCCTTCCGCGGCCAGGCCGTCGCGGTCGTCGACCACGAGCAGCACATGGTCTGCGCGGGCCAACGCGTCCCATGCGCGCCGCACCCCTTCGCGCTCCACCGGGTCCGTGGAATCCCGCAGGCCGGCCGTGTCGACCAGGCGCAGGGGCACCCCGGCGAGATCGAGGCTCTCGCGCAACAGGTCCCGGGTGGTGCCGGGGAACTCGCTGACGATGGCCGTCTCTCGCCCGACGAGGCGGTTGAGCAGGCTCGACTTGCCGACGTTGGGGCGGCCGACGATCGCCGCCTGGATCCCTTCTTGAAGCAGGCGCCCGCGGTGCGCCTGCTCCTCGAGTCCGGTGATCGTCCGGAGAAGGTCCTCGAGACGCCGGTCGACCGCGCTTTCGGTCAGGAATTCGATGTCTTCTTCGGCGAAGTCGATCGCCCCTTCGACGTGGGTACGCAGGACGACGAGGCGCTCGGTAAGGTCCGCGACGCGGCTCGACAATGCACCTTCCAAGGAACGCGCGGCGGCGCGCGCCGCCTCGGCGGTCCCCGCCGCGATGAGGTCGGCCACGGCCTCGGCCTGCGCCAAGTCGAGCTTGCCGTTGAGAAAGGCGCGCTGCGAGAATTCCCCCGGCGCCGCCGGGCGTGCGCCGAGGGCGCAGACGCGCCCGAGCAGCAGGTCCATCACGACCGGACCGCCGTGGCCGTGCAGCTCGAGGACATGCTCGCCGGTGAACGAGGCCGGTTCCGGGAAATACAGCGCCAGACCCCGGTCCAGGATGCCGCCGGCGGCGTCGCGGAAGCGCGCGAAGAGGGCGTACCGCGGCACCGGGCGGCGCCCCAGCAGGGCCTCGGCGATCGCCGGCGCCATCGGCCCCGAGACACGCACGATCCCGACCCCGCCGCGCCCCGGCGGGGTCGCCACCGCGGCGATGGTGTCCGCCGCCCCGGCGTCGGCGGGGTTCATAACGCGCCGCGATCGCTCGTCGGGGCGTGCATGGCCGATCCTACTTCGCGCCCCTCTCCACGCGCCGTGTGATCATCCACTGCTGGGAAATCGACAGGAGGTTGTTCACCAGCCAGTAGAGCACCAGTCCGGCGGGGAAGAAGGCGAAGAACACGGAGAACATGATGGGCATGATCATCATGATCTTTTGCTGCATCGGATCCAGCGGCGAGGGATTCAGACGCTGTTGCATGAGCATGGTGATGCCGTTGAGTATGGGCAGCACGAAATAGGGGTCCGGCGCCGAGAGGTCGTGGATCCATAACACGAACGGCGCTTGGCGCAGCTCCATGCTCTCCAGCAGCACCCAGTAGAGGGCGATGAACACCGGGATCTGCACCACGATCGGCAGACATCCGCCGAGCGGGTTGATCTTCTCCTTTTTGTAGAGCTCCATCATCGCCTGATTGAGGCGCTGTCGGTCGTCTCCGTATCGTTCCTTGAGGGCCTTCAGGCGCGGCGACAGGCGGCGCATGTTCGCCATGGAGCGATAGCTGGTCTCGGAGAGCTTGTAGAAGGCGAGTTTGATCAGGATCGTCAGGATCACGATCGCCCAGCCCCAGTTGCCGACCAGCTCTTCGATCCACCGCATCATCGCGAAGATGGGCTTCGCGAGCACGGTGAGGTAGCCATAGTCGATCGTCAGGTCCAGGCCGGGGGCGACGCCCACGAGCCGCTCCTGGAGCTTGGGACCGATGTAGAGCCGCACGGCGACGGTCCGCGTCTGTCCGGGGGCCACCTCGAGCGCACCGCCCAGGGTCCCGATCACGTAGCGATCGCCGGGCAGCGCCTTGGTGTAGAAGTCCTGAGGTGCCTTGAGCGGGGGGATCCACGTAGCCAGGAAGTAGTGCTGGTCCATGGCGACCCAGCCGCCGGTCACGCTGCGGCTCAGGCTGTGCTTGGACATGTCCTTGAAGGTGACCTTCTGGAATTTGTCCTGCGGCGAGTACAGGGCGCCCCCCACATAGGTATGGAGGAACAGCGAGCTGCCTTTGCGCGGGCGGTGGCGCAGCAACTGCTCGTACGGGCGCGCCCTCCAGGGCTTGTCCCCGGCGTTGTGCACCACTTCCTGCAGTTGCACCACGTAGCTGTTGCGGTGGAAGGTGTAGATCTTCTCGACACTCACTCCCTGAGGAGACCTCCAGTGCAGGCGCACCTGCAACCGGTCGGCACTATCGGCCAACCGATAGTCGGTGCGGGCGGCGCTGAACCGCGCGTGATGCGTGGGTGCCGTGTTGCCCGTCGCGAGCAAGCCGGACTGGGCGACGAACAGACGTTCGCCACGATCGTCCAGGAGGATCACCGACTCGTGAGGGCGCTCCGTCGAAACGGCGAAGCGCGGCAACACCGCGCGGCGCAGGTCACCGCCTACGGTGCTGATCTGCACGTCCAGGACGTCGGTGCGCACGCGGATGACCCGCCCGGCCGGCAGGGCCGGTGCGACGGAGGGCGTGCTCGCCGGGGTGGACCGCGCCGCGGACGCCGGCAACTCCGGGACCGGGGATTGTCCGGCACGATTGGCGGCCGGAGCGGTCGGGGTGGCGACCCGGGTGGCCGGGTGTTTGCCGTAGTCCTTCATCCAGGCCTGCCAGATCATCAGCAGGACGAACGACAGGGCGATGAACAGCAGCAGACGCTGGTTATCCATGCCGATGCTCGCAACGCTCGGGCACCGGATCGAAGCCGCCCGCGTGCCAAGGGTGGCAGTGCGCGAGGCGACGCAACGCAAGCCGCGTCCCGGTCCACGCGCCGTAGCGCTGCACCGCGATGAGGGCGTACTCGGAACACGTCGGCGCGAACCGGCAGTGTGCACCCAGATACGGACTCAGCGCGTATCGATAGGCGCGCAACAGGACGATCAGCAGTCTTTGCATTGTTCGATGGTTGTCCAATCTCGTTCCAGTGCCTCGCGCAGGGCGCGGTTTTCGCGCCGCGCGAGTCCGCGGCGCGCCAGTATGATGATGTCGAACCCGCCCAGCCGATGCCGGTTGAGACGAAAACTCTCCCGCACCACGCGCTTGACCCGGTTGCGGGCAACCGCAGTCGGGACACTCTTGCGGGAGATGGCCAGGCCGAGCCGCGGGTAACGGAGATCGTTCGCCTTGAAGAGGGTAACCCACGCGTCATGGTGCAGACGCCGCGGGCGGTTAAACACGCGCCGGAATTCTTCCTCGCGGGTCAAGCGGTCGCGGCGGGTAAAGCGCCGCCGGCCCGCGCGCAACGGACCCGCCGTCAGGCCGACAGGCGCGCGCGCCCTTTCGCCCGGCGCGCCTTGAGAATACTGCGTCCGTTCTTGGTGCTCATGCGCGCGCGGAACCCGTGGGTCCGTTTGCGACGTAGGTTACTGGGCTGGAAAGTTCTTTTCATGGCTAGGACCTGCGAGCAATTGAGGGAGTCGAAAAGGTTTCGCTGAAAAAACAGCAGATTATTCCGTTCGTCCTGTCGCTGTCAATAGAATCGTCGGCTCTCCGCGGGTATAGATCGACGGGCCGCGGCGCGGTAGACTACTTGGTCTTCCGCAGCGCCGCTCGGCAGCCACCTACAACGATAAGAGAGGCCCTGACTCAGTGGTCGGTTCAATGTGGCAAAGTTGTCTTCACCGTCTCGAAGGCGAGTTGTCCGAGCAGCAGTTCAACACCTGGATTCGTCCGCTTCATGCCGTTGAAGAAGACGATGCCCTGCACCTGCTCGCACCAAACCGCTTCGTCCTCGACTGGGTACGCGAACACTATTACCGACAAATCACCGAGGTGGTCTCGTATCAGACGCACGGGCGCTCCGCGCGCGTGCTGCTCGAAATCGGCAGTACCCAACGCCCCACACCTGTGGCGGCCCGACCCGCCGCCGGCCCGCGCTTTCAAGCAGGGCAGGAAGTGGTGCGCAGCAGCTTTCTCAGCCCGCAGTTCGTCTTCGACAGCTTCGTCGAAGGCAAGTCCAACCAGCTCGCGCGGGCCGCATCCCGGCAGGTTGCCGACAACCCGGGTTGCGCTTACAACCCCCTGTTCATCTATGGGGGCGTCGGTCTCGGCAAGACTCATCTCATGCAGGCGGTCGGCAATCAGATGCTGCTGACCAATCCCTCGGCGCGGGTCATCTATCTTCACTCCGAGCGTTTTGTCGGCGACATGATCAAGGCCCTGCAACATAACACGATCAACGAGTTCAAACGTTTTTATCGATCGGTCGACGCCCTGCTCATCGACGATATTCAATTTTTCGCCGGCAAGGAGCGTTCCCAGGAGGAATTCTTCCACACATTCAATGCCCTGCTCGAGAACCAGCAGCAGGTCATCGTTACCTGCGACCGCTACCCGAAAGAGGTCAAGGGGTTGGAAGAACGGCTCAAATCCCGCTTCGGTTGGGGACTGACCGTCGCCATTGATCCACCGGAACTCGAAACACGCGTCGCAATCCTGATCAGCAAAGCGGAACAGTTCAAGGTGCAGCTCCCCAACGAGGTGGCCTTCTTCGTCGCCAAACGCGTTCGTTCCAATGTGCGGGAGCTGGAAGGCGCGTTGCGCCGTGTCGTGGCCAACGCACGGTTCATCGGCTGCCCGATCACCGTGGATCTTGCCAAGGAGGCCCTCCGGGACCTGATTGCCCTCCAGAACAAACTGGTCTCCATGGAGAACATCCAGAAGACCGTAGCGGAGTATTATAAGATTCGGGTGTCCGACCTGCTGTCCAAGCGTCGCAGCCGCTCCATCACCCGCCCCCGCCAGCTGGCCATGGCGTTGGCAAAGGAGTTGACGAACCACAGCCTGCCGGAAATCGGTGACAGCTTCGGCGGGCGCGATCATACCACGGTATTGCATGCCTGTCGAAAGGTGCGGGAGCTGACCGAGCTGGATGACCGGATCAAGGAAGACTATCAAAACCTGTATAGAACCCTGAGCACATAATGGGGAACACCTGTGGATAACCTCCGACGATTTCGGAGCGTCTGATTTATCCACACCCACTCCACGTGATGTCCCCAGGTCATCCAATGGGTTTGTGTTCATGTAATGAGTTGTAATTGAAAGAGAAAAACCACAAGTCCACCGATGAGGACGTGCTCTATTATTACTATAATCTTTAATATTTAACTTAACTATAATGATTCATCGGCTCTTTGGGATGACACGATGCAATTCACTATCCAGCGCGAACAGCTACTGAAACCACTCCAAGTCGTCAGTGGGGTCGTCGAGCGCCGTCAAACCCTGCCGATTCTGTCGAATGTGCTGCTCAAGGGGGATGACAACGGAATCACGTTGACTGCGACCGACCTCGAGGTGCAGCTCGTCGCCCGCTTGGCCATAGCCGTTACGGACCCCGGAGAAATCACCCTGCCGGCGCGCAAGTTTCTGGATATCTGCCGAACGTTACCCGAGCAGGCGGAGTTGCAGATCGCCGTCAGCGGAGAACGGGCCACCGTGCGTTCAGGTCGGAGCCGTTTTACCTTGGCCACATTGCCTGCGGAAGGGTTCCCAAACGTGGCGGTTGGCCAGGATGCAGTAAGCTTCACCATGCCGCAGCACGAATTGCGTGAACTGATCACCCGCACCCATTTCGCAATGGCGCTGCAGGATGTGCGTTATTACCTGAACGGCCTGCTGTTGGAGGTCGAGGATGGGCTGCTTCGTGCCGTCGCGACGGACGGTCATCGTCTGGCACTGGGGGAACTTCCGGTCCCCGTGAAAGTTCCACAGCGGGTCCAAGTAATCGTGCCGCGAAAAGGGATCCAGGAACTCCTTCGGATGCTGGAGGATCGTGATAGCCCGGTGGAGATCGCCATCGGCAGCAATCACATCCAGGTCCGGCTGCCGGACCTGTGGTTTACGTCAAAGTTGATCGACGGGCGCTTCCCCGAGTACCAACGTGTAATCCCGCGTGGTGGGGACAAGATCGTGAAGGCGGACCGTGAGTCCCTTCGCCAGGCACTTACGCGCACTTCGATTCTGTCCAACGAGAAATATCGCGGCGTACGACTCCTGCTGGAAAACGGCATCCTCAAGATGCAGGCGCACAATCCGGAGCAGGAGGAGGCCGAGGAGGAGCTGGAGGTGCAATATCGGGGCGGAGACCTGGAAATCGGGTTCAATGTCACTTATCTCTTGGATGCCCTCGCGGCGATCCCATCGGAGGGGATCGAGCTGGAGATGACGGACGGAAACAGCAGCGCACTGGTTCAGGGGCAGGGCAACAGCCCATATCGTTACGTCGTCATGCCGATGCGGCTGTAGCCGCCTTCGCATTCCGCGGAAGGTTCCACGTGAAACCTTCCGCGGAATCCAGCAATCCCTCCTCCGATACCTCATAAGGTTCCACGTGGAACCTTGGTCGCCATCCGGTCGGCGGCCCTTGGTGATATACTGTTGCCGTTCCGCTACATGGAAACGTCGATGACCGAAAGCCCCCGCTACGATTCCACCAACATCAAAGTTCTCAAGGGTCTGGATGCCGTCCGAAAACGACCCGGGATGTACATCGGAGATACCGATGATGGGACGGGGCTCCACCATATGGTCTTCGAGGTGGTCGACAATTCCATCGACGAGGCATTGGCCGGCTACTGTACTGAAATCACCATTATCATCCACAGCGATGAATCCATAACCGTAGTGGATAACGGCCGGGGTATCCCCGTCGACGAACACGCCGAAGAGCATCGTTCCGCCGCGGAGGTCATTATGACCATCCTTCATGCCGGCGGTAAGTTCGATAGCAATTCCTATAAAGTATCGGGCGGCCTCCATGGTGTCGGCGTGTCCGTCGTCAACGCCCTCTCCGAGCAACTCCAGATCACAATTCGCCGCGACGGAAAGATCTGGCAACAGGAATATCGTATGGGGGTTCCGCAGGCACCCCTCCGGCCGATCGGTGACACCGATAAGACTGGTACCGAGATCCATTTCCGGCCGGCAGCATCGATTTTTTCCAATATCGAGTTCCATTACGACATCTTGTCCAAGCGCTTGCGGGAACTCTCGTTTCTCAACTCCGGCGTGCGTATCCGACTCATCGATGAGCGGACCGGTAAGGTCAACCAATTTGAGTATCAGGGGGGTATTCGCGCGTTCGTCGAGCACCTCAACCGCAACAAAACCCCCTTGCACCCGACGGTGTTTCACTTCATCAGCGAACGGGACCAGACCGTCGTCGAATTGGCGATGCAGTGGAATGATTCCTATCAGGAGAATATCTTCTGCTTCACCAATAATATTCCACAGCGCGACGGCGGCACCCACCTGGCCGGCCTGCGTGCGGGTCTGACACGTACGCTCAATCAGTACATGGAGAAAGAAGGCATCACGCGCAAGGCCAAGGTGGCGATCAGCGGCGACGACGTACGCGAAGGTCTTACCGCGGTCCTGTCCGTGAAACTCCCCGACCCGAAGTTTTCTTCGCAGACCAAAGACAAGCTCTTCTCCTCGGAGGTGCGCACGGTGGTTGACTCGGCGGTCGCAGAGGCGCTGCGGTCGTTTCTGCTCGAGAATCCCGCCGACGCCCGGGCGATCACCGGCAAGATCATCGATGCCTCCCGGGCCCGTGAGGCGGCACGGCGCGCACGCGACATGACCCGTCGCAAGGGGGCCCTGGATCTGGCCGGACTCCCCGGTAAACTGGCCGATTGCCAGGAACGCGATCCCGCTCAATCCGAATTATTCCTCGTGGAGGGAGACTCCGCCGGCGGCTCCGCCAAACAGGGTCGCGACCGCCGCTTTCAGGCGATCCTGCCGCTGAAGGGCAAGATATTGAATGTCGAAAAAGCGCGGTTCGACAAAATGTTATCTTCCACGGAGGTGGTGGTCCTGATTACCGCATTGGGGTGCGGGATCGGTAAGGAAGAATTCAATCCGGATAAGCTGCGCTATCACCGCATCATCATCATGACGGATGCCGACGTCGACGGATCGCACATCCGCACACTCCTTTTGACCTTTTTCTACCGGCAGATGCCCGAGCTGATCGAGCGCGGCTACATCTACATTGCGCAACCGCCCTTGTTTAAGGTGAAGCGAGGCAAGCAGGAGTACTACGTCAAGGATGAGGCCGAATTGGCCGAGTATCTGCTTCAGGCGGCGCTAGACAGTGCCGCACTACACGTAGTCTCCGACGCCCCTCCGCTCGCCGGGGCCGCGCTCGATAAGTTGGCCAGGACCTACACCGGCGTTCTGGCCTCCATCCAGCGTCTCTCCAAGCGCCAGGACCCCAAGGTCATGGAGGCGATGATCTATCTGCCGGCCATAGATAAAGAGACGGTATTGGACCGTAGCCGTATGACCGCCTGGCTGGGGGAACTGGAGAGCCGCTTGAATGCAGGCTTGACCGCGGGGATCCGCTACGAGCTTTCGCTGGAAACCGCCGCCGCGGAACATTCGCAGATCCGTATGTGCAAGCGTACCCATGGCATCACCGCCGAACATATTCTGCCGACGGAGTTCTTCGACTCCGCGGAGTATCGGGCCATGACCGACCTGGGCCGCAAACTCGACGGTCTGCTCGGTGAGGGGGCGTGGATCGGACGCGGTGAGCGTCACGAAGCGGTGAACAGTTTCGGTCAGGCGATGGAATGGCTGCTGGCGGAGGCCCGACGCGGTCAGCAGATCCAGCGTTACAAGGGCCTCGGAGAGATGAATCCGTCGCAGCTTTGGGAGACCACGATGGATTCCGAGGGCCGGCGGCTGCTCCAGGTCAAGATCGAAGACGTCATCGGGACCGACGAGATCTTCACCACGTTGATGGGGGATCATGTCGAGCCGCGGCGCGATTTTATCGAGAAAAACGCCCTCTATGTCGCCAACCTTGATGTGTAACACATTGTTTTAAATAGTTTTTATTGTTTATCGGCGCGTTTTTCCGTGTCCGTCGGTGTGCCGTAGGCGGGACTGATGGAGCGCATCCGGCCCTCGATCCATGCCTCCACCCGACCGATGATCTGTCCTACGGAGAGCCCCGCCGGGTCGATGGGTGGGCCGATCACCACACGGATCACTCCCGGCCGTTTGCGGAAACCGCGGCGCGGCCAGAAGTCTCCGGCATTGTGGGCGACCGGTACGATCGGGTACCCGGTGCGCTTTGCGAGCACCGCACCGCCGATCCGGTAGCGCCCGCCATGACCGGGGGCGACCCGCGTCCCCTCTGGGAAGATCACCAGCCAGCGGCCCTGTTGCAGTCGACGGCGACCCTGTTCGACGAGTTGCTCGACCGCGCGTCGCCCGGCCGTCCGGTCGATCGCCACCGGATCGAGCAGCGCCAGTGCCCAGCCGAGAAAGGGGACACGAAGCAGCTCCCGCTTCAGGACCCAGGTGTGCTCCGGGAAGATGAGTTGCAGGCCCATCGTCTCCCAGGCCGATTGGTGCTTGGACATGACGATCGCGGGTCCCGGCGGGATATTCTCCCGGCCCTCGACCTCGTAGCGCAGACCGCAGCTGACGGCCAGCCACCAGAGGTTGAAATGTGTCCATTGGGTGATGATGCGATAGCGCAGGTGCACCGGGAGCGGGAAGGTGAACAGGCACAGCACCGACCAGACGACGGTGGTGGCCACGGTCACCGTCGCGTATACACCGGAGCGTAGCAGCACGAGCGCATCACCCGCGAAACCGTCCGAACTCACGCCTCCGCGCCCGCCGTCTTGAGGTGTACGTCGACGAACGACGCCAGATCCGCGAATACGGCAAGCCCCGCCGGCAATCCCTCCGCCGTTGCGGTGCGCGCGCCGTTACCCGTGCGCACCAGCACGGGGGTCGCCCCCGCCTCCGTGGCCGCCTGGAGATCGCGCAGCGAGTCCCCCACCATCGGCACACCCTCCAGCGAGGTCCCGAGCCGCCGTGCGATCTCGTACAACAGCCCCGGTTCGGGCTTGCGGCAGGCGCACTCGTCGTCGGGGGCGTGCGGACAGAAGAAGCTCGCCTCGACCACGCCCCCGACGTTCGCCAGTTCGCGATGCATGCGGACGTGGATCGCCGTCAGACCGTCGTTGTCGAGCAGGCCCCGTGCCAGGGCCGACTGATTGGTTACGACCACTACGCGGTACCCCGCGCGGTTGAGCCGCGCCACGGCCTCCAGGCTCCCGGGGATCGGGCGCCATTCATCGGGACCCTTGATGTAATCCTCGGAGTCCTCGTTGATGACCCCGTCCCGGTCGAGGATCGCCAGTTTCATGCGCGTGCGCCTCCTTACCCCACCCGCGTGGCGTCGTTCCCGGGCGCTCAGGTATCGCGGAATTCCGAGACCCGGATCCGACCGTTGATCATACGCGCCTCACGCCGCATGAGCCGCTCCATCTTGGCCCAAAAGGCGTCGCGCAGATCGAACCGCGCCGAGATCGCGGTGCCCAGCAACAGGATGAACAGATCCGCGCACTCCTCCGCGAGGTGCTCCAGGTCCTTGCCCTTGGTCACGCACGAGGAAATCTCGCCCAGCTCCTCGGCCATCAACGCAATCCGGTACGTCAGCTCCTCGCCCCCGGTCTCCCGGAAGCGGTGCTTGTCGTGGAATCGTTGCACCGCCGCGAGCATCGTCGCGTACGAATCCCGGTCGCCGGCCCCCGTCGCGTCTTCCATATCGCTTCGCTCACCCGTCCCCACCGTTCAACCCTCCGCCTGCACCTGTTTTCCGCGTCACCCCTGGAGTCGCGAGACGTCCGCGATCCGCAGGAACAGCGCGCCGATCGCGTGGAGGAGCGCAAGCCGGTTGGCTCGCAACCCCTCGTCCTCCGCCATGACCATCACCGCGTCGAAGAACCGGTCCACCGGGTCCTTGAGTCCGGCAAGGGCCGCCAAGGCCTGCGTGTACTCACCCGCCTCGATCCACGGGCGCACCTCGACGCGCAATTTCTCGAATTCCTCGTACAGGGCGTGCTCCTCCGGCGCCTGCAGACGACCCGGATCCACCGCGGCACCGGAGCGATAGCCGGCCTGGCGCAGAATATTGCGCAGCCGCTTGTTGGCCGCGCTGAGGCTCGCCGCCTCGGGAAGTCCGCGAAAGTGTGCCACCGCCCGCACGCGGCGGTCGAAATCCACCGGACGAGTCGGGCGGCACACCAGCACGGCGTCGAACACGTCCGGCGCGATGCCGCGCTCCAGGTAATACGCACGCAGGCGCTCGAGGATGAATTCGAGCACCTCCGGTACCGCGTCCGCCGCCCGCGGGAAATCACGGTACGCCGCGCCGGCGCGATCGAGCAGCCACTGCAGGTCGAGATCGCGCCCGCCCTCGATCAGGATACGCAGGATGCCGATCGCCGCGCGGCGCAGCGCGAACGGGTCTTTGTCACCGCCGGGTCGCAGCCCGACGGCGAAGATCCCGACCAGGGTGTCGAGCCGTTCGGCGAGCGCCAGCGCCGCACCCGCCGGGCTCTGCGGAAGCGCGTCGCCGGCGTGGCGCGGTTGGTACTGCTCCTCGATGGCCGCCGCGACCGCCTCCGGCTCGCCGTCGAGCCGCGCGTAGTGACGCCCCATCACGCCTTGCAGTTCCGGGAATTCGCCGACCATCCGGGTCAGCAGGTCGCATTGGCCGAGCTGCGCGGCGCGCACCGCGAGTGCCGGATCGGAACCGACGCGCGGCGCGATCTCCGTGACCAATCGCGCTACGCGCTCGCTCTTGTCGTGAAGCGAGCCGAGCCGCTCCTGGAATACCATGGCGCGCAGCCCCTCGCGCCGCGCCGCGAGGGGCTCCCGGCGGTCCTGCTCCCGGAAGAAGGCGGCGTCCGCGAGCCGCGGACGTATCACACGCTCGTTGCCGGCGATCACCTGCGCCGGGTCCCGGCTCTCGATGTTGCTCACGGTCACGAAGTTCGGTAGCAGCGCCCCGTCGGCGTCCTCCACCGCGAAATAGCGCTGGTGGATCTGCAGCGTCGCAATGAGCACCTCGCGCGGCAGATCCAGGAAGCGCCGTTCGAAGCCGCCCGCGAGCGGCACCGGCCATTCCACCAGCGCGGTGACCTCGTCGAGCAGGGCCTCGTCCCACAGGGCCCGCCCGCCGAGCGCCGCGGCCGCCGTATCGACGCCGACGCGGATCGCGTCCCGGCGCACGGTAAAATCCGCCAGCACCCGGCCGGGCTCGCGCAGCACCCGCGCGTAGTCGCCCGGGTGTTGCACCGCCACCGGACCCGGGTGATGAAAGCGATGGCCGTGACTGTGCCGCCCGGTGTGCACGCCGAGCAGTTCCGTCTCGACGCAGGCCTCGCCGAACAGCAGCAGCGCCCAATGTACCGGGCGCACGAACTCCACGCGGCCCTCGCCCCAGCGCATGCGCCGTGCGATGGGCAGCCCGGCGAGTGCGGTACGCACGATCTCCGGCAGCAGATCGACCGTGCGTCGCCCGCGGACCGTGCGCGAGAATTGCAGCCACGTCCCCTTGTCCGTCTCCAGCCGGCCCAGGTCTTCCACGCGCACCCCGCACGCGCGTGCAAACCCCTGTGCCGCCGACGTCGGTCGGCCATCGGGGTCGAACGCGGCGGCCAGCGCCGGGCCGCGCCGGGCCTCGGTGCGATCCGCCTGGGCGCCGGCTACCGACTCGATCCACACCGCGAGGCGTCGCGGTGCGGCATAGCGGTGCGCGCGCCCGTGTACCAGCCCGGCGGCCGCGAGGCCGGCGCACAGCCCCTCCTCGAAGGCCTCCGAGAGCCGCGGCAACGCGCGCGGAGGCAACTCCTCGGTGCCGATCTCCACCAGCAGGTCATCGCTGTCCGTCATGGCGCATCGCCCGCCGGGTGATGCTGCAGCGGGAAGCCCAGTGCCGCGCGCCGTGCCAGGTAACGCTCCGCCACGGCGCGTGCCAGGGCCCGCACCCGCAGCAGGTAACGCCGGCGCTCGGTCACGGAGATCGCATTGCGTGCATCCAGCAGATTGAAGGTGTGCGAGGCCTTGAGGGCCATCTCGTAGGCCGGCAAGGGCAGATCCAGCTCCGCCAACCGCCGGCTCTCCGCCTCGCAGGTGTCGAATCGGCGGAACAGGGCATCCACGTCGGCGTGCTCGAAGTTGTAAGCGGACATCTCCACCTCGTTCTGGTGGAACACGTCACCGTAGGAGATCCGCCCCTGCGCGCCGGTAGTCCATGTCAGGTCGAAGACGCTGTCGACGCGCTGCAGGTACATGGCGATACGTTCCAGTCCGTAGGTGATCTCCCCCATGACCGGGGTGCAGTCCAGGCCGCCCACCTGCTGGAAATACGTGAACTGCGTGATCTCCATGCCGTTGAGCCACACCTCCCAGCCGAGCCCCCATGCGCCCAGGGTCGGGGACTCCCAGTTGTCTTCCACGAAGCGGATGTCGTGCACCAGCGGGTCCAGGCCCAGTGTGCGCAGCGAGTCGAGGTACAGATCCTGGATATCGGGCGGTGAGGGTTTGAGTACCACCTGGAATTGATAGTAGTGCTGCAACCGGTTCGGATTCTCGCCGTAGCGCCCGTCCGTGGGGCGGCGTGAGGGCTGCACGTAGGCGGCGTTCCATGGCTCGGGTCCTACCGCGCGCAGAAACGTCGCCGGATGGAAGGTCCCCGCCCCGACTTCGAGGTCGTAGGGCTGCAGCAGCACGCAGCCGCGCGCGGCCCAGTAGTGCTGCAGCGCCAGGATCAGGTCCTGGAAGGTGTCGGGCGGTGAGGGTGGGTGCGGTTCGGCCACGGGCGCTTTCCCGGAGATTCCTTTGGGGCCCCTGGGGGCGTCGGTCGGAAACGACGAACCAGTATAGCGTGCCGACGGGCGCGAACGAAGGTCGTCGAGCGGGTGCCGATCAGGGCTAAAGAACCCCTTCCCGATGGTCGATCAACCATAGGGGAGGGACGGAACGAATGTCCGGATTGGTCCTGCAACCGAGCGCCGCCGCGCAGTGGCACGCCCTCGTCGAGGAGGCGCAACGCGTATGCCGCTGCGATCTCGGGGAAGACGTGGAGAGCTATCTGGTCTTCCTGCTGATGCGCTTCACGGGCGAGCCGCAGCTCGCCGCGCGGGTCATGGCTCTGGACTACCTGCGTGCCCTCGACTCGTACGGTACCCGCCGCGCCGAGCGGTTGCGCGACGTCGGCGATCAGTGTCTGTTGTTCTCGGGATTGTTCCCCGGACGCGGCGAACGGCGCTTGGTCTCTCCGGGCTATTTCGTGGGCCTCGGACGCAGCGCCTATTGCGAACTCGCGGCCACGCGCACGCGCGGGCTGCATGCCCTGTTCGAGCGCCTCGCCGCGACCTTCGTCTCCCTGATGGATGTGCTGCAGGCGACCCGGGAGGTCAATGGCGGCGCGGGCGTGGACCTGCTGCGTGCCGCCGAACTCTGGCACGAGACCGGCAGCCGTCGCGCCTTCGAGCGCCTGAGCAGTGCGGGCGGCGCCGTCCCGGGTCCGCCCGCCCCGGTGGGCGGACCGGTACACTAATCCGTCTCCGTATTCCTGTACGGCAAACGCCGGGGGGTATCCGCCCATGACCGGGTGGTGACGCTCCCCCCTTCTTTTGAACCGTCCCCGTAGAATCCGCTCTCGCACCGTAAGCGGCGCGTGCAGTGCAGTGCTGGCCCGGACCCGGTGGATCTTCTACACTCCCTCTTTCCTTCTCGGCCGCCCGGCGGCGTTTTCCTGTGGATTTTATAGGGGTATCTCCATGGCGGAGCCGCGCACGGCGGTGGCCCTCATCTCCGGCGGACTGGACTCGTTGCTCGCCGCGCGCGTGATCCTCGATCAGGGGATCCGCGTGGAGGGGGTCAATTTCTTCACCGGTTTTTGCGTGGAGGGGCACACGCACGCCATCCGCAGCCGCGATCGCGACCGCCCGAAACGCAACAACGCCTTGTGGGTGGCGGAGCAACTGGGCATCCGGCTGCACCTCATCGATGTCTCCACCGATTACAAGGACGTGGTGCTCAATCCCCGACACGGGTACGGTCATAACCTGAATCCCTGTCTGGACTGCAAGGGGTTCATGGTCGGGCGCGCCTATGCGTGGATGCAGGAGCACGGGTTCGATTTCGTGATCACCGGCGAGGTCATCGGCCAGCGGCCCATGTCGCAGCGCCGGGATACGATGCCGGTGATCGCGCGCGAGTCGGGCGCCGGCGACCGGCTGTTGCGTCCGTTGAGCGCCAAGCTCCTGCCACCCACCCTGCCCGAACGCGAGGGCTGGGTCGAGCGCGAGCGGCTGCTCGACTTCAGCGGGCGTACCCGCAAACCGCAGATGGCCCTGGCGGAGCACTACGGGTTCCGCGACTACGCCCAGCCGGCCGGGGGGTGTTGTTTCCTGACCGACCCGCGCTACGCGGCGAAGCTCGCCGACCTGTGGCGTGCGCGCGCGGCGCGCGACTACGAGTTGGACGACATCATGCTCCTCAAGGTCGGGCGCCACCTGCGGCCCCGGCCGCACTTCAAGCTGATCGTCGCGCGCGAGGAGGGGGAGAACCGCTTCCTCGAGGGTTACCGTAAGCAGTTCACGAACCTCACCACGGTGAGCCACCCGGGACCGTTGGTGCTGGTGGACGGCGAGGTCTCGGACGGGGACCTCGATCTGGCGGCGCGGCTGACGGCTCGGTTTAGCCAGGGACGCGGGTCGCCGCGGGTGCGGGTCGCCGTGGCGCGCGGCGGGGGGGAGCCGCGCATCCTCGAGGTCGCACCGCTGCCCGCCGAGGAGATCCCCGCGGAGTGGTATCTGTGAACCGTTCAGTGCTCGATGTCCGGCGCCTGCTTTGCCCGCTGCCCGTGATCCGTACTCAGGACCGGGTGCGGGACCTGGCGCCCGGCGAGCGGCTCGAGATCCGTTGCACCGACCCCGGGGTGCGCCACGATATCCCGGCCTGGTGCCGGATGTACGGCCACCGGGTGATCGGGATCCGGGAGACGGCCGGCGAGATCGCCATCACCATCGAGGTGGTCTCGGACGAGGGGCACCGGTAGCCGTCGTCGTGCCCGTCATCCCCGAACCCATGACCAACGGCATCGCCCACCATCACACGGAGTCTCTGGACGCCGGCGCCCGCTACCGGGCCGTGTTCCGCGTGACCATCGTCGGCGCGGTGATCAACGTCGTGCTGGCCGGCGCCAAGATCCTGTTCGGCATCATCGGCCAATCGCAGGCGCTGGTCGTCGACGGCGTCCACTCCCTCTCCGACCTCGCCTCGGACGCCATGGTGCTGGTCGCCGCGCGGCACGGGAGCCGGGATGCCGACGAGGACCACCCGTATGGGCATGCGCGCGTCGAGACCGCGGTCACGGTCGGGCTCGGCGTGTTGCTGATCGCCGTGGGCGCGGGCATCGGCTACGATACCGGGAGCCGGCTGTTCGTGCCGCGGGAGCTGTTGCATCCGGATTTGCTCACCCTGGTCGTGGCCGTGCTGTCGATCGTCTCCAAGGAGGGTCTCTACCACTACACGATGCACGCCGCGCGCCGCGCGCGCTCCAACCTGCTGCAGGCCAACGCCTGGCACCATCGCAGCGACGCCATCTCCTCGGTGGTGGTCGCTATCGGGATCGGCGGTACCATGGCCGGGTTGCCGTACCTGGATGCGGTCGCGGCCGTGATCGTCGCGCTGATGATCGCCAAAATCGGCTGGGATCTGAGCTGGCAGAGCCTGCGTGAGCTGGTCGACACCGGTCTCGATCGGGAGCAGGTGGCGGCGGTGAAGCGGGAGATCCTCGCCGTCGACGGCGTGCAGGCCCTGCACCTGTTGCGCACTCGGCGCATGGGGCGCGACGCGCTGGTGGACGTACACATCCTGGTGGATCCGAAGGTGAGCGTCTCCGAGGGGCACCAGATCAGTGAAACCGTCCGCAGGCGGCTGGTGCGCCGGTTCGATGAGATCAGCGACGTCCTCGTGCACATCGATCCCGAGGACGACGAGGCCACGATGTGCTCGCGCGACCTGCCGCTGCGCGACGAGATGCTCGATCGATTGCACCGGCAATGGCGCGGCTTCGACGAGGCGCGGCGCATCGAGCGCGTCACCCTGCACTATCTGGAGGGCCGGGTGGACGTGGAGGTGGTCCTGCCGTTGGACGTCGTCGCCGACCTGCCGGCCGCACAGGCGCTGGCACGGGCGCTGGCGCGCCGCGCCAAGGCGCTCGACGGCGTGGGTGAAGTCCGGGTGCACTTCGAGGGTGCATCCGCATAAAATGAGTGCGCGCATGACCGCGGCGCACCGTCATGGTGCGTTTTCCGGCCCCGCCCCTCAGGGATTTTTATGAAAGACTTTTAATAACAGGAGGTTGTGTTCGTGGCACGGATCGTGCTCCATCCCTGTAATCGGTTCCGGTGGCCGTGGGAACCGAGGAACCACGGTGACCGCCCTGAGCGGCTCCGGGGCACCTCGAACTCGATATCACTATCGATATCGACCACGGTATCGGAAATCCTCGGCGCTGCCGCCCGTTCCGCCGCCCGAGTCACTGCCCAGGAGGCCCTTTCATGTCCGCAAACGTTCTGAAGTTGATGAAAGACAAAGAAGTGAAGTTCGTGGATCTGCGCTTCGTCGACACGCGCGGAAAGGAGCAGCACGTGTCCCTGCCCGCGAGCCAGATCGACGCCGGGTTCTTCAAGGACGGCAAGATGTTCGATGGTTCGAGCATCGCCGGCTGGAAGTGCATCAACGAGTCCGACATGGTGCTGATGCCGGATGCCGGGAGTGCGGTGATGGATCCGTTCACCGACGAGACTACGCTGCTCCTGCGTTGCGACATCCTCGAGCCGAGCACCATGCAGGGCTACGAACGCGATCCGCGCACGATCGCCAAGCGTGCCGAGGCCTATCTCAAGTCCACCAAGATCGCCGACACCGCCTACTTCGGGCCGGAACCGGAATTCTTCATCCTCGACGACGTGCGTTGGGGCACCACCATGAGCGGTGCTTTCTACAAGGTCGATTCGGACGAGGCGTCGTGGAACTCCGAACGTGTGTTCGAGGACGGCAACATCGGCCACCGGCCGTCGATCAAGGGCGGCTATTTCCCGGTGCCGCCGGTGGATTCCCTGCAGGATATCCGTTCGGCCATGTGCCTGGCGCTCGAGGAGATGGGCATCGAGGTGGAGATGCACCACCACGAGGTGGCGACCGCGGGACAGTGCGAGATCGGTACCGCCTTCAACTCCCTGGTGCGCAAGGCCGATGAAATGTTGATCATGAAATACGTGGTGCAGAATGTCGCCCACGCCTACGGCAAGACCGCGACGTTCATGCCCAAGCCCCTCGTCGGAGACAACGGCAACGGGATGCACGTGCATCAGTCGCTCGCCAAGCAGGGCAAAAACCTGTTCATGGGCAACAAGTACGGCGGCCTCTCGGAGCTGGCCCTGTACTACATCGGCGGCATCTTCAAGCACGCGCGCGCGCTCAACGCCTTCACCAACGCCAGCACCAACAGCTACAAGCGGCTGGTGCCCGGTTTCGAGGCGCCGATCCTGTTGGCCTACTCGGCGAGCAACCGCTCGGCCGCGGTCCGCATCCCGTCCGTGTCCAACCCCAAGGCGCGTCGTATCGAAGTGCGATTCCCGGACGCCTGTGGCAACACGTACTTCGCCTTTACCGCGATGATGATGGCCGGACTCGACGGTATTCAGAACAAGATCCACCCCGGCGAATCCATGGACAAGGACCTCTACGACCTGCCGCCCGAGGAGGAGAAGAAGATTCCGACGGTCTGCCATGCGTTGGATCAGGCACTCGACGCCCTTGACGTGGATCGCAAGTTCCTCAAGGCGGGCGGGGTGTTCACGGACGACTTGATCGACGGCTATATCGACCTCAAGATGCAGGAGATCACCCGCCTGCGGATGACCACCCATCCGGTCGAGTTCGACCTCTACTACAGCCTCTAGCCGCCGGTCGGGCTTGGGATCACTGTAGCGGCGTGACGGCGGGCGCCCCCTTTGTCGGGGCGCCCGCCGTTTTTCCATCTTCGCCGTCGGCCCCGCGCGACGCCGGATGCGCCGCGGTTGCTTCCCACGAGCCGCTCTACTATTGTAGATAAATGCGCCGCATCGCGTTTCTGCTCGTCCTCGTGGCGGCCCCCGCTCTGGCCGCCGCCACCACGGTGTACCGTTGGGTGGAACCGGACGGGACGGTGGTCTTCTCCGACCAACCGCACCACGGCGCGCGCAAGATGATCATCCCGCCGGCCAACGTCTACGAACCCGGCAAACTCCCGAATCCCGGACCCGCCGCTTCCACGATGCAGGGCGCCGCGCCCTATCGTGTCTTGCGCATCTCCACGCCCGCGCCGGATGCCACGGTGCGCCGCAACAACGGGGATGTCACGGTGCGGATGGAGGTGAAGCCGCCCTTGAGGACGGACCGGGGGCAGGTCATCGCCCTGGTCCTGGACGGGAAACGCCTCGCCAAGCGCTATCGCGCACCGCAGGCCGTCCTCCGCAACGTCGATCGAGGCACCCACACGTTGCAGGCGCAGATCGTGGATGGCGCCGGCAAGGTCCTGATGTCCAGCCCTTCGGTCACGTTCCACTTGATGCGCTACTCGCGACTTTCGGCGCCGGCGTCCCGGTCGGGACGGAATACCGCGAAGCCCAACCCGAACGTGCTGAGTCCTCACCCCAATGTACTTAGCCCGCACCCCAACGTGATCACTCCCCCTCGCTGATCATCCGACGGCGTGCGGGTCGGCCACACGACGCGCACCGGATTGGTGCAGAATAGAGGCCAGCGTCCCGAGGACAGCCAGGACCCCGCGCGTCGTCGGATGGCCTGCTATCCCTTTCATAACCAACGGATTTAACATGTGATCCTGAAACAGGCCCGGGCGGGAGGCGCGGGTTCCCGGTGGGTGGTTTGGTTTTTGCAAGCAAGCGGGGTATGGCAGTGCGGGTGTGGTCATCGAAGATCCAGGCACAGCGGATCGTGGAGAATCTGAGCACCGCCGTGCTACTGCTCGGCGAGGACTTGTGCGTGCGCCATCTCAACCCGGCCGCCGAGGCCCTGTTCGAGATCAGCACCCGTCAGGCACAGGGCTTGGTGCTGGGTGCCGCGCTCCCGGGGGCCGGAGTGCTGGTGTCGATCCTGCACCAGGCCGCGGCCGGTGCGCGCGCCTATACGGAACGCGGCGTGGAGGTACGCCTGCCGCCGGATCGGAGTATCACGGTGGATTGTACGGTGACCCCGTTGAGCGATTCCGGCAAGACCCGCTCCCTGCTGCTGGAGATCGTTCAGGTCGACCTCCCGTTGCGCATCGCCCGGGAGGAGAGCCTGATCGCCCAGAACCAGGCCACGCGCACCCTGACCCGGGGGCTCGCGCACGAGATCAAGAATCCCTTGGGCGGATTGCGCGGCGCCGCGCAACTGCTCGAACGCGAGCTGCCCGACCCGGCGCTTCAGGAGTACACGCGCATCATCATCGGCGAGGCGGATCGCCTGCAGGCGCTGGTGGACCGGATGCTCGGTCCCAACGGGCCGCCGCGCACGGGCCCTGTCAATATCCATGAGGTCGTCGAACACGTGCGCGGCCTGATCGAGGCGGAGTCGCCGGCCGGGGTGCGGATCGTGCGTGACTACGACCCGAGCATCCCGCCCCTGGCGGGCGACCGCGACCAACTCGTGCAGGCGCTGTTGAATATCGTGCGCAACGCCCTGCAGGCGGTGGGTGAGCGCGGGACGATCCTGTTGCGTACCCGGGCCGACCGCCAGCTTACGATCGGCGCGCGACGCCACAAGCTCGTGGCGCGCATCGAGGTGGTCGACGACGGCCCCGGGATTCCGGCCGGGATGCAGGAGAGCATCTTCTACCCCTTGATCACCGCCCGGGAGGGCGGCACCGGGCTGGGTCTGTCCATCGCCCAGTCCCTGGTGAGCCACCATGGCGGCCTGATCGAGTGCACCAGCCGCCCCGGCCATACCGAATTCACCCTGTTGTTGCCCCTGCCCCTGCCCTTGCCGCCGGAGTCCCGTGATGAGTAGCCCGGAACGGATTTGGATCATCGACGACGACCGGTCGATCCGGTGGGTGCTCGAGCGCGCCCTGCGCCAGGCCGACATGAACGTCGAGAGCTTCGAGAGTGCCGCGGGGGTCCTCGACGCCCTGTCCCGCAACCCCCCGGACGCGATCGTCACCGACGTGCGTATGCCCGGCATGAACGGCATGGAGTTGTTGGAGCGCATCCAGGCGCAGCAGCCCGACCTGCCGGTGATCATCATGACCGCGCACTCCGATCTCGACAGTGCCGTCTCCGCCTATCAGGGCGGCGCATTCGAATACCTGCCCAAGCCCTTCGACATCGACGAAGCGGTCGCGGTCGTGCGCCGCGCCGTCGCTCAGCGTCGGACCGGGCGGGGCGGGGCCGTTTCCGCGCCCGCTCTCCCCGACGCGGAGATCATCGGCGAGGCCCCGGCCATGCAGGAGGTCTTCCGCGCCATCGGACGGCTGTCGCGGTCCAAGATCACGGTCCTGATCAACGGCGAATCCGGCACCGGGAAGGAACTCGTCGCCCGCGCCCTGCACCGCCACAGCCCGCGCGCGGAGTGCCCGTTCATCGCGCTGAACACCGCCGCCATTCCCCGGGACCTGCTGGAATCGGAGCTGTTCGGTCACGAACGCGGTGCCTTCACCGGCGCCACCAGCCAGCGGCGCGGGCGTTTCGAGCAGGCCGACGGCGGCACGTTGTTCCTCGACGAGATCGGCGACATGCCGGCCGAGCTGCAGACGCGGCTGCTGCGGGTGTTGGCGGACGGCGAGTTCTACCGGGTCGGCGGGCACACCCCCATCCAGGTGGACGTGCGCATCATCACCGCCACCCACCAGGACCTCGAGCAGTGCGTGCGTGAGGGGCGCTTTCGGGAGGACCTGTTCCACCGGCTCAACGTCATCCGCATCCACATCCCGCCGCTACGCGAGCGCCGCTCCGATATCCCGGTCCTGGCGCGATCTTTTCTGGAGCGCGCGGCCCGGGAGTTGGGCGTCGAGCCCAAGACCCTGCGCCCGGAGGTGGCGTCCTACCTGCAAGGCCTCGACTGGCCGGGCAACGTGCGCCAGCTCGAGAACACCTGCCGCTGGCTCACGGTGATGGCGCCGGCCCGCGAGATTCACCAGGACGACCTGCCCCCGGAACTGCGCACCGGCACATCGACGGCGCGCGGCGCCGAGGACTGGGAGGCGGGCCTGCACCGCTGGGCCGATCAACGTCTGGCCCGGGGTGAGCGCGAACTCATCGATCAGGCCGTGCCGCGCGTCGAGCGGATCCTGATCGAGGCCGCGCTGCGCCGCACCGGCGGTCGGCGCCAGGACGCCGCGAAGCTGCTCGGGTGGGGGCGCAACACCCTCACCCGCAAGATCCGGGAACTCGGGATGGACCAGGAGCCGGGTTGAGCGGGTTCCAGGCGGTCTCCGCCCGCAGTGCGCCCCGCCGCCGCGCGGCTCCGGTCGTTCACCCCCGTCCTTCCTTGCACGGAGGAAGCCGGGGCCGCCCCCCGGTAGTTCACCCGGGCGGCGGGGGCGGTGTGCATATAGGCCCGAGCCGAAAGAATGGCCGCGGCTCATCACGATATCGTCATGGATTTCAATGAGGTCGGCGGGGCAAGCCCCGCCCTACAGGATCCCGCGGGGCCGGTAAGGACGGTAGGGCGGGCCTCGGCCCGCCGACGACGCCGAGAATTCCACCGGCGGGGCGAGCCCCGCCCTCCGGGATCCCGCGGGGCCGGTAAGGATGGTAGGGCGGGGCTTGCCCCGCCGACAATGCCCGGAATTTCAACGACGCTGCGAATTTCACCGGCCCCGACCGGTCTGTGGCCCGCTGAACCGGCCTCCTCGCGCGAATCACTCCATCAGGACCGGGTGGAAGCACCCTCGGTCTGTAGCGTGCCGCGCAGGGCCGACACGTCGGGCAGGCCGTGGCGGCGCAGATAATCGGCGATTCCGGCGTTGATCCGCGGGCAGACGAGGGGATCGTAGAACAGCGCGGTCCCGATCCCGACGGCGGTCGCCCCCGCGATCAGGAATTCCAGTGCGTCCGTGACGCCGGTGATGCCGCCCTGGCCGATGATGGGGATGTCGTGTTTTTGACAGACCTGATAGACCTGATGGACCTTGAGCAGGGCGATCGGCTTGATGGCGGGGCCCGACAGCCCTCCCTGGCGGTTGCCGAGGACCGGGACCCGGCGCTCGGCGTCGATCGCCATCCCCATCAGCGTGTTGATCACCGCGAACGCGTCCGAGCCCGCCTCGATGCATCGGCGCGCGTTCCCGGCGATATCGGTTTGGTTCGGAGAAAGTTTCGTAATCAGGGGCTTGGAGGTGACGGCGCGGCACGCCTCGACAACCCGGGCGGACATGTCCGGGTCGTTTCCGAAGGCCACGCCGCCCTCCTTGACGTTGGGACAGGAGATGTTGATCTCGATGGCATCGATGGGAGAGTCGTCGAAGCGTGCCGTGACACGAGCGTATTCCTCTATCGTCGAGCCCGAGACATTCGCGATGTAACGGGTGGCCGTGCGGTCCAGGCGCGGCAGGATCTCACGGACCACATGGTCCACCCCCGGGTTCTGCAGCCCGATCGCGTTGAGCATCCCCATGGGGGTCTCGCACACCCGGTGCGGCGGGTTGCCGGCGCGCGCCTCTCCCGTCGTACCCTTGAGACACACCGCGCCGACGTCCCGGTGGGAGAAACCCTCCACCCGGGTATACTCCTCGCCGAAGCCGACGCACCCGGAGAGCAGGACCAGCGGCGTGGCGAACTCCAGGCCGCAGAAACGAAGCGACAGCGGGTTCGGCTCGGGAGTATCCGACGGGGTGGGCGCCATGGGGGTTCCGCGCGCAGACGAGGTGCCCGGTATTGTCCCCGTCCCCGCCCTCCGCGTCCAGGCGTTCGGCGTGCAGTCCGCATGGAGGGTCCGGTGTTCCACATTGTGCTGTATCAGCCGCGTATCCCGCCCAACACCGGCAATGTGATGCGTTTGTGCGCCAATACCGGCGCGCACCTGCACCTGATCCGGCCCCTGGGATTCGAGCTTTCGGAACGGCGCGTGCGCCGTGCCGGGCTCGACTACCTGGATTGGGCCAGCGTGCGGGAGCACCCGGACCTGGACGATTTCCTGGCGGGCGTCGATCCGGAGCGGGTCTTCGCCGTTTCCACGCGCGGGCGCCGCGCTCACACCAGCGTGGAATACCGCGCCGGCGACGCGCTGCTGTTCGGCCCCGAGACCTGCGGCCTGCCGACGGCA
Organism: bacterium BMS3Bbin13; assembly: GCA_002897735.1. GTDB lineage: Bacteria > Pseudomonadota > Gammaproteobacteria > 21-64-14 > 21-64-14 > BMS3Abin12. The sequence goes on along the minus strand of BDTW01000021.1, from coordinate 78,515 downwards.
CTGCTGGACTCGTTTCCGGCCGCGCACATCCTGCGCGTGCCGATGGTCCCGGGCAGCCGGAGTCTCAACCTGTCCAACACCGTGGCGGTGGTGCTCTACGAGGCGTGGCGCCAGACGGCCTTCGCCGGTGCCTCGGAGGTGGCGCCGCGCGCATAGCGCGACCGGCCGCCGGTGCCGCGTTACCGATCCTCGGGCTTGGGCTCGCGCGCGAGCAGCGCCTGCACCGCCCGTCCCGGATCCAGTGCCTCGAACAGTACGCGGTAGACCTGCTCGGTGATCGGCATCTCGATGCCGGCGTCGCGTGCGCGCCCCACCAGCCGCTGCGCGGTCGGTACGCCCTCCACCGCTTGGCCGATCGCGCGCAACGCCTCCTCGAGCGGCATGCCGCGGCCCAGGGCGAGCCCGGCGCGGCGGTTGCGCGATTGATCGTCGGTGCAGGTCAATACCAGGTCGCCCAGCCCGGCGAGGCCGATGAGGGTCTCGCGCCGGGCGCCGAGCGCCGTACCCAGGCGGATCATCTCCGCCAGCCCGCGGGTGATCAGCGCCGCGCGCGTGTTGGCGCCGAAGCCCAGGCCGTCGGCGATCCCGGCGGCGATCGCCAGGACGTTTTTCACCGCGCCGCCCAACTCCACCCCGATGACATCGTCGCCGGTGTAGGCGCGCAGGACCCCATGATGCAGCCGCGCGGCGACCCGCCGTGCGACCTCGGGGGAGGCGGCGGCGACGGTGAGCGCCGCGGGCAGGCCGGCCGCGATCTCGCGCGCGAAGGTGGGACCCGAGACCACGGCCGTAGCGGTCTCGGCTCCGAGCACCTGCGCGGCGACCTCGTGGAGGAGGAAGCCGGTGTCGGGTTCCAGGCCCTTCGTGGCCCACGTCACCGGGACCGGCGCCGTGAGCACCGCGGACAGCGCCTGCAGGGTGGCGCGGAAGGCGTGGCTGGGGACCGCGAGCAGGATCAGGTCGGTGTCGTGTACCGCGGCCCCGAGGTCGGCGGTGACCGCCACATGCGGCGCCAGCTCCGCGTCGGGGAGGTAGCGTTCATTGCGGTGCGTGCCGCGCAGGGCCGCCATGTGGGCGGCGTTCCGCCCCCACAGCCGGGTCGGTCCGCCGTCCCGCGCCAGGGATACCGCCAGCGCGGTGCCCCAGGAGCCCGCGCCCAGAACCGCGATGGTCTCGGCGCTACGGCGGTTCGTGTCCATTCCGGTCCGGGCGCCGCGGGGATACGGGGCGGAGTGCTCCTCAGTGCGCCGTGGGGGCCGGTGTGCCTTGCCCGTGCGTCTGTTGTTGCAGGTGTTGCGCGTACAGGGCGTCGAAGTTCACGGGCGCGAGCAGCAATTGCGGGAAACCGCCCTTGGCGACGAGGTCGGCGACCGCTTCGCGCGCGAACGCGTAGAGCACGTTCGGGCAGTAGCTCCCGAGCAGCGTGCCCATCTCCGCCTCCGCGAACCCGCGAATGTCGAACAGGCCCGCCTGCTGGATCTCGACGAGGAACACGGTCTTGGTCTCGGCGGTCGCGGTGACGGTGACGCTGAGTATCACCTCGTAGGTGTTCTCGTCGAGGGTCTGGACGCCGGTGCCGAGCTGCATGTTGATCTCCGGCGCGGTATCGCCGGTAAACCCCTGCGGACCCGCCGGGGTTTCGAAGGAGGCGTCCTTGAGATAGATCCGGTGCAGGGTGAGCTGCGGGCTGGCGCCGCCGTTGCTCGGTGGCTTGGGGTCGTCGCTCATGGTCGGGTCTTCCGGGGCCGTAATTGGTTAGAGGTGCCGCTCCACCCACTGAAGCAGATGTGTCAGGTCCATCGCGCCGGTGGCGCGGTCGGCCTCGCGCCCGCCCTCGAACAGGATCAGGGTCGGAATGCCGCGGATCCCGAAACGCGCCGCGAGTTCCTGATTCCGGTCCGTGTCCACCTTCGCGAAACGCACCCGCGGCTCCAGCCGCCGGGCCGCTTCCTCGAAGAGCGGGGCCATCATCTTACACGGTCCGCACCATTCGGCCCAGAAGTCCACGACCAGCGGGATGTCGCTGCGTTGCAGATGGCGCTCGAAACGCCCTTCCGACAGGGCCGCCGGACGACCCTCGAACAAGGCGCGGTGACACTTGCCGCAACGCGCATCAAGCGCCGGTTTGTCCGCGCCCACGCGATTTACGGCATCGCAGTGGGGGCAGACCACGTGCACGGTCTTTCCCATGTCGCGCGCTCCGTGTCGGGGTCCGTACGCCCCTTGCCGGGATTATCGGGAGTCCGCAAGCCGACCTCTCGGCGTACGCCCCCCCTTCGGTGGACGCAGTGAGGATAGTGTAATCAGCCCGGGAACCCAAGGCGAAATAAATTCAAGGCGGTGCGCCCCGGCGATCGCCGCGGGAGGGGGGGAATGCGGTTCAATCCTTGGCGGAGCCGCGGTGAACGGGGAGGTCGGCGCTCTGCCACGCGCTCAGGCCGCCGTCGAGGTTGAACACCTCCGCAAAACCATGCTTGCGCAGCACGCCGCCCACGCGCGCCGACCGCGCGCCGCTACGACAGTAGACGACGACCGGGCGATCCTTGTATTTCTCCAGCTTGCGCACCTGCTCGTCGAGCAACGCGGGTGGGAGGTGGCGCGCCTGGGGGATGTGGCCCTCCTTGAACTCCCCCTCGGTGCGCACGTCGAGGATGATGGCGTTGCGACGGTTGATCAGTCGTACCGCCTCCGCGGGTCCGACCCTTTTCAGCCCGCGCAGCCAGCGTTGGATCTCGTTGCCGACGAGCAGCACGAGCACGACCGCAAGGGCCAGAAACAGCGACCAGTGCCGGACTGCGAATTCGGAGATTTCGGAGATCCGGGGCATGAGGATTCAGCGGACCCTGCCAGGGAGGTGGCCGTCGGCCACGGTGCGGCGCGCATTATACCGGGAACGATGCGCGAGGGAACCACCCCCCGCTACCGGTCGCGGGAGCAGAACACCTCGCGCATCATCCCGATCAGCTGCAAGGTGCGGGCGTCGCCCACGCGGTAGTAGACGCGGTTCGACTCCTTTCGCGATGCAAGGATTCCCTTGTCGCGCAGGATGGCCAGGTGCTGGGAGATGTTGCTCTGCGAGGTTCCCACGTTCTCGACGATGTCCTGTACACTGATCTCGCGTTCGCCCAGGGTGCACAGGATCTTGAGCCGCAGGGGGTGTGACATCGCCTTCAGCGACCGGGATGCGCGCTCGAAGTCGTCATCCCGGGTGATCAGGAACCCTTCAGTGGCGCTCGTGGCGCTCATTGGCATTCGCCCTCTCGGAGCGCCCGGGTGGGATCCGGTCGACCCGAAATGATCGCATCATTAGAACATTATGTGATGATAAAGTATATGGTGCGGCGCACGGTGCTGCCGGCGTGTTGCCTGTGCCTGCTTCTGGCCGGGGCGTTGGGGTCCGCTCTCGTGCCCGCGGCATACGCCGCCGCGCAGGCGACGCCGCGTGCGACCGTCGCCCGGCTCGAGCAGCTGCGCCGGCGCATCGACGCGGTCGGCAAAGACCTGAGCACCATGCGCGGCCGCCATGCACGGGTCGAGGCCGAGCTGCGTCGCGTCGAACGCGGACTGGCGCAGGCGTCCAAGCGACGCCGGGCCGTCGAGGGGCGGTTGGGCGCGCGCCGTGACCGGCTCGCCCGGCTTCGGGCGCGGCGCCGCACGCTGGAAGACGAACTGGCCGCCGGGCGGCATGCCTTGGTACGCCAGATCCGCGCCGCCTATGTCCTGGGCGGGCAGCCGCGGTTCAAGCTGCTGCTCAACCAGCAGGATCCCGCGCTGGTGGGCCGTACGCTGGTCTACTTCGACTACTTGAACCGCGCGAGGACCGAGGAGATCGAGGCGGTCGAACGGCGTATGCGCGCGCTCGCCGCGGTGCGCCGGGAGATCGTCGCCCAGGTGACCGAACTCGATGCCCTGCGCGCCGTCCGGTTGCGCAGGGAACGGGATTTTGAACGACGCCGTGCGGCCCGGCGCGCAGTACTGAAGCGGTTGGCGGCGGCCATCCACGGCAAGGGCGCGGAACTCGCCGCCCTGAAGCACGACGAGGCGCGCCTGCGCGCGCTGCTTGGCAGGTTGCAGAAAGCCGCGGCCGGGATCCCGGCGGGCCCGGGGCCCCGGCGACCCTTCGCCCGACTCAAGGGGCGACTGGCATGGCCGGCGCGGGGCCGGATCGTGGCGCGTTTCGGCGCGCCGCGCCTGGGCTCACTGCTGAAGTGGCGCGGCGTGGTCATCGATGCGCAAGCCGGGCGGCCGGTACGGGCGATCGCCTATGGGCGGGTGGTGTTCGCCGATTGGCTGCGGGGTTTCGGGCTGTTGCTGATCATCGATCACGGTGACGGCTACATGAGCCTGTACGGACACAACCAAGCACTCTACAAGGAGACCGGCGACTGGGTGAGGCCCGGCGAGGTGGTCGCCACCGTGGGGGACAGCGGCGGTGAGGTACGCCCCGGGCTGTACTTCGAGATCCGCCACGACGGGCGCCCGGTGAACCCGGCACGTTGGTGCCGCGCGGGCGCGCCCCGGCTCCTGGGCGCGGGCCGCTGAACCGCCCCGGCGCCGGGCCGTGCTATAGCCAAACCGAGCGCATTTAGAGTACCTTTCCCTGGCCGCCCCTCCGCCGGCGGCATGGAATCCGCACCGCCGTCCCGGGAGCATGGAACGATGAAGGCACCGATCCGCAGTACCCTGATCCTGCTGCTGGGCGTAGCCCTGGGCGCGGGTGTGGTCCTGGGTCCCAATGTGTTCGCCGAGCGCTCCGGCGCCGCGCCCGGTGGGGCGCCGGGCGGCCTGCCTCTCCGGCAGTTGCACGCCTTCGCCACGGTGTTCCAGAAGATCAAGACCGACTACGTGAAGCCGATCAAGGACCGGGTCCTGCTCGACGATGCGATCCGCGGCATGGTGCGGGGCCTGGATCCGCATTCGGCCTACCTGGACCCGCAGCAGTTCAAGGAACTGCAGATCGGCACCACCGGTGAGTTCGGCGGGCTCGGCATCGAAGTCGGGATGGAGGACGGGTTCGTCAAGGTCATCACGCCCATCGACGACACGCCGGCGCAGCGCGCCGGTGTCGAACCCGGCGACCTGATCATCTTTCTCGACGATACGCCGGTGAAGGGCCTGAGCCTGACGCAGGCGGTCAAACGGATGCGCGGCAAGCCCGGTTCCAAGATTACCCTGACCATCGTGCGCGCGGGTGCGCAGAAGCCGATCAAGCTCACCCTGACGCGCGCCGTCATCAAGGTTCGCAGCGTCAAGGACCGGATGCTCGAGGACGGGATCGGCTACGTGCGCATCACGCAGTTTCAGACGCATACCGCGCGCGGTCTGATGCGCGCCGTGCGCGCTCTCGTGAAGAAGAACGGCGGCCCGCTCAAGGGGCTGGTGCTGGATCTGCGCAACAACCCGGGCGGTGTCCTGGACGCGGCGGTGGGGGTCGCCGATGCATTCCTCACCAAGGGCCGGATCGTTTACACCAAGGGGCGCATCCCCGACTCGCAAATGAACTTCGACGCCACTCCCGGCGACGTCCTCGACGGCGCCCCGATGGTGGTGCTCGTCAACGGTGGCTCGGCCTCCGCCTCCGAGATCGTCGCCGGCGCCCTGCAGGACGATCATCGCGCGATCCTGCTGGGGGTGCGCACCTTCGGCAAGGGTTCCGTCCAGACCATCCTGCCGTTGAGCGGTGGTGCGGCGCTGAAGCTCACCACCGCCCTGTATTACACGCCGTCGGGACGCTCCATCCAGGCGGAGGGGATCGAACCCGACATCGTGGTGCCGCAGTTGAAGATCGCCGGCGCACGGTCCTCCTCCGGCTTCGGTCCCATCAAGGAAGAGGATCTGCCGCGTCACTTCCACAACGGCGGACGGGACCGGGCCAAGCAACGCGCCCGGGCCCGACGCGAGCGCAAGGACGCCAAGGGGCTGGACACGCTCGCGCGCAAGGACTTCCAGCTCTACGAGGCCGTCAACGTATTGCGGGGGCTCTCGCTCAACCACCGGCATGCTGCGACCCGGCAGGCTTCGCGTTAGGGGGCTGTCGGACTCCGCCGGCGGGCCGAGGCCCGCCCTACAGGGAGTGACTCGCCCGCCGGGCCGAGACTACGAGGAGTGACTCGCCCGCCGTAGGGCCGGGCTTGCCCGGCCGAGACCGCCGGAGATGGACCGATTGCCCACCGCCGCGGGGAGGTCCCGACATGTCGCGTGTCCTGGTTCCCCTGGCCGAGGGGTTCGAAGAACTCGAGGCCGTGACGGTCATCGATCTGCTGCGCCGCGCCGGGATCGAGGTGGTGAGCGCGGGGCTCGCCCCGGGTCCGGTGAGTGCCTCGCGCGGCACCGTGATCGTCCCGGACACGACCCTGGACGCCGTGCTCGCGGAGGATTTCGACATGGTGGTGTTGCCGGGCGGAGGGCCGGGCGCCGGGCGCCTTGCCCGGGACGCCCGCATCCGCGCGCTGCTCGTGCGCATGGAGGGCGCCGGGCGTGAGATCGCGGCGATCTGCGCCGCACCGCGGGTCCTCGCCGAGGCCGGGCTGCTGGCCGGGCGCCGTGCCACCGCCTTCCCCGGCTCCCTCGACGGCGTGGAGGTCCCGGGTCTCGACTACCGCGAGGAACCGGTGGTCGTCGACGGACGGATCACCACGTCGCGCGGCCCCGGTACGGCGATGGACTTCGCGCTGACGCTGGTGGAGCGGCTCGCCGGACGCGAGGTGCGCGAGCGGGTGGCGGGCGAACTCCAGCGTCCATGAGCCGCCCGGGCCGCGACCCGGGGAAAGCCGATCGGGATCGTCTCCGACGGCAACGTCGCGGCGACGCGCTTCAGCGCGGTCCGCGGCGCCACGCCGCGAGCAACAACAGTACCCCGACCCCGCTGAGCAGCCAGCCGAGTATCGAAGTGCCGCCCGTCCACTGCGCGAGGCCCGCCGGGGCGCCGGTGAGCAGCGTCCCGCTCACCAGCAATGCAGCGCCGGTCACGGCGCGCGTGGTGCGCCGGTTCGCATGGTGCATCTCCTCGCGCAACCGCGTCAGCTCCTCGGAGCGCCAGTGCACCTCGAGGCGCCCATGCCGGGCGCGATCGAGTACGTCGTGCACCAGCTCCGGGAGTTCCGGCAGCTTCTCGCCCCACGCGGGCAGGTTGGTGCGGATCGTGTGCAGGAACGAGTGCAGTCCCACCTGCTCGCTCATCCAGCGTTCCAGGAACGGCTTCGCCGTCTGCCACAGGTCCAGGTCCGGATAGAGCTGGCGCCCCAGTCCCTCGATGTTGAGAAAGGTTTTCTGCAGCAGCACGAGCTGTGGCTGCACCTCCATGTTGAAACGCCGCGCGGTCTGGAACAGACGAACCAGCAGGAAGCCGAACGAGATGTCCTTGAGCGGGCGCTCGAAGATCGGCTCGCATACGGTGCGGATCGCCGACTCGAACTCGTCGATGCGGGTCCCGGCGGGCACCCAGCCGGACTCGACGTGCAGCTCGGCCACGCGCCGGTAGTCGCGGCGGAAGAAGGCGAGAAAGTTCTCGGCAAGATAACGCTGGTCGACGGGGTTGAGGGTGCCCATGATCCCGAAGTCCACCGCTATATAGCGGCCCGCCGGCGAGACGAAGATGTTCCCCGGGTGCATGTCCGCGTGGAAGAAGTTGTGGCGGAAGACCTGTGTGAAGAAGATCTCCACGCCGCGCTCGGCCAGCCCGCGCATGTCGATACCCGCCGCGCGCAGCGCCGCCACGTCGCTCACGGGGATGCCGTGGATGCGCTCCATGACCATCACGGTACGGCGGCTGAGCGGCCAGTCGATCTCCGGCACGTAGAGCAGTTCGGAGTCCTGGAAGTTGCGCCGAAGCTGCGAGGCGTTCGCCGCCTCGCGCAGCAGGTCCAACTCGTCGTAGAGGGTCTTCTCGAACTCCGCCACGACGTCGCGCACGCGCAGGCGCCGGCCCTCGCGCCAGTAGCGCTCGGCGAGCCCGGCCAAGTAGTGGAGTAGCGCCACGTCGCGGCGGATCTTCGACTCGATCGCCGGGCGCAAGACCTTGACCACCACCTCGCGCTCGTCCTTGAGCCGCGCGGTATGCACCTGCGCGATGGAGGCGGAGGCGAGCGGGATCTCGTCGAAGCGACGGAAGATCTGCTCCAGCGGTTTCCCGTAGGCGCGGCGGATGATGGCGCGCGCCTGGCCGCCGGGGAACGGCGCGACGCGATCCTGCAGCCGGGCCAGTTCGCCGGCCACGTCGGCGGGCAGCAGGTCGCGCCGGGTCGAGAGTGCCTGGCCGAACTTGACGAAGATCGGACCCAGGTCTTCCAGTGCGCGGCGGATGCGCACCCCGCGCGGCGTATTGCGGTTGCGCAGCCAGTAGCCCGGGGAGAGGTACATCAGGAATCGCACGGGGCGGAACAGGTGGGTGGTGAGCACCACCTCCTCCAGCCCGTGGCGCAGCAGCACCAGGTTGATGTGCACGACGCGCAGCGCGAGCGACGGCCTCATCAGGTCGATTCCCACCGCGCATCGGACCCGTGCATGGCGTGCGCCCTACTCCGTTCGGGCCGGGGGCGTCGCCGCCGGGCTCGCGATGCGTGCCTTCGGGCGGCGGGCGCGGATCACAGCCGGTAGCCCCGGTGCACCGCCACGATCCCCGCGCTCAGATTGAAGTACTCGCATCGCCCGAGTCCGGCCCGTTCCATCATGGCCTTGAGCGTCTCCTGGTCCGGATGTACGCGGATCGACTCCGCCAGGTAGCGGTAGCTCGCCGAGTCCCCCGCGATCAGACGGCCCATCAGCGGGAGCACCCGGAACGAATAGAGATCGTAGAACGGGCGCACCGCGGCCACGGTGGGGCGCGAGAACTCCAGAATCACCACGCGCCCGCCGGGTCGCAGCACGCGGTGCATCTCGCGCAACGCCGCCTCCTTGTCGGTGACGTTGCGCAGGCCGAAGGCGATGGTGACGCAGTCGAAAGTATGGGCACCGAACGGCAGGTGTTCCGCATCGGCCTGCGCGTATCCGACGTTGCCCGCGACGCCCTCGTCGAGCAGCCGTGCACGCCCGCGATCGAGCATCGCCGGGTTGACATCGGCCAGTACCACGGTGCCGGCCCGCCGGGCGAGCAGTGCGGTGAGATCACCGGTCCCGCCGGCCAGGTCGAGGACCCGCTGTCCGGGCCGCAGGCCCGCCAACTCCACCGCCCAGCGCTTCCATAGGCGGTGGACGCCGAATGACATGACGTCGTTCATCACATCGTAGCGATCGGCGACCGACTCGAACACCGCGCGCACGCGGCGCGCCTTCTCGCGCGCACCGACGCGCTCGAAGCCGAAGTCGGCGGTGGCGTCCTGATCGGGATCGTGCGTCATGGTTCGCCGCGGAACGCGCTGCACGGGCGCCGGCCGGCCGGTCTCACGAGTCCGCCTCGCCGTCCGTTCGTCCGGCGCCGATGTCCCGGTGCCGATGCCCCGCCTCCTCGAGGTGTCGCAGGTAGTCACGCCAATACTCCTCCCGGTGTATACCGAGGTCGTAGAGCGTGTCCCAAGCGTAGATGCCGGTGTTGTGGCCGTCGTCGAAGTGCAGGCAGACGGCGTAGCTGCCGACCGGCTCGATCCGGGTGATGCCGACGTCCTCTTTGCCGACCTGCAGCGTACCGGTGCCCGGCCCGTGGCCGCGCACCTCGGCGGACGGCGAGTACACCCGGAGATATTCACAGGGCAGTTCGAAGTGCGAGCCGTCGGTGAACGCGATCTCCAGAACCCGGGATTTCTGATGCAGATTGAGTTCCGTGGGGTGGCTCTTCGTCTCAGTGCTCATATCCATCCTCGTTCGTCGCCGCCCATCGTCGAGGCGGCCAACTTCATGGTATTCCGATACATGCCGCCGGCCCGATGGGATTACAGGATGTAACGGGTCAGATCCTCGTCCTTCGCCAGATCGCCGAGGGAGCGGTCCACGTAGGCCGCATCGATGACGACCGTCTCCCCGGAGCGGTCCGCCGCCTCCGCGGACAGGTCCTCGAGCAGCCGTTCGATGACCGTGTGCAGGCGGCGCGCGCCGATATTCTCGGTCCGCTCGTTGACCTGACAGGCCACCTCCGCGATGCGCGCCACGCCGTCCGGCAGGAACTTCAGCGTCACCCCCTCGGTGGCCATGAGCGCCGCGTACTGTTCGGTGAGCGAGGCGTCGGGCTCGGTGAGGATGCGCGTGAATTCCTCGACACCGAGCGCGTCGAGTTCCACGCGGATCGGCAGCCGTCCCTGCAGCTCCGGGATCAGATCGGACGGCCTGGCCACGTGGAAGGCGCCCGAGGCGATGAACAGGACATGATCGGTGCGTACCATGCCGTACTTGGTGTTGACCGTGCAGCCCTCCACCAGCGGCAGCAGGTCGCGCTGCACGCCCTCCCGGGAGACGTCGGGACCGCTGTACTCCCCGCGCTTGGTGACCTTGTCCAACTCGTCCAGGAACACGATGCCGTTTTGCTCGACGTCGTGCACGGCGCGCAGTTTGATCTCGTCCTCGTCGACCAGCTTGGCGGCCTCTTCGTCGCGGATCAGCTTGAGTGCGTCCCTGACCTTCAGCGTGCGGCTGCGGGTGCGCCCGCCGGCGAGGTTCTGGAACAGGCCCTGCAGTTGACTGCTCATCTCCTCCATGCCGGGCGGCGTCATGATCTCCACACCCATCGGGGCGACCGCGGTCTCGATCTCGATCTCGCGCTCGTCGAGTTCGCCGGTGCGCAACATCCGGCGGAACTTCTCCCGTGTGGGCGAATCGGCCTCCATGGGTTCGGCGTTGAATCCGGCGCCGCGCGGGCGCGGGAGGAGCGCGTCCAGTACGCGTTCCTCGGCGGCGGCCCCGGCACGGTGGTGCACCTTCTGCACCTCCTGTTCGCGGATCATCTTGACCGCGGCGTCGATCAGATCGCGGACGATGGACTCCACGTCGCGCCCGACGTAGCCCACCTCGGTGAACTTGGTGGCCTCGACCTTGATGAACGGGGCGTTTGCGAGGCGCGCCAAGCGGCGCGCGATCTCGGTCTTGCCGACGCCCGTGGGCCCGATCATCAAGATGTTTTTCGGCGTGATCTCGCTACGCAACGGCTCGGACACCTGCTGGCGGCGCCAGCGGTTGCGCAACGCGACGGCCACCGCGCGCTTGGCGGCGGTCTGGCCGATAATGTGCTTGTCCAGCTCCTGGACGATCTCTCTGGGAGTCATCTCGGACATGGGGATTCCGACGCGGGCGTCGCCTCCGGGTTACAGCTCCTCGATGGTGAGGTTGCGGTTGGTGTAGATGCAGATACCGGCGGCGACCTCCAGACCCTTTTCCACGATCGCACGCGCCTCCAGATCCGTGTTCTCCAGCAGTGCCCGCGCCGCGGCCTGGGCGTACGGGCCGCCCGAGCCGATGGCCATCAGAAAATGTTCGGGTTCGACCACGTCGCCGGTGCCGGAGATGATCAGCGATGCGGACTCGTCGGCAACGGCGAGCAGCGCCTCGAGCCGGCGCAGCACCCGGTCGGTGCGCCAGTCCTTGGCCAGCTCCACCGCGGCGCGCGTCAGGTGGCCGGAGTGCTGCTCCAGTTTCCCTTCGAAGCGCTCGAACAGCGTGAACGCATCCGCTGTGCCGCCGGCGAAGCCGGCGAGCACCCGGTCGTGGTACAGGCGCCGGACCTTGCGCGCGTTGCCTTTGAGGACCACGTTGCCCATGGAGACCTGGCCGTCGCCGCCGAGGGCGACCCGGCCGTTGCGGCGCACCGAGAGGATTGTGGTACCGCGGAACGTTTCCATCGAGCGGGGTCCCTGCCGGAGTCTGTCCCCCGGAGTCTGCAATCGGGACCCGCTATTCTACACGATCCGGGCGCCCGGCATGGGTCGGTTCAGCGACGCTTGCGCGCGCGCGGGTGGGCGGCGTCGTAGACCCGCGCCAAGTGCTGGAAGTCCACGTGCGTGTAGATCTGGGTGGTGCGGATGTCGGCGTGCCCCAGCAGTTCCTGCACGGCACGCAGATCCCCGCTCGATTCGAGCAGGTGGCTGGCGAAGGAGTGGCGCAGCCGGTGCGGGTGGACGCGGGCGTCGAGCCCCGCGCGCCGCGCCCGGACCAGCAGGCGTTGCTGCACGGCGCGCGCCCCGAGTCGGCGCCCCGTGCGCCCGAGGAACAGGGCGTCGCCCGCGGCCGGGCGCGCGATCCGCCCGCGCACCTCCAGCCAGGTCCGCAGCGCCGCGCGGGCCTGGCGCCCGACCGGGACGATGCGCGTCTTGGCGCCCTTGCCGGTGACCCGGACCGTGGCGTCGTCCAGATCGATGTCGCCGCGGTCCAGGGCGACGAGTTCCGCCAGGCGCAGCCCCGAGGAGTAGAGCAGTTCCATCAGGGCGCGATCGCGGATCGCCAACGGATCGCTCGGTGGGATCTCCAGCAATCGCGCGAGCTGGTCGGCGTCCAGCGTCTGCGGCAGCCGGCGCGGGACCTTCGGTGCCGGAACGGCGATCGCGGGGTTGGCCTCGACCGTCCCCTCGCGCAGCAGGTAGCGGTAGAACGAGCGTACCGACGAGAGGATCCGCTGAACGCTGCGCCCCGAGAGTCCGCCGCGGTGGCGCTCGGCGGCGAAGGCGCGCACGTGTGCGCTGCTCAGGCGCGACCAGTCGCGGATCCGGTTGCGTCGGCAATAGCCGCGCAGTGAGGCGAGGTCGCGCCGGTAGGCGTTGAGGGTGTGGGGCGAGTAGCGCCGCTCGTTCGCCAAGTGTTCCAGGAAGCGCCGGAGTGCGGCGTCGGCCTCCACGGGCTCAGCTCAGGTGGGGGCGCAGGGTATGACTGACCAGCTCGCCCATGTGGCGCAGGAACACCGTGCCCATCGCCGGATGGAAACGATGCGGATCGCGACTGCCGATCGCGAGCACGCCGAGGTTGCGGGTAGCGACCAGGGGGATCAGGGCGCCGGAGGTGATGGCGCCGGCGTCGTCTCCGAACAGGAACCGGAGTTGCCGGTCCTTGAGGCGCCCGCACACCGGACGCTTGGCGGTCAGGATCTTCTCGAAGTGCGCGAGACCGGCATCGGCGGCGTCGAGGAACCGCACATGCGCCGGCGCCGACGCCGTCGCCGGGGCGTCGATCAGGCACAGGGCCACCGCGTCGGCGCGAAAGTCCTTGCGCAGCACCCGGTCGAGGGTCTCCAGCAGATCCTGCAGGTCGCTCGCGTCGGCGAGCGCCACGCCGAGCTGCTGCATGCGACCCGTGAGTTCCTCGTTGTCGCGGGCCGCCTGAACCATGTCCATCAGCTTGCGCCGCAACTGCTGATTCTGCTGGCGCAGGGCGCTGACTTGGCGTTCGATCAACGAGACCGCCCCACCGGCGGGGTGCGGTACGCGCAGGGTGGCCAGCAGCGGGACATGCTTCTCGAAGAAATCGGGATGTCCGTGCAGATACTCGGCGACCGCCGCCTCGGTGAGCGGTTCCTCGTCGACACCCGCCTGGCGCTGGGGACTCATGGCTCGATCTGCCCCTCGAATACCGAGACCGCCGGACCCGTCATCCATACCGGCGTGCCTTCTCCGCCCCAGAGTATCACAAGTTCTCCTCCCGGCAGGCGCACGGTGACCCGCTCGCCGAGCAGGCCGCGCAGGCGCCCGGCGACCACCGCGGCGCAGGCCCCGCTGCCGCAGGCCGGCGTTTCCCCCGCACCGCGCTCGTAGACCCTCAGGCGGGCGTACGCCGGCTCCACGACCTGCAGGAAACCCACGTTCGTGCGCCGCGGAAACCGCGGGTGTGCCTCGAGGGCCGGTCCGAGTTCCGCGACCGGGGCCCGCTCGATGTCGTCCACGATCAGCACCGCGTGCGGGTTCCCCATGGACACCGCGCTGATCGCCACCTCCCGCCCGCCCGCCGCCAGCGGGTAGGTCACCGCCCGCGCCTCGGCGGTAAACGGGATCTCGCGGGGCTCCAGGCGCGGGACGCCCATGTCCACCGTGATCGCGCCGTCGTCCTCGATGCGTGCGCGCACCCGTCCGGCGTCGCCCTCCAGCACCAGTCCGGACCGATCGGTGAGTCCGCGTTGCGCGAGGTACCGGACGATGCAACGCACGCCGTTTCCGCACTGCTCGGCGCGGCTGCCGTCGGCATTGTAGATCTCGTAGCGGAAATCCGCCGCCGCATCGACGGGTGCGCCGATCACCAGGAGCTGATCGCAGCCCACGCCGAGACGCCGGTCGGCGATGCGGCGTACTTGCGCGGCGCTCAGTTCGAGCGGCGCCGTGAGGCCGTCCACCACCACGAAGTCGTTGCCGAGCCCCTGCATCTTGGTGAAGCGCATGCGGGAAGCTTACCGCATGCGCCGGGCGTCGGGCCACGGGCGTTTCAGTCCGCGGGAGGACACCCGTGGCCCGCAGGGGGCGGCCGCTTCGGGGATCCGTTCTGTCGGGCGTTCGGCGTTCGGCACCGGTCAGTGACCCGGCATCTCCACTTCCGGGATCTCCGGACGCTGGGCCTGCGGTATTTCTATCTCGGGTCGCACGATCTCCGGACGTTCGATCCGGGGTCGTCCGATCTCCGGGCGCTCGATCCGGGGCTGCTCGAGTTCCGGGCGCTCGATTCGGGGTCGCTCGAGTTCCGGGCGTTCGATCCCGTGTGTCCCATGTCCCCCGAACCCCCTTTCACCGCCGCCCGCACCTGCGTGCGGCAACTCCGGCGCATGCGGGGGTTCCATGCGTTCGATCTCCAACGACCCGTCCGGCCCGATCCTGCCGGTGAACACCAACGCCCGGTCGGCCCGGATTCCGGTCGGCCCGGCGCCCTCTTTGCCGCCGGGCGGGCGCAGCAGGATCCCGTTGCTGTGCAGCCCGCCGGCGGCGCGCGGCACCGCGTAGCCTTCCATCTCGACATAGCGGCCCGGGCCGCCCAGCGCCGGCCGCGCCGGCGCGAGCCGGCTTGCGAGGATCACGCCGTCCCGATAGCGACCCACCACGCGGATCCGCGCGCCGGGTGCGGGCGCGGACTTGTGCGCGGCGGCTCCTTCGAGACGGACCGCCTGGGTGCCGATGCGCAGCACGCCGTTCGGTCCAACGCTCGCGACCCGTCCCTCGATCACCGCCGGGACCCCCGCGGGGACGGAGCCCGCGGGGTAGCGCAGCGCCACGCGCGTGGCGATCCACTCGTCGCGCGCGTTCGCCAGTGCGCTCACCGCCACCCAGTCGCCGGCGTGTAGCGCGACGGTGTGTCCGTCACCACCCACGACGGGTACACCGGCCGGGATGCGCACCCCCTGACCCAGTACCGTCAGGTGCGCACCACCCGCCGACACCGCATCGACCCGTCCCACCAGCGGGTGGCGTACCTGTACGACATCCGCCCATCCGGTGGTACGCGCCGGGTCCGCCGTGCCGCGTACCACCACCATATCGCCCACGTGCAACGCCCTGCGCCCCGCGGCCCGGCCGTCGACCGTGATCCGCGTATCGGCGCGCAGAAAATACTCTCGGGCGTTGACGAAGATGCTGCCGAAGCCCTGGATGGGCCCGAAGCCGGTGATGCCGGTGCCGCCGATCCCGCCGCCGTCGGTCGCGCCCATGGAGATGGGTCCCGCCGCCAGCGTGAGCAGCAGTCCGAGCAGCAGAGTGCGCAACGGGGTGGAGGCCCGCGCGCGCCGCGCCCACAGCGGGCATCGTTCACGTGTTCTCGGTCGATGGTGCACCACCGGTGTCCTCCTCATAGTAGTACAGCCCCAGGCGCATCCGCCGACGCGGCGTCGCACGGGTCTCGGTTCCCACCGTACCGGCGTCCAGCAGTCGCCGGTTCGCCTCACGCAGCAGTGGTTCGGCCAGACGCACCAGTTCCGGGCGCAGGCGGTCCAGATCGGCCGCGGGGATCGACTCATGATACAGGGCCCGTTCCAGATAGGGCTCTTGCGGGTGGGACAGGTTGTGCAGGGCGCTGCGCAGGTGATCCCCCACGTTGGCCGCCAGGAACTCGAGCTTCTCTTCGGGCAGAGGGGAGACGTAGGCCGTGCGCAGGAGGCGCGCGCCCTCGGGCGTCTCCGCGGCCACGCCGACCCGCACCAATTCGTCCAGCACCGAGCGGGGCCGTACGTCCGCCTTCACCCGTCGCACCAGCGCCTCGAAACCCGGCTCGTCGCCGACGTCGCGCAACGGGAGGACCCGCGGCTCGCCGTGCGCGTCCAGATACTCGGGCGCCGAGCCCCAGGTCGCCACGACGCGCGACGCGAGATTCGCATCGCGCCGGGGCAGCGGGAGTGTCGCTGCCCCTTCCCATTCTTTGCGCAATCGTTTGACCTCGCGCCGGTGGATCCCGGTGCGCAGGCTCAGGCGGCTGTCGGTCGCCCGCCCCGGTGCGCGGTCGAGCGTCGCCGCTTCCGCCACGTACAGGCCCTTGAGGAGGTCGCACAGAGCCGGGTAGCCCCAGCCGTGCCCGATCAAGTAGCGCACGAGGGGGCGCAGCAGTTCCACCAGGGCGGTTTGCAGAGCGGTATCCGGCATGGATCTCCACCATCCGGAAATCGTGAACCGGGTCACAATTTCCGTGATTGGAATTTGACAGTGGGAGAAGTTCCCACTAACATGGCCAGTGTAATGCAAAACTTGGTTTAACGCAAAGGGAATTCTCGACTTGGTGCGTGGGAAATGTTCCCACTAGACAAGGTTCTCAGGGGCCGCCGGGGTACGGGCCGGCGCGCTGGGGGCAGGTGATTCGGGCGAAGTTCAAGAGGAGAAAGCGATGCGTCATGCGTATCTGATCACAGCGGTGGCGGCGCTGCTCGCGGGCGGTGCCGCCCAAGCGGCCCAGCCCCACGCCACGGTCGGCGTGCAGCCGTCCTATTTCGAAGGGAGTTTCGGCACCACGAGCAACATCCAGATCTGGTATGTGCCTACCTATATCAAGTACCGCGATGGCAACGCCGAACTCAAACTCACGGTCCCGTACATCGCGGTGAAGAGCAGCGGCGCACTGGTTTCCGGCGGTACCGTGGTGGGCAAGACCGGCGGCGGTTCGTCCCAGACCCGTAGCGGTCTGGGCGATCTGTGGCTGGAGGGCAAGTACACCCTGCGGGGGGACGGGCGCATGCCCGATCTCACCCCCTACGCCAAGATCAAGTTTGCGACCGCCTCCTCGAGCAAGGGCCTCGGCACCGGGGAGAACGACTACGAGTTCGGCATGGGCGCCGGTACCACCATCGGCACGAGCCTGTTTCCCTTCGCCCGGGTGGGTTACCGCATAGTCGGATCCCCTCCCAATCTCAATCTGCGCAACGTGATCACCTACGAGGCCGGCGGCAGTCTGCGCGTGGCCCGGGGCCAGTTTTTTACCGTGATGTACTCCGGCTATCAGTCGGAGCAAACGGGGTTCGCGGCGACCTCGGACGCGATCGTCGCCTGGAACTACGACCTGCGGCCCGGAACGGGGTTCCAGGTCTTCGGTGACCTGGGGCTGAGCAACGGCAGTCCGGACTACGGAGTCGGCCTCGGGGCACAAATTCGATTCTGATTCATTCCCTGTGAAGGAGGTTTCTGCCATGAACCGCAAGCACATTCGTCGTCTTCTCATTCCGGGCTTCTCGGCGCTTGCCCTGGTCGCGCTGCCCGTGCTGGCCGCGACCCCGGCCACCCCCGCCACCCCCGCGACTCCGGCCGCGGCGGCCATCCCCGCCACCCCGGGGAACCCGAACGCGCGGGCCGACATGCACCGGCGGGAAGGATTGAACATGGACCACGCGGACGGTCCGAAAGTCGACAGGCCCAAGGGACCCAATGTCGAAACCCCGGACATGGGTAAGCCGGACATGAGCAAGCTGGAGATGAGCAAGCCGGACATGGGTAAGCCGGACATGGGTAAGCCGGAGATGAGCAAGCCGGAAATCGAGCGTCCCGAAGTCAACCACCCCGAGGTCAACCACCCCGAGGTCAACCGTCCCGAGGTCAGCCACCCCGAGGCCAACCGACCGGAGGTCAACCGGCCCGAGATCAACCGCCCGGAGATCGAGCGCCCGGAGATCAACCGGCCCGAGATCAACCGCCCGGAGATCAATCGGCCGGAGATCAATCGGCCCGAGATCAATCGGCCCGAGATCAACTGAAGTCCGGCGCGAAGGGAGGGCGACCCGAGTGGCCGCCCTCCCCCTTTCTAACCGCCCAGCCCGCACTCCCCCCGCATAAGGTCCTTCAAGGTCTCGCGCCGCCGTACGACTTGCGACCGATCCCCGTCCACCAGGATCTCCGCGCCGCGTGGCCGGGCATTGTAGTTGGAACTCATGGAGAAGCCGTAGGCCCCGGCGCCACGGATCGCCAGCAAGTCGCCCGGGCACAGGGCGAGTGCGCGGTCCTTGCCCAGGAAGTCTCCGGTCTCGCACACCGCACCCACCACGTCGTAAGTCCGCGGTGCATCCGGGCGCGGGCGCACCGGCACGATCTCGTGCCAGGCGTCGTAGAGCGCCGGGCGCATCAGGTCGTTCATGGCCGCATCGACCACCGCGAAGTCGCGCGCGCCGGTATGCTTCAGATATTCGACTCGTGTCAGCAGGACGCCGGCGTTCGCGACCAGCGCCCGGCCCGGCTCGATGACCAACTCCAGGGGTTCCTCACCCAGCGCCGAGAGCAGCGCGGTCGCATATTGCGCGGGCGACGGCGGCCGCTCGTCACGATAGCGCACGCCCAGCCCGCCGCCGAGATCGAGGTGTGTGAGCGCGAGCCCCTCGGCGCGCAGCGTGTGCACCAACGAGAGGACCCGCTCCAGGGCGGCGACGAACGGGGCGGTGTCGGTGATCTGGGACCCGATATGACAGCCTGCGCCGCGGACCGTCACGTGTTCCATGTCCGCGGCGCGCCGGTAGAGGCGCAGGGCCGTCCCGGGATCGACGCCGAACTTGTTTTCTTTGAGGCCGGTGGCGATGTAGGGATGGGTCCGTGCGACCACGTCGGGGTTCACCCGCAGCGAGACCGGTGCCCGCAGGCCCATCGCCCCGGCCACCTCGTTCAGGCGTTCGAGTTCCCCCTCGGACTCCACGTTGAAGCCGCGGATGCCGGCCTCCAGCGCACGGCGCATTTCGTCGGCCCGTTTGCCCACGCCGGAGAACACGATCTTGCGGGCATCGCCGCCGACGTGCAGGACACGCTCCAGTTCGCCCGCCGAGACGATGTCGAAGCCCGACCCCAGGCGCGCCAGCACGTCCAGCACCGCCAAGTTGGCGTTGGCCTTCACGGCGTAACATATGAGGTGCGGGTGGGGGGCGAGGGCGTCGTCGAAGGCATGCCAGTGGCGTTCGAGGGTGGCGCGCGAGTAGACGTAGCAGGGTGTGCCGTGGGCCGCGGCGACGGCCTCCAGATCAACCTTCTCGGCGAACAGCCGACCGGCGCGGTATTGGAAATGATCCATGGACTACGGGCCGAACAGATTCCCGGGTCAAGGCGCCGGCGGCGCGGGCTGTTTCCGGTCGCGTTTACGCTCATGGCCCGGGGAATGGGGGCCGCCCGGGTGGGAGTTTACAGCGGCGGCCGGTACCGGAGGCAGATACAGCGGACCCTTCTGACCGCACCCGCCCATCAACGGGCCGACCAGGGCCGCAATCAGCACCGTTCGTGGCACAATGGCGTACCGACCCGGTTGCACGTCACCGTCCGCAACATTACGAGGGGACCGAGTATAAACGTTCTTCGGCATCGCGGCATCACACGCTGTGAGCGCCTTCACCGCGGCGGCATCGTTCAGCGCCGCCGGCGGGGTGTGGGCGGCTCGTCGCGGGCGTTCGCCGCACTGCGGCGCTCTGTCCCGCGGAGGGCCGTGCGCCCCGGCGCAGCGGCGGTGATGCGATGATCGATGCGACGGGGCTTCCCGAGTGCGTGGAGCGCGGGCCTCGCGGCGCGGCCGCCGCGAGTATCCTGTGGCTGCACGGCCTCGGCGCGGACGGCCACGACTTCGAACCGTTGGTCGACGAACTGGCGCTCCCGGCGGATCCCGGGGTTCGCTTCGTATTTCCCCATGCCCCTTATCGCCCGGTGAGCCTCAACGCCGGCGCGCGCATGCGCGCCTGGTACGACCTGCTGCCCCCGGGGCCGGGTTGGCGGGAGGACGAGGCGGGGATCGCCGCGGCCGCGGACACCGTGCGCGCGCTGATCGAACGGGAGGCGCGCCGCGGTGTTCCGCCCCGGCGGCTGGTGCTGGGCGGTTTCTCCCAGGGCGGTGCCCTGGCGTTGTACGCGGGTCTGCGCCATCCCGAGCGGCTGGCGGGGATCGTCGCGCTGTCCGCCTATCTGCCGCTGGCCGGGCGCCTGGCGGAGGAAGCGGCCGCGGCCAACCGCGACGTGCCGATCCTGCTCGCCCACGGGAGCGCCGACCCGCTGATCGGTCGCGACATCGCCGAGCGCTCCCGCGACCGATTGCGCTCACTGGGCTACCCGGTGCAGTGGCGCCTCTACGACATGGCCCACTCGATCTGCCCCGAGGAGATCCATGACCTGCGCGCATGGTTGATGCGGGTCGCGCTCGCCGCGCCCGGGGCCGCCTGAGGCACGGCGCTCAGTCGCCGGGGTCCGGGTCGAGGTGTTCGAGGGCGCGGTTCAGGCGATCCTCGATGCGCTTCTTGTAGTTCAGGTAGTGGATGGTCTGCATCCCGCCCTGCGGGTCCGCCCCGAGCAACCCTCGCGAGACGTCGATGTCCGTGATATAGATCGGGTAGCGCTCGCCTCCCTCCCGCCGTTGCAGGATATGGCGGGTGAACTCCGCGTACAGGTCCTCGCCGTATTGCAGGGAGGAGAACTCCCGGTGATCGCAGTAGAGGGTGTAATCGGTCCGGCGGCCCACCGAATGCGCGATGACCTGGACGTCGAAGTAGTGGTGCCCCGGGGTCGGGCGCACGATCCGCGCGGGCTCCGCGCGCCATAGTTCGGGGCCGCGTTTTTCCAGACGGTGGTACTCGATCGCGTCGCGCGCCGCCTCCCCGCCCCCGGGCCGCGGCGCGTGCCGGTGGTGGACCGACTCGAGGAAACGCCGGAATTGACTCAGCAGCGCGTTCTCATCGTAGAACGGTTGCGACTGGTGGAACAGCGATGCCCGCTCGTCGATGATGTACACCTCGACCCGCTCACCGCTCACGTGATAGAAGAACTGCACCACGGCGGGGCGATTGGCCTCGAAGATCAACGGCAACGGCGTCTCGCGCAGGGTCTGCGCGTCCAGGATGATCGGGCTGAAATCCTCGCGCGGTTCGGCGAGCCGTGCCAGCAGGCCGTCCAGGGAGACCACCTGCCGGTAGCGCGGGACCCGGTTTTCCGGTTCCAGCAAATAGTAGCGGTGGGCGACGCGCAGGACGAACCGGGCCGCGTCGGACTTGCACAGCCCGTAGAAGCAGTTGATCACGTCCTGAAACAGGCCTTCGATACGCTGCGCGATCAGCGGGCCGCGTGTCGAGGAAAAGCTGTAGGCGGCCGGCGCCCTGGGCACGCTCCCGCCCCCCTGGGGCGCCCATGCCAGGTAGTCGCACAGGCAGTCGAGCAGCGCGTCGGGGCCCGTATAGCGGAAGGTCAGCACCTCCTGCCAACTGGTCAATACCACCAGGTCGAAGCTCAGTGCCAGATTCTCCCAGCGCCCGCCGTAGCAGAGGGCATCGGTGCGATTGCTCGTCAGGTGCATCCCGTAGCGCGTGAGCCGCGCCATGGGGTCGATGCCGAGGTTGATGAACAGCAGCGCCTGCAGGACCTTGGGCGGGCGCGCCAACTCCTCGATCCGCGCATCACCGATCCGCGCGTCCGGAAAACTCCTCTGCAGGCAATCCAATATCCCGTGCAGCTCCCCGTAGCTCACCCCGCACTCGCGTGTGTGCAGTCCGATCACCGTTCCATGGTTCATCAGGCGGTTGAAATAACACCATGCGAGCAGCTCGACGAGGCCGTAGGCGCGCTTGAGCGGAGCCTCCCGGCGCGCGTCTTCCTCGCCGACCTCGTCGCGGAACAACGACCATTTTTGCCGTTCCCCCTCGCTCTCCTTCTGCACGATGACGAGACGGTCCTCCGCCAGGTTGCGCGAAATACCGGGATTGATGATCTCCACCTTTCCGGCTTTGCGTTCGAACGAGGCGTAGAGCTTGCGCCCCAGGGTATTGAGGTCCAGCGGATCGATCGAGGCGGTGTGCCGGTGCTCGCGCGCGAAGTCCGACAGCATGCGGTAGCTGCGGGTGAGCTGGTCGACCAGGATACGGCGCTCGTCGAGCACGCGATGGATCTTCCATGAGGCGCGTGCGTCGAGCACGTGCAGATCCACCGACTTCCAACCCCATTCGCGCGTCAGTGCGCGCATCACCTCGCGCCTGCGGCCGGTGTGCGCGTGCGGTTCCGGCTCGCTGAGTCGCTCGCCGACCTTGAAGTAGAAGCAACGTCGCGCCAATTCGAGTCGCTCACGCTCACCGCAGGCGGTCAGGTACTCCTCGACCTTGGCCTCCAGCATGACGTAGGGATCGAGCCGGTCGAGGTCCGTTTCTCCGTCGTAGACGGCACGTTTGAAGCGCAGGCTCAGCAGGTCCACGCGCGGGTACTCGCTGGCGTAGACCTCCATGAGCAGGATCTTGAGCAGCGACTTGTAGGGGGAATCGATCGCCTTGTAGAGCTGCCACAGGGAGGCGCCCAGAAACTCGCCGGCCGGGACCCGGGCGAGCCCGCCGAGGTCGATGTCCTCGTCGGCGCGCACGAACCGGCGGCGCTTGAGTTCGCGGACGTAATCGTCGTAACCGCCCTCCGCCTCGGGCGGCACCAGCCACCAGATCGGGTGACGGCCGGCGAGCAGCAGGCCGGTGCGGTAGAACTCATCGAGCAGGAGCTGGTGCTGGATCTTCCCGCTGCTCTCGGTGGACAGCGCCTCCTCGCCGCCGGCACGGAAACGTTCCGCCTCCATCACGAAGAAGTGCACCTCCATCTCGATGGCGCGGGCCCAGGCGCTGATACGTTCCGTCTTGCGGCGCAGTTCGTTGCGCTGCTCGCGGGTCAGGCCGGGCGGATGGCAGACCCATACGTCGAAATCGCTGTTCTCCGAATAGGCGATGGTCCCGCTGCTGCCCATCAGGTACAGGGCGTGGATCCAGTAGGTCGGCAGAGCCCGCTTCTGGTAGTGGAAGCTGCGGGTCAGTTGCCGCGCCGCTTCGACGCTGCGCTTGGCCGGCGAATAGTCGGAGATCCCGAACGGTGTGCCCTTGGAGACGAAGCCGGGCAGCAACGGATGGTTGGTGTGGAACAGCAGCGGCAGCAGGTCGAGGAACTGGCGCTGCCTGGGGCGCAGAGTCTCGCGCAGGCGCTGGAGGCGCTCGCGGTTGATCCCATAGAAGCGCCGCTTCAACAGCTGGCGGTCGACCTCGCGGGTGAATCGGTGGTGGGTGAGAATTTTTGCCGCCATGATCGTACCGATTATCGGCAACGGCGGCCGGATCTACAGTCCGCGGCCCCGGTCGGCACCCCCGCGAAAATTAGATAATCGAGTATTTCTCAATCGGTTACAGAAAAGGGGCGGTTCCGGTGCAGGCCCCGTCGGGGTGCGCTATCCTTGAAATGCAGCGGCGGCGCAGGTGCAGGTCCGCGGGGCCGCCGGGGAGGGTGGGCGTATGGAAGAGAGGATGCCGCCGCAGGTGGGTGCCCCGGATCCGGAACGGGAGACCTCACCGGTGGCCGATGAGACCGATGAGGACTTTCCGCCGGCCGGCATGCAGGCCGACGACCGGCCCGTCTGCCTTTTCAACGGGGTCGTGTTTCAGGACGGGGAGTTCGTCTGCAGCGGCGCCGACCTGCTGCGTTGCGATTGCGGCATATGGATCCGGGAGGGTTCCTGCGACCCCGACCACCCCTGATCGGGACGTCCTCAGGTGAGCCGCTCGCGGGCGCGGCGGATGGCGGCGCGCACCTGCGCGGGCGCCGTGCCGCCGGGGTGGTCGCGCGAGGCCACGGACCCCTCCAGCGTGAGCACCTGATAGACGTCCTCATCGATGGCCGCGGAGAAACCGCGCAGCTCCTCGAGGCTCAGTTCGGAGAGGTCGCGCCCTTGTTCGATCCCGAAGCGCACCGCACGCCCCACCGCCTCGTGGGCATCGCGGAAGGCGACCCCCCTGCGCACCAGATAGTCGGCGAGATCGGTGGCCGTGGTGTAGCCGCGCCGCGCCGCGCGCCGCAGTTCCTCGCGCTCGACCCGCATCTGCGGGATCAGCCCGGTGAACGCCCGCAACGCGTCGCGCACGGTGTCGACCGTGTCGAACAGCGGCTCCTTGTCCTCCTGGTTGTCCTTGTTGTACGCCAGGGGTTGCGCCTTCATCAGGACCAGCAGCGTCGTCAGGTGGCCGATCACGCGCGCGCTCTTGCCGCGTACCAGCTCGGGCACGTCGGGATTCTTCTTCTGCGGCATGATCGAGGATCCGGTGCAATAGCGGTCCGGCAACTCGACGAACTCGAATTGCGCGGATGACCACAGGATCAGCTCCTCGGCGATGCGCGAGAGGTGTGTCATGAGCAGCGCGGCGTCGGCCAGGAACTCGATGACGAAGTCGCGGTCGCCGACCGCGTCCAGCGAGTTCGCGGCGATCGTCTCGAAGCCGAGCAGCTCGGCGGTGTAGGCGCGGTCGATGGGGTATCCGGTACCCGCCAGCGCGGCGGCGCCCAGCGGCAGTACGTTGACCCGGTGCCGGCACTCGGCGAGGCGTTCGTGGTCGCGGTCGAGCATCTCGAACCAGGCCATCATGTGGTGGCCGAAGGTGACCGGCTGCGCGGCCTGGAGGTGCGTGAATCCCGGCATGACGGTCTCGGCCTCGCGCTCGGCGACGTCGAGCAGCGCCGTCTGCAGCGCGCGGATCCGCCCGCGCACGGTGTCGATCTCGGCGCGCAGATACATGCGCAGGTCGGTGGCGACCTGGTCGTTGCGCGAGCGCCCGGTGTGCAGCTTCTTGCCGGGGTCGCCGATGCGCGCGGTCAGGCGCGCCTCGATGTTCATATGCACGTCCTCGAGGGACAGCGACCAGGCGAAATCGCCGCGCTCGATCTCCCCGAGGACTTCGTTCAGGCCGTCGACGATGGCTTGGCGCTCGCGTCGGTCCAGGATGCCGGCCCGCTCCAGCATCCGCGCGTGGGCGATGGAGCCCTCGATATCGTAGGCGTACAGGCGCCGATCGAAGAGGACCGAGGCGGTGAAGGCCTCCACGAAGGTGTCGGTAGGTTCGCTGAAGCGTCCCCCCCAGGGTTTGTCCGGTGCGCCGTCCTTCATGGTTCCGCCGTGCCTGTCGATATACTGGGCCGCAGTATAGCAAGTTTCCGGACCCCTCCCGCCGTAGTGCGACGGCGGGATCGGGCGCGGCGCGATCGGAGCGGGGGCCGGGTGCGTGGCTGAACGACCTGCGACAAAAGGTGTGGAGCGGCTGTTCCTGCCGGATTTCTGTGACGTGCGCACGGTGTTCGCCGTGGTCGTCCTGTCGGAACTGCTGGCGGTGGTGTTGGTGCTCGCGCCGCCGCGCGTCCCGGCCGATCCGTGGAGCGACCTGAGCCTGGTGTCGCTGTTCATCCAGTGGGTCGCCCTGGCCGGGGCCGCGTCGTTGTGCGCCCTGCGTTCGCGGCTGGCGCGCCTCGGCGACACCCGCGCGGGCTGGGTGAGCTACGGCGTGCTCCTCGCCGTCACGCTGGCCGTGAGCGAGGCGGCCTTCCGGCTGCTGCAGTGGAAGGGGCTGCATTACGGCGGGGTGCACGAGACGCACGGGGCCTTCGTCCTGCGCAACCTGCTGATCGCCGCCATCATCAGCGCCGTGGTGCTGCGCTACCTGTACGTGCAACACCAGTGGCGGCGCAACGTACAGGCCGAGGCCCGCGCGCGGTTGCAGGCCCTGCAGTCGCGCATCCGCCCGCACTTCCTGTTCAACAGCATGAATACCATCGCCGGTCTCACGCGCGAACACCCCGAACTCGCGGAGGAGGCCGTGGAGGACCTCGCCGACCTGTTTCGGGCCGGCCTGGCCGATTCGCGCCGGCAGGTCGGGCTCGGCGAGGAGATCGAGATGGCGCGGCGCTACCTGCGCATCGAGGCCCTGCGCCTCGGTGATCGGCTTCGGGTCGACTGGAGGATCGGCGACCTGCCGCTCGATCTCCCGGTGCCGCCGCTGATCCTGCAGCCGTTGTTCGAGAATGCGGTCTATCACGGGATCGAGCCGTGCGCGGAAGGCGGCGAGATCCGCGTCGAGGGTCGTCGGGAAGGCGGTGCGGTGGTCTTCGTGCTTCGCAACCCGGTGCCCGACGCCGCGCCGCAGCGCCGTGAGGGCCACCGCATGGCCCTGGAGAACATCCGTCAGCGCCTCGCCCTCGCCTACGGGGACGAGGGTGCACTCACGGTGCGCAGCACCGGCGGCGTGTTCGAGGTGCGGATGCGGCTTCCCGGCGCGCCCCCGGCCGGTGCGCCGGCGGGCCGGGCCGGCGGGGGGGCGCCGTGAAGATCGTGATCGCCGACGACGAGGCCCTGGCGCGGCGCCGACTCCGCGCCCTGATCGCCGAGATCGGGGGCCACACGGTGCTCGGCGAGGCGGCCGACGGGCGCGAGGCCATCCTGCGCGCCCACGAACTCGCCCCGGACGTGGTGCTGCTGGATATTCGCATGCCGGGGATGGACGGACTCGAGGCGGCGCGCCACGTCGCCGCCTTCGAGCGCCCGCCGGCCGTCATCTTCACCACGGCCTATGGCGACCACGCCCTGGAGGCCTTCGAGGCCCACGCCGTCGACTATCTGCTCAAGCCGATCCGCCGCGAGCGGCTCGCCGCCGCGCTGGAGAGGACGCGCCGCCTGACCCGCGCGCAGCTCGACACGTTGCGCGCGGACGGGGGCGGCGGGGCAGATACCGCTGCGCGTACCCATTTGTGCGCGCGCGTGCGCGGCGACCTCGTACTGGTGGCGGTCGAGGACATCCGCTACCTGCAGGCGGGACACAAGTACGTCACCGTACGCGGGAGCGTACGCGAAGTCCTGATCGAAGAGAGCCTCACGGCCCTGGAGCGGGAATTCGGCGAACGGTTTCTCCGCGTACACCGCAACGCCCTGGTGGCGCGCGCCTATCTCGCGGGCCTCGAGCGCGGTCCGGACGGGCACGTCTACGCGCGGGTGCGTGGTGCGGATACGCGGCTCGAGGTCAGCCGCCGCCACCTGCCGCGGCTGCGGCGGCTGGTGCGCCTCGCAGCCGGTGCCCGGCTTGGCTGAGGCCGCGCATCGATTTGCCTCTGAGCGCGCCCCGGCATAGGATGGGTCCGGCCCCTGCATCGTGCATGGTTCCTGAGGGAAATCATATGGTTTTGGTATCGGAGACCGGCTCGTGACCGGTGCCGTGCTGCGTATCGCCACGCGCCGCAGCGCGCTCGCCCTGTGGCAGGCGAACCGGGTTCGCGACGAGTTGCAGCGGCGGAATCCCGGCCTGCGGGTCGAACTGTTGGCGATGCAGACCAAGGGGGATCGGATCCTCGACAGCCCGCTTGCGAAGATTGGCGGCAAGGGGTTGTTTCTCAAGGAATTGGAGGAGAGCCTCCAGGGTCGGCAGGCGGATCTGGCGGTACACTCGCTCAAGGACGTCCCGGCCGATCTGCCGGAGGGGCTCGTCCTCCCGGTCGTCCTGCCGCGCGAGGACGCGCGTGACGCCTTCCTCTCGCCTTGCCCGGACCTCGCCGGACTTCCCTCCGGGGCGCGGGTCGGCACCTCCAGCCTGCGGCGCGCCTGCCAGTTGCGCGCGCGCCATCCGCACCTGCGTATCGTCGATCTGCGCGGCAACGTGGGCACGCGGCTCGCCAAGCTCGACCACGGCGACTACGATGCCGTGATCCTCGCCGCGGCCGGCCTCAAGCGTCTCGGCCTGGGCGGGCGGATCACCGCGTTCCTGGAACCGGAGCAGAGCCTGCCGGCGGTCGGTCAGGGCGCGATCGGCATCGAGTGCCGGGCGGACGACGCACGGGTGATGGAACGGATCCTGCCGCTCGACGACCCGGCGACCCATACCCGGGTGAACGCCGAGCGTGCGTTCGGCGCGCGCCTCGGCGGCGGCTGTCAGGTTCCCATCGCCGGGTATGCGACGCTCGACGGTACGGCGCTGCTCCTGCGCGGTCTCGTCGGCCGCCCCGATGGGCGTGAACTCGTGGAAGGCGAGGCGCGGGGGACGGGCGACGAGGCCGCGGCGCTCGGGCGCGCGCTTGCCGAGGAACTGCTCGGGCGCGGCGCGGCGCGCATCCTCGAGGAGCTGTTTTCCGCAGGGGATTGAACCCGCGGGGAGGGGCGCGATGGCACGATCACCCGGAGAGACGGCGCCGCTGGCGGGGGTGGGGATCCTGGTCACCCGTCCGGCGCACCAGTCCGAGCCCCTCTGCCGCCGGATCGAGGCCGCGGGCGGATGCGCGATCCGCTTCCCCGTGCTGGAGATCCTCGACCCGGCGGATCCGGGCCCCCTGCTCTCGGTGATCGAACGGATCGAGGAGTTCGATCTGGCGATCTTCATCAGCTCCAATGCCGTGACCAGGACCCTGAACCGGTTGCCCGGCCGCCGCCCGCTGCCGCCGACGTTGCGTATCGCCGCGATCGGTCGGGGTTCGGCGAAGGAGCTGGCACGCGCCGGGGTACCGGCGGACATCGTTCCGGCGCCGCCGTTCAACAGCGAGGCGCTGCTGGCGACCGAGGCGATGCAGGCGGTGGCGGGCCGGCGCATCGTCATCTTTCGGGGTGACGGCGGGCGCGAGCTGCTGGGTGACGAGCTGCGCCGGCGTGGTGCGCGCGTCGAGTACGCCGAGGCCTACCGCCGCGCCCGTCCGGACGCCGACGTGGGCCGAGTGCTGCGCCACTGGGTGCGCGGCGAGCTGCAGATCGTCACCGTCACCAGCAGCGAGGGGCTGCGCAACCTGTTCGAACTGACCGGGAGGCTCGGCCGGCAGTGGCTGTGCCGCACCCCGCTGGTGACCGTGAGCGAACGCACCGCCGCGCTCGCCCGGGAACTCGGTTGCCGCGAGTCGGTGACGGTGGCTCGCGAGGCGAGCGACGAGGCCCTGGTCGCCGCCGTCGGGGAATGGGTGCGCCGGCGGCATGATTGACGCGCGCGCCTCGCCGGGGCACGGCCGCCACCCTACATCGGCGCGCGTGATCCGTTACCATTCCCACAGGAGCGAACGCCCCGGCACGCCCGCGTGGCGGGGGCGGGCGCGGCGACAGCGAAACGGCCTGCGGCGTTCACCGGCGCCGCGGCGTCGGGGAGAGCGGCGGGCATGAGCGAACAGGGGTCGGTCCCGGCGCAGGCCGGGGCGGGTGAGAAGCACGCGCAGGCCGGGGCGGCGCCGGACGACACCGCGCGCGCGCGTCCCGGCCGTTGGGGCGTATGGATTGCGATCCTGGCGTTGCTGGTCGCCCTGGCGGCCCTCGGCGGCGCCGGCTGGCTGGGTTGGCACCAGTACCGTGAGGCGCGCGCGCGCGCGAGCCTCGAATCGCAGGTCGCCGCGTTGCGCGTGCGGCTGACGGCGAGCGCCGCGCGCATGGATCGCGCCGAGGCCGCTCGCGAGGCACGCGAGCGCGACCTGGAGCGGGCGTTCTCGTCATTGCGGACCCGCTTGGGGCGCGATCGCGGCGGCTGGATCGTCGCCGAGGCCGAGTACCTGTTGTCGATCGCCAACCAGCGCGCCCGGTTGAGCGGCGACGCCGTCACCGCGCTGGCCGCGCTCGAAGAAGCGGACCGGCGCCTCGCGGCGCTCGCCGATCCGGCGTTCCGTCCGGTGCGCGAGCGCCTCGCGCAGGAGATCGCCGCACTCAAGGCGGCGCCGCGTGTCGACCGGACGGGGCTCGAGGCACGGATCGCTGCGCTCATCGCGCAGGTCGATACGCTGCCGGTGGCCGGCGCGCGGGTACGGCCGATCGGGGGCGCGGGCGAACCCGCCCGCGGCGCGGCGGCGCACGGCTGGCGGGCGGCGTTGCGCGAGGTCGGCGACAGCCTGCGCAGCCTCGTGGTCATCCGCCGGGTCGAACACCCCACGCGTCCCTTGCTGGCGCCCCGGGAACGCTATTTTCTGTACCAGAACCTCATCCTGCAACTGGAAACCGCGCGCCTGGCCTTGCTCGGGAGTGAGCCCGGTATATACCGCTCGAGTCTCGAGACCGCCGGGCGGTGGGTCGCCGAGTACTTCGACCCGCAGGCGCCCGCCACCCGCGCGGCCGAGACCGAAATCCGGCGGCTCGCCGGTGCGCGCGTCACCACGCGGCTCCCCGATCTCTCCGGCTCGTTGCGCCTGCTGCGGCGCATCGCGGGCGGCACCTACGGCCCCACTCCGACGGGCACGGGCGCCGGGGGATGAAAGCCCTGGCGCTGCTGCTGGCGGCGGTGGTGGCGGCGGTCGCCGCCGCCCTGCTCGTGCTGCGCGATCCGGGCTACGTGCTGATCGCCTACGGTCACTGGCGTGTGGAGACCACGTTGTCGCTGGCGGCGGTGGTCGTGCTCCTCGGATTCGTGGCCTTTTATCTGTTGCTGCGGAGCGTCTCGGGTGCCCGCCACCTGCCCGGACGTGTGCGACACTGGCGGGTGCAGCGCCACGCGCGGCGTGCGCGCGGCGCGCTCACGCGCGGCCTGTTGCAGCTCGCCGAGGGCCGCTGGGCGGACGCCGAGCGCACCCTGGCGCGCAGCGCGGACGCCGGCGACACGCCGCTGCTCCACTACCTCGGAGCGGCGCGTGCGGCACACCGGCAGGGCGCGCACGATCGTCGCGACCGCTACCTCGCGCGGGCCCACGAGAGCATGCCGGAGGCCGATGTGGCGGTCGGCCTGACCCAGGCGGAGATGCAGATCGCCGACCGCCAGTCCGAGCAGGCCCTCGCCACCCTCACACACCTGCGCACCCTCGCGCCGCGCCATGTCCACGTGCTGAAGCTGTTGACGGCCCTCTACGGCGATCTGCACGAATGGGCGGCCCTTCGCGACTTGCTGCCGGAGTTGCGCCGGCGCCGCGTCGTCGATCCGGTCCAGGCCGCGGAACTGGAGCGGCGTGTGCATGCGGCGCTGCTCGACGAGGCCGCGCGCGACGGTGACCTGACCCGACTGCGCGCCGCCTGGGCACGGGTGCCGCGGCGCCTGCGCTACGACGAGGCGCTGTTGCTGTGCTACGTGGGCCACCTGCGCGAGTTCGGCGCCGAGGCCGAGGCCGAGCCGCTGCTGCGCGAGGCGTTGCAACGTTCCTGGAGCGAGGCGCTCGTCGCGTGCTATGGCGTGATCGCCGATCCCGACCCCGGTCGCCAACTGAAAACCGCCGAGTCATGGTTGTCGGGGCACGAGCGCAATCCGGTCCTGCTGCTCGCGCTCGGGCGCCTGTGCCTGCGCAACCGGCTCTGGGGTAAGGCGCGCAGCTACCTGGAGGCGAGCATCGGCGCCGGACCGCAGCCGGCCGCCTACCGCGAACTCGGGCGGCTGCTCGAACAACTGGGCGAACAGGATGCGGCCCGGGAGCACTATCGCAAGGGACTCGATCTGGCGGTGGAGACCGATCCGCGACTGCCGGGTCCGGTGCCGAAGGGCCTGCCGCTGCCGGCCGCCGCGTCCGGTCTCGTACCCGGCGCCCGCGCCGCGTCCTGACGGACTCGGGGGCTCCTGGCGGGGCATGCGGGAGATCGGCCCCTCCACGGTGGTCGGCCGGGCACGCCCGGCCCTACAGGAGGGCGCGGTCGCTGATCGGCGTGTAGGGCGGGGCTCGCCCCGCCGACGACGTTGGATATTCCCGAGTTGCGGCGGGGTGGTTTCACGGTGCCGGCCGGGCGAGCCCGGCCCTACAGGAGGGCGCGGTCGCCGATCGGTGTGTAGGGCGGGGCGCGGTTGCCGATACGCGTGTAGGGCGAGCCTCAGCCCGCCGCTGTGGAGTGGGAATCCCGCGCGGGCGCGAAGGAGTCGTAGTAGAGGCGATCGAGGGGGAGGCCGTGTTCGTGAAAGACGCGCTTGGCCGCCTCGATCATGGGCGGCGGACCGCTCATGTAGACCTCGTGGGCGCTCAGGTCCGGATGGTCGTGGATCACGGCCTCATGCACGAAGCCCCGGTGCCCGCCCCAGTCCTCGGCGGGACCGGCCTCGGAGAGCACGGGTGTGTAGCGGAAGTCGGGATATCGGCCGGCCCAGCCGAGCGGCAGTTCGTGCAGATAGAGGTCGTGCCGCGCACGCGCGCCCCGGTATAGGTGGATCGGGCGCTCGATCCCTTCGTGGAAGGCGTGTTCGAGCATACCCTTGAGCGGCGCGAAGCCCGTGCCCCCGCCCACCATGATGATCGGGCGCTCCGAGTCCTCGCGCAGAAAGAAACCGCCGAGCGGCCCTTGGAAGCGCAGCAGGTCCTTTTCCTTCATCTTGGTGAAGACGTGACCGCTGAAACGCCCGCCTTCCACATGCCGTATATGCAGCTCGAGCAGTTCGCCGTCGTGCGGGGCGTTGGCGAGCGAGAACGAACGCCGGCCGCCGCCGCGCAGCAGGATGTCGAGGTACTGCCCGGCGAGGAACTGCAGACGCTCGGCGTCCGGCGTCTTCAGGAACAGGCGCATCACGTCCGGTGCGAGCCGCTCCATGCGCGTCACCCGACAGGGCAGGGTCTTGACCACGATGCCCTTGGCGGCGCCGATCTCGCGCATCTCGATCACGAGGTCGGAGACCGGGTAGGCGCTGCAGAGCAGGGCGTGGCCCTCGGCCTCCTCCTCCGGCGTGATTCCGGGCGGCGTCGGACCCCGGTAGTCGATCCCGCCGGAGAGCACGCGCCCCCGGCAGGTGCCGCAGGTGCCGTTGCGACAGCCGTACGGTAAGGCGAGGTCCGCGCGCAACGCCGCTTCGAGTACGGTCTCGCCGTCCTCGATCTCGAACCCGTGCCCGCTGGGCCGTAGGCTGACGTGAAAGGCCATGATCAAATCCCACCGTAGACAACCGAACCATTGTCCCCGATTCGTCGGGGCGGGAAAACCCGCGAACCCTGTGGTGATCGCCGGCTGCACGAGGGACCCGGTGCGGCGCCATGCCACACCGGCCCGGCCGTCCGCCTGAATGGACGGCCCGGGCGTCCTGAAAGGGTCAACATCCCCGGCGGCGGTTGTGTTCCAGCCAATCCAGCAGCGGGCGCCACTGGAGCAGGTCGGGCGCCACCAGGGACGGTGCGAGTTCGAAGATCCCCAGCCCGCGCTCGGCCGCGCGACGGTAGTTCCGGCTCTCGCGCAGGGCGGTGACGTAGGGGATGGCGAGACGTTTGAGGAACCGCTCGAGGTCTTGGAACCCCGGAGTCTGTTCGCGCACGCGGTTGGCGATCACCGCCAGGCTCGGATCGCGGCGCGAGACCCGCCCGACCAGCAGCAGTTCCTCGATGAAGTGCGCCGCCGCGCGGGTGTCCGGGGGAGACGGAAGCACAGGGACGATGAGCACGGCGGCGCGCTGCGCCAGCGCCGAGAGTTGATCCCCGTGCACCGCCGCCGGGCTGTCCATGATCAGGTACTCGGTGCCGCGCGGGACCCGGAACGGTCCCCGCCAGGCCGCGATGCCCTGTACCCGGGGCCGCGTCGGCGGACGATGCGCCAGCCACTCCAGCGCGGAGCCCCGCGGGTCGAAGTCGGCGAGCACCACGTTCGCCCCGTCCAGTGCGTAGAAGCAGGCGAGGTTGGTCGCGATGACGCTCTTTCCGCTGCCGCCCTTGGCGTTCAGCACCATGATGCTACGCATCCCTACCGCCCCCCTTGGACCGCCGCAGATCCCGCTCCGGGTCCGTCAACGAAGGCGGCTCTGCCCGGGTTGTCGGCCGGGCGGTCGCGGCGCTGAAACCGGCCCCGCGCGCATCCGGGCCGGAGCCCGTCGGATTTGGAAGGTTCGCGTCGGGACGAGCGGGAGATCGGGGACCGTTTCCCGCTCGTTCGAGGCGAAGCACTAAGAGCCTGTTGGACTTAGGCGTTCGTAGCGAGGCGGTGGGCGCTCGAGGACGGTTTTCCAATCGTTTGAGGCGAATAGTGGTCACTATTTAACGAAAACGATCAGAAAAATGGACCGATCTCCCATTGCCGCAGTAGAACAAGCCTAAGTCCGACGGGCTCCTAGGGGTCGTCGAAGATGCCGAGCGCGGACCAGACCTCGTCCACCCGACGGCGCACCTCCTCGCTCATGTGAATCGTCCGGCCCCATGTGCGCTGCGTTTCTCCCGGCCACTTGTGGGTGGCATCGAAGCCGATCTTGCCGCCCAGACCCGCGACCGGCGAGGCGAAGTCGAGATAGTCGATCGGTGTGTGCTCGACGATGACGGTATCGCGCGCCGGGTCCATGCGCGTGGTCATGGCCCAGATCACGTCTTTCCAGTCGCGCGCGTTCACGTCCTCGTCGGTGACGATCACGAACTTGGTGTACATGAACTGACGCAGGAACGACCAGATCCCGAACAGGATGCGCTTGGCGTGGCCCGGGTACTGCTTGCGGATCGTCACCACGGCGAGCCGGTACGAGCAGCCCTCGGGCGGCAGATAGAAGTCGGTGATCTCCGGAAACTGCTTTTGCAGGATCGGCACGAACACCTCGTTGAGCGCCATGCCGAGGATCGCCGGCTCGTCGGGCGGCCGACCGGTGTAGGTGCTGTGGTAGATCGGTGCGTCGCGGTGCGTGATGCGCTCGACGGTGAATACCGGGAAGGACTCGACTTCGTTGTAGTAGCCGGTATGGTCGCCGAACGGGCCCTCGGGGGCGCTGTCGCCGGGGTGGATCCAGCCCTCGAGCACGAACTCGGCGCTCGCCGGCACCGGCAGGTCGTGGGTGAGGCACTTCACCAGCTCGGTGCGCGCGCCGCGCAGCAGGCCCGCGAAGGCGTATTCCGAGAGCGTGTCCGGCACCGGGGTCACCGCCCCGAGGATGGTGGCCGGATCGGCGCCCAGCGCGACGGCGACCGGGAACGGTTCGCCCGGGTGCGCTCCCTGCCAGTCGGCGTAGTCCAGGGCCCCGCCGCGGTGCGCCAGCCAGCGCATGATGACCCGGTTGCGGCCGATGACCTGCTGGCGGTAGATCCCGAGGTTGTGGCGTTCGCGGCGCGGCCCGCGTGTCACGACCAGCGCCCAGGTGATGAGCGGACCGGCGTCCTCCGGCCAGCAGGTCTGGATCGGGAGCGCGCCGAGGTCCACGGCGTCGCCCTCGATGACGTGGCATTGGCAGGGGGCGTTGCGCACCATCCGCGGCGCCATGTTCAGCACCTGTTTGAACACCGGGAGCTGTCGCCAGGCCTCGCGCACCCCGCGCGGCGCTTCCGGCTCCTTGAGTGCCGCGAGCAGCCGCCCGACCTCGCGCAGCGCCGCGACCGAATCCTGTCCCATGCCGAGCGCGACCCGTTGCGGGGTTCCGAACAGATTGGCCAGCACCGGGATCGAGTGGCCCTTCGGCCGCTCGAACAGCAGCGCCGGTCCGCCCCGGCGCAGCGTGCGGTCGCAGATCTCGGTCATCTCCAGGTGCGGGTCGACCTCCACGCCGATCCGGCGCAGCTCCCCGCGCCGTTCCAGGTCGTCGATAAAGTCCCTGAGGTCCTTGTAGCGCATCACCGGTCCCGGTTGGGGGGGGGAGTGTGGGCCGCCTTCGGTCGGCACTGTATCGGAATCGGCCCGTCCCGTCAGTCGTGCGCCGGCCTCACGGTTCGAATTCGGCGATCACGGGGGCGTGGTCCGAGGGCCGCTCCCAGCCGCGCGGGGCCGGATCGATGCGCGCCGCGGTGCAGCGACGGCACAGTTCGGGGCTCGCCAGGATATGGTCGATGCGCAGGCCGTGGTTGCGCCGGAAGGCCGCCGCGCGATAGTCCCACCAACTGAACCGGCCCTCCGGCTGCTCGAACCGGCGGAAGGTGTCGCACAGCCCGAGCGCGAGCAGCCCCGCGAACGCGGCGCGCTCGGGCCCCGAACACAGCACCCGGTCGCGCCAGCGCTCCGGGTCGTACACGTCGCGGTCCTCCGGCGCGATATTGAAGTCTCCGAGCACCACCAGGCGCGGGTGGCGTTCGAGTTCCGCGCGCAGCGTCCCGGTGAGGCGCTCCAGCCAGGACAGCTTGTAGGCGTATTGGTCCGAGTCCACGCTCCGCCCGTTGGGCACGTACAGGTTCCAGATCCGCACGCCGGCGCAGGAGGCGGCGAGCACGCGCCGCTGCGGGTCGCCCGCCCCCGGAAGATCGGTGACCGGATCCTCCGCCGGGCGGCGGCTGAGCAGGGCCACCCCGTTGTAGGTGGGCTGCCCGGAGTGGATCGCATAATAGCCGGCCGCCTTGAACTCGGCGCTCGGGAAGCGCTCGTCCGGGAGCTTGGTCTCCTGCAGACCGACCAGGTCGGGGGTCTCGGCCTCGAGCCAGCGCAGCACGTGCGGCAGGCGCACGCGCAACGAGTTGACGTTCCAGGAGGCGATCTTCACGATGGTGTCGTTTCCTCCGCGATCGGCCCCGGCGCACTCAGGCCGCAAGCCCCGTGTGGCGCAGCAGCGCATCGATGGTCGGCTCCCGGCCGCGGAACTCGCGGAACAGCTCCATGGGTTCGCGTGAGCCGCCGCGTTCGAGGATGGTCGTGAGCAGCCGCCGCCCGGTCTCCGGGTCCACCCCGCCGCGCTCCTCGAAGGCGGCGAAGGCGTCCGCCGAGAGCACCTCGGCCCACAGGTAACCATAGTAGCCGGCCGCGTAGCCGCCCGAGAAGATGTGTGTGAAGGAATGCGCGAAGCGATTGAACGGCGCCGCCGCGACCACGGCGACCTGCTCGCGCACTTGGCGCAGGGTCTCGTAGATGCGCCCGCCCGCCCGCGGGTCGTGGTCCAGGTGGAGGTGGAAGTCGAACAACGCGAACTCGAGCTGGCGGGCGATGTGCATCGCGGAGTGGAAATTGCGCGCCGCGCGCATGCGCCGGTAGAGCGCCTCGGGCAGCGGCTCGCCGCTGCGGTAGTGCCCGGAGATCCGCTCCAGCACCGCGCGTTCCCAGCACCAGTTCTCCATGAACTGGCTCGGCAGTTCCACCGCGTCCCAGGGCACACCGTTGATCCCGGCGATACTCGGGTAGTCGACGAGCGTGAGCATGTGGTGGAGTCCGTGCCCGAACTCGTGGAACAGTGTGAGCACCTCCTCGTGGGTGAACAGGGCCGGCGCGTCCCCCACCGGGGGGGAGAAATTGCACACCAGGTGCGCCACCGGTGTCTGCAGGGCCCCGCCGAGGCGTTTGCGGTTGCGGCACTCGTCCATCCACGCCCCGCCGCGCTTGCCCGGGCGCGCGTAGAGGTCCGTGTAGAAGTGCCCGCGCACGCGCTCGTCGGCGTCGCGGATCTCGTAGAAGCGTACGTCGGGGTGCCAGACGTCGACGCCGTCGACTTGGCGGACGCGGATACCGTAGAGGCGTTGCACGAGATCGAACATCCCGGCGAACACGCGCGGTTCGGGGAAATAGGGTTTGAGTTCCTCCTGGGTGATGTCGTAGCGGCTCTTGCGCAGCTTCTCGGCGAAGTAGGCGACGTCCCAGGCCTCCAGCTCCGTAGCGCCGTGCCGTTCGCGGGCGAATTCGCGCAGCTCGGCGAATTCCTCGCGCGCCCGCGGTACGGCGCGCGCGGCGAGATCGCCCAGGAAGTCCAGGACCCGGCGCGGGTCGCCCGCCATCTTGGTCGCCAGCGAGTACTCCGCGTAGTTGCCGAAGCCGAGCAGCACCGCCAGCTCGTGACGCAGCGCCAGGATGCCCTCCATCCCCGCGGTATTGTCCCAGCGCCCCGCGTGCGGGCCGGCCCCCGATGCGCGGGTGATGTTCGCCTCGTAGACCTCGCGACGCAGCTCGCGCCGATCCGCGTAGGTCAGCACGGGCTGATAGGAGGGGAACTCCAGCGTGAGCAACCAGCCCTGAACGCCCGCGCGGCGCGCGCCCTGGGCGGCCAGGGCGCGCGCCGATTCCGGCAGCCCCGCGAGCAGCGCCTCATCGGTGATCGGTTTCTTCCAGGCATGCGTGGCGTCGAGCACATTGTCCTGGAAGCGGCTGCTCAGGCGCGAGAGTTCCGTTTGCAACTCGCGGTAGCGCGCGCGCCCGGCCGTATCCAGATCGATCCCCGAGAGGCGGAAGTCGCGCAGGGCGTCACGGACGATCTTGCTCCGCTCCGGCGCCCGGTCCGCGGAGTCCGGCGCCCGCGCGAGTGCACGGTAGGCGCGGTAGAGATCCTCGTTCTGTCCGATCTCGGTGGCGTAGTCGCTCAGCTTGGGCAGGCAGGCGTGGTAGGCCGCGCGCCGTGCCTCGCCGTCGAGCACCGCGTTGAGGTGCGCGACGGGGGCCCAGACCCGGTCGAGGCGGTCGTCCATCTCCTCCATCGGCGCCACCAGCTCGTCGAACGAGAACGTCTCCGCGGATCCGAGCAGTCGCGCCAGCGCCGCGCGGTTCTCGGCGAGGGTCCGTTCCACGGCCGGGACGACGTGCTCGGCGTGGATGCGCGGGAACGCCGGCAGGGAGTCGGTCTCCAGCAGGGGGTTCTCCTCGGTCGATCGATCCATCCGGTGTCTCGTCCTCGCGCGGTTTGCCCGTAAACGGATAATCTACCATAGTCGGTGCCGGCGCCCGCCCGCCGCGGGAAGGTCCGCACACTCACCGACCGGGGGATTTCAGTTATGACGAAGACTTACGACCTGCTGGCGATCGGCGCCGGCAGCGGGGGCCTGTCGGTGGCGCAGCGCGCCGCGGAGCACGGCGCGCGTTGTGCCATCGCCGAGGTCCACCCCGGCGCACTGGGCGGGACCTGCGTAAACCGCGGCTGTGTACCCAAGAAGGTGATGTGGTTCGCCGCCGAGATCGCGCGTTGCATCTCGGACGCGCCCGCGTACGGCTTCGCCGTGGCGCCTGCGGCCTGCGACTTCGCCGCGCTGCGCGCGCGCCGTGACGAGTATGTGCACGGGATCAACGGCTGGTACCGGACCTATCTCGCGGACTCGGATATCGATCTGCTGGCGGGCGCTGCGCGCTTCGTCGATTCGCATACGGTGGAGGTCGGCGGCGAGCGCTACCGCGCCGGGCACGTGGTGATCGCCACGGGCGGCGCGCCCGTGGTCCCCGATCTGCCGGGCGCGGAGTTGGGAATCACCTCGGACGGCTTTTTCGAGATGGAGTCGTTGCCGCGGCGGGTCGCGGTGGTGGGCGCGGGCTACATCGCCGTCGAGCTGGCGGGGATCCTCAATGCGCTCGGCAGCGACGTCACGTTGCTCCTGCGTCACGAGCAGTTTCTGCGCAGCTTCGATGCGATGCTGCGCGAGACGTTGATGGAGGAGATGGTCAACAGCGGCGTGACCGTGGTGCCGAAATCGCAGGCCGCCTCGATCCGCGCCGCCACGGACGGGACGCTCGACCTGATATGCGCCGGGGGCGAGATCCTGCCGGGCCTCGACCGACTCATCTGGGCGATCGGGCGCCGGCCCAACAGCGCGGGCCTCGGCCTCGAGGTCGCCGGGGTGGCACTCGATGAGCACGGTTTCATTCCGGTCGACGACTTCCAGAACACCAATGTCCCCGGCGTGTACGCGCTCGGGGATATCACCGGACGCGCCGCGCTCACCCCGGTCGCGATCGCCGCGGGACGCCGGCTCGCCGACCGCCTTTTCGGGGGGCGGCCCGAGCGCCGCCTCCCGTACGAGAATATCCCCACGGCGGTCTTCAGCCATCCGCCGATCGGCACGGTCGGGCTCACCGAGGAACAGGCGCGCGCCACCCACGGCGACGCGGTCAAGGTCTACCAGAGCTGCTTCAAACCGATGTACTACGCGCCCATGGAGGCCGGGCACCAGGCGTGCATGAAGCTGGTGACGGTCGGTGCGCACGAGAAGATCGTGGGTTGCCACATCATCGGCCCCGGCGCCGACGAGATGCTCCAGGGGTTCGCCGTGGCGATCCGGATGGGGGCCACCAAGGCGGATTTCGACGACACGGTGGCGATTCATCCGACCAGCGCCGAAGAACTCGTCACCATGCGTTGAATGCGCCGCCGGTCCGCCGGTCCGCGCTGCGCCGTCAGCCGGATCCGGCGGCGAGTTCGCGGCGCAATGCCGCGATCACTTCGGCGGTGTGCGGGCGCACGCCGTGCCATATCGCGAACGATTCCGCCGCCTGTTCGACCAGCATGCCCGTCCCGTCGCTCGTCACGCGCGCCCCCTGGCCCCGCGCCCAGCGCAGGAACGGCTGCGCCGCGGCGCCGTAGGCGAGGTCGTAGCAGACCGCGTCCGGCCCGAGCAGACCGTCGGGCAACGCCGGCGGCGTCCCGCCGATTCCGGCCGAGGTGGCGTTGACGAGGAGATCGAAAGGGGGGCCGGGCGGTTGGTCGAGGATGACGCCTGAATCGGGCCAACCCTGGAATAACTTGAGGAGACCGGAAGGGAGGTCGGGCAGTTGGTCGAGGCCGCCGCCCGAGACCGGTCCCGGGCCGTGCGCCTCGGCGGCGAGCCGCAGCGCCTTCGCGGCGGTGCGGTTGGCGATGTGCAGCGCCGCCGGGCGTTCCCCGAGCAGCGGAGCGAGGACCCCGCGCGCCGCCCCGCCCGCACCGAGCAGCAGGATGCGACGGCCGGCGAGCGCGAGGCCCAGGTTGACGGTGAGGTCGCGTACCAGCCCGACGCCGTCGGTGTTGTCGCCGAGGCGCGACCCGTCCTCGCGCAACACCAGGGTGTTGACCGCACCCGCCCGCTCGGCGCGTGCCGTGCGCTCATCGCACAGCCGCCACGCTTCCTCCTTGAACGGCAGGGTGACGTTTGCGCCGCGTCCGCCCGCGGCCTGAAAGGCGTCGAGCGCGGCGGCGAAGCCCTCGCGCGGGGCGAGGATCGCCTCGTAGTGGAGGGGCCGCCCGGTCTGTTCGGCGAAGCGGCGGTGGATCCAGGGCGAGCGGCTGTGGGCGATCGGGTTGCCGAAGACCGCGTAGCGGCCGGCCGGTTCGCTCATCGCGGGGTGCGCCGCCGGCGGCGCCGCGCCCGCGTTCAGCCCTCGCGCAGCCACTGCGCCGCGCGCGGGGCGAAGTAGGTCAGGATCGCATCGGCCCCGGCGCGGCGCATCGCGGTCAGCGACTCGAGCACGCAGGCGCGCTCCTCGAGCCAGCCGGCGCGGGCCGCGGCCGTGATCATCGCGTATTCGCCGCTCACCTGGTAGACGAAGGTGGGCACGCCGAAGGTCTCCTTCACCCGGCGCACGATGTCGAGATACGGCAGGCCCGGCTTGATCATCACCATGTCGGCGCCCTCCTCGATGTCGAGCGCCGTCTCGCGCAGGGCCTCGTCGCCGTTGGCCGGATCCATCTGATAGCTGTATTTGTCGCCTCCGCCCAGACTCGCGGCGGAGCCGACCGCATCGCGGAACGGACCGTAGAAGTGCGAGGCGTATTTGGCCGAATAGGCGAGGATGCGCGTGTTGCGGTGACCGGCCTCCTCCAGGGCGCGGCGGATCGCGCCGATGCGCCCGTCCATCATGTCGGAGGGCGCCACGACGTCGGCGCCGGCCTCGGCGTGGGAGAGGGCCTGGCGTACCAGGACCTCGACGGTCTCATCGTTGACGACATAGCCGTGCGCGTCGAGCAGTCCGTCCTGGCCGTGGCGGGTGAACGGGTCGAGGGCGACGTCGGTGATCACGCCGAGTTCCGGAAACGCCTCCTTGAGGGCTCGCACCGAGCGCTGCGCGAGGCCGTCCGGGTTGTAGGCCTCGCGGGCGTCGTCGCTCTTGCACTCGGCGTGTGTGACCGGAAACAGCGCCAGCGCCGGGATCCCCAACCCGAGGCACCGCTCGGCCTCGCGCAGCAGCTCGTCGATACTCAGGCGCTCGATGCCCGGCATGGAGGCCACCGGCGCGCGGCGCCCCTCCCCCTCGTGCACGAATACCGGATAGATCAGGTCGTCGGCGGTGAGGCGCGTCTCGCGCATGAGCCGGCGCGAGAATTCATCGCGGCGCATGCGGCGCATGCGCGTGCGGGGGAAGCCGCCACATCCGGTTTTGATCGCCACGGCCCGGGGTTCCTCGGAAAGGGGGATGCCGGAAAACCCCGCTCCGCCGCGGGGGTCGCGCGCGTCCCGAAGAGTGTCATGATACCATTTCGGCGGATCCGGGACATGGAAACGGGAGCGGTTGAACCGGGCGTTCCGCATGCGGGCGTCGGCAGCGAGGAGAGACATCATGAGCAAGTCGTATGGATTCGGAAAGACCGTGGACCGGTCGTTCGACGATGCGGTGGAGCGGGTGACGGAGGCGCTCAAGGGCGAGGGCTTCGGTGTGCTCACGGAGATCGACGTGGCCGCGACCCTGAAGAAAAAGCTCGGCAAGGAGATGCGCCCGTACAAGATCCTCGGCGCGTGCAACCCGCAGCTCGCCTCGCAGGCGCTGGAAATCGAGCCGTCCATCGGCCTGCTGCTGCCGTGCAACGTAGTCGTGCGCGAACTCGAGGCGGACCAATCCTGCGTGGAGTTTATGGACCCCAACGCGGTGCTGGAACTGGTCGGGCGCCCCGAGATCGCGGACCTCGCCGGCGAGGTCCGTGCGCGGCTGGATCGAGTGCTGAACGCCCTGTAACCATCTCCAAGTCCACCCCTTCATCTTCCCCGCGGCCGCGGGGAAGATGCGGGCGTAGCCACGCCCCGCATGCCGGCGGGTGATGTTCCCTCTCCCCCCTCTCCCCCTCCCCCAGTCCCGCGCAGCCACCCGCGGTTGCGGAATGAAATGCGGCAAATCGGCGTCTTTTCTTCTATGGGCCCGCATCGAATATTCGCGCGTCTGTCGAAAATTCTTACAACGGGTTGCGTCATCGATTGTTCATTAAGCGCTTGAGTCCTGGTTGAATCGTCCCCAATGGCGTGCGCGAAGCGTGCGCCGGGCAGGTGATTTTCGGCTTTCAGCCGTCGGTTTTTTTTACAAACGGCACTTCGCGCTTGACAGCGAATCGGAAATTCGTACGAAAAAGAGTCGATTACCTGTCGTGGCGTGGTTTTTGCACTGGCCTTGGGATATCACTGGATGGGTGGCGGA
Organism: bacterium BMS3Bbin13; assembly: GCA_002897735.1. Lineage (GTDB taxonomy): Bacteria > Pseudomonadota > Gammaproteobacteria > 21-64-14 > 21-64-14 > BMS3Abin12. The sequence continues at coordinate 35,594 of BDTW01000021.1, read as the reverse complement.
CCGGGACCGGCGTCCCGGGTGTGGCCGGGATGTCCGGCCGGTGCGAGAGGGGCGAGCCATGGGGGTGCGCACGGACCTGCTGCTGGCGGCGGCCGTGTGGGTCGCCGCGGCGGCATCGGCCGGCGCCGCGGCACCGGGTCACTCGCTGCACCTGACCCTGAAATGGGAGGGCGCCCCGGCGGTGGAATGGACGCTGGCGCCACGGCGGAGTTCCGGCGGCGCGCGCATCTTCCGGTGGGACGATCGCGGAACCGGCGGTCGTGACTCCCGCGGCGAACTGGTCGTGGACCGCGAATCCATCGTCCGCCTCGACCTGCGCCTGCACAACGGCGCTTCCACCGCGCGGGCCGTGCGCCTCGGCTTGGCCCTGTCCCTGCCGCGCGCGCCGACGGAACTGTCCGGTATATTGACCGGCCGGGTCAGCGGTGCGACCGGGGACGTCACCGGAAATCCGGATCTCGCATCGCTGGGTGGCGCCCCGCTATTCACGCTGCTGCTGAACGGCACACCGGTGGCGTCATCGTTACGCCCGCCGGTGCGGCTCTCCGGGTCCGGGGTGATCGATATCCCCCTCCACTCCTTCACGGGGCGCTCCGGCCCGGCGCCCGCGGATACCGCCGCCGGCCGGAAGTTGGGCATCCGCCTGCGCCTGCGCCTCGGTCCCGGCGCCACGGTGCGGTTCCGTACGCAGGCGCGCATGGTGACTATCCCGTTCCCGGTCGGGGTACTGGCACTGGGCGGGGTCCTGCTCGCGATCCTCGTACTGGTGCGCCGACGCCGATCTGCACGCCCCGCCTTCGCACGCCCCTCCGCGCACCGCCCCCCCTGAGGGGCGTCGCCGATGGTAACCGCCTGAATGCGCAGGGTCCCCGCCCCGTCCCCTGCCGCCGGACCCGCTCAAGGGCCCCGATACCCCGGCCGATACGATAACCAGTGCGCCATGCAGGCGTTCCGGTCGGTTGGGAGGCCCCACCGAATTGCAACGGATTCTTCTCATCGAGCGCTCCGCCACGCTCCGCCACGCCGTGGGCAAGCGATTGTGCGACCACGGGTATCGGGTCGAACAGTTGAGCGGCTACGATCAGGCGCTCGAGCGCTTGGTGCGCGCGGGAGAGGATCCCGACTACAGCGGGATCGTGGTCGGGTGGCCGACGCGCACCGATCCCCATGCCGATGAATTCCTCTCGGTACTGGACGACCCGGAGCGACGGGGCCAGGCGGTACTGATCCTCGCCCATGACTCCGGTGCCACGTTGCGCGAATGGGTATCCAACCGCGCCGGCACCGCCCTGCTGCTGTGGGACAACTACACCGAGGCGGTGCCGACCCTGGGCAAGCTGCTCACGCCCAGGGTCCGGGAGGAGCACGACGCGCCGTCGTCCGCGGTCGATGAGCACTCCATCCGGATCCTGTTCGTCGACGATTCCCCGAGCGTGCGCGGCTTCTTCCGGCGTCTGCTGCAGCGGCACGGCTATCGCACCGATACCGCGGCCGGCGTGAGCGAGGGGATGGAAAAGGCCCTGCACACGAAGTTCGACATCGCGATCATCGACTACTACATGCCGGAGGCGACCGGCGACGTGTTGTGCCGGAAATTGCGCGAGAATGCGCGCACCCGGGGCATCATGAGTTCCATCATCACCAGCACCTACCTCGAGCAGGTGATCCGGGACTGCCTGGACGCCGGCGCCGTGGAATGCATGTTCAAGAACGAGGCCGACGAACTGTTCCTCGCCCGGATCGCCGCGATGGAGCGCGCAATCCGTTTCCAGCGGTCCATCGAGGCGGAGCGCCGGCGCCTGGAAGGTATCCTCAGCTCCGTGGGGGAGGGCGTGTACGGCGTCGACGAGGCCGGGCGGATCACCTTCCTCAATCCGGCCGCGCTGAAGATCCTCGGCTATCCGGAGGACGAGCGCCTGGAGGGGTGCGAACCGCGCGCGTTGTTCCACTACGCCGACGAACACGGCACCGCGATCGAAGCGCAGGCCTGTACGCTCACCCGCGCCTACGGCGGGCACGAAGAGGTCACCTCGTGGGAGACGGTCTTCTGGAGCCGCGCCGCGAAACCGATCCCGGTGGAATGCACCGTCTGCCCGCTGACCATCGGGGGCCGCCGGCGGGGCTCGGTGGTCGCGTTCAGCGACATCTCGGAGCGCAGGATCCTCGAGGATCGGTTGCGCTGGCAGGCCACCCACGACCCGTTGACCGAACTGATCAACCGCCGCTATTTCGAGGAACAACTCGGGCAGGAGGTGCGGCGCCTGAAGCGCAGCGGCGAACACAGCGCGTTGTTGTACATCGATCTGGACCGGTTCAAATACATCAACGATTCGGCCGGGCACGCGGCCGGCGACCAATTGCTGATCGCCGTCGCCCAGCAACTGCGCATCCTGCTGCGCGAGACGGACCTTCTGGGCCGCATGGGCGGTGACGAGTTCGCCGTCATCCTGCGCAATATCACCCCCGGGCATGTGCACGACGCAGCGGACAAGTTCCGCAACCTGCTCGACCGCTACAGCTTCGTGGACGGCGACAAGCAGTATCGAGTCTGCGCGAGTATCGGCGTCGCCGAGATGGATAAGAACAGCCCGTCTCCGGGCGACGTGCTGGCCAACGCGGATATCGCCTGTCACGTCGCCAAGCGCGCCGGACGCAACCAGATCCACCTCTATGAGGACGGGCGCAAGGAAAAGGAGGCCATGGAGCAGGACCTCGGCTGGCACAGCCGCCTGCGCGAGGCCCTGCAGTACGATCGTTTCGTTTTGCACTACCAGCCGATCCTGCCCATGGAGGCCGTGGATATCGCGCATCTCCCGGAGCGTGCCGGGGTGTTGTGGACCGAACTCAATCGGCGCGCGCCGCACGGCCCGATCTGTCTCGAGGTGCTCGTGCGCCTGCGTGGCCCGGGCGGTACGCTCATCCCGCCCAATGCGTTCCTGCCCACCGCGGAGCGTTTCGGTTTCATGCATGAGATCGATGTCTGGATCCTGACCCGCGCCCTGGAGGAACTGGTCGCCCTTCGGGAGGCGGCGCAGCGGGTGGTGCTCTCCGTCAATCTTTCGGCGGGCATTCTCGAGGACCGCTTCGCCCTGCCGTACATCAAGGGAACGCTGGAGGACCTGCATCTGGACCCCGGCTGCCTGATCTTCGAGATCACCGAACGTTCAGCGATCCACAATCTGGAGGCGGCGCGGCGTTTTATCGCCGAACTCAAGAATCTCGGTTGCCGCTTCGCGCTCGACGACTTTGGATCCGGATTCAGTTCCTTCTCCCACCTCAAGCACTTGCCGGTGGACATGGTCAAGATCGATGGCTCGTTCGTGCAGGACATCGCGCACGATCCGATCGACTGGGCGATGGTGCGATCGATGAACGACATCGCCCACTCCCTGGGCCGGCGCACGGTCGCCGAGTGCGTGGAGAATGCCGCCACCCTCCGCATGCTGAAGGAATGCGGAGTCGATTTCGTGCAGGGGGAATACCTGGCGGTGCCGATCCTGTCCCTGGAGGAGGCCGTGCATGGCGTCGGCGATCCGCCGGTCGTGGCCGCCTGGGCGTCAACCGCCCGTCGTCACTGAAGCCTCAACGGCGTTTCCCGCCACCGGTACGCCCGGGTGGGAAGCCGATCGGGACCGATAAAACACTTTAATTTCCTGCGATTACCGTCATTCCGCGAGTTCCGTAAAATTTCCGGCATGTAAATTGCTTGTGTTCAAACTGTACAAATGGCGTTCGGCATCGGTTCCGCCGGGGACGTTCAAGTGCGGCGGGATCGTGCCGATACGAAGACCGGGTGAGTTTCCCCCCGTTGCGTGCAAGCAGCCGTGATCTTGGATCGATCGGGACACGAGAGGCCGGGAACCGCTGTCGGCTAAAGAACTCCTCCTGCGCCATATGGCGCTTACCCTGCCGTTTGGCAGGGTTTTTTTTGGCCGACGGGTTCTCAGCCCGGTCGCAGGACGCGCCCGGTCCGTGCGTCGCGGATCTCCGTGGGGCGCCGCCGCTCGCCGGTACACCCGTGCACCAGATAGTCGATGTCGCGGCCGAACCACCGCCGTACCGCCAGCGCGTCGCGTGCCGGCGGGCGCCCGGTGGGGTTCGCGCTGGTGGAGACGAGCGGGAAACCGGCCGCGGTACACAACGCGGCCGCGACCGGGTGCGCGGTAACGCGTACCGCGAGACAGTCGTGCGCGCCGCGCAGCAACTCCGGGACCCACGGTTGCGCCGGGAGCAGCCACGTGACCGGCCCCGGCCATTCGGTGTGTACCCGGGCGCGCAACGCGCCCCTGAGCGGGCGCAGGAAGGGCCGGAGTTGGGCGAAGTCCGCGGCGATCAGGATCAGGCCCCTGTCCGCCGAACGGGACTTCAGGGCCAGCAACCGCCGCACCGCCGCGGGGTTCAGGGGGTTGCAGCCCAGTCCATAGACCCCCTCGGCCGGATAGGCCAACACGCCGCCCCCGCGCAGCACGGCGGCCGCGCGGCGCAGGTGCCAGGGGTGGACGGGGCACGGCACGTCGCTACGCGGTCTCCGGCCCATCGCCGAACTCGTTGCGCCGCACGGTCGGGGCGACCGTGAGTGGACGGGCGAGAGGTCGTATGAGCCGGGAATCGAACATGGGCGCCATTGCTCGGGGGAGAGGGCGCCTCAGCGCGCGGCCTGCGCCTGGAGCTGTCGATCCTTCTCCAGGATCTGCGCGGCGTTCCCCTCCCGGTCGGCGCGCAGCCGCGCCGCGAGCCGCGCATCTTCGAGCGCCAGGACCTGGGCGGCGAGATAGCCCGCGTTGCGCGCCCCCGCCTTGCCCACCGCGACACAGGCGACCGGGATCCCGCCCGGCATCTGGACGGTGGAGAGCAGCGCGTCGAGGCCCTGCAGCGGTCCGGTGTCCAACGGGACCCCGATCACCGGCCGGATGGTGAGACCGGCCACGGTGCCGGCGAGGTGCGCCGCCATGCCCGCGGCCGCGATGAACACGGCGCAGCCGCGCCGGTCGGCGTCCCTCACGTATTCATGTGTGGCGTCGGGGGTACGGTGGGCCGACAGGATGCGCGCTTCGAAAGGGATCTCCAGGGCGCGCAGCACCCCGAAGGTCTCCTCCATCCTCGGCAGGTCGGAGTCGGAACCCATCAGCACCGCAACGAACGACTCGCCCATCGCATCCCCTCGCCGCTATCCGGATCATCGTCGGGTGACCAAGATAGCCGCGGCGCCGAGTCCGGTCAAAGATCGGGGCGGCCCGCCGAACGGTGTCCGTTCAGTGGGCGGCGGCCTCGCCGTGCTGTGACTCCTCCTCGGCCGTCCCGGCGCCGGCGAAGGGCTCGGAAAACCCGCACTCCTTGCGCGGACACACCTTTTCGGTGCCGCGCCGCTTGGTCACCTTGACGGTGAGCATCTGCCAGCCGCAGCGCGGACAGGGCTCGTCCAGGGGCTCGTTCCAGACCGCGTAGTCGCAGGTCGGGTAGGTCGAGCAGGAATAGAAGATCTTCCCGTTGCGTGACTTGCGCTTGAGCATCGTGCCCTTGCCGCACTGCGGACACAATACGCCGGTGTCCGAGGGCCTCTCCAGGGGCTCGATGTGGCGGCACTTGGGGTAGGCGCTGCAGCCGATGAACTTTCCGTAACGCCCGTGCCGGATCACCAGCGGTGATTCGCATTTCGGACAGGATCGTCCCTCGAGGGCCTCGTCGCCGGATTCCTCGCGGCCGGTGTCCACGTCGCGCGTGTAGTCGCAGTCCGGGTAGCCGCTGCAGCCGATGAAGCGCCCGCGGCGGCCGAGCCGGATGGCGAGCGGTTTTCCGCATTTCGGGCAGTTCTCGTCGATCGCCTCGGTGGTGGCCTCCGCACGCGAGACGCTTTCCTCCTTGTGTTCGAGCAGCTCCTTGAAGGGCCCCCAGAACTCGCGCATCAGCGGGATCCAGTTCTTCTCCCCCCGCGCCACCGCGTCGAGTTCGTCCTCCAACTGCGCCGTGAAGTCGTAGTCCACGTAGCGGGTGAAGTGCCGGCTGAGGAAGCGCGCGACGATGCGGCCCACGTCGGTGGGGTGGAAACGGCGTTTTTCCAGCAGCACGTACTCGCGTTGCAGCAGAGTCGAGATGATCGAGGCGTAGGTCGACGGGCGCCCGATGCCGTACTCCTCCAGGACCCGGACCAGGCTCGCCTCGCTATAGCGGGGCGGCGGCTCGGTGAAGTGCTGCTCGGTGCGGATGCGCTCCAGTGCGACCTCGTCACCGACCTTGAGCGGCGGCAGCAGCCGGTCGTCGCCGTCCGCCTTCGCGTCGTCCACGCCCTCCTGGTAGACCGCCATGAAACCGGGGTCGACGATCGTCGAGCCGGTCGCCCGGAAGAGGTTCCCTGCGCCGCAGGACAGATCCACGGCGACGGTGTCGATGGTCGCGTGGATCATCTGGCAGGCCACCGTGCGCTTCCACACCAACTCGTAGAGCTTGAGCTGCTCGGCGGTGAGGTACGCGCGCAACGAGTCCGGCGTGCGCGCCGCGGCGGTCGGGCGGATCGCCTCGTGGGCCTCCTGCGCATTCTTGGCGCGCGTCTTGTAGGTATGCGGTTTTTTCGGCAGGTTGTGCCCGCCGTAACGTTCGGCGATCAACTCACGGATCTCGTCCAGGGCCTCCCGGGCCAGGTTGACCGAGTCGGTGCGCATGTAGGTGATCAGGCCGGCCGCGCTGCCCTCCACCTCGATGCCCTCGTAGAGCTGCTGGGCGACGCGCATGGTGCGCTGGGCCGAGAACCCGAGTTTGCGTGACGCCTCCTGCTGGAGGGTGGAGGTGATGAAAGGCGCCGCGGGGTTGCGCCGGCGCTGCTTCTTCTCGACCTTGGCGACGATCAGGCGGCCGCCGCCGTGCGCGTGGAGTTCGGTCTCGATGCGGCGCGCCTTCTCCTCGTCGGTGATCGAGAACTGCGTGAGCTTGGTGTCGCCGAAATGGGTGAGTCGCGCGACGAACTTTTGGCCGTCCTTCGCGGCGTCCGCCTCGATGCTCCAGTACTCGCGCGGTTCGAACCGCTCGATCTCCTCCTCGCGCTCGGCGATCAGGCGCAGCGCCGGGCTCTGGACACGTCCCGCGGACAGCCCGTGCCGTATCTTCTTCCAGAGCAGCGGTGAGAGGTTGAAGCCGACCAGGTAGTCCAGCGCGCGCCGTGCCTGTTGGGCGTTGACGAGATCCATGGACAGTTCCCGCGGGTGCGCCACCGCCTCGGTGATGGCCCGTTGGGTGATCTCGTGGAACACCACCCGCTGCACCGGTTTGTCGTCCGTGACCTTGCGCGCCCGGAGCAGTTCGTAGAGGTGCCAGGAGATCGCCTCGCCCTCGCGGTCCGGGTCGGTGGCGAGGTAGAGCGCGTCGGCGTTGCGGGCCGCCTTGGCGATCGCCGCGACGTGGCGCTCGTTCCTCTCGATCATCTGGTATTTCATGGCGAAGTCATGGTCCGGGTCGACCGCGCCGCCCTTGGGTACCAGGTCGCGCACGTGGCCATAGGAGGCCAATACCTCGAAGCCCTTGCCGAGGTACTTCTTGATGGTCTTGGCCTTGGCCGGCGACTCGACGATGACGAGATTCTTGCCCATGGTGCGATCCGCTTACGGGTGGCGACGCGCCGGACTTTACCCGTACCGGCGGCGCGGCGCCACCTCACCGGGCGCCGGAGGCCGTATCGGCCGGACCGGGGGCGAGTTGAGGCAGGATCCGGCGGGTATCCGGCCCAGGTCGGGAATGAGGGGAATTATTTCTATGGAAACAATGGGATGATAGGCGGGCTCCGGGCGCCCCAGGGCGATCAGTGGAGATAGCCGCCGGCGTTGTCGAAGACCAGATCCTCCATCCATGCGTAGGCCGCCTCCTGGCCGGGCTGGTTGAACAGAACCATGAGGATGACCCACTTCAGCTGGTCGAGGTCGATTTCCTCCGTCTCCAGCGCCATCACCCGGTCGATCACCAACTCGCGGTTGGCCGGCGTCAAAATCCCCATCTGTTCGAGGAACAGCAGGAACCCGCGCGCCTCCAGATCGAGCTTGCGGATCTCGTGATCACTGAACAGCCGCAGCGAATCGGGGGTCTGGCTGCCGCCGTGCAGGTGTGCATCGCGTCGTGCGACGAGATCTTCCAGCCAGTCGAAGGCCTGCTCCACCTCCAGGGTGGGGAATCCGGCTTCCAGGAGCTTGCCCTGAAGGACTGAGCGCTCGGGCCTCCATTCCGTCTCGCTGTCGAGATAGTAGTTCTCGAACAGGTACATCAGTACGTCGAGCACGTTTTCTTTCATCTCTCTCAAGGTCCCGTCCCGATCCGTTCGTAGCACCCGCCCGGGGCGGACGCCACGAGGCCGCGCAACTCCAGGGTCAGGAGGATGGCCGAAACCGCTTCCGCCGTCAATCCGGTGCGCTCGACCAGGTGGTCCACCGGCGCCGGATCGTGGCCGAGCGCCTCCAGGATCCGCCGTTGCGTCGTGTCGGGATCCGGCCCCGACGCAACGCATCCCGGGGCGGGTGCGGGGGCGCGCCGGAACCCGGGGTCCAGCTCCTCCAGGATATCCTCTACGGTCTCCACCAGTTTGGCGCCGTCGCGCAGCAGCGCGTGGCAGCCGCGTGCGAGGGGGTTGCGGACCGAGCCGGGCACGGCGAACACCTCGCGGCCCTGGTCGGCGGCGTGGCGGGCGGTGATCCGCGATCCGGAGCGCAGCGCCGCTTCCACCACCACGACCCCGAGGCTCAGGCCGCTGATGATTCGATTGCGGCGCGGAAAGTGCTCCGGTCGCGGCGGGGTGCCGGTCGGAAATTCCGTGACCATGGCCCCTCGTGCGACGATCTCGCGGGCCAGGGCGTGATGATGCGCCGGGTAGATCCGGTCGGGTCCCGTGCCGGCCACCGCCACGGTGTACCCGCCGCCCGCCAGGGCGCCGCGGTGGGCGGCCCCGTCGATGCCCAGGGCGAGCCCGCTGGTCACGGTCACCCCCGCCGCCGCCAGTCCGCGCGCGAGGGACTCCGCCTGCTCCCGCCCGCCGAGACTCGGGTTGCGGCTGCCGATCACGGCCACCTGCGGTGTCGCGAGCAACGCCGGATCGCCGGTGACGAACAGCAACGGCGGGGGGTCGGGGATCTCCCGGAGCCGGGCCGGATAGGCGGGATCGGTGAGTGCCAGCAGGTGGTGCCCGGGCAGCGCCAGCCAGGCCAGGTCGCGCTCTACGGCGCGCCGGTCGGGATCGGGGCGGGAATCGGATGCGAGGGCGGCCCGGTCACGCGTGCCCCCCTGCCCCGCCAGCCAAGCCAGCGCGCCTCGCGCCGATCCGTAGCGCTCCATCAGCAGGCGGTGCGCCACCGGGCCGACGCCGGGCGTGCGCAGCAGGGTCAGGGCGTGGGCCGTTTCCGAATCGGGGTCTTCCATGACCGCCTCCGGGCGCGCCGGCTTCCGTGCCGGGCGCCATCGCCGCCGCGCCCCCGGGGCGCGACCGGCATGGAACTACGGATTCCGGACGACGTCTTCCAGGTGGATGGCGCGCGTGGCGCTCATCACTAAAGCGTAGCTCACCCGCCGGAACGGCCGGAACACCATCAGAATGCCGGCCCGCTCGTCGGGGAGGCTCACGGTCCGCCCGATGCCTCCCTCCACCGTGTCGCGGATCCGCCTGCCGGCCTGGTAGATCGCGAGCACGTCACCGGCGCGGATCCCCTGCTCCTTGCCCACGTCCAGCACCACGACCTGATCCTGGCCGATCTGCGAGACGCCGTGGAACACCGAGATGATCTGCCCGTCCACCGGCCGCTTCGGTGCCTGCGGGACGAAATCGTCGGGCAGGCGTTGCGCGGGCAGGGGGAGGAGGCGGTCGCCGATCCGCACCTCCTGGTCGGCGTGCGAGAGACGCAGGGTCGCCGGATGCCCCGCCCGCACCAGCTCGGCGTCGGCGAGGTGGATCGCCTCGTAGCCGAGGATCTTGCCGGTACGGGGGTTGCGGTAGGTGTCGCCCTGACGGACTACGACGAAGCGCCGGTGGGTGGTGTCGTCGAGCCGCCGCACGTAGATCCGGTTGCCGTCGGCGCCCACCAAGTGCTCGCCGGCGATGTCCACCACGTAGGGGGCATCGGCCAGTTCCCCCTTGGAAACCACAGTCGTACGGGTCAGGAACGGGCGAATCGCGTCCAGGGGAATGGTCGGGATCGCCTTGGGCAGCGGTTCGCGCTGCACCTCCGGTACCAGGCGCACGGTCCGCATCCCGTGGGGCGCCGATGCACCCCGTTGCAGGCGCAACCGCGGCTTGCCGTTGACGTAGGCCAGCGTGATCGCGTCACCCGGATAGATCAGGTTCGGATTGCGAATCTGGGGGTTGACCGACCACACCTCCGGCCAGAGCCAGGGATCGCGCAGGAAGCGCGCCGAGATCCCCCATAGCGTATCGCCTTTCACGACCACGTAGCGGTTCGGGTGATCCGGTCGCAGCGTGACGGATTCGGCGAGTGCGACGCCGGACAGCAGAAACGCCAATCCCATGGCAAGCCATCGTGCTGTAGCCATATCTTCGCAACCCCTTGCCCGGCGGATCGCCGGAGTTTAGCCCAAAAACCCCACCCCATATAGGAGTGTGGCCAACACCTTGTGGAATTCGTATCATGGTTAGCGTCCGTCCCCGTCGATTATTGATGGGGCGGTCTGACGACTTCGTGACGGGCTTCACAATGACGCTGCTCCAGGTTCTTCGCTACCCCGACCCGAGGCTGCGCCACCGCGCCCGGCCCGTAGAGCGCGTGGACGACGAGGTCCGTCGCCTGATCGACGATCTGTTCGAGACCATGTATGACGCCCCGGGGGTCGGGTTGGCGGCCGTCCAGGTCAGCGTGGACCGGCGCGTGGTGGTCGTAGACGCTTCCGAGGACAAGAGTGCGCCGCTCACGCTGGTGAACCCGGAGATCCTCGGGCGCGAGGGCGAGGAGGAGTCGCAGGAAGGGTGTCTGTCGGTGCCCGGCGTCTACGAAATGGTGCGCCGTGCCGAGCGTATCCGCTTCCGCGCCCTCGACCGGGACGGGGTGCCGTTCGAGGCGGACGCCGAGGGGCTGCTGGCGGTGTGCATCCAGCACGAATGCGACCACCTGGAAGGGCGCCTGTTCGTGGATTACCTCTCGGAACTCAAGCGCCGGCGAATCCGCAAGCGCCTGGAGAAGCAGCGTCGCCAGGGCGTCGAGGCGCCTGCGCCGAAGCGCCGCGAGGGGACCGTGATCTAGTCTGTCGGACTCGGGGGTTCGTAGCGAGGCGGGTGGGCGATCGAGGACGGTTTTCCGATGTGCGCGGGGAATCGGGGGAACGGACGGGCCGAGGCCCGCGCTACGGGAAATCGCCTGTCCGGTGGCATTTCACGTTCACATCGGACGTTGCGGGATGATCCGCCGTCGTCGGCGGGCCGAGGCCCGCCCTACAGGATATTCGCCGCCCGGCGTGAATGGCTCCCGGTGGCTCCGGCCCCGTAGGGCCGGGCTTGCCCGGCCGAGACCGCCGGGTCCCACAGCCCAAACAACAGTGCGGTCGGGCAAAGTCCCCGTAGGGCCGGGCTTGCCCGGCCGAGACCGCCGGGGATGGACCGATTGCCCGCCGCCGCGGTGATCCGGGGAACGCCGTTGTGCAGCCGTGACGAGGGATTTTCCCGGCTTTCCGCGCCTGCCGGCGCGCCGATCGTGCAGCGCCGCCGCAATGACCGAATGCCTCGACCTCGTGTTCGCCGGGACCCCGCAATTCGCGGTGCCGACGCTGCGCGCCCTGTGCGCCTCCGGCCATCGGGTACGCGCCGTCTACACCCAGCCCGATCGCCGCGCCGGCCGCGGGCGCCGGCCCCGGCCGAGCCCCGTGAAGACCCTCGCGCTCGAGTGCGGATTGAGCGTGGAGCAGCCGCCGAGCCTGCGCGAGGAGGCGGTCCAGGCCGATCTGCGCGCGCTCGGCGCCGATGCCTTGATCGTGGTGGCCTACGGTCTGTTGCTGCCGCCCGCGGTACTGGCGATCCCGCGCCTCGGCTGCCTGAACGTCCACGCCTCGCTGCTGCCGCGTTGGCGCGGCGCGGCCCCGATCCAGCGCGCGTTGCTGGCCGGCGACACCGAGACGGGGGTCAGCATCATGCAGATGGACAAAGGCCTCGATACCGGACCCATCCTGGCCCGCTCGACCTGTTCGATCGGTCCCGACGACACCGCCGCGCGGCTCGCCGAGCGCCTCGCCGCGCAGGGGGCCGATCTGTTGCTGGAGACCCTGGACCGGCTCGCGCAAGGCGGGGTGCAACCCCTTGCCCAGGACCCGGCGCGGGCGTGCTATGCGCCCAAGCTGTCCAAGGCGGAGGCGGTGCTCGACTGGCGGCGCCCGGCGCCGGAACTGGAGCGGCGGGTGCGCGCCTTCGACCCCTGGCCGGTCGCCCAGACCCGCCTCGAGGGCGGGGCGGTGCTGCGGATCTGGCGTGCGCGCGCGCTGCCGCACGCACCCGGCGGCCCCCCGGGCTCGGTGCTCGACGCGGGCGCGACCGGGATCGACGTCGCCGCCGGCGAGGGGGTGTTGCGCCTGTTGGAGGTGCAGTTGCCCGGCGGGCGCCGCCTGGATGCCGGCGCGTTTCTCGCCGGACATGCCATTGCGGGCACGCGGCTGGGTGTCGCCGGGTAGTGGCGCGGAAAGACACCCGGTCCCGGCCCATGGCGCGTGCCACACCCGTCGATTCCCGGGCGGAGGCGGCCCGCGTGGTGAGCCTGGTGGCGCGGCGCGGGCGCTCGCTGTCGCAGGTGCTCCCCGCGGCCCTCGCGCGGATCGCGGACCCGCGCGAGCGCGCCCTCGTCCAGGAGCTTTGCTTCGGCACGTTGCGCTGGTACTGGCGGCTCGCGGCCCTGGCCGATCGGGCGCTGCGCCGCCCGTTGCGCGCGCGGGACGCCGACGTCCACGCGCTGCTGCTGGTCGGGCTGTATCAACTCACCGAACTGGACATCCCGGGCCACGCGGCGGTGGATGCCACCGTACGGGCCGCACGCGCCCTCGGTAAGGAGTGGGCGGCGGGCCTGATCAACGCGGTGCTGCGCGGGCGGCTGCGCGAGGGCCCCGCCTCCGGACCGCCCGACGAAGGCGACGCCCGCCTCGCGCACCCGCCCTGGCTGCTCGAGGCTTTGCGCCGCGACTGGCCGGGCGACTGGTATGCGTTGGCACGGGCGGCCAATGTGCGTCCGCCGCTGCACCTTCGCGTCAACCGCATGCACATCGCACGCCCCGCCTACCTCGAGCGGTTGGCGCAGGCCGGTCTCGCCGCACGGGCGCTGCCCTACACCGCCTCGGGGGTGGTGGTGGAACCCCCGGTCCCGGTGGCGCAATTGCCGGGTTTCGATGCCGGCCTGGTCAGCGTGCAGGACGCCGCCGCGCAGCTTGCCGCACCGTTGTTGTGTTCCGCCCCCGGACAGCGGGTACTGGACGCGTGCGCGGCGCCGGGCGGCAAGACCACGCATATCGCCGAACTCGAGCCGCGGCTCGGGTACCTGCTGGCGCTGGATCGTGATGCCGCGCGCCTGACGCGGTTGCGCGCGAACCTGCGGCGCCTGGGCGTGCGGGCCGAGGCGCAGGCGGCGGACGCCGCACGTCCCGGCGACTGGTGGGACGGGCGGGCGTTCGACCGCATCCTGCTCGACGCGCCGTGCTCGGGTACCGGGGTGATGCGCCGCCATCCGGATATCAAGGTGCTGCGCCGCCCCTCCGACATCGATGCGTTCGCGCATGTGCAGGACGGACTGCTCGAGGCATTGTGGCCCTTGCTGGGATCCGGCGGTATGCTGCTATATGCGACTTGTTCGCTCCTCGCGCAGGAAAACGACCGGCGGATAGAGGCGTTCCTGGATCGGCATCCGGAGGCGCGGGTCCGCGAGATCCGCGCCGAGTGGGGGCGGGCATGCGCGTTCGGACGCCGAATCCTCACGGGCGCGGACGGCATGGACGGGTTCTACTACGCCTGCGTGGAGAAGTGCTGATGGGTTGCGAAGAAATCGCCGCGCGCATCGGAAGGGGTCGCGCCCGTCTCCGCGCCCGCCTCCGCGGGAGACCGCGGGCCTCGGGCTCCGATCCGGAGAAGGGCGCCGGCGGCTGAACGCCGCGCCCGCCGCGCATGAAGATCATCATCCTGGGCGCCGGCCAGGTCGGGACCTCGGTCGCGCAGAACCTGGCCGGCGAGGCCAATGACATCACCGTGGTCGACACCCAATCCAGGCTCCTGGCCGATCTCCAGGGCCGCCTGGACCTGAGGACCGTGACCGGGCACGCCTCGCACCCGGACGTGCTCAAGCGCGCCGGGGCCGAAGAGGCGGACATGATCATCGCCGTCACCAACAGCGATGAGACGAACATGGTGGCCTGTCAGATCGCCTATACCCTGTTCCACACGCCCACCAAGATCGCGCGGGTGCGCTCCGGGGGGTATCTGGCCTATCCCCAAATCTTCGCGCAGGAAGCGCTGCCGATCGACGTGCTGATCAGCCCCGAGCAGATCGTCACCGACTACATCCTGCGTCTGATCGAACACCCCGGCGCCCTGCAGGTCCTGGATTTTGCGGGCGGCAAGGTCCAACTGGTCGCGGTGCGCGCCTACTACGGCGGGCCGTTGGTCGGCCGGGAACTGCGCACCCTGGGGCGGCACATGCCGGGGATCGACGCGCGGGTCGCGGCGATCTACCGGCACGGGACCGCGATCGCCTCCGAGGGCGACACGGTGATCGAGGCCGACGACGAGGTGTTCTTCATCGCGCCGCGCAAGAATATCCGTGCGGTGATGAGCGAACTTCGGCGCATGGACAAGCCGACCAAGCGCGTCATGCTGGCCGGCGGCGGCAATATCGGACTGCGGCTGGCCAAGGCGCTGGAGTCGCGTTATCAGGTCAAAATCATCGAGCACGACGTCGAGCGCACCCGCTTGCTCTGCGAGGAACTCAACCGCACCATCGTGCTGTCGGGCGATGCGGCCGACGAAGAACTGATGGCGGAGGAGAATATCGAGAACACGGACGTGTTCTGCGCACTGACCAACGACGACGAGGCCAACATCCTCTCGGCGATGCTGGCGCGCCGGCTCGGTGCCGGCAAGGTGATGTCGCTCATCAACCGGCCGGCCTATGTCGATCTGGTCCAGGACGGGTTGATCGATGTGGCGATCTCTCCGCAGCAGGTCACCATCGGGATCCTGCTCGCCCATGTGCGCCGCGGCGACGTCGTCGTGGTGCATTCGCTGCGTCGCGGCGCCGCGGAGGCGATCGAGGCCGTCGCCCACGGCGATGACCGCACCTCCAAGGTCGTCGGCCGGGCGATCGAGGAGATCAAGCTGCCGCCGGGTACGACCATCGGCGGTATCGTGCGCGGCGAAGAAGTGATCATGTGCCATCACGACACGGTGATCGAGCCCGAGGACCACGTCATCCTGTTCCTGGCCGACAAGAAGCATATTCCGGATGTCGAGCGGCTGTTCCAGGTCGGTGTGACCTTCCTGTAGCCCGCACCGGCATCCGCAGGCCCAACCCGGATCCACCGCCGGCATGTTCAACCCGACCATCCAGAAGCCCCTGGGACTGATGCTGATGCTCTACAGCATCAGCATGCTCCCGCCCATCGGCGTATCGCTGTGGTACCACGGCGGCGAATGGACCCCGTTCCTGTATACGATGCTCATCACCCTGGCGGCCGGTATCGCGCTCTGGCTGCCGGGGCGCCGGTCGCGCAGGGATCTGGCGTTGCGTGACGGCTTCGCGGTGGTGGCGCTGGCGTGGACGCTGCTCGGCCTGGCGAGCGCCCTGCCGCTGATGCTCTCCACTCACCCGCACCTGTCTCTGACCGACGCGGTATTCGAGTCGTTCTCCGGAATCACGACTACCGGCGCTACGGTCATAACGGGTATCGACCGCCTGCCCAAGGCCATCCTGTATTACCGCGCGCAGCTCCAGTGGCTCGGCGGCATGGGGATCCTGGTGCTGGCCGTGGCGATCCTGCCCATGCTGGGGGTGGGCGGCATGCAGCTCTACCGGGCCGAGATCCCCGGTCCGATGAAGGAGAACAAGCTGACCCCGCGCATCACCGAGACGGCCAAGGCGCTGTGGTATATCTACCTGGGTCTCACCGTGCTGTGCGCGCTCGCCTACTGGCGGTTCGGCATGACGCCGTTCGACGCCGTCGCCCAAAGCTTCGCGACGGTATCGACCGGCGGTTTTTCCACCCATGACGCGAGCCTGGGTTATTTCCACAGCGCGCGCATCGACGCGGTGGCCGTGGTCTTCATGTATCTGGCCGGCATCAATCACGCGCTGCACTTTACGGCGTGGCGCTCGTCCAGCCTCCGGCCCTACCTGTCGGATCCCGAGGTGCGCGGCTACACCGTCATCCTGCTCGTGACCTCGATCATCACCGTGCTGTATCTGTACCTGAGCCACACCTTCGATTTCACCACCGCCCTGCACCACGGCATCGTACAGGCGGTCTCGATCGGCACCAGCACCGGGTTCACCACCGCCGAGTACCAGCGCTGGCCGGGCTTCCTGCCGATCCTGCTGATCATGGTGAGTTTTATCGGCGGCTGCGCCGGGTCGACCGGGGGCGGGATGAAGGTGATCCGCTTTCTGCTCCTGTACAAGCAGGGGGCGCGCGAGATCAACCGCCTCGTGCACCCGAGCGCCCGGATACCGGTCAAGGTCGGCGGCAAGGTCATGCCGGACCGCGTGGTGGACGCCGTATGGGGGTTCTTTTCCACCTACGTGGCGGTATTCGTGGTACTGCTCCTGGTGTTGATGGCCACCGGACTCGACCAGATCACCTCGTTCTCGGCGGTGGCGGCGTGTCTCAACAACATGGGTCCGGGGCTGGGGGGGGTCGGTCCCAACTACCAGGCGCTCAACGACGTCGCGAAGTGGGCCCTGAGCCTTGCCATGCTGCTCGGCCGGTTGGAGATCTTCACGGTCCTGGTGTTGTTCACGCCCGCGTTCTGGCGCCGTTGAGCGCGGCCGGCGGCCGCCGCGATCCCGAGGTGTCGATCGGCGAAATGTGAGGACATCCACCACTGCATGGTGAAAAATCCCCGATCAATATGCGGAATGTCCCACATCGACCCGTTTTTACTCAGAGTGGGAAGATGTGTCTCTTTTCTCGTTGTTCTCCGACAATAGTGGGTACAATGCCCGAAAAAGGCTCTTGAAAAGGCCGTGGTTGGCTTGTTCTTCCCGCGCCAGCAGCTCCTTCATGTGGAGGCGTTGGGTCGGGGCCTGAAAACAGGCCGGGCAGTTGTCGGGGATCACCGGCAGCGAAGCGGCGCGTGCGAACGCCGCCGTCCGGCGCTCGCGGGCATAGATGAGAGGTCGAATGATGCGCAGGTCCCCGGCATCGTTGCGGTAGTGGGCCTTCATGGTCTTCAGGCGCCCGCCGTGGAACGCGGACAACAGGAAGCTCTCGGCGGCGTCGTCGAGGTGCTGACCCAGGGCCAGCACCGTGTACCCCTCCCGGCGCGCGATGTCGTATAGGATGCCGCGCTTCATGCGCGCACAGAAGGCACAGAACGAGGTGTTGCCCATGTGCCGGAGCGCCCGCTCCAGGATGGGTTCGGCCCGGTAGTGGTAGGGCACCGCCAGTGCTTCGAGATGGGGGCGCAATGCGTGGGGGTCGAAACCCTCCACCATGGGGTCCACGGTCGCCGCGCCCAGTTCGAACCGGATCGGTGCGTGCGCGCGCAGATGCAGCAGGACATGCAGCAGGGAGAGCGAGTCCTTGCCGCCGGACAGTCCGAGCAGCACCCGGTCGTCGTCGCGGATCATGCCGTGGTCGGCGATGGCCCGGCCGGCGAGGCGCAGCAGGTTCTTGGGAGGGACCGCGGGGGCGTCCATGCCGGGAAGATAGCGGTCCGGCCCCCGGCCCCGCAAGGGCGCCCGATCGGCTCGCGCGGTATACTGCACGCGCGCAGATCGTTCTCCCTCTCTCCGGAAGGGTACGCCGATGACGCAAACCGACGTCCACGGGCTCATCTCGAAAGAGGCTTGGGAGCTGCTGCGGGGCAACCCCCGGGCGGTGCTCATCGACGTGCGTTCGACGATGGAGTACCTGTTCGTGGGGCATCCGTGCGGGGCGATCCACATCGCCTGGATCGACGAGCCCGACTGGCAGATCAACCCGGAGTTCGCGCTGCTGGTGCGCAAGGTGATGCTGGGCGGCGTGTCGGCCCACAGCGAGGGTTGCGCCCCCGTGATCCTGATCTGCCGTAGCGGCAACCGCTCGCGCGAGGCGGGCGAACTCCTGCTGCGTGAGGGCTTGACCGACGTGTACAACGTGACCGACGGCTTCGAGGGCCCCCTGGACCCGGATCACCACCGCAGCACGCTCGGCGGCTGGCGCCACGAGGGGCTGCCCTGGGAGCAGTGTTGAACGCGCCGGGCGTGGTGCGGGAAGGTGATCGCATGGGTGGTGTCGAACGGGAGGCAAGGGCCGATATCCTCCAGCGCATTTTGAACGCGAAGGCGACGGAGATCGCGCGGCGCAGCGCCGAGGTCGGGATCCGCGAGTTGAGCCGGCAGGTGGACGGGGCGCCCGCCCCGCGCGGATTCGCCGGGCGGCTGTTCGCGGCGCTCGACGCCGGGCGCGCGGGGGTGGTCGCCGAGATCAAGCGGGCCTCGCCGAGCAAGGGCCTGCTGCGCGAGGCGTTCGATCCCGCGCGCATCGCCGCCTCCTACGCGGCCAACGGCGCGAGCTGCCTGTCGGTCCTCACCGACCGCGGGTTCTTCCAGGGCGACGCCCGCCACTTGGTCGAGGCCCGCGCCGCCTGCGGGCTGCCGGTACTGTGCAAGGATTTCATCATCGACCCCTATCAGGTCTATGAGGCGCGAACGCTCGGGGCCGACTGCATTCTGCTGATCGTCGCCGCGCTCGATGATCCCTCGCTGCGCGAGCTGTCCGGGCTCGCCGCCGAACTGGGCATGGACGTGCTGGTGGAGGTCCACGACGAGGGCGAACTCGAGCGCGCGACGGCGTTGGACGACGCCCTGATCGGCATCAACAACCGCAATCTGCACACCTTCGAGACCGACCTGGAGACGACCCTGAAACTGGCCGGGCGCGTGCCGGCGGGGCGCCTCGTAGTCACCGAGAGCGGCATCCGTACCCGCGCCGACATCGCCCGCCTGCGGGGCCATGGCATCCACGCCTTCCTGGTCGGAGAGGCGTTCATGCGCGCCGCCGATCCGGGCGCCAAGCTGGCGGAACTGTTCGGCGCCTGACCGCGGCCGCGGCGCGGGGCGGCGGTCTCCCTCAGCGGGTCCCGCGTACCACGATCGTCTTGCCCTTCACCGAGATCAGCCCCTGCTCCTCGAGAACCTTGAGCACCCGCCCCGCCATCTCGCGCGAGCAGCCGACGATGCGGCTGATCTCCTGGCGCGTGACGCGGATCTGCATCCCGTCCGGGTGCGTGAGGGCGTCGGGTTCCTTGCACAGTTCCAGGAGGGTGCGCGCAACCCGGCCGGTCACGTCGAGAAACGCGAGATCCCCCACCTTGCGGCTGGTCTTGCGCAGGCGAAGGGCCATCTGCGAGGCCAGCGCGAAGAGGAGGCTCGGGTCTTCCTCGGCAAGCTGGCGGAAACGTGCGTAGCTGATCTCACCCAGGTCGCAACGGGTGCGTGCGCGTACCCAGGCGCTGCGGTTCTGCCGCTCGTCGAACAGTCCCATCTCCCCGAAGAAGTCGCCCGGGTTGAGGTAGGCGAGCACGATCTCGCGCCCGTCCTCGTCCTCGATGAGTACAGTGACCGAACCCTCAGTGATATAGTACAGGGCGTCCGGCTGATCCCCGGCGTAGATGATGACGCTCTTGCCGGGATAGCGACGGCGGTGACAGTGGGTAAGGAACCGCTCGATGGTCGGATTACCCTTGGGGGCCGACTGTTGGGACATGGGATGTCCTCGGGGCGCGCGATCCGAAGTCAGTGTAAGCAATGTATCCGGGGTTGTCGAACCGCGTCGGCCCCCCCGGGCGTTCGAGGGGAGAGGTCGCGATGAAGGCCGTCGCCCGCTGGGTGCAGGATGTGATGTTCGTCGGCGAGTCCGGCAGCGGTCACGCCGTGGTGATGGACGGTGCGCCGGAGGCGGGCGGGCGCAATCTCGGCGTGCGCCCGATGGAGATGGTCCTCCTCGGGCTGGCCGGGTGCACCGGCTTCGACGTGGTGCAGATCCTCAAGAAGGCGCGCCAGCCGGTCAGCGGCTGCGTGGTGGAGATCTCCGCGGAGCGGGCGGACGCCGTGCCGCGGGTGTTTACGCGGATCCATGTCCACTACCGGGTGAGCGGGGTCGCCCTGGCCGAGCACCACGTGCAACGGGCCGTTTCCCTGTCCGCCGAAAAGTACTGCTCGGTATCGGTGATGCTCGGAAAGAGCGCGGAGATCACCCACGATTTCGAAATTACCGCCGCAGGCTGATTCCGGCCGCGCCGATTTCCGCTGCGCACCGGGATCGGCCCGCGGCATAATCGGCGCGTCGCGAAGCGGTGTTTTCTTCAGGGTACGGGAGGCCATGATGGTGGCGAAATCAAGCCCGCGCTTGAGACTCCACGGCTTTAACAATCTCACCAAGAGCCTGAGTTTCAACATCTACGACATCTGCTACGCGAAGACCGCCGCCCAGCGCCGCGAGTATATCGAGTACATCGACGAGGCCTACAATGCCGAGCGCCTCACCGAGATCATGACCGGCGTGACCGGCATCATCGGCGCGAACATCCTCAACATCGCGCATCAGGACTACGAACCCCAGGGTGCCAGCGTCACCATGCTGATCGCCGAAGAGTCGCTGGCGTTGGGCCAGTCGTCGAACTCCGCGGCCCCCGGCCCGCTGTCCGAGGCGGTCGTCGCCCACCTCGACAAGAGCCATATCACGGTGCACACCTACCCCGAGAGCCACCCGAACCCGGACAACGGGATCAGCACGTTCCGGGCCGACATCGACGTATCGACCTGCGGGCGCATCTCCCCGTTGCGCGCGCTGAACTACCTCATTCACAGCTTCGAGTCGGATATCGTCATCATCGACTACCGCGTGCGCGGCTTCACCCGCGATGTGAAGGGCAAGAAGCACTTCATCGACCACAAGATCCATTCGATCCAGAACTTCATCTCCAAGGACACCCTCGAGCGCTATCAGATGGTGGACGTGAACGTCTACCATGAGAACCTGTTCCACACCAAGATGGTGATCAAGGAGTTCGATCTCGACAACTACCTGTTCGGGCTCGACCGCGAGGACCTGTCGCCGCGCGAGGAAAAGCGCATCCGCGGCCTGCTGCAACGCGAAATGATGGAGATGTTCTACGGGCGCAACCTGCGCCGGTAGCGATTAGGGTTCGGTGTCGTCGGCGGGCCTCGGCCCGCCCTACAGGTGGATACCGCCGCCCCGCGGAGTCCGCCCCGATCCACCCACCTTGGCGACCACACCCACCTGTAGGGCCGGGCTCGCCCGGCCGGCATCGCCGAGTCCCCCGGTGCATCGAAACCTTCCACCGTCGTCGGCGGGGCGAGCCCCGCCCTACCATCTTCTTTCGGCGCCGAGGGGCTCGCCCGGCCGGCGCCATCAGCCCCCTCACCGGCCCCGGCGCGGGTACCGATCAGTCGGATCGGGTCGCACCCGCGCGGAGCTGGCGGTCCAGCAGGGTCACCGGATGCAGCACCTCGGGCGCCTGCGGGTCGCTGCGCAACCCGGCCGCCAGGTGCAGTGCGCAGCCGATGTTCGATGTGACCACGAATCGGGGGCGCAGCGCGTGCACCGCCTGGAGCTTGGGTTCGCGCAGCCGGCGGGCGTCTTCGGCGTAGTGCAGCAGGTGGGCGCCCGCGGCGCCGCAGCAGTGCGCCCCGCCGCCCAGGGGAACGACGTCCAGGCCCGGGATCCGTTCGAGCAGGCGATAGGGTTTGTCCTGTCCATGCAGTGCGTTGCGCAGCGTGCATGGCTCGTGTACCGCGACCCGGGCGCGCAACGGCGCGGGTTGTGCGTCGGCCGGCCACGGGCTCTCCACCAGGAATCGGTTGATGTCGTACACGCGCGTCGCGAAGGCCGCGCCCCCCGGTGTCGCGAGCAGCGTCCCGTAGCGTACGAGTTGCGCGCAGCACCCGCTGGCCAGCGACACGATCGGCACGTCGCTGTCGCCGAACGCCTCGAGATTGCGCCGCGCCAGGCGCCGTTCCGCCTCGGGGGCCGCCTCGTGCCGGTGCAGTGCCCCGCAGCAGGTCTGGTTGCGGGGGATGCGGACTTCGAACCCGAGGCGCGTGAGCACCCGTACGGCGGCCTCCAGGTTCGGCCGGTCGGCCACGGAGGCCACGCAGCCGATAAACAGCGCCACCACGCCGCGGTGCGGGGGTTGCGCCGCGTAGCGACTGCGCCAGCGCCGCACGGGCGCCAGCGGCGGCAGCAGCGCCTCGGCGTCGGCGAGGCGCCGCGCCCCCAACAGCCCGCCGCGCCGCGCCACGGCCTGCAGACCGCTGCGCTGATAGACGCGCAGCAGCCGTCCGGCGAGCCGCAACGCCGCACCGTGCGGGACCAGACCGTCGAGCAACCCGCGTCGCAGCAGGCGCGCCGCCGGCGTTCGGTGCCGGGCCGGTTCCAGCATCGCCCGGGCCTCGTCCATGATCTCCCCGAACGGCACCCGCGACGGGCACACCGCCTCGCAGGCCTGGCAGCTCAGGCAGTGATCGAGGAGCGCCGACAACCGCGCATCGGCGTGCAGTGCGCCGGTCAGTGCGCCCTGGATCAAGGCGAGGCGACCCCGGGGCGATTCCCCCTCGATACGGTACAGCGCATAGGTCGGGCAATGCGGCAGGCACAGACCGCACTGGACACACAGATCCGTCTTGCCCTGCAGGGCGCTCCGGGCGCTCGGTTCCGGTTTGTCGGTTGAGGGGGCCAACGCAGGGTGTGGGCTCGATGCGGCGGGGCACCGGCGCGAGGTCGTCCCGATCCGTCCGAGCCGCGCGGTTGCAGTGGCAGTCGCAACGGTTAGTATACGGCGTTCGTCCGGCATATGCCGGGCAGGGCACCCGAGGGGGCATGGTGGAAGCGGCGAGCGCACGGTTGCGACTTGTATTGGCCCTGAGCTTGGCGGCGTGGTCGCCGTTCGCGGCGGCGATGGGCTGGAAAGGCGAAATCGATCTGGGCTTGGTCGCCACGCAGGGCAATACCGATACCGCCACGTTCAATGGGGCGTTCGACCTGCAAGTCGTGCATGCCGCCTGGCGCCATGCGTTGCGCGTCGAGGTGTTGCATGCTTCGGATCACGGTACCACCACCGCGGAGCGCTATGTGGGGGCATTGAACAATCACTACGACCTGTCCGGGTCCTCCTACCTGTTCGGCAACATCCGCTACGAATCGGACCGCTTCAGCGGCTATTCTTATCAGGCCGCCGAGGCGCTTGGCTACGGGCGCCGCTTCCTGCCGACGGGGAAATTGCGGGCCGAACTCGAGGCCGGCCCCGGCCTGCGCCAGAGCCGCGAGAGCCCCGGGGCGCAGACCAACGAGGCGATCTTCCGTACCGCCGGCAAGCTGACCTGGCATCTGACCCCGAACGCCGGGTTCGAGCAGCGGGTTCGGCTCGACAGCGGGCGCGCCAATACCACGATCGAGTCGGTCACGTCGGTGCGGAGCACTATCATCGGGTCCCTGGCGTTGAAGCTCTCGGAGACCGTGAAGTACAACACGAGTGTCCCGCCGGGGACCCGGAACACCGATCTGCTGACTTCCGTAAACCTGGTCTATCATTTCTGATCGTTTGCGTCCCTTGTGACGATCCGGAATAATCCGCCTTATGTCGTACTATCGATATCATGTCTTTTTCTGCACCAACCAGCGTGAGTCCGGGGCCGCGTGCTGCCAGGACCACGGCGCGCGTGCGCTGCGTGATTACGCGAAGGAGCGGGTCGCGGCGCTTGGACTGAGCGGCGCGGGCGGGGTGCGCATCAACCTGGCGGGATGCATGGACCGCTGCAGTGAGGGCCCCGTGCTGGTGGTCTATCCCGAGGGGGTCTGGTACACCTATGTCGATACGGCGGATATCGACGAGATCGTCGACGAGCACCTGCTTCACGGCCGACCCGTCGAGCGCCTGCGCATCTGAATCCCGCCCATTGCGCCCACATGGGCCGCGCCGATGCCCGTCGGTGAGGGGGCGGACGCATTGCCGAAATCGTCGAAAATCGGGCCTTCGGTCATGGCTGCGGCGAGGGGGTTGACTATTGAGACAGAATATTAGAAGATACTCATACGCTGATTCTGGACCCCGCAATCCGGGATCATGCGACTCCTCCATCCTCCTTTGGTGGTTTAAGCGCGGCCTCTACAGGCCGCGCTATTTTTTTGCCCGTCGCCGGCGGTCCCGGCCCTGGCGGCCGCCGGGTCGCTCGACATCGGGGATGGCGGCGTGCAAGCGGATTATGAAGTGATAGAAGCGAAGATCGTGATTTAAGCGACCCTCTTTCCCCGGTCGGGCGCGGGTCCCCGAATGCCCATATGTCAAGCCTGACCCCATGTCCGCACATTTTAGAATGGGGCGGAGGGGGGCATCGGGTTAACGTCCCCGAAGTCCGGTCCTTGTAAGTCCTGCTCCGTTTTTGTACTATCCGTGCCTTTCCGCGGCCCCGGCGCGCCGGGACGCGGCGGTGCCTTGGGAGAGCGGCGTATGAAGACCTTTGTAGCCAAACCGGAGAGCGTGGTCCACGACTGGTACGTTGTGGATGCCGCGGGCAAGACACTGGGGCGGCTCGCCTCCGAACTCGCGCGGCGTCTGCGGGGCAAACACAAGGTCGAGTATACGCCGCACGTGGATACCGGCGATTACCTGGTCGTCGTCAACGCCGCGAAGATCCATACCACCGGGGCCAAGCGCACCGACAAGGTCTATCACCACCATACCGGCTACATCGGCAACCTGAAGTCGATCACCCTGGGTAAATTGCTGGACAAGGCGCCCGAGCGCGTCATCCAGCACGCGGTGCGCGGCATGCTGCCGAAGAACAGCCTGGGCCGGGCGATGATGCGCAAGCTCAAGGTGTATCCCGGCCCCGAGCACAAGCACGCGGCCCAACAGCCGCGGGCGCTGGATCTGTAACCCTTACCGACAGACAAGGACCATTGATACGATGGCGCAACAGGCGGAACAGGCGGTATATAGTACCGGGCGGCGCAAGACCTCGACGGCGCGAGTGTATCTCAAGCCCGGCAGCGGTCGGATCCTCGTCAACCGCCGCTCGCTGGATGAGTATTTCGGGCGTGAGACCGCGCGCATGGTGGTCCGCCAGCCGCTCGAGGCCGCCGATCTCGCCACGCGCTTCGACGTCCACGCCGTAGTCCGCGGCGGCGGCGGGACCGGGCAGGCGGGTGCGATCCGCCATGCGCTGGCGCGCGCGCTGCTGGCCCATGACGAAGGGCTTCGCGGAGTGCTGCGCAAGGCCGGTTTCCTGACCCGGGACGCGCGCAAGGTCGAGCGCAAGAAGGTCGGGTTGCACAAGGCCCGCAAGGCGCCCCAATACTCCAAGCGCTGAGCGCGCCGCCCCCCTGCGGTCGCCCCGCGGCCGGGAGTCGCGGGTTACGCGCCCGTCGCGCGGCGGGGAGTGCCGCTGACACGCGGGGCGGGCGCCCAAGTTCTTTTGGGGGATCGTCTAGTGGTAGGACAGCGGACTCTGACTCCGCCAACCGTGGTTCGAATCCACGTCCCCCAGCCAATCCCTCACGCCCGCCCGGGTGGCCGCTCCGGGCCCGCGTTGTCTCGCTGCAACACATGAAGGAATGTGGCCAGCCCCTGGAAACTGTTGCATTTTGATGATGGTCTTCGTACAGTAACCCGCGTCCAACCACCACTTTCCGGAGAGGGAGAGCATTCTGATGAACAAAAAACTGCTGATCGCGCTGTCGGTGGCTGCGGCTGCCGCGGCCCCGCTCGGCGCCGCGCGAGCGGCGACCGTCGTCTATGGAAAGGTCAATCTGAGCGTGGATGCATGGGACACGCAGACCTCGGCCCAGAACTTCACGGGGGTTTCCGCCAAGTTCCGCGGCGCCAAGATCAACCGCGGCCACAACATCGACCTCGACAGCAACCAGACCGCGGTCGGCGTCAAGGGCTCCGAAGCGCTCGGTGGTGGGCTGAAGGCCATCTATCAGTTGGAGTGGCAGCTCGACCCGACGGTGTCCGGCGGTGGCAACCGGGGGAAGATGGGTGGTTACATCGGAAACGGCGGGGGTTCCAAGGATGCGTGGAAGGGCCGCGACATGTGGATCGGCCTGAAGAGCGCCGGCATGGGCATCGTCCGGTTCGGCACCGTCACCACTTCCTACAAACAGACCGGCAAGATGGTCGATCCGTTGTGGCGCACCTCGCTCCAGGCACGTAACCTCGGAATGGAGTCGCCGCTGCAGAAGGGCGCGGGCGAGGACGGCCAGGGCCGCGCCAACCGCACGATCCGCTACGATTCCCCGTCCATGATGGGCGCGAAGCTGATCGGCACCTACACGCTGCATTCCAATACCTCAACGGCCAACGACGATCCGTACAGCTTGGCGATGGTGTATCACCAGGGTCCGATCCTGGGCTTCGCGAGCTACATCACGAACAGCCACGGCGGCAATGACTCGGCGTGGAAGATCGGCGGCAAGTTCAGCTACGCGGGTGCCGCGCTGTTCGGCCAGTTCGAAAAGGACAATGGCCTGATCACCCGGAGTTTTGGTGATGTCGGTGTGAAGTACACGACTTCCAATGCCAATGCCGGGAAGGCCAACACGTGGTTCCTCGGCGGCTCCTACAAGATGGGCCGTGGGATGGTCGTCGTCGAGTACGGCCAGGGCGGCCTGTCGCGCGTGAAGGGGATCAACCAGAACAACGACGAGACCGCCTACCTGATCGGCGGTAAGTACGCCTTCAGCCGCCGCACCTATGTCTACGGCGGGTGGGCGCGCGTCGCGGCCAACACCGAGGCGGTCGGCTTCAAGCACCAGGACCTGCTCACCATCGGCATGGCCCACAGCTTCTGATCCGCGCTCGCGGGTTCGATCCGAACGGGGCCTTCGGGCCCCGTTTTTTTTGTGCGCCCGGCAGGGCGCACTCACACGCCCTCGCTCAGGCTCGTCCCTGTATTGAAAAGACCTGAAAGGGACCTGGGCGAAGCGCCCCGCTCAGCGTGCGCCGGGCTGCCATCGCGTGGTCCACGCCGGATACCGTGGCATAGGTGGTGCGAGAGGGAATTTTGGGGTGTAGTAAAATTCTGGGGCTTTGCTTTGTATGTAAGCATCCCGGTAAGGCGGGCCAAAGCCTGCCGGCAGTATCGGAGAAATACAAAACCAATCGAATCCGACTCCATTGGAAGGAAGGTTCCGGCCGGATTTCTGGTATACTGCCGGGTTCCCGCGCGCCCGGACCGGATGAGTATCCGTTGTGACATCGAGTTCGCCGGAGAAACTCTTTGGGCTGTTCGTCCTCCTACATTCAGGACCTCCCGCTTAATCAAAGAATTCCCTTATCCAGCCAGCCCGAACCGGCTGCCGCTGGGAGGGCAAGACTGGAGTAAATAACCCAATGTCATTTGATACCCTCGGCCTGTCGGCTGAACTTCTGCGTGCCATCGGCGAACAAGGCTACAGCGAACCCACCCCTATCCAGCGCAAGGCGATCCCCCTCATTCTGGAGGGCCAAGATGTCATGGCCGGCGCCCAGACCGGAACCGGCAAGACGGCCGGCTTCGCTCTGCCGTTGTTGCAGCGGCTGAGCACGAATCCTCCAAAGAACGGTCGGCGCCCGATTCGGGCCCTGATCCTCACCCCGACCCGGGAGTTGGCCGCCCAGGTAAGCGACAGCATGAAGATCTACGGTCGTCACCTGCCGCTGCGATCGACCGTGGTCTTCGGCGGGGTCAAGATCAATCCGCAGATAGAAAGACTGCGGCGGGGCGTCGACATCCTCGTGGCCACACCCGGCAGACTGCTGGATCACGTCAGTCAGAGGACGGTGAATCTGTCGCAGATCGAAATCCTGGTGCTCGATGAAGCCGACCGGATGCTGGATATGGGTTTCATCCACGATATCCGCAAGCTGCTTGCCCTGCTGCCCGAGAACAACGTCCGCCAGAACCTGCTGTTCTCCGCCACCTTCTCCGATGAGATCAAACAGCTCGCCGGGCGCCTGCTCAATCGTCCCAAGTTGATCGAAGTGGCACGCCGCAACGCTACCGCGGAGCGGATCGAGCAGGTGGTTCACCCGGTGGACAAGTGCCGCAAACAGGAACTGCTCAGCCACATGATCGGTTCGCGCAACTGGCGCCAGGTGCTGGTATTCACTCGCACCAAACACGGCGCCAACCGCCTGGCTCAGCAGTTGGAGAATGACGGTCTGCGCGCCTCCGCCATCCATGGCAACAAGAGCCAGGGGGCTCGTACCCGCGCGTTGGCCGGGTTCAAGAGCGGGGAGGTGCGGGTGCTGGTAGCCACCGATATCGCCGCGCGCGGCCTGGACATCAATCAGCTGCCCCACGTGGTGAACTACGAACTGCCCAACGTGCCGGAGGACTATGTGCACCGCATTGGCCGCACCGGTCGCGCCGGAAACGAGGGTGCGGCGACCTCCCTGGTCTGCGTGGACGAACACAAACTGCTGCGGGATATCGAGCGGCTGTTGAAACGCGAGATCTCCAAGGTGGTCCTGGAAGGGTATGAGCCGGATCCCAGCATCCGGGCGGAGCCCATCCAGACGGGGCGCAACGGCAAGGGTCGATCCCAGCCCCGCAAACAGACCGAAGCCCGTAGCCGCGGCAGGTCGCCGGCCAAAAGACCGGTGGCCGCCCGGCGTGAGTCGTCCGGAGGCTATACCGCCCATCGTCACAGATAGAGCGGCACGGCCGGGCCATAAACGCCTGGAGGGAACGGTCGCGCAAGACAGCCCTGATGCACCACACGACCCCGGTGCGCTTGCGCCGTCGCGGCCGAGGCCCTGCGTGCGGGCCTTGGCGTTGAGCGCGGCATGTCCCTCTTTATTGTCCGCCTTGTCGATGCGAGAATCGTGGCCAAGCCTGCCCCGGAGGCGCCATGAAAATACCGGTTACCGGCCGCAACGACCCCTGCCCCTGCGGTAGTGGGAAAAAATTCAAGGGATGCTGTCTGGGGAAAGATGGACTTGGCACATCCGGCCGCGGGGGCACGGGGGCGTCCGCGGAACTGCGCCAGGCACTGGAGGGCAGGCAATTCACCTCACTTTCCGAGGTCCAGGAATTTATCGAGCACCATACGCAACAACGAAATCAGACGCCGGTCGATGAGTTTCATGGTCTGTCTCCGGAACAGATGCACCGCATGCTGCACTTCCCGTTTGCATCGCCGGAAGTGATCCGATTCCCCGCGATACTCGACACAAACCCGAAGGCACCGATACTGACCCTTTTCAGCCTGCTGACGGAAACCATCGGCGAGCAGGGATTGAAACCGACCGCCAAGGGGAATCTGCCGCAGAAATTCTGCCGGGAGGCCGCCTTGGCCTACTGGGGAGAAACGGCCTACCGGGAAAATACGCGGCTTGGCGGTATCAACCGTGAGTACGACTTCCCCGATCTGCATATCACCCGCCTGGTCGCCGAACTGGCCGGATTGATCCGAAAACATAAGGGCAGATTCATCCTCGGCCGCGACTGCCGTGCATTACTGGCCGGGGAAGGTCCGGCAGCCATCTACCCGCGGCTTTTCAGGGCCTATGTCGAACAATTCAACTGGGCCTATCGCGATCGTCGCGTTGAACTTCGTTTCATTCAGGCGACATTTCTTTTCACGCTCTATCTGCTGACGCTTTACGGTGAAAACTGGTTGCCACATGAATTCTATGAAGACAGTTTTCTGCGCGCCTTCCCCGTGCTGCTGGACGAAGTGCCGCCGGACTCGGTGTTTACCCCGGAGGAGGAAGTGCGCACCTGCTACACCCGGCGCACGCTCGGGTATTTTGCCGGGTTTTTTGGTCTGGCCACGGTGGACCCTGTTTCCGAAAAACACCTTCATTACCGGTATCGTGTGAAAAGTCTGCCGCTGCTGCGTGAGGCCGTGCAGTTTCATGTTTCCGGCTAACGATGCTTTGTCTGAACTTCCGATTTCCTCCCCCACCCCGGGCGGACACCGTAGCGCCACGATGGCCCGGACAGGCTCCCGGTCCCGCACATTGCGGCGGGGCCTCTTTCCGGGGTAGAATCCCGATCATCCACCATCAAGAATAACAACCTAAAAACATACGGTTACATGGGGACTCTGCGGCGACTCCCGGCATGGACTTCTTGATTCCCCCTCACGGCGGCACCCTGTGCCGGCAGCTCGCCGCCCCGGAGAGCGTCGAGCGGCTCAAAGGAGAAGCGCGCGCGATCCGCGCGGTCGTACTCTCCCCGCGCCAGATCTCGGACCTCGACCTGCTCCTCAACGGCGGCTTCTCCCCGCTGCGCGGCTTCCTCGGGCGCGCCGACTACGAATCCGTGCTCGACACGATGCGCCTGGAATCGGGCCTGCTCTGGCCGATCCCCGTCACCCTCGACGTGCCCGACGCGCTCGCCGAGGGCCTGACCGCCGGCGAGCGCCTGGCCCTGCAGGATCCCGAAGGCTTCACCCACGCCTTGTTGAGCGTCGGCGACGTCTGGCGCCCCGACAAGCGCCGCGAGGCCGAGGCCGTCTACGGCACGACCTCCGACGCACACCCCGGCGTGCGCTACCTCTACGAGCAGGTCCACGACACCTATGTCGGGGGCCCCGTCGAGGGCATCGAGCCGCCTGCGCACTACGACTTCGAGAACCTCTGGGACACGCCCGAGAAACTGCGCCGGCTCTTCGCCCGCCTGGGCTGGCGGCAAGTGCTCGCCTTCCAGCCCCCCGGCCCGATCCATCGCCGCGAGCGCGAGATCGTGCTCGCCGCCGCGAAGGAGACCCAGGCCCACGTCCTGCTGCATCCCGCCGTCGGCGTCACCACCCCCGGCGACCTGCACTACTACGCGCGCGTGCGCGGCTACCAGGCCGTGCGCGGGCGTTTCCCGCACGGCCTGGTTGCGCTCTCGTTACTCCCCCTCGCCCGGCGCCAAGCCGGGCCGCGCTCGGCCCTGTGGCACGCGATCGTCCACCAGAACCACGGCTGCTCCCACCTGCTGATCGAGCCTTACCACGGCGCCCCCGCCCCCGACGGGCGCTTCTACGAACCCCTCGCCGCGCAGGAACTCCTCGCCCGCCACGAATCCGAACTCGCCCTCCGTCCCGTCCCCGTCGAGGAACTGCGCTACGTGCCGCGCCGTGGGTGCTACCTGCCGGCGAGCGTCATCGAGCGCGACGGCGAGACCGCCTCTGACCTCGGTGAGGAAGAACTGCGCAGGCGCCTGAGCGCCGACGAGGAGATCCCCGACTGGTTCAGTTACCCCGAGGTGATCGACGAACTGCGTCGCGTCTACCCCCCGCGCAGCCGCCAGGGCTTCACCCTGTTCTTCACCGGCCTGTCCGGCGCCGGCAAGTCGACCCTCGCCAAGCTCATTTACGCCAAACTCGTCGAGGCCGGCGGGCGCCCCGTGACGCTCCTCGACGGCGACATCGTGCGCCGCAACCTCTCCAGCGAACTCGGTTTCTCACGCGCCCACCGCGACCTCAACGTGCGCCGCATCGGCTTCGTCGCGAGCGAGATCACCAAGAACGGCGGCGTCGCCCTCTGCGCCCCGATCGCCCCCTACGCCGCCACCCGCCGCGCCGTGCGCGAATGCATCGCCGGGCACGGCGCCTTCATCGAGATCCACGTCGCCACCCCGCTCGAAGTCTGCGAGGCGCGCGACCGCAAGGGTCTCTACGAGAAGGCACGCAAGGGCCTCATCCCCGAATTCACCGGCATCAGCGATCCCTACGAGGTCCCCGAGCACCCCGAGATCCGGCTCGACACCACCGACCTGAGCCCGGTCGAAGCGGCGCAGGAGATCTTTCTCTTCCTGCTGCGGGAGGGCTACCTGGATTCGGTAACGTGAGAGTGGCCGGAAGACCGGCGACCAGAAAACGCCGGTCTCTGATGTAGCCTGGATGGAGCGAAGCGCAATCCGGGGACGAGGTTTCTCCCGGCACCGCGATCCCCGGATTTCGGCCTTCGGCCTGCATCCAGGCTACCATCGGCATCTGTAGCCTGGATGGAGCGAAGCGCAATCCGGGGACGGGGTTTCTCCCGGCACCGCGATCCCCGGATTTCGGCCTTCGGCCTGTATCCAGGCTACCATCGGCATCTGTGGCCTGGATGGAGCGAAGCGCAATCCGGGGGCGAGGTTTCTCCCGGCGCCGTGATCCCCGGATTTCGGCCTGCGGCCTGCATCCAGGCCACCATCGGCATATGTAGCCTGGATGGAGCGAAGCGCAATCCGGGGACGAGGTTTCTCCCGGCGCCGTGATTCCCGGATTTCGGCCTGCGGCCTGCATCCAGGCTACCATCGGCATATGTAGCCTGGATGGAGCGAAGCGCAATCCGGGGACGGGATTTCTCCCGGCGCCGTGATCCCCGGATTTCGGCCTGCGGCCTGTATCCAGGCCACCATCGGCATCTGTAGCCTGGATGGAGCGAAGCGCAATCCGGGGACGAGGTTTCTCCCGGCACCGCGATCCCCGGATTTCGGCCTTCGGCCTGCATCCAGGCTACCATCGGCATATGTGGCCTGGATGGAGCGAAGCGCAATCCGGGGACGGGTTTTCTCTCGGCACCGTGATCCCCGGATTTCGGCCTGCGGCCTGCATCCAGGCCACCATCGGCATATGTAGCATATGTAGCCTGGATGCAGCGAAGCGAAATCCAGGGACAACTTCGCCAAAAGGCGCGCCTCGGATGTTCGCGGCGAGCCAAGGAGGGGATCACGGATGGTCCGATATCGCCGCTGCCGCGTTGCCGGCGGCACCTATTTCTTCACCGTAACCCTGCGCGATCGGGGGGCATCCACGCTGGTCGATCATATCGACGTGTTACGCGGGGTCCTGCGGGCCGCGATGCGGGCACGACCTTTCGTCGTGGACGCGATGGTGGTGCTGCCGGACCATCTGCATGCGGTATGGACCTTGCCGCCGGGAGACGACGACTATGCCGGCCGTTGGTGGGTGGTGAAGAGCCGTTTCACGCGCAGCTTGGCGAAGGCGGGCAGGGTGAGGCCGCGGAATGCGAAAGGGGAGTATGACCTTTGGCAGCGGCGCTACTGGGAGCACACCGTGCGCGACGAGGCGGACCTCACACGGCACGTCGACTACATCCACTACAACCCGGTGAAACACGGGTGGGTGGATCGGGTGCGCGACTGGCCGCACTCGAGCTTTCACCGATTTGTCGCCAAGGGCGACTACCCGGAGGATTGGGGCGGAGGGGGCGTAGGTCGGGATAAGGGTGTGTATGGCGAATGACCCAGAATTCCGGCGCCAAGGCGAACATTGCCCCCGGATGCCGCTACGCTCGATCCGGGCTACATCGACGAGCCGACCCGACATCGGTCCGATGTGGCCCGGATGCAGGCCGAAATCCGGGATCCTCGGCGCCAAGCCGAACATTGCCCCGGATGCCGCTCTGCTCGATCCGGGCTACATCGACGAGCCATCCGATATTGATTGTTCTCCGACATCGATCCGATGTAGCCCGGATGCAGGCCGAAGGCCGAAATCCGGGGACTGCGCCCTTCGGGCTCAAGCGTCCTCCCCGGAGGCGAAGACGCGGGTGGCGATGAGGAGCAGGACCGTGACGACTCCGCCCAGTACGGTCAGGGAAAGCCATACGGGGAAATACCAACGGCCCAGGATCACACCGCGCATCAGATCGACCGCGTAGGCAACCGGATCGAAATACGCCAACGCCTGAATCCAATGCGGGGTCCCCGTCAGGGGAAACAGGGCGCCCGAAAGAAAAAACAAAGGCAGCAGCACGGCATTGGAGATGACCGGGAACACCGTCGTGGATTTGAACCATGCCGCCGTCGCGACCCCGAGCGAGGAGAAGGTCACCGCCGCCGCCAGCATGGCTCCGATCAGCGCGAGCCACTGCAAAGCCCCGAGGTGGATCCCCAGCAGCGGAGTGAACGCGAGGAGGACCAGGGCGGGAATCAGCGCCTGGATCGCCCCGGACAGGATCTTGCCGACGGCGATGGCCGAACGCGGGACCGGAGCGACCAGCACGGCCTTGAGAAACCCGATCTGCCGGTCGAACACGATCAGCATGGCGGCGAACACGGCGGAAAACAGCAGTGCCAGGCCCAGCACCCCCGGGAAGATGTACTGCAGGTAGTGTTCACGACCCAGCACGGAATTCGCACCCAGGCCGGTCCCCAGCACGAACAGGTACAGGAGCGGCTGAATCAGGTTGGCCCACAGGCGGATCTTGTCCGCCCACAGCCGCTTGATATCCAGTACGATGACGGCGAACAGCCCCCTCACGGCGCCGCCCCCGCATTAGGGCGATCCTGCCCGGATACCCGCTCGTTGGCGCTCAACGCGCGCCCGGTCAGGGTGAGAAACACATCCTCGAGACTCGGTTCGTGGATCTCCGCCCGCCGCGTTTTGACCGGCAAGGCGCCCAAAAGGGCCGGCAGCAGCGCTGCGGGGTCGTCCCCGACCAGCATCAGACCCCGTTCGCTGGACTCGACCGCATAGCCGTGCTCCAGCAGCCACGCCTGCGCTACGGAATCGTCCTCGGTGGACAACAGAATGACGCCGCCGCCGATACGTTGTTTGAGCGCCGAAGGGGTGTCCAGCGCAAGGATCCGCCCGTCGCTGATCAAGGCGATGCGGTCGGCCACCTCGGCCTCTTCCATATAATGGGTGGTGAAAAACACCGTGTGCCCCGCGCGCGCGAATTCCCGCACCTGCGCCCAGAAGCTCCGGCGCGCATCCACATCGAGCCCCAGCGTGGCCTCGTCGAGAAAGAGGATGTCCGGGCGGGGCACCATCGAGCGTGCAAGCTCCAGGTGGCGCTTCTGCCCCCCCGAGAGGTCCTCCGCACGCCGCCCCGCGATGTTCGTGAGTCCCAGGGCCTCCATGATTTCACCGGCCCGCGCGCGCGCCTTCCGTAGCGGGAGGCCGTAGAACAACCCCATGAGGAACAGGTTGTCGCGCACCGACAGCCGCCGTTCCAGGGCCGGTTCTTGGAACACGACTCCCATCGCCCGGCGAATGCGGGCCCGGTCGGAGACGACATCATGGCCCAGCACCCGGGCCTCGCCGCCGCTCGGTCTGCGCAGGGTGGAAAGGATCGAGAACAGGGTCGTCTTGCCGGCACCGTTGGGGCCAAGCAGGGCGAACATCTCGCCCCGTTCAACCTGAAGGTCGATCCCCCGCAGCGCCTCTATGTGCCCGTAATGTTTGGTAAGGCCACGGGTAACGATTGCGGATACGGCGGCGTTCACGGGGTGGCTCCGGTTGCGACGGCGCCCCATTGTACGCCTTCACCGCAAGGCCCCCGGGTCGTCAGCGCGATGGAGGTTCCCGTAGGGCGAGGCCTGCCCCGCCGGCAACATCGGACGGACCGGCGTCGGATAGGCGATGTCCACCGTCGGCGGCCAAGCAACCCCGGCTTCTCTAAGCGCCCCCCGCCGGAAGGAACCTCGATGACCTCGGGATATGGGGCG